>JBIIJD010000111.1:0-10424 GCA_044234105.1 Aureliella sp. | reverse complement strand
AACCGGTTTATAGAAATTCGGCAGTAAAATTATAGCGAGAGAATGATCATGACCACAGCTTGTCCCACGATGCCAACGCGACATTTCAGCGCCGGTCAACCCAGTAGAGCGACCATGATTGACTGCGAGATACAGCAGTTGTACTACGGAGACTTCCTGGCCGTCAAAGAGACACATTTACAGATTCAGCATGGGCGAATCACGGCATTTATCGGTCCATCAGGATGTGGCAAAAGCACCGTCTTGCGCTGTTTTAATCGTCTGAATGATATCGTTCGAGGCTTCAGGCTGGACGGACGAGTTACCCTGTCAGGTCAGAATCTGTACGCACCCCACATCGATCCGGTGCGGGTGCGTCGCCAGATTGGAATGGTCTTTCAGCAGCCAACGCCATTTGTCATGAGCATTTTTGATAACGTAGCTTTTGGACTTCGAGTCAACCGAGATACACAAAATTTACATCAACGGGTCGAGCAAGCGTTGCAGGCGGCTGCGTTGTGGGACGAAGTTAAGGATAAGCTCAAAAAGAGTGCTTTATCCTTGTCAGGTGGCCAGCAGCAACGGTTATGCATCGCTCGGGCCATTGCCACAGGGCCGCAGGTGTTGTTGATGGATGAACCCTGTTCCGCGCTGGACCCGATTTCGACCAGTCGCATCGAAGAGCTGATGATCGAACTGCGACAGCAATACACCATTGTGATCGTGACTCACAATCTGCATCAAGCCATGCGAGTCGCCGATCACACTGCATTCATGTATGTCGACAAGCAGTCGCGTTCGGGATACCTGGTAGAATTTGGAGAGACTGAGCAGATCTTCAAGTCACCGCAACAAGAATACACTCGCCAGTATGTCTCAGGACATTTTAGTTGAACAGTCGTCAGGGATGCGGCCAGCCAACTCGACCAGATTCTAGATGAGTAACCAAGGCAAATTCCATCCACAGGTACCCGTTGACATTTAGAATGTTTCCAAGAGTTCTTTGACCTTCTGACCAATCAAATCTCGAACCTTTCGGAACTCTTCTGGAGTCATGTCGCGCGGATCGGGAATCTGCCAATCGACACGTCGATCGGCGTGGACAAGCGGACATTCATCGCCACAGCCCATAGTGACCGCTACTTCCACACGGGTGCCGTTGAAGCCTTCAAGCCCCTTGGAATGATGAGTCGTGAGGTCGTAACCTAACTCTCGCATGGCTTCTATGGCCTTGGGATTGATCCGACCAGATGGACGCGATCCACCGCTGTAGGCCTGCGTGGAAGATGGTCCCAGCATTCGCGCAAAAGCCTCAGCCATTTGGCTTCGATTGGAATTTTCGACACAGACAAAGAGAATGGATTTTTTCGAAGACATCATTGGGCTTTCAGACTGGCATCACAAGGAAATGAACTTCAACAATAACAGATCACTAGCAGCAATCGCTGGGGCCGCAGCATCACATGAATTCTCTGTTGAGGGCTAGCCTTTAGCAAAGCCAAAAAGTCTACGGTATTCATACTTTAGTAGCTCCCAAGTTTTCGAATGACTTTTGTGATAGAGATGACACTTCTTCAGCATGTAAGAATAGGCTCAACCAGCCGCCCAGCGTCGCGCCGATGATGGGTGCAAGGATGTAAATCCACAGGGAATTCACGTTGCCAACGATGAGCGCAGGACCAATGGATCGAGCTGGATTCATCGACGCTCCGGTGATGGGGCCAGCAAAATGGGCTTCGATGGCAATGATCGAACCGACTACCAAGCCTGACAGGAGACGTTTGTCGGGACATCCTGTCGAAAGACTCGCGATGACAAACATCAGTAGGAAACTGAGAATGCACTCCAGTGCAAACGCCTGTGACCACAAACCGCTGGGCAAAGTCATACCAATCAGTTGGCTTTGCGGAAACAAAAGGCGTATTGTCGCGCTGGCGAAGATAGCACCCAGAAGCTGAGCGACAATGTATGGCAGCACCGATTTTACTGGGAACTTTCTCGCAAGGCAAAACGCGATCGTCACGGCCGGATTGAGGTGGCTGCCCGACACATTTCCTATTGCGTAGATCATCGCGAGAACGACCAAGCCAAAGGTTGCGGCTACCCCCAGGTGAGTCACCGCCGTGGGAAAGCTCTCGCTGACAACCATGGCCCCGGTGCCAAAAAAAACCAAGCTGAACGTACCCACCAGTTCAGCAATACACTTGCGAGCTAACTCAAGCATTTCTGGCACCTTGCAACGAGTACTTTGTTCGGTGCGAGACTTCCTCCATCAGGCAGAGCCCTTGGTCCAGCAGCGAGCGGACGCACAGATCGACCAGACGATAGTAGATGCTGTTGCCGTCGCGCCTCGAGGCTAGAATACCAAGGTCAGAAAGTCGTTGCAGTTGGTTGGAAACAGCTTGCGGCTTCATTCCAATCGACTGAGCCAAATCGGAGACGCAAAGTTCTTCGCAGCGTACCAGCGCGTGGAGCAATCGCAGACGCGTGTCATTGGCCAGTACCTTAAAGACAGACGCCAAGCCACCGGCCTGAATCGGCGTCAGCAGCGGACGCTCGTGCAAAGGAGGTCGTTGGCAGCAGCCCGATTTCTCACTTTTCAACTTGACCATCCAAGAGTCCTCCTGCGAAAAGGTATTATTACACTGCAACACAGGATAGTGTAATTGTCGAAGTATGGGAAGAGTAGTGAAAACCATTTTCTAGTTCTCAATAGCGGTCGATCTGTTAAAATACCGGTTCGATCTACGTAGACCAAACGATTCTTCGATCCTCTTTTACTGATGCTGGGATTTACAGACTATGGATATTGCTGGGCGTAGTTTTTTGATTACAGGTGGTGGTTCAGGTTTGGGTGAAGCTACGGTGCGGCGGCTTGTTGCCGGTGGTGCGCGCGTGGTGATCGCAGATATCAACCAGCAACTTGGACAGGCGCTGGCTGAGGAACTGGGCTCAGCGCGCTTTGTGGCGACAGACGTGACCGACGAAGCCAGCGTCCGCAGCGCGATCAAAGTAGCCGTAGATACGTTTGGTGATTTTCGCGGTGTGATCAATTGCGCTGGCATCGCATCGGCAGTTCGCGTTATTGGCAAAGAGGGGCCACATGATCTAGGTGTGTTCAGTCGTATCATCCAGGTCAATTTGATCGGCACATTTAACTCCATTCGACTGGCTGCCGAAGTGATATCTAAAGCTGAGCCCATGGAAGGAGGCGAGCGAGGCGTGATCGTCAATACGGCATCCGTCGCTGCCTACGATGGCCAAATTGGTCAAGCTGCCTATTCGGCTTCTAAAGGCGGCGTAGTGGCGATGACTCTGCCGGTTGCTCGGGAACTGGCAAAATTTGGAATTCGAGTCATGACGATCGTGCCCGGTCTTTTCGATACGCCGCTGATGCAGTCATTGCCAGAAGAGGCCAAGAAGTCGCTCGGTCAGCAGGTTCCGTTCCCATCCAGGTTGGGACATCCCAGCGAATTTGCAGCCCTCGTTCAGCATATCTGCGAAAATCAGATGCTCAACGGCGAAGCCATCCGCCTGGATGGTGCTATACGTATGGCCCCTAAGTAATCGTTTCGGTTGCAACTTGCCATCCATAGTTTTCCATCGATCCCGTAAAAGACGTCGCCCCGATAGATGGCTAAACCTTGGACGGCAACTAGGTCAGCTAAAGAGATCTGTCTTTGTAGATGATGGGCGTAGTTGTCGATGGCTGACACATGGAATAAACTAGGGATAGGAGATGCTTCCAATCGATTGCTTGTAAGGTGAAGTTATGCAAATCGTAAAAACTGTGGTTTGGCAGGATGGGGAAGCTTGGCTAGGTTACCTTCAGGAGTACCCAGACTATTGGACGCAGGGTGAAAGCCTCGATGACCTGAAGGAGCATCTGAAAGATGCTGTACGCAGATCTTTCGGGCGGAGCGATTCCGGGCGCGCGGCGCGTTGAGGATTTAATAGTGTCATGAAACGCGTCGATCTCATCCGAACTATTGAGGGCTTCGGATAACGTGCGCTGCGTTGTCAATTTAGAAGTCGGTTCCTAGCTAAACGAAACTGGCAACGATTTAACTCCGCGCAGCACGAGGGAATTGGTCCAATTCAAATCTGTCGTCTGCAGCTTGATATCGTGGCAACGCTGAAGAATTGCGGCGATGGCTAATCTAGCTTCCAGCCTCGCAAGCGGCGCTCCAACACAAAAATGGATTCCATGACCAAAGGCCAGATGGCGATTCTCTTTTCGCGCGATGTCGAGCGTTTCAGGGTTGGCGAATTGCCGTGGATCGCGGTTGGCTGCATTGAGCATGGCAAATATGCGGTCGCCGGGCTGAATGGTCTGGTCGTGCAGCAATATCTCCTCGGTGGCAATTCTAACAACCGATGCGGCTGGACCATCAAATCGCAACAACTCTTCGATGGCCAATGGCATCAAGCCAGGATCGTTCCGCAGACGTTGGAGCTGAGTGGGAAATCGCATCAGAGTCAAAAGGCCGTTGCCGATCAGGTTGGTGGTCGTTTCGTGGCCTGCGAATACCAGAAGCACGCAGGTGGCCACCAATTCGTCATCGCTCAGCAAATCTCCCTGCTCTTGGGCTGCTAATAAAGCCGTCAGCAGATCGTCACTCGGGTCGCTTCGACGCCGCTGAATGGCCTCGCTAAAATACTCATTCATCGACTGGATGCTATTGGTTGCACGCTGATATTTGTCGGGAGTGTTCACTGACGAGCCGACAAATAGCGCCAACTCATCCGACCAAACTTTGATACGATCCAAGTCGTCACACGGTAACCCTAACATATCGAGTATGACTGACGCGGGCAGTGGATAGGCTAGGTCCGCGATCAAATCCATCTCTCCACGCTCGACCACTTGATCCAGCAGTCCATCGACGATGGAGCGAATGCGCGGTTCCAACCGTTCGATCGATCGAGGAGTAAAAGCTTTGTTCATCAACCCGCGCAAACGAGTGTGCTCTGGGGGATCATGAAATACGGCCCAGCGAGATATCGAATCTCGTAGTGTTGCGTAGGCGCATTGCTTGGCGGCAGGTAGCTGCGCAAAGAAAGGACGCATTCGATCGGCTGAGAAGCGACGATCTGAGATCGCAAGCTTGACGTCGTCGTAACGAGTGAGCACCCAGCCGCCAAGGACCGAACTGCGATAGACGGGAGCCTGCTCGCGCAGTTGCTCGAAGGCAGGGAATGGGTCGACCATCATCTCGGGTCGACTTGGGTCATAGGCAATTTCCATGGTGCGATGAGCCTTCAATTCAAATTAGCGATGATCATGTTAAGTGCCTTCCAACACGAAAACGGTGCAGGCGTTGGCGTCGAGTTCAAATTCGCCGGCACCCATCGTCAGCGCTGCAGCCATACTCGCACCCGTTTGTTGCCGGGGGCCCGCCTCGCCACGCAGTTGCCAAACCAGTTCTGCCAGTTGTGCGATACCGGTGGCGCCCAGCGGATGCCCCTTGGCCAACAGTCCTCCGCTGACATTGACTACTGCCGAACTGCCTCCTGGGGAAGTTGCACCCGATGCGACCAGTTCCCCTCCCCTGCCTTGCTCGCACAATCCCAACTCTTCGGTATACAATATTTCGCCGATAGTAAACGCATCGTGGCACTCAACCAAGTCCAAATCTTCAGGCCCCACTCCAGCCTGCTGGTAAGCCGCTGTTGCCGCGCGATGAGCCGCGCTTGCTGGGCGCGCGCCGTCGCGAAACACGGCTTGTCCCGACGTCATCGACATTCCTCGAATACGAACGGGACGATTAGTAATCCTCGCGGAATGCCGAGCCGTGCTTAAGACAACCGCTGCGGCTCCGTCAGCTTTCGGACAACATTGCAGAAGAGTTAACGGATCGGCGATCATACGTGAACTCAGAACCTCTTCCACAGTGACTGGCGATTGAAAGTAGGCTTTGGGATTTGCGGCAGCGAGGCGACGATTTTTCACCGCCACGGCAGCCAGTTGTTCTCGAGTCAATCCAAATTGATCGATGTGCCGACTGGCCTGCAGGGCATACCATCCAGGCAGATTTAGTCCGGTGTCGAAGTACCAGGCTTCTTGCGTTGGCAGAGGACCTCGAATACCCGACAAGATTTCGACTCCAACCACCAAGGCTACATCGCACATTCCGGCGCGAATCCAGGCACAGGCTTCGACAACGGCATTGGATCCGGAGGCACAAGCGTTTTCCACATTGACGATGGGTCGACCGGTAAGCCCCAAATTTTTCAGCACTCGCTGACCGGTACCCGGCGGTGCAGTAGCGCATCCACAGAAGGAAGCTTGTATATCATTCGCCCGAACATTGGCATGTGCAAAGGCTTGGTGTACCGCCTCTGCCACCAGTGATTCATGGCCGCGCTCCGCCTGCTTCGCAAACGGTGTCATTCCGACACCCAGGATGACCACTTCAGACATCGAGCACAAACCTCAGTTCATTTTCACAAGGAGCAAATTTTACCCTATCGCCAATTGCTGCCGGTTCCGCCGCACTGAGCCATCCCATGATTCGCGGCCCATCGTCCAGAACTATTTCACAAACGATCCTCTCGCCAACTAAAGTACGACTTTCAATTGTACCCGAAAGCGACAGATCTACGGTCGCTTGAGAAACTGAACCACAAACGATGCAGCCGCAGCTTACAGGAAAGGTCAGCGATCCACACTCGTTGCAACGAGCACCTCGAAGTTGCGTTTGTGCGTTGAGTGGCATGCAAAGTTTTTCTACTGATATTTTGTATTAGCGTTTTCGCAGGGCTAATAAGGAGCCGAATAGGTATCTTTTGACCAGGCTTTGTTTCTGAAGCTGTTACTTGACAAATTTCTGTTGTCACAAGCTTCTAGCTTGTGTAGGAATTGTTACACTTCTTCGACAAGCTAGAAGCTTGTTGTCACATTAAAAACAAAGCCTAAACTGAATAGACCAGCACAAAACCGAAGGTGGGCCGGCGCAGGCGGCACTCACTCAATTCAAACACTCTTCCTTCGTTTGACTGATTCTTTGCTGGCCACATCTTTCTTTTAACAGCCTGCTTGTCCCACCCTACATCTGCTTGTCTCATTCGTCATCTACCAGCGTGAGCAAGTGGGGATAATTCTCAGATTCGTTCGATGATCGTAGCAGTCGACTGCCCATGGCCAATACACATGACTTGCAATCCCAGCGAACCGCCGGTGGTTTCCAATCCGTTGAGCATTTTTGCGAACAGACCGACCCCTGTCGCTCCCAACGGATGACCGTGAGCGATGGCACCGCCCCAGGGATTCACTTTCGCCAGATCAGCACCTGTCTCGCGCGCCCAAGCTAAAACGACGGTCGAAAAAGCTTCGTTGCATTCGAACCAGTCGATATCCTCGATGCGTAGCCCGCTGCGTTTGAGTACCAACTGAGTTGCCGGAACGACAGCCATCAGGGCCAGCGCTGGATCATCAGCTACGACGGCTCGAGCTAAGAATCGTGCTCGTGGTTTCAGCCCCTGAGCCACAGCCCACTGGCGATCGGCGACGAGCGTCGCAGCCGCTCCATCAGCAAACTGGCTGGAATTTGCCGCAGTTAAAACACCTTCACCAACTGGCCGGTATGCAGGAGTCAGACTGGCAACTTTGACCGGGTCGATCGTATCGCGGATGCCTTCGTCGCGAGTGAGTTGCACAAGCTTGCCGTCGCGATCCAACCCTTTCATGGGCAGCAACTCGTGATTCAGATTTTCACTGACAGCTCGCCATGCACGTCTTTGGCTTTCCATACCAAACGCATCAGCCTGGTCGCGAGTGATCTTCCACCGCGATGCAATTCGCTCGCCGCTCTCGCCTTGATGGACTAAACCAAATTTCTCGCAAACTGTCGGGTTGAGTTTTTCCAAGCCTCCGATGTCGCTGAACAGCGGCACGCGGGTTATGCTCTCAACCCCGGCTGCGATACAGCACTGAGCATCCCCAGCCGCTACGCTCTGCGCCGCCGAGTGGATTGCCTGTTGCCCTGAGCCACACCAGCGGTTCAAAGTCATGGCTGGAACTGAAATCGGCAAGCCAGCTTGGAGCACGGCTAGTCGAGCCACGTTGGCACCCTGCTCTCCGGCCTGCGATACACAGCCCACCACAACATCCTCGACGCACTCAGCGGGGACTTGGCAGCGATCGATCAACCCGGTGAGCGTTTGGGCCAAGAGTTCATCGGGACGAGTATCTCGATAGACTCCGCCAACGCGACCAAACGGAGTTCGGACAGCATCAATAATTACAGGTTCAGGCATAAAAAACCTCAAGATATTGTAGTGGAATTCGCCAGAATTCCCTCGCCAGAATTCCCCGACCATAAATTCTCATTAGACTTCATGGTTGCGATCCATTCGCGGATCACAGCCAGCTATCGTGTTCCTAGCCAAAGTTTGACTCGGAATTTGAGATTCGTGAAGGGTTACGCTTCTTGTGCTTCAAGGAATTCTGGCGACTCCCACTACGGTACAAAGGATCTACGGTAGGATGAGCAGTATAGTCGACACCGGCTATGCAGGATAGCTACTCCGCTGTGCATGGGACAAGCGGCAGGCCGCTGTTGGTAGTTCCCGTTACTTTGGCTATAATGGAACATCCCGCCCTAAAATGCTCCCCACCCAATTTTGATTGCGATGCAACAGCAAACACAACTTGCTGAAAATTCTTTATGCAATCCGCTTTTCAGGCGATTGCTGCTGGCCATTTGTCCATCAAAGCGCGCGATCTGTGTTTTGTTGTGTTCGGTTGTTTGGAACTGGCCAAGCGTTTTCGGCGTAGAACCTACCTCATCATCACCAGCACCTTGGCACGAGGCGGTTCAGCAGTCGAATGCCATCGACTTTGCCAACGATGTCGTGCCGATACTGACCAAAGCTGGTTGCAATGCGGGTGTATGCCACGCAAAAGCTGGTGGCGGTCAAAACGGTTTTGAACTGAGCTTGTTAGGTTTCGAACCCGATCAGGATTATCCTCAAATTGTTTTTCATGGTCGCGGTCGTCGTCTGTTTCCGTCTGCTCCCGAGAAAAGTCTGCTCATTCGCAAAGCTACTGGCGATGTTCCTCATGGTGGCGGAGCTAGAATTCAAGTGGGTTCCCCCGAGTATCGCATGTTAGTGGAGTGGATTCGGCAAGGTACTCCAGAATTCGCCAGTACTACCTCTGACGGTCGGGCTCGCTTGCAGAAGGTAGTGACGTTACCTGATTCGCAGCTCTTGCAGCCAGAACAATCGTTGCAACTTTCTGTAGTGGCCAAGTATAGCGATGGTAGCCAGCGAGATGTGACCTCACTGGCGCTCTTCGAGTCTAACAATCCGGCTCTGGCAACTGTCAATGAACAGGGCTTGGTTACCAGCGGTATCTTGCCGGGCACTGCGGCTATCATGGTTCGCTACCAAGGCCATGTCGCTGTGTTCCGACCAGCGGTCCCGCTGGGGCCAGCGTTAGCCGAAATTCCAACCGCCCAGAATCTAGTGGACCAGCATGTCTTTGCAAACGTCCAGCGGCTTGGTATTCCTCCTTCCCAAAAATGCGACGATGCCACGTTTCTTCGGCGCGTGACCATTGATCTAGTTGGACGTCTACCAAACAGTGACGATCGTGATCGTTTCTGGCAGGCGGCTACCGGCGAGCGTCGCGCTACATTAGTAGCAGACCTTCTAAATCATCCTGACCACGCCGACTATTTTGCGAACAAGTGGACCAGCCTACTAAAAAATCGTCGCGATGACACGAATGATCTGGCTGCGAATTTTGCCTTTCACGCTTGGGTTCGAGACAATTTGCAAGCCGGTACGCCGTACGATCGGATGGTCAAGCAGTTGTTAGCTGCCACCGGTACCATCATGAACAATCCTGCGGTGGCTTGGTACAAACGTGTGAAAGACCCTAAGTCGCAGCTTGAAGACATTTCGCAACTTTTTCTGGGTGTTCGATTGCAGTGCGCTCAGTGTCACCATCATCCTTTTGAACGTTGGAGCCAAGACGACTACTATGCGTTGGCGGCTTTCTTCTCGCGCGTGGGCCGGAAGCCGACTGGAATTCAGAACGAAGACATGATATTTCACGAACGGGGCGTCGCCGAAGCCCGAAACGTGCGCAGCGGTCAAGTGCTTCGTCCACGAGCTTTAGGAACCGACCTGGGTGATATTGACCCCAGCGAAGATCCTCGGCTCAAGCTGGCCCAGTGGATGCGATCTCCAGACAACCCGTTTTTTGCCCGCGCTCTGGTAAATCGTTACTGGAAGCATTTCTTTCGCATAGGGTTGATCGAGCCCGAAGACGACATTCGCGACACCAATCCGCCTACCAATCCCGAACTATTAGAAGCGTTGGAAAAGCACTTTATCTCTAGTGGTTTTGATCTACGCGATCTGACTCGAACGCTCGTGCTTTCCGAAGCTTACCAACTGAGTTCTCAGCCTAATTCACTGAACCTAGTAGACTC
>JBIIJD010000110.1:0-10536 GCA_044234105.1 Aureliella sp. | reverse complement strand
CGATCAAGTCTAGGTAACCGATTCTCCAAGCACTCTGCCCGTCGGTGCTTCGCTGAAGCACGACCGCTTTTTGTGGCTCAGGCGGTTGCGGAATGGATCATCCCCAGCGCGCTTAGGACGAACCGTCCTGGGTTAGTATCTTCGCTATCGACCGCAAGGAATTTGAGTGTTATGAGAACCTCCGGCAATGCTCACTGCCTAAAAAAGAAATCTCGAAAACGCACGTGACTATTGTTTCGACTACTTGTCAATTTGGGTGTAGTATCAACATAAATTGCCGCTAGCGACCGGTGCCCATTTCGATTGCCAATTCAACAGAAAAAGAGGCTGGCCAATCGATTGTTGCTGAGGTGAGAAGTTGGTGCTTCATCCTGATCTAGTATTGCGATTTAGTATCGTGCTAGTGGATGGGGGATTTCTGGCGAAGTCCACTACGATGAGAGCTAATTCACGGGCTTCTCGTTCTGCGGGGGCTAAACGGGGACACTCAAGTTCCCTGGCACTCAAGTTCCCTGGCAAGCTAAGTATAGTCTGGCTCGAAAAGCCTGTGGATTACCCGTTTTTCCAGTTTAGCTGAAGCTGCCTATTTAGCCCAGTTTGCAGCGGTCGCTATAGCTGTGTGTCCCCAGCGGCACCCAGCGGCATACCACCCAGCGGCATACTAATCAAAACGAGTCATCGTTCGCGGCGTGGATCGTCCCGGAGGCAGGGCGTCGAATATCGAGATCAATGCGGTCTTGATCCGAGAAACGAATTCTCCGAAAGTCGAAAACCCGGTCGAGTGGCTTCTTCTAACGAGCCTTCCGATCAAGACCTTCGCACAAGTCTGTGCGATTATTTCGTATTATTGCTGTCGGTGGCAGATCGAAATATTTTTTAGAATCCTCAAGAGCGGCTGGGCGGTTTTCTCGGACGCGCCAGTGACGGGTTGCCCGGACCAAAAGCCATGTGGGTCGGAATGCAACGAACGGCTGACTTCGCGTTAGCAGGCTCCGAGCAGTAGTGCTTTCGTGGGCTGAGCAATTCCACGTTCCCTCTTGAGTGGCTCCACAATAACTTGAGGGCAACCACATATTCACAATTTGGATTAAAATCGTTGGTCCCAAGCTTGCAACACTACCATCCATCCAAGAACACTTATGGCTCTTGCTACACTCCAAAACATTTCTATCGGTTACCGCGGCCCTCTTCTGTTGGACAACGTCAATTGCCAAATTGAAGCCGGTCAGCGAATCGGCCTGGTCGGTCGCAATGGTGCTGGGAAAACGACCCTCATGCGACTACTTAGCGGGGAGATTGTACCCGACCATGGCACCATCGAGATCGCAGCTGATGCCCATGTGTCCTGGTTGCCACAAGATGTCCCTCGCGACCTGAAGGGAACTGTCCAGGAAATTGTCATGCAGGGACTTCCAAGCGGTTGGCGTGATAGCGAAACGCCATGGGTCTACGAGCAGCAAGTAGAGAAAATCCTGGATCAAATGGAACTTTCACCCGATCGGCTGATTGAAACAGAATCGTCGGGACGCAAACGCAGGACACTGTTGGCTCGCGCGCTCGCTTCGGACCCTCAGTTGCTACTGCTAGACGAGCCGACGAATCACTTAGACCTACCTTCGATCCAATGGCTCGAAGAATTTTTGCAGCACCGCTGGACAGGAACACTGCTGTTTGTAACCCACGACCGTGTATTCTTGCAGAATATCGCCACGCGAATTTTGGAAATTGACCGTGGACGAATTTTTGACTGGACTTGCGACTATTCCACGTTCCTCAAAAGAAAAGCGGCTGCCTTAGAAGCAGAAGAGAAGCAAACAGCGCTGTTTAGCAAGCGACTGAGCGAAGAAGAGGCGTGGATACGGCAAGGCGTTAAAGCGCGCCGCACCAGGAATGAAGGGCGAGTCCGGGCTCTCAAGTCAATGAGAGAGGAATGGGCCAGTCGACAAAAGAACCCCCAAGCTGTCCGGCTGCAAATTCAGTCCGGGCAACGAAGCGGAAACCTGATTGCCCACGTTCAGGAGATGTCATTTGCCTACGATCAACAGCCCATTGTTCAAGATTTTTCTACCTTGATCATGCGAGGAGACAAGATCGGTATTATTGGGCCCAACGGTGCCGGGAAAACGACTCTATTGCGACTATTGCTGGGTCAACTCGCACCAGAGTCAGGCCGTGTGCGGACGGGGACAAACCTGCAAATCGCTTATTTCGATCAATTGCGAGAACAACTCCGAGAGGAAGAAACCGTCCAAGAAAATGTCGGCGATGGATATGAAACAGTTGTGTTTGGAGGACGACCGCAGCACGTACTAGGATATTTGCAGAACTTTTTGTTTACACCAGAACGGGCGAGGACGCTGGTGAAATTTCTCTCAGGCGGCGA
The DNA here is from genome assembly GCA_044234105.1 of Aureliella sp. Taxonomy (GTDB): domain Bacteria; phylum Planctomycetota; class Planctomycetia; order Pirellulales; family Pirellulaceae; genus Aureliella. The sequence continues at coordinate 8,153 of JBIIJD010000110.1, read as the reverse complement.
GCGCAATCGGGTGCTCTTGGCCAAACTGTTTGCCAAGCCGGCCAATGTAATTGTGCTCGATGAGCCAACCAATGACCTCGATACAGAAACTCTGGAACTACTGGAAGAGCAGCTGATTCAATTCGATGGCACGGTCCTAGTGGTCAGCCACGATCGAGCCTTTTTGAACCAAGTTGCCACTAGCACCATCGTGTTCGAAGGCAATAACATTGGCGAGTATGTTGGAGGATACGACGATTGGCAGCGGCAGAAAGCGCATTCGCTGGCGGCATTCTCCAAGCCACAAAAGGCGGGGGAAACAAGTGGCAGCAACCAACCGCCCAAGACCGCCAGCCTTCAGAAGCGACTTAGCCACCGTGACCGAATCGAACTCGATTCACTCCCGGCTAAGATTGAATTGTTGGAAGCGAGTGTAGCCAAAATCCACAGGCTGATGGCAACTCCCGACTTCTATCAACAAGACAGAGTCCAAATATTGGCAGTACAAAATGAATTGAAAAAAGTTGATCAGGAATTGGCCAGCACCTATTTGCGTTGGGAGGAACTCGACGACCTCGATCGTTCATTTTGATTGGGAGTCAGTTGACAACGCAACACACTTCAGATGGCTGTCAGCGGAGCAGCCGTGATGCCCCAGATCGGCATGGCGACTGGATCCACCCCGAGGCGACGAAGATCGAAGATGTGTACGCCAGATGAAGGTACTTGGCCAAGGATATCCACCTCTCTCCCAAAACTCAAAATCAAGCGGTCTTCGCTATCAAATTTTTGTTTTCCAGAGTGCTGGGAAAACCACTTGCCGAAACAGAAGAGAATCCATTACGAGCTAAAGAACCGCAGAAATGTCGGCGCCGCGTCGTTGCCAGACCAGACTTAATTCGGTTGTTCAAAGCATTCCGACCAGCAGACCGACTTGTACCCCAATTGATGTACGCGAGCGTGTTGCGTCTCTCGGACACGCTGAATCTGCGAATAAAGGATTTGAACTTCGCAGATGAACAGATCGAGATCGCGAGCACGAAACACGACCACTTTAGAATTGTTCCCTTCCCAAAATCAATTTACGACAAGATAAGACGCCAAGTCGAGATTGCAGAAAGTTTTCACCGCCAGGACGCAATAGAAAACCCGAATGGGGTTCCAGTAATCCACGCCTATGCTCGCAAATGCCCTTCTGCGCCTCGCGACTTTCGTTGGATGTGGCTATTTCCCAGCGGGTCACTCAGTCGCGACCCAGCGGATGGACACCTAATCGACTCTTGCGTTGATCGCTGTTCTCCTTGGGCTTCATCTTTTCAAGGGTCTCCTTTAGTGCCAGAGTTGTTCGGCCAAACGACTCGGTGACTTCGAGCATCTGCTTCGGATCCCAGTTCTTTTCATCTCGAAGCAAGGCCCAGGCCAAGACCGCGATTTTTCGAGCTAAAGCAATGGCAGCCTTCTTCTTGCGGGTCTTCTGCTTTCCGCAGATGCGTTCATAAAAACTCTTGGCCCAGGGGTTGTAACGCAGCGAAGCCCAGGCACATTCGACCAAGATCGTTCTGGCCAGTGGGTTGCCTGCCCGATGCGGAGCATCAATGAGTTAACGCAGCGTGATTCGTCCGTTGCGGTCTGTTTCACCGGATTGATACCGGCGAGGAACCAAGCCGAAGTAGGCTGAGACTTGGCGACCATTGGCAAAGCGATGCGGGTCATCGATACAAGCCACCAGGATCGCGGCGGTTCGAGGTCCTACGCCAGGGATGGTTCGCAGACGGACAATGCGTGGGTCGATCTTGCCGATCGCTTCGAGCTTCTTGATGACGATAGCCATGTGCTCAGCCATCCTAGCCAACTTGAGAGCATCATCCTTGTCGGTCTTGCGTTTGACGTTGGACCATTTCCAGGCATCTTCGTTGGTCGAACAGACGAGCGTCTTGAGACCGTGGCTCATGGCCAGATCGTTGATCCAGCCAGGAGGACCGCAGGCTTCCATGACGACGAGGTCGATTTTGTACTTTTTGAAGATCGTCTCCAGGTAATTCCGCTCGGTGGTCGCGTTAAGGAATGAGCGTTTCCGAGTTTTAGCGTCAAAAAAACAGCACATGGTATTGAACTTGCCCAGATCAAGAGCGAGAATTTTCGTAATTGGATGTTCCTGGGGATTGGGGTTGGAATTTTGTGACTCACTGAGTTTCGGCCCAGAGATGATCACGGGTTAGAGTCGCCAGATTGTATTCGAATGACTTCCACCCCATTCCAAGGACTTACATGGATTCTTTCGTTGCTTCAGGTAGAACCATGAATACTCCCAAACTCAAACATACTGACTGCACTGAAGCCGAAACTCCGAGTGAGGAGTTGGGCGTCGTAATGTATATCGAAGAGAAACCGGGACTTGCTGGTCATGCCCGAATCGGACGGGTGCGTTTCTCACATTCACGCCGCACGGTCTACTACTGTGGACGGAAACTACAATCGCTTAACGGCTCGGGATACAAGGCTAACTACTTCAACGTTGAAACCGGACTAGAATATTGGATCTCTGGATGCAAGAAAAATGGAAACGACACTCTCTATCCCGGCATCATTGAGATCGATGAGGACGCCAGGGAGGAATACTGGCTTCAGATTCGAAACAAACCTGAAAACGTGCATCTCACCAAGTTTCGTTCTGAGGGGAAATACTCGAAACGCCGCCCGTCGTGATGCCACGAGCAGCAACGAACAAATTGCTGCCGCATCCTCGATTGCAACAACGGATGGTGTGACCCTACTGGGACGCGGTGCATCGCACATGTCACAACGCAGTTCGGCAGTTAAACGGCGTGCTGCAACCGTTTTCGAGGGACGACAACGGCTAACCACCGATGAATTCTCTGAACTCTTTCCCGAAAATGTCAGATCGATCGCGACACTATCAGGCGGTACTCTCCGGCGGGCAGGTCCATGACTAGAAATAGCTCTCCGCTGCGCAGGTTTACGATTTTGTCACGCGTGCAATGGACTATCCATTTGCCGTCGTTGTATTGGCGAATGATTAAAGTTGCCGAAGTCTCAAGTTGAACGTCCACTTCAAGCGTTTGGCAGTTCTGCCATTGCCAGCGTACAGAGGATTCGGGTGCAGGGGTCGATGAATTGTTTGGCGTCGACCTAACTAGTTCGCAAAGTTCACGCGCATGGCTAATGGGTTTCCATTGATATTGATGCTGCGAAGTGAATATCAAACGATGAGTGATTCCCAGATGGGCCAGGACCCAGTCAAGCTCCGGCTGAGTGGAACTCATGTCATCTTTTTGCATCATCCAGTTCTTGAGTGCGCGAACCGAATTAGGTTCTAAAGAATCGGAGGCATGGAACGCGGAAACTCCGGATACAATGCCAAGCTTGTTCCACAAAAATGCTTGCTGAATCGCAATTTGGCGATCCTGCTGCGTGGATGTTTCCATTGCCGGTAAATTTCTAATGTCAGCTGCAGCGGGGTTAGCCCATACCAAGGATCGATCCTTTGGACTTTCCGGCAAGGTCGTCGACGTTTGGATCTGGCTGGGATGTGTAGTGGTGATCCACCAGCCGCTACACAGGCTTAGATCGGCTAGCGTCACGATCACCAAACCCCACGGCATCCAACGCTGCGGGCAGCATTTGCATAAGCAAATGAATGACATTGTGATCATCATTGGCCAGCCCAGACTGTATCGCCATGTCGAAATCGCGGCCGGTAGCTGAGCTGTGCCTAGCAGACGATCAAATGAATCAATCAGCCGAATTTGTAGCCACTGGCCGATACTGAAAAGGTCGAACTGGACAACCCAAGACAATGTTAAGCCAAGAAAGCTCAGGCCAAGAAGGACTTTCAGTACCGCGCTGGAAAAGGATGCGTGCGGACGTGTCTGGATGGCGTCCAGTTGTTTGGCAGCAAGAACGCTTAGACAGGCAATCGACCAGACAATCCACTTAGCTGGATAACGAAACTTGTCATAGCCTGGAACTATCAAATTCAAAAGGCCATAGACACTGGAAAGAGAATCACTCGGTAAGTAGCGACTCCATTCGTCGAAACCCAAGGAGTATAGGATTTGGCGCACTGCCCAGCCTGGGGAGTAGTTGCCCATAGCAGCCAGCATAGCCAGCGCGGCTAATACGGCCAAATAAATTTCGACCATCGAATGTTCACGAAAGCATCGTCGCCATCGTTGGGTTGCCAACCACAACGGAATCAGACCAAAATACAAGGAGGGAATCCACATACTGCCTTCGCTGCCAATACAGTCAGCCCATCGCGAATGATTCGGTTGATAATAACCAGTCCAATGAGGCCAACAGGCTGTCGGTAGGTACCATGGAGAAATACTAAAATTATAGACCGACAATGGCGTTGGGGTTTGGCTATTAGCCAAAATGGCATCGACCCTTGGTTGAAAAGAATCGCATCGCATCACTGGCTTGTCGGCGCGAACACTATGATGGATCCACCGATAGGTACACGCGATTTGCATTGCGGTTAGAGCCAATACAATTAGCCCACCTAAGCCAGCGATAGTGCGAAGAATTCGGTTGGATGAATTTTGTGTCACTTTGGACAACTGCCATGGGTTGATTGGCAAACTCTGCGGAACGTCGGCTAATTTCTCTGCTCTTTTGGAACCGCTATAAGAATTCCAGATCCAAATCGCGATCGACGGCAAGCTAATAATTCCCAGGTTCACCGCGTTGTGCGGGTCACCGCCCAGCAACATGAGCCCCGCCAAGCTCGACAACTGAAACAACTGATTCAGGAGCCAACGCCAATCGATTCGACAATAACCTGAGCTGCCAGTCAAAGCTAAACGCGAGATGGGAATCAACGACCAGCCGATCCAAGCAGCGCTGCACAGGTAAATTGGATTGCAGTATTGGAATGCCACAGGACAGCTCAAGCAGTACGAAACGGCAGCTAATGCTTTTGCTGGGACTGTCAGACGCAAAACGCCAGCCAGTCGCCAAACACCGACAGCGGCAAGCATCAGATGGATCGATAAAAAGAGACCATACTTCTGCGGTAATGTCAGGCCTGGAATCAGCCATGTTACCCGCAGAGGGTAGAAGAGTTGCCAGGCTGGTTGACTCGTTGGAGGGATACCCAGCCCCTCTGCTGAACACCAAGCTGGAAAGTACTGCCCTTGCGTGTAACAGACATCTAGCCAGTGGTACTGAGGAAAATAGTAGTGAAGGCCGTCACGAAAGGCTGGGACATGACCCGTCCAGAACGGAGTCATCAAGCCGATGACTACCAGGGTCAGCAGAAGCCAGAACCAAACAGAAGAAGCTTTCATAACAGGAAAATTTCCCGATCAGCAGTCGTTGTGTTTGGCTTCGCTTTGACAAGAATTCGAAGTATCAGCCGTGCATGCTAGCACTAGGTAGTCGCTGGGTCATGTCACCACCGCCCCAAACGTGATCGGGTTACACCCTAATGGCTGCGGATTAGAACTCCGTTTTTCGTCAGCACCGCTTGTCCCCCTCCAGCAGAGCGCTTGAGCGGTTGTAACACAGCCAAATGGATTCATCCAACTAAGACTTGGTGACTCGCTGAAGTGCTTGAGCACGGATCATGGCTTTTTGTCGAGCGGCGATTTGATCGGGTTGTTCCCTGGGCATCGTGATGGCCGATTCGGATGCGGAACGTACAGCATCGGCCGTGATTTGGCTAAGCGGTGTAACCTTCTCGGTCAGAATCGTAACCACGTTGTTATTGACTTGCACCAGCCCCTCTTCAACGAAGTAGCGTTCTGTCGTGATGCCCGTTTGAATCCTCAGAACCCCGTAGCCTAGACGGCCAACCATTGGACTGTGTCCCCGTAAGATCCCCATTTCGCCATCAAACAGCGGTACGGTCACCGATGTGGATTTCACATCGATCTGGGTCTTTTCAGGTGTGACTACCAGGCACTGAATGTCGCTCATGGTTCTCTGACCAACTGCTTAAGACACGGGAGGGGATACATGCGGGGACCGCCAAGCGGAGTCAGACAGGTCGTCCGAATCACCGGTATGACTACTTCTTGGCCATCTTCTTGGCTTGTTCTTCAGCCTGTTCAATGCCACCAACATACATAAAGGCTTGCTCTGGCAGGTGGTCCCACTTGCCATCGCAGATTTCTTCAAAGCTGCGAATCGTGTCGCTAATGGTAGTGATTTCTCCAGGACGACCGATGAACTTTTCTGCCACCAAGAACGGCTGCGACAGGAATCGTTCGATACGTCGAGCGCGGTGAACAATCATCTTGTCGTCTTCGCTCAATTCGTCCACACCCAGAATGGCGATGATATCCTGTAGTTCACGATAACGTTGCAACGTGGTTTGTACGCGGCGCGCAATGGTGTAGTGTCGCTCGCCTACATACTGCGGATCCAAAATTCGGCTGTTGGAGGCCAGTGGATCAATAGCCGGATAAATACCCTTTTCTGAGATCGCTCGTTCCAGGTAGATAAACGCATCCAACTGACCGAAAGCGGTAGCTGGTGCAGGGTCCGTCGGGTCGTCGGCAGGAACATAAACCGCTTGTACCGAAGTGATGGCGCCCTTTTTGGTCGATGTGATTCGTTCCTGAAGTGCGCCCATTTCTGTAGCCAACGTCGGCTGGTAACCCACTGCGGATGGCATGCGCCCAAGTAGCGCGGACACTTCGGAACCGGCTTGCGAAAAGCGGAAAATGTTGTCAACGAACAAAAGTGTGTCGGTCCCGGTCGTATCACGGAAGTACTCGGCCATGGTCAAGGCGGCCAATGCGACTCGTAGTCGAGACCCTGGTGGTTCGTTCATTTGACCGAACAACATGCAGGTTTGCTCGATCACATGACGGCCTGTCGTGCCGATTTCAGTTTCTTGCATTTCCAGCCAAAGATCGGTACCTTCACGAGTCCTTTCGCCGACGCCTGCGAAGACGGAGGAGCCACCGTGTGAACTGGCAATACGAGCGATCAACTCGGTTAGGATCACCGTCTTACCCAGACCAGCACCGCCGAACAAACCCGCCTTGCCACCGCGAACGAAAGGAGTCAGCAGATCGATCACCTTGATACCAGTTTCGAACACTTCCGTGTTAGTAGATAGCTGGTCAATGCCGGGGGCTGCACGGTGAATGGGCCAATAGTCGTCTGCATGGCAGGGACCGCGCTGGTCTACAGGTTCTCCCAATACATTGAAGACTCGACCCAAAGTTGCCTTGCCAACCGGCACGGAAATCGGCTTGCCCGTGTCCACGCAATCCAGACCGCGTCGCAGTCCATCGGTGCTTCCCAGAGCCACACATCGAACGCGGTTGCCACCCAAATGCTGTTGAATCTCGCCCGTCAGATTGATCTTTACCCCCTTTTCGTCCGAGGTGATTTTCACCGCATTGTAAATCGGGGGCAGTTGGTCTTGGGGGAATTCAGCATCAAAAGTTGAGCCAATCACCTGAGTGATGCGTCCCACGCCGTTTTTGGTTGCTACCATGGGTATCCTCGAATGGAACCTATAAAATGATCGTAAGTGAATGAAGTAATGTTGTTTGGAATGGATCGTAAGCAGTCATCGCCATGGAAATTGCCGGCAGCAGGTCAAATAAACTGCAAGCCATACAGTCCAAAAGGGATTAGTTCTCTAACGCTTCCACCCCACCAATGATTTCCATGATTTCTTGAGTGATTTTGGCTTGTCGAGCCCGATTGAAGGTCATCGACAGTTGTTTGATAATGCCACCGGCATTTTCTGTGGCGCTCTTCATGGCCACCATCCGCGCGATTTGCTCGCTGACGGCTGCGTCCAAGAAGCACTTGAACAACCGCACTCGGAAACAGGCCGGCACGACCTCTTCCAAAATCGAAGTTGCCGATGGCAGAAACTCGTAGTCAGCTTTCATGCCTGACTGCTGACCACCTTGCGGTGATGCTGCTGCTTGTGAAAAGGGTAAGAGCGTTTCCGTGACGGCAATTTGTTTGGCACTGCTGATGAACCGAGTGTACACAACATCTAGGCGATCCATTTCGCCACCGACAAATCGATTCATCAGCCGATCTGCGATAACGGCAACATCCTTGAACTTGGGCTCGTCTTCAAAATGAGTGTACTCATGAGACATCGTAAGTCCGCGAAATTTCATTGCCGAAATGCCACGTTTGCCGCTGACCTCCAATGTTTGCTCGACGCCGTT
>JBIIJD010000062.1:0-33049 GCA_044234105.1 Aureliella sp. | reverse complement strand
ACCATGCTGACTTCCCCTAATGGTTTTCGGTAAATCGAAAACCATTAAGCTTCAGCATGCCCTTCCTTGTTTCAACTGGTACTATTTCAACTGCCAATCACTGGTACTATTTCAGCGCCAATTGACACCAAGCAATATCATGAATCCAATGCTATAGTACGTCAGCGGCTAAGTTTTTCAAGAATCGGGGAGCCGATGAAAGACGACAATCCCTATTCAGCTTCGCAAGAAAATCGCAATTCAACGCAGAAGAAATCAAAGTCGCATCTGCCGGCCCTGTTTTTGTCTGGGATCATCATCTTTCTGCTCATAGGACTCTTGCTTCCGGGGTTGCGACCCACCAGAGAAGCTGCTCGCCGCATGTCCTGTGGCAACAATCTCAAGCAAATTGCTTTAGCACTGCGCAACTACGAAACGGATTACGGTGGGCTACCCCCGGCTTATACTGTTGGCCCTGATGTTCAGCGACTTCACAGTTGGCGAGCGTTGATTCTGCCGTATATCGAGGAAATGGTTACGTATGAGAGTATTGACTTCTCGAAGCCTTGGGATGATCCGGCCAATGCACTTGCGTACTCTTCGGCTCCACCAGTCATTTATTGCCCAAGCCAAGTATACCAACGAGGTCATACGAACTATCTGGCCTTAGTAGGTGCCGACAGATGGAATTGGCAATCGAAAAGGGAACCGGTTTGGCAGCCGAAAAGGGAACCGGTCGGTAGGGGCTAGCTGAGGGATACCAAGTGAGAATGGGTAAGCTACTGAAAAGCGCTTACCTATCTAACTTGGAGGGATCCCACAGGTGCTCAAAGTGGAAAACATCGAACTGATTCGCAAACCTTAACTGCCCTTGAGACCATCGCTGGAAATGAAAACGGTTATCAAGAGTAGATCAGACTCGAATGTGCGTCGAGTTCCCAATAGACTTCGACGAATAGCGAACGATCTCATAGACAGCCAACGGAACGATCCAACTGAGCCAGACAGACAATGGGTAGGTCCAGGCTGGATTCCAATGCACAAGTCCTGCCGCCCCGCCCATGAGCCTAAGAAAGATGGTTGAACATAGCAGCCAGAAGCATCGCGACATCCAATGCCTGTGTGCAAGGAATCCTGTGTCAAATCGAGCAGGAAAATAATTGACATAATTCAGTAAGATGTCCACCAAGACTTTGAGCATCACCAGAGTCGCCAGCACGATGATGACCCGGTTCCAGCGACTCAACAGCTCAGCGAGTGACCCGACCGACGTATTCAAAGCGAGATATCGCGTTTGCATGAATCGCTTCATGTTCGAAATTACACGCCATGAAACTGGGAAGTTCATACAGATACGTTACTACTGTGACACAGCTCTGGGAATGGTCAGACAGACGTTTGTTCCCTGACCGAGTGCGGAAGATATGTCTAGTTGTGCGCCTAGAGCCAGAGCGCGCCTGCGAATGTTGGCCAAGCCAAAATGTCCTGTGACGGCGGGAGTATTGGTATCAAAACCACAGCCTTGATCGATGATTTCGATCTTCAAACCTTCTTTGCAGCGGCTTAGCACGATGCGTATCGACGTCGGTCTAGCGTGCTGCATAGCGTTGTGGAGGGCCTGCTGAACAATGCGCAGAATATTCCAGCAGTCAACGGCTGAGAAATTCGATGGTTCGCTGAGTGAGTTCTCCAGGGTCAATAGCTGACCATGCTCCTGGGCCAACGGTTGAGTCTTTTCCAGCAACTCTTGAATACTTTTCTCAATCGATATGTGGCGGCTGTCTTCCAGTCCCTCCAAGAATCCAATCAGGCTGCGACCCTCTTCCATGGCCAACTTCAAACAGTGTAACGCTAATTCAATTTGAGGAGCCGATCCGCGGCTTGTCGGCAAGCCCGCAAGCTGCATGTGGGCTCCATGCAGCCATGGTAGCAGTCCATCATGCAGTTCATGCGCCATCCATTGCCAGTCAGAATCAGTACGGTTCATTTGGTTTCCTCGAGGGTGTTGATCGGTTCGTGACGTTGGACAAGATCGTAGAGTTCCATCAGACTTTCTCGCAGGTTTCCGCTGTGTTTTCTCAGCAGAGCTTCCAAATTGATTTTGTCCAGGTAGTCGGGCAATTGTCCTGATTGACCAGCACTACACCAACACGCTTCCATGATCTTACGAGCCAAATTGCTAGTGATGTCTGTCCGTAACAAAACAGGCAGTCGGACCTGGTTGTGACTGGTGACCAGAAGGCCACACTTGCGCCAACGAGTCCACCAGATAACTAGAGATCTTTCAAGTGGGCTGAACTGTTCAAAGCCGTCAAGCACCAGCAAGTTGTCCTTTCCAAGCTTCCCCAGTTGACGGCGGACGGATCGCATGACTGGATGACCGCGACGAAGAACGAACCAGAAGACCCCCTCACCCTGCCCTCTGCCCCGAAGCGATGGAGAGGGTTCATGTTCCGGCTCTTCTCCCGAAACTGGTGGAGAGGGTACATGCTCCAACCCTAATCCAGTAGCACGCGGAGAGAGTGTGTGTTGTGGTACACAGCTTTCGTAGTGAGATATTTGCCCAAGTTGTGGAACAAGGTGCGCAAGCAAAGTTGACTTGCCTGTGCCGTGTGGGCCCACGATTTGGGCTCGTCTCCCCAATTGGAAAAACCTTTGCTGCAACGCTGGAAGTGTCTCATGTTCGCTGCCAATCCAACGCAGGCGCCCAGGAGCGACAAATCGAGTTGCAAAGGGATTGGATTGAGGAGAGCACATCTTATCTTGCGTCATCTCGATATAGCCCATGCGCCTGGATATAAGCTTCCACGGCAGCGGGCACCATGTATCGTATCGATCGTCCTTGCAATACTCGCTGACGTATGTCGGTCGAACTGATTTCAATCTGGGGCATCGTCAATTGGTGCTCCACGACAAGCTGCGGCAGCGACTTGGTTTCAGGCAGGAATTGGTTCAGCAAATTCAAGTCGGGCGGAGGCTGACCGCCTCGAGCAACAACGACTACTTGAGCCATTTGACAAATCCTGGCCGGCTCACGCCACTGTGAAAGATTGGATAACGAATCGGCCCCGATCAACAAAATCCACTCAATCGACGGAGACTCAGCATGCAGTTCGGATAGCGTTTCAACCGTATACGAGTTGCCGCCCCGTCGCAATTCTCTCTGGTCTACTACAAAATCTGGGTGTCCGGCAGTGGCCAATTGGACCATCTGCAAGCGGTGGTTCGGATCGATCGCGTTTTTTAGCTGAGCATGCGGCGCGGAGGCAGCCGGAATCCAGCGGATTTGCTGAAGATGCAACTGTTCAAGAGCATGCTGGGCTATTAGCAAATGTCCTATATGAACCGGATCAAAGGTCCCGCCCCAAATTCCAACTCGGCGAATATCGCTATTTTCAGTCACTGCGCTAGGTTCCCACTTTTCGGAATTGCCTGATAATCGATCAGATGGTCGCAAAACACTTTGCTTGGCTAACTAATGCAATTTTAATCACTTATCTACGTCTCGCTGGACAAGATCAGAACAAACTTGATTGTGGCACCACTGAGGCCGGACAATTCATGAGCCAACACGAACTATTCCCCGAAGATCTACCTCCTTGGGAACTGGATGCCCAAAGCGAGTGTCCGTCTGCTCAGGTTGTATTTTCTGAACCGCCGCATGGTCCACTGACCTATCGCATTCCCGACCAGTGGATCGGTAAGCTGCATCCGGGCAGTCGCGTCAAGGTACCGTTGGGCAAGGGCAATCGCGAGATGCTTGGCTATTGTATCTCAGTTCAGACGATTGCGCAGGCACCCAGCGCGCTGAAGCCAATTACTGACCTGATCGATACCGAGCCCATCTGTCCGCCGCAAGTATTGCAGTTGTTGGAGTGGATGAGCCAGTACTACATGGCACCGCTGGGGCAAGTGATCGAGGCGGCGGTGCCCAGCGGAGTGCGCGCGGCGGCAGGGACTCGCGAGCGCACGGTTCTTTACCCGGCAGCTTCGGTCACCGATCAGGTCATCGGTGCTTTGCCGTCCATGAAACAGCAAGAGGTGATGCGTCAATTGGTGTTGTCCGGTGGAGGGTTGACTTCGGATCAATTGCAGAAGCTGGCTGATTGTTCGGCAGCTCCAATATCCTCGTTGCGACGAGGCGGCTTGATCGAAGCAAGGCAGGAGCGATTTGATCAGCCGCGATCGCGATCACAAGCACAACCCACCTCCCCTCCCTTGGCACTAAGCGCTGACCAAAGGCAAGCCCTGCGACTGATCACTCAGGCGCTTGAGTCGCATCGTCAAGAGACGATTCTGCTTCATGGCATCACTGGCAGTGGCAAGACAGAAATTTATATGCAGGCCATTGACGAAGTGATCAGCTACGGACGTCAGGCCATCGTGTTGGTGCCCGAAATCAGTTTGACGCCTCAAACCTACCAGCGCTTTGTGAATCGTTTCGGGCAAGTAGCCATTTTACATAGCCATTTGACCAACGTGGAGCGAAGCCATCAGTGGCGCAGCATTGCGGCCGGTCAATCATCGGTGGTTATTGGGCCGCGCAGCGCCATTTTTGCACCATTGCCCAGGCTGGGCTTAATCGTGCTGGACGAAGAGCATGAGTCGTCGTTCAAGCAGGAAACTTTGCCTCGCTATCATGCAAGAGATGTGGCTTTGCATCGATCGTTCCTTGAGCAGATCCCGTTGGTGTTAGGCAGCGCAACGCCCAGCTTGGAAAGTTGGCAGAGGGCTCGTGCGGGCAAGTATCGACTGGCCGAACTGCCACGACGCATTCACAATCGCCCATTGCCTGAAGTGCAAATCGTTGATTTGCGCAGTCGGTCACAGGGGCCCCATCAGGGCAGCATCTCTCGGCCGCTTTACGAAGCCATGCAAGAGACACTAGCAGCCGGCGGACAGACGATGTTACTGCTTAATCGCAGAGGCTTTGCGACAGCAATCCAGTGCCCGAGCTGTGGTCATGTGGTCACCTGTCCCGACTGTGATCTACCACTGACACATCATCGCGACGGGTCTAAAGCCTGTTGCCACTACTGCGAATTTACGATTCCCACGCCGCCGGTGTGTCCGCAATGTCAATACGATGGCATCCGACTGAGCGGTCAGGGAACTCAGCGCTTAGAACTAGAAGTCCAACATCGATTCCCTGGAGCAACCGTCGAAAGAATGGACAGCGATACCATGCGCAAGCCCGGCAGTCACGCTCGCGTACTGAATCAATTTCGTGAGGGCAAAACTCAGATCTTGTTGGGGACACAGATGATTGCCAAGGGGTTGGACTTTCCAAACGTGCTGCTGGTGGGGGTCATTAACGCCGACACCGCCCTGCACTTCCCCGATTTTCGCGCTGCGGAAAAAACTTTCCAAATTGTCACTCAGGTGGCTGGTCGGACCGGTCGTGGCGAGCGACGCGGTCGCGTGCTGGTGCAGACCTATTCACCGGATCATCCAGCCATTACCTTTGCCAGCCAACACGATTTTACAGGCTTTGCCAACGCCGAGATGGTCAAGCGAACTCAGTTTGGCTACCCTCCGCATGGCCATTTGGCTCGGATTATCATGCGTGGGCCAGATCTGAAAGCGACCGAAGAATTTGCCGAGTCAATGACCGGGCGGCTTGAAGCGGTTCGCGCTCAATTGCAACTGGATTGTCGAATCCTGGGGCCGGCTCCTCCACCACTGGCCAGACTGCGCGGAAAATATCGATTCCACGTGATCATTCAGTCAGTTCATCCAGAATACCGCCACCGGCTATTGCAGCGAGCCTTGGTCGATATCAAACCTCCCAAAGAGGTGCAGTACGTAGTCGATATCGATCCGATGGACACTTTGTAAGGAGTAAGGTGTGAAAGCCTCAAGCCTCAAGCCTGCTAAACAAGGATGTCGCCCACTACATTGCCGGCTACGTCAGTCAGGCGGAAATCGCGGCCCTTGAACGGAAACGTTAATCGCCGATGGTCTATGCCCAGGCAATGAAGGATGGTGGCGTTTAGATCATGGACGTGTACGCCATTTTCCACCACGTTATAGCCTAGTTCGTCAGTCAGGCCATAGACCATGCCACTGCGCACTCCGCCGCCGGCCATCCATACGGTAAAGCAACGTGGATGATGGTCTCGACCGTAACCGGACTGGTTGATATCGCCTTGTGAGAAGCTGGTTCGTCCAAACTCACTGCCCCACACCACCAGAGTCTCATCCAGCAAGCCGCGTCGTTCTAAATCCAGAACCAGAGCGGCGGATGCCTGGTCAACATCGTGGGCCTGCCTAGGCAATTCATAATTGATTGCACTATGTTGGTCCCAGCCACGGTGAAAGAGCTGGATGAATCGCACGTTGCGTTCGGCCAGTCGCCGCGCTAGCAGGCAGTTGTAGGCGTATGTCCCCGGTTGTCGAGCCGCGTCGCCATAAAGCTGGTAGGTGCTCTCTGGTTCATCACTAAGATTGGTCAGTTCGGGAACGGATGATTGAAGTCGAAACGCCATTTCAAACTGTTCAATACGAGCCAGAGCCTGCGCATCGCCCGCTTGGCTGTTAGCCAATCGATTGATCTGGTCGATGGCATTCAGTTGGTGGCGGCGCAACTGGTGTGGAAGGTATTGTGGATCGGAAAGATAAAGTACGGCATCCTTTTGGGATCGGAATTGAACGCCCTGGTGAGACGAAGGTAGGAACCCGCTGCTCCACAGTTGCTGCTGCAGCGACTCGCCGCCGCGATAGGCCGATCCCTTGCTGGTCAGTATGACATAGGTAGGTAAGTTTTCGTTCAAGCTGCCCAGTCCATAGCTGAGCCATGCTCCTAGCGAAGGGCGACCGGGTTGCTCGCTGCCGGTATGAGTGAAGCTGGCTGCCTGAACGTGGTTGATGGCTTCAGTGTACATCGAACGCACAAAGCACACGCGATCGACGATTTGTCGGTGGTACGGCAGCAGTTCGCTCAACCACGCACCGGACTGACCGTACTGAGCGAATCGAAACTTGGAAGCCACCAGCGGCAGACTAGCCTGGTTAGCGGTCAGTTCGGTCAAGCGCTGGCCTTGACGTACACTGTCTGGAAGATTCTTGCCATGCCAAGTTTGCAAGTCGGGTTTAAAGTCAAACAGATCTACTTGTGATGGCGCACCCGCTTGATGCAAGTAGATAACTCGCTTAGCTTTGCCCAGTTGCCCGCGATCACCCTGCAACGAGTGGCTAACGGGTTGAATAGGAAGATGGGGTCCCTGAACACTAGCCGCGTGCCGATCAGCCGACTGGCTCCAAAGTGATGACAAGGCGGCCATGCCCAATCCACCGCCAATGCCTGTGTTCAGAAAAGCACGCCGATTGATGGTTCGAGCCAAAAATTCCTGTGACATGTTAGGCAATCTTCAATTAGTTGACAGTTAAAGTTTCGTTCATCGAAAGTATGACTTGAACTACTGCTACCAAACCACCGATCCGCTTGGGCTGAAGATGGTCGAGCTGATGGGAAGGATGAATGTCCTGGCCGTCCAGTCGCAGTTTCATGTTCGAAGCTGAGGTGCGCAAGAATGCAACTGCTTCGCTTTCAGTCCAAGTTGACATCGCTTGTTGATGAAGCTCGCGCAGTATCCTTAGCTCGCTTTCGTCAGGCTGTCTGATCAGCAGTTGTCGAAACAGGTATCGAATCGCCTGGTCGTCATCCACTTCTTGATTGGCCGCGCCCAGAGCTAAGGCAATTGAAGGCTCGACAAAACAAGGATCGTTCAGCAGGACTAGCGCTTGTGAAGGTGTGTTGGATGTAGAACACTGAACGCTGCACACGCTGCGTTCGGCAGCATCAAACAGAATCATGTTGGGTGGTGGATAGGTTCGTTTCCAATAGGTGTATAGACTCCTGCGAAACAGGTCACCGGCCTGACTTATCGTGTACTCTTGGGCCGAGTAGCCCGACTTGAACGAAAGTTCATCCCAGAGTCCTTCAGGCTGAGGCGGCATCACGCCGGGGCCACCAATCTTGGTATCCAACAAGCGGCTGGCTGCAAGCAGTTGATCCCGCAACATTTCGGCGGGCAGTCTGCGGCTGGGATATCGCGAAAGCCACTGATTCTCGGGATCGACTTGAATCGACTGAGCTGAGGCCACGGCAGACTGTTGATAGGTTGCCGAAGTGACGATCAAACGATGAAGGTACTTCAGATCCCAGCCTGTCGCTTGGAATTCTAGTGCCAGCCAATCAAGCAGTTCTGGGTGTGTTGGCAGCGATCCTTGAATACCGAAGTCATCTGAAGAGGCCACAATGCCGCGTCCAAAGAAGATCTGCCATTGTCGATTGACGGCCACTCGCGCGGTTAGCGGATGTTCTGGTGATACTAACCAACGAGCCAGCGCTAACCGATTGGGGGCTTGTCCTTCCGGCAGAGGTGGGCACCACTTGGGCACTCCAGGAAACAACTGCTCGGCAGGTGCATCGTAGCGACCGCGATTGAGTCGCCGAGTTACTCGGGGTTGATCCAACTCTCGCATGACCATCGTCGTCAACCGGCGATTGGACTCCTGGGCCAATTTCTGTCGAACCTGAGAAACTTTGTCGCGCAGCGCAAGATAATCCGGCTGATTATTCAGCAAGAAATATTCACGCACGTATTGTCGTTGTCCCGCATCTCGCTGATCAGCAGCAATATCGATAGCCTGCGAAACGTCGGCAACACCTGCCAATTGCGCGACCTCAACCGGTGTTAACTGACGCTGATAAAGGCGAACGTCTTGAATCAAGCCTTGGAACTTTGCACCAGGTTGATCATTTCTGCCGCCAATAAACAGTGGCCCTTTGGTCTTGATGGAACCGGTCAGGCAGTCCTTGGAAATAGTCTGCTCGACCGCTTGTCCATCGACATAGATTTGAACTCCCGCCGCTTGCGAAGTTCCATCGTAGGTGACCATCAGATGAAACCACTGCTGTGGCCTAAGCCGCTGGCTAGTGCGAACGAATATTGCGTTGTTGTCCCAGCGATGTACCAGGTTGGCACGAATCGTATCATGTTCCCAAACCAAATCAAATCCGTGGAACATGGCGCGTCCCAAAACTGGTGCTGCATGCGTATGATCAGCTCTTACCCAAGCTCCGTAACTGAAGGCTTGATCGGAGTCGAAATCAGCCACATTACCCAGATCGCAGGACAGTGAACCATTAAAATACACCGAATTGCCAAGGCGTCCAGGAACCCACTCAGGTTCAAGAGTTGGCACCAGCTTCTGAGCATCTGAAGAAGCGTCGACTGGATTGCTGAAAAAACTATATTTCAGACTTTCGCGGCTCTCTGGGGTGTCGTTCAGCGGGGCAAACAAGATTTCGCCGGCTGGTACAGCCATTACGGTCTGGCTTCCGCTGCGCACTTGTTGTTCCCAAGCTATTTGAGTTGAGTCGACAGAGGTCAGCATCTGCAGATGCAGTTCCTGCAACTGTTCGAGCTGCTTAGTCAGTTCTTTTTGTCGCTTGTCTCGCTCGGGATCATCCAGTGTGATCAGCGGCTGTGCGTTGCCCTTATCACCAGAGAATCCGCGTTCATCGATCGAATTGAAGAAAGCGAAGAAGCTGTAATAGTCGGATTGTGTGATCAGGTCTGTTTTGTGGTCATGGCACTGGGCACAGCCTAAAGTCAGCCCTAAGAAGACTGTGCCAAACGTGTTGGTGCGATCAAGCACGTAGTCACACTGGCTTTCAGCATCGATACTTCCCCCTTCAAAATTTAGACCGTGGTTGCGATTGAACCCGGTTGCAATCAACTGGTCGACCTCGGGGCTGGGCAACAGGTCTCCAGCCAATTGCTCGATCACAAATTGATCGTATGGCATGTTTCTATTCAAGGCACGCGCCACCCAATCTCGCCATGGCCACATCTCACGACCGTTGTCGTGTTGGTAACCGTTTGTGTCCGAGTATCGAGCGGCTGCAAGCCATAATGATGCCATGCGTTCGCCGTAAGCCGTGGATGACAGCAGCGAATCGACGAAACTGGAGTAATAAGCATCTGACCAACCGGCCAACAGTTGTTGCACTTTGTCAGGATCAGGCGGTAGACCGGTTAAATCTAACGAGACCCGGCGAAGCAACTTGGCTCGATCTGCCGAGGCATTGGGATGCAACCCTTGTTGTGACAATTTTTGCAGCACAAATAGATCGATTGTGTTCTTAGCCCATGAGTTATTATCTGAATCTTCATGGTTAGGAACATGAGGCGGTGCAACCGGTTGAAGGGGTTCAAAGGCCCAGTGCGACTGAAAGCGCGCTCCTTGGCTGATCCACTGGCGCAGCTTCTGCACTTCGTCCGTGGTTAGTGCCGCGTAAGAATCCGGCGGTGGCATCTGTAGGCTGCTGTCCGTAGTAATGATTCGATGCAATAACTGACTAGCCTCTGGATCGGCTGGCACTACGGCGCGACTACCGCTGGGAAGTAGTACCGTAGCTCCGTCTCGCGTGTCCAGCCTTAGACCAGCCTCACGCGACCGCTCGTCTGCACCGTGGCACGACCCGCATTTGTTGGCCAACAAGGGCCGAATATCGCGCGCGTAATCAACCGGATAATCCTGAGTCGATTCCAATGAATCGCGAAAAGAGCTTTGTGGAGTGAACCTGCCTTCGGTGGCCAGTGAGGTGTCGCGGCCGGACGCAATTCGTACATCGAGCGTTGGCAATTCCCTTTCAGAAGGTCCAGATACTCTCAGAGCTTCCATAGAACCACCCGACAGACTCACCAAGGTCAGGCAGAGAGTAAGAAATACTGGATTGGTTCGCATATCACCATCAACCCCCAAGTAGTGTGGCTTGAAAGTCTACGCTAACCTTAGCAAATCGTCTGAAAATGTTGGCTTAGAATACTGGAGCAGTTCTTATTGTTGTACCGTTTAGGTCGCCCCAACCATGCCAACATGATGAATATTCGTTAAAGGCGGTACAACGAGTGCTAAACGAACCGTCAGCCAATTGTTACAATGTCACGCTTTGATCGAAGATGTAAAAGTTTGTAACCGTTCAAGAATTAGCCAATTTACTCTAGCCTTGGATCGATCGATGAACACAAAGATGACACATCATGTGGCCCGGTACTGCACAGCGGTGGTGAACTTACTACTGTTCACCAGTTTCGCAGTAGGAATCTCGGCGATTGTTTTTGCTCAAGAGACGAAGGTCGGTCAAGCCAGCGCACAGAATCTAACGTCGACCCAGTTGCAGGTTGCGCGGGGTTGTGTCTATCGCGACGACAATGGGAACTCGGTTAGAGATCCTGGCGAAGCCAGCATGCCCGGCGTGCGAGTCAGCAACGGACAAGACATCGTGACGACCGATGCTTCTGGGCACTATGAATTGAATGTTGACGACGATGCAATCATTTTTGTGATCAAGCCTCGCAATTTCATGACACCCGTCAATAGCCAACAGTTGCCACGATTTTTCTACATTCACAAGCCCGGTGGTTCACCAGCCAATTTCAAGTACCCAGGTGTCGCTCCCACTGGGCCATTGCCGGAATCGATCGATTTTGGGCTGATCCCTCAATCCGAACCTGATCAGTTCCGTGCCTTGATCTTCGGTGACACTCAGCCGCGTAACGTTGAAGAAGTTGAATACATGGCGCACGACGTGATCGAACAGATCATTGCCGAGCGTGCTCATGGCGCTGCGCTTGGGATCACTTTGGGCGACATCGTTTTTGACGATTTGAGTGTGATGGAACCGCTCAATCAAGCCGTTGCGCTGATCGGCATACCCTGGTACAATGTTCTGGGTAATCACGACATGAATTACGATGCGACCGATGACCGACACAGCGACGAAACGTTCGAGCGCATCTATGGCCCATCTTACTATTCGTTCGACTATGGCCCTACCCATTTCTTGGTAGTCGACGACGTAACTTGGCTGGCGGCTGCTAATGGAGAACCAGCCCATTACGTGGGAGGCCTTGGACCTAAGCAACTACGCTTCATCAAGAATGACTTGGCTGGAATTCCTCAGGATCAATTGGTGGTTCTGCTGATGCACATACCATTGACCGATGTGCGAGATCGTCAAGAGCTTTATCGTTTTATTGAGCAGAGACCGGCGGCCATTTCGCTGTCGGCACATACTCACTATATGGAACATCGCTTTATCGGTTCAGAAGATGGTTGGCAGGGTCCGAGACCTCATCACCATATAGTCAACGTCACTGTCTGTGGAAGCTGGTGGGGGGGACGCAAGGATGAACGCGGAATTCCTCATGCAACGATGAGCGATGGTGGTCCGAACGGCTATTCCATTTTGAGCTTTGATGGCAGTCGATATGATCTGCAATTCCGCGCCGCTGGTCGTCCTGACGATTATCAGATGAATATTTACGCTCCGGAGTCGGTTAGCACAGATCGGTTGTCTAGCACTCCGGTGCGAGTCAACGTGTTCGCTGGCTGCACTAATACTCATTGTCAAATGCGAGTGGGCTCAACCGGCCAGTGGATCGATATGCAAAGGTCAACTCAACCAGATCCGGCTTTTGTCAACGAGAAAGCTAGAGATAAGGCGATCCTGTTGAAAAATTGGCGAGACCTGCCAGAAACTTACTCGACGCCACACATTTGGCAAGCCAATCTTCCTGAGGCAATAGCGGCGGGGACACACACCATTGAAGTTCGCGTCACTTGGCCCAGCAATCGTGAAAGCAGTTCCACCCGTCTTGTCCGGATCACGCCAACTGCTTCCGGTTCGTAGCAATGCTATTTGCACTAAGCGGAACCAAAAAGTGGGGACAAGCTTCTAGCTTGTCCAAGGCGATAGGCCTCATCATTTCGCAACCTAGAAGGTCGCAACCACGATGGCCCCTAAGTGGGGTTTGGCTTCTAGCTTGTCCAAGAAATCGGGTAGATCACTTCGCAACCTAGAAGGTCGCGACCACATTCTCAGTTATTGCACCATAGCAATGGCCGGTGCATTTAGAGTGGTACTTGATTGAGCCATGGAGAGCAACCGACTGCGAGCCTCCCAATAGTCCAAGATGGCAACTCGGAGGTCAACTGGCAAACGCTGTGTCCCCTCATCAAACCTGGGGCTCTCGGGACCGAACAATGCGCGTTCCAGATAGTCCTGTGGAATGCGCTGCGGGACCATATCCAAAGCTGCTCCCACTTTGTGTAGGAGTGTCGGCATGGACCTTTGCTGAACATCGTTATGCCTGGAGGCAGCCAAACCGCGCAGGGTGCGCTCATTTCGGACGTAGGCTATAGCCTGCGCGGCGGCCGCTCCATCTCCCTCCTGGTGAGTTGTTACCCACATGCGAGATTGCCCCAATACGTGAACTCGCCCAGAGCCCGAATCGGTTGTTCCCACTGCGGTCATCCAAGCTTGCAACATGTCGGCTCGCCAACCAGCGGGCGCTTCGACCAGCAAGGCGATTTCACGCGAGCCCTCCAGGACGTCGATCGGTCCAGGACGAAATTTGTAGAACGCTCCGAACCCCTGGCGAATCGTACCACTGCTGGTAAGCGTCTGCATGGGCGGCTTGCGCTGATAGCTCTCTTCAACATTAAGGTGATTGCGATAGTCACCGCTAACTCGCGCGTGGCCAACAGTTGGATAGGCCGCTGCCAGATCAAACTGGAAATGTTCTTGCTTTTGCCGCGAGGACTCCACCGTCACGGTGCCCTCATATTCGGTGTATGTCTCATTCTTAGGCCAGAAATCAACGACCCTCAGCGTTTGCCCAGGGCTGTAAAGTTCGATGGAGTATTCCGTGACAGCACCGCGAAATTCGGGTGAAATAAATGTCGATACCGGAATCTTTAGCCTCAGCAGCGGTCCACCCATGGTGGGCGACTGGACGACCGCTGGATTGACCGGCTGGGCCACGACCAGAGCTGGCACATCAAAGGCAACCGAAAGCTTTTGCGCGGTTGCCGGGCTGGAACTGATGACAACCAGGCAGCTGGCCAACATCGCCAGCAGCAAACGACGAAAGATAATAGACTTCATGTAGCACCCCCGTTTCCTATCGATCAGACAGTGGTGCTCTTACACTTCCATGCTGCAGGTCCGGAATCGCGTTGCTAGCAATTCCTGCCTGTTTTCGTCCTGAATTAGAAATCCCAAACAGTTTGATAATACTACTGGGTCTCAGCATCGCTCAGAGCGTAAGAATCTTATCGGGAACCAAGTGTCGGACAAGCACCTCTCCCACGCGGAAGCTTCAAGCACTGAATATGGCAATCAGAAACACGATCAAAGCGACGGTACCGCACACGGCTTTGCCCACCGTGCCCAATAGTCGTCCCCAGAAAGCGGCGTGACCAACCTGAAAACTGTCATCCCAGCTCTTTCCTGCCCAGCGTTCGCCGCTAACCGCACCCAGTGCGGCTCCCGCACCGCCCAACAGCAAAGATCCGATCAGTTGTCCCACGATGGGAATGGGAATGATCGAACCGGCCAACAACCCGGCGATGGCACCTGCGACAGAACCTGCAACTGCTAACATCGTGGCCCGCTTACTAGCACCCAATCGATTAGCCCCCAGAGCGCTAGCAGCAAACTCCAATAGCTCGCCTACAATGGTCACCGCAACGACCAATGACAACGGTATCAGTCCAATATGCACAGCTTTTTCCGGTGCTGCCAGCCAATAGAGCCCAGCCGACATGGCCACCAATAACCAGTTTCCAGGCATGCCCAGGATATTGATGATCCAACCGGTAACGGCTGCCAAGCATAGAGTCACAATCAAGAGTAAATCGAGTGTATACTGCATTGCAATTACGATTCTATTGGGTAAGTGTCGATGCTTTTTCGCTCAACACACTTCGCAAGCCGTTGACACATCGCCGCAAAAACACTGGACCAATCTCCCATCGTTGGTTGGCGGAACAGTCGGACCGAGGAATACCATGGCGTATCCTTTCGTTCTAATAGCCATCGCCAGTCAGGCACGTAACTTAAGGCAATCCAAGTTGGCACGCCTAACGCGCCTGCTAAATGAGCGATGGAAGTATCGCTACTGATCACAAGATCCAGCGACCGCATGACGGCGGCTGTGTCCATAAACGCTCCGCTGCTGGTATCCAGATCGGGCCCCAGTTCCAGCAATCGCCTACCAGCCCACTTGGCAGCTTGTTCGCTGCCAAATCCGCGTTGCAGATTGACCAGTTGAATGCCGGGCAATAGGCTCAGCGGCAGAAAGTGTGACAAGGCCACGCTGCGATACATGTCCGCCTGATGTTCAGGGTTACCTTGCCAGGCAATGCCAACGCGGAACGCTTGGTCTGATCCTGGGGCCAGTCGACACCGCCAGTAGCCAACCAGATGCTCGGCCGGACTGATGTAACCCGATTGTCCAGGAATGGAATTTTGATCGATGTTTAATATATCCGCCACATCCAACAGTGAGCATTGGAAATCGAATCGTTGCCCAGGTGAAAGCTCGTTTAGCGACAAGTTGTTGGGGAATGCGGAGCCTAATTGGGGTGAGTTTTGCAATAAGGCCAACAGCGCAGGCTGGCAATAGACCAGAGTTCTTGCACCGCATTGTCTTAGCAGTTGTGCAAACCGCACGAACTGCAGAGTGTCCCCAAGGCCTTGCTCGGCGGTCAGCACAATCGATTTATTTTCAAGACTAGACCCATCCCATACCGGTATTCCCGCCAGTCGCTTCAGGTCGCCAACTTGCCATCGCCAACGGTATTCGTTCCAACCCTTGCGAAATTTGCCCAAGAGTAAAAAGATCACGCCCAAATTTCGATGCAATTCAGCGTCGTTGGGGCTTAGTTCCAAGGCTTGAGAATAATGCTGCAGTGCCAATTCATAGTTGCCATTCCAGGCGTGCAGTGTACCACGGTTTTTGAAGGCGTTAAAATAGTCTGGCTTCAGATCAATGGCCTTTTGAAAGCAGTCATCGGCCCGTTCGATCTGCCCCAAATAACGGAGCGAATTTCCCAGGTTATTCAGAGCAATGGGAAACTGGGAATCAAGCACCAAAGCTTTCTCGTAGGCCTCCACAGCTTGTTGATAGCGACGCTGATCGTTCAGCGCGATGCCCAGATAGCACCAGGCATTTGCATCCTGCGGTGCCTGAGCCAAGACTTGTCGATAGATCTGTTCTGCTTCAGCAATTCGCTGCTGTTGGTGCATCTGCCAACCGCGATTTAATTCGGATTGTAGCGAAGGCATTGTGACTCTCGAAAAAGTACTCTCTCAAAGGAGGTAGTTGAATGCAGAATCCGTTAACTATTCATATCGTGAACTATCGTATTCGCTCTACTCAGTAGTCCAGAAGCAGTGATTCATGAATAGCGTTGATAGTCAGGATGAACTTTTGATCGGACTGTTCGATCGTCGTGTTAGCCTCAAGCGTCCGAGGGTTGCGGCAGGAGCGAGTCAAGCGGACCGTAGCGCGGTATATCGGGGCTTGCTCGATTAGTGCCGGTAAGACTTGTGGTCGCCCTTTTGCGGGAACAGCTTGTGGTGGTGCGTTATACCCTAGGAAGTGAATTCGTAATATCCGGCGCTCGGAATCGTCCGTCACTACTGTTTGTATGTTCAGGGGAGCATCAATGATCACTGTTGGATTGGGATGCAGATATTTCACAGCTTGGGATAGCAATTGCCTGGCTTCGACAATGTGATGCTCGCTGGCAGTTGCGTAGTCCGGCGAGCCAGCAAAGGTAATTACCTTACCTTTGCCTAAATGATTAAGAAGAATTGCTGGTCCAACAACTTCACCAGCGCTCATTGGCCATTGGGTGCCTTCCATTGCCTGCTTCTGTCGCGAGGATCGTTGTGGTGCCATGAGTTGCCCAATGCCTCGCGCGGTGGTTGGCTGGTACACAGTCGCAGGCCCCTTCACAAGAAACGGCCAATTACGCGGGAGAGTCTCAGGCAGCAGCCGAGACGGAATCGCCCCTCTATCGACTGGTTCAGTGAAATTCATCCAGTTATCTAATGAATCGAGACTTTTCATAGGTCTGGCCCCAATCAATCTTTCCAGGGAATTCTTCTGGCTCAAAGGAGCCTCTTGTGCCAGTTCGTTGGCTGATTGAATTGTTAGTCTGCTGCCAAGTCTATCAAACTGTCCACTCTGACCTGTCACAATCAATCCACCACCGTTTTCAACGTAGCTTGTGAGTAGATGAATCTCTGCGTTGGATAGTATGCCTGCGTTGCATAGAATCACTGTCGGAAACTGTTGCATGTACTCTAGGTTCGCATTTTCGTCTAGCAAAATTCCACATTGCATCTGCTCGTATCGCATGGCTTTGTGGGCACCGTAAAAGCTCTGCATCCATTCGCCAGGCTCCTCCTTACCCAACCAATCACGACTGTGACTGCTGTAGTACAATCCGACGTCGTAGATGGGGCGATGTCCAAAATGTTCTCGTTTACGTTTTGCTTCATTGAAGATTTCACCGAAACGACGGTACGCCAACGGGTCCAGCGAACCATCAAAAGCCGTCTTGTCCACCATGGTCACAAAAGCACCGTGCGATAGTAAAGTCATGAGTTCCCATAGCATGTCGGCGGTAGGGCGAGTGGTCTGGTCGTGGTACATGCGGACTCCGCGCTGGATAGCCACTTGCACGGGTAGGCCCGGCGTGCTGGCTTTGTAAAATTCCGCATTTAGACCAACGCCCAATGCGCTAAACCCCCAGACGCCTGTTTCGCCAGTCACAAAGTCGCCGTTTCCGGCATGCTGAACGGGACGTTGCCCTACTTCCCACGAAAACGGTGGATTGCCGTGATAGTTAAAATCAACAGTAATCGAAGGATTTTGTCCTCGCACATGCTTTACCAACTCTTGTTCAAAACGCTGGCTGCTCTTATATCGAAATTCCAAGATCTCATCCCAAGCGGTATCCCAAGAAGGGCCATCCAACATTTCCGGTATTGCATGTCCGAATTGCTGCAAAAAGGCAGCTCGCGAGTCCTCGCTCCAGCAACCATAGGGCGGTCCGAATCCTTGATCCAGCATGTCGATGTGAAAACCGTCGATACCGTAAGTCAACTGCTCCGATAGAATCTCTTTCATTGAATCCAGATAGCCTGAATTGAACGAAAATCGCCCGATAGGTTTGCCATCCGCACTGAGCATTTCCCATTCAGGGTGTTGTTTCAAAAAATGACCACCCTGTTGCACGACACAGTATGCAATGACTGGCAGCGAGTGTTTCCGTGCTTCGTCGATAGCTTCTTGCAATGGATCACGCGGCCCGAGTCCTGGTGCTTTGGGTAGTATCTTCGAATTGTAGTAAGCGTAATCCCCATCACGAACCCACATCACCAGATATTCACTACCAGCGGCCACGCTCCGACGCACAATTTCGGCACCGTCAAAGCGTGCCGCATATCGAGCATCATTCGGATCACTATTTCCGAAGTGTGCCCCGGTCGGTCCGACTTCCATGCCGACCAAACAGCGTCGATACCAAGGTGGCTGTGTCTGTGTATCGTTACCAAATAGCTGATATGAAAGACTAGAAAATAAGGGAGTAGTGCCAAAAGAAGCAAGAAATACGCGACGATTCAAATTCGAAGGCATCGAAATTCCTAGATTGATTGTTGAACTACTACAAATCGAGAAGCTCGTGTGAACAACGACTTAAAACGGATAGAAATACGGGATAAGCAGCACAGCGGCGATCCACAGCAGCATGTTAAGCGGCAGACCGATTCTTAAAAAATCACTGAATTTGTATCCGCCAGGTCCGTACACCATTAAGTTGGTCTGATAACCGATAGGCGTCATAAAGCTGGCTGAAGCTGCCAACGCCAGCGCGATGATCAGCGGCACAGGATTGCAATCGAGTTGTTTAGCAGTGGCCATGCAAAACGGAAACATGAGCGCTGCCGCTGCATTATTGGTGATCAACTCAGTCAATAACGAAACAAACAGGTAGATCGCGGCCAGCGCGGCAATGGGCCCCCACTGCTGAGTCAATTGTACCAAACCTGACGCAACGTACTGGGCCGCTCCTGAATTTTCCAGAGCGGTTCCGATTCCAAAGGAAGTGGCGATCGTGATCAGTACTGGCCAGTCAATGCTTTGTCTAGCGTCACTGCTGGAGATACATCGGCAAACAATCATGGCAATGGCGGCCAGCATGGCAGATACCTCGATGGCCAGCCAACCCGTGGTCATCAGTAGAATGAGGATCAAGAAGATTCCGGTTGCCGCCCACGCGCGATCACGTCGAAGTGGTCGCCACTCGCTAACGTCGCTAATCAAGTAGAAGGCTGGGTCGTTTCTAAACGCTCGACGAAAGTGTCTCGCCGCCAGCAGAAGCAATGTGTCGCCAGCTTTGATTTCAACGGTCCCAAGCTTTCCGGCTACACGCTGCCCACCGCGGTGCATAGCCAACACGGCGGCTCCGTAGGTAGCTCGGAAATCCGCTTCGCGCAGAGTCTGTCCGACCAGTGGAGAACTGGGTGACACTACGGCTTCCCATAACCTTCGCCCGCTTTGGTCCTTAGGGGAAACTTCATAGTTGGGATCGGCCACTGGAATCAATCCGGGTATTTTTTCCAACTCAACCATCGAATTGACAACGCCGGTGAAAATTAGCTGATCGCCGTGCTGAATCTTCTGATCGGGTTGTACCGGGGCAATACGCTCTCCGGCTCGATCGATTTCAATTAAAAACAGACCCGGCAAACCACGCAGTGAGGATTCTTCAACGGTCTTGCCGTGCAGCGGACAGGTTGACTCGACTCGCATTTCAGTAAGGTACTCGCGCCGAGCTTCACCCAACTGTTCCATCAGCTCCTGGCGGTCGGGTAACAATCGGTTGCCAAAAAGATAAAGATAAAACATGCCGATGATGGCATAAGGCACACCTACCCAGGCAAGTTCAAACAGACCAAGCCCTCGGCCCACATCACTCTTCTCCAGCAGTCCACTGACAACCAAATTGGTACTGGTCCCAATCAAGGTGCAAGTACCGCCCAGAATTGTCAGAAACGAAAGTGGAATCAATAACTTGGAAGGAGAAATTGAATTGCGACGGCACCAGTCGATAACCACCGGCATCAGCATGGCCACGATGGGAGTATTATTGAGAAATGCCGATAGCGGTATAGTGAGCCCAGCCAAGCGAAAAAAGGCAGCAGTAAAATTGCGAGCTGGCCCCAGAATTCCATGCCCAACATAGTCAAGTATTCCGGTGTCTCTCATGCCTGCAGCAACCACAAACAGAGCTGCCACAGTCAACATTCCACTATTGGCGAAGCCCGCGAAGGCTTCCTTGGGTGTAATGACGCCCAGAGCTGCCAGAGATGCGGCACCGCCTATAAACAGAAGGTCCGGCTGCGTATTGCTGCTCATCAAGGCGACCAAAATGAACAGCACAACGGCAAGCGTGATCCAAGCCTGATACTGGCTAATGATCTGACGTACCCTGGCTGTCAAATCGAGGTCTTCTAAAGCAATCGTCGAAGGCTTCGGGGATGCCTCTGCTGGTGGAACCGAACCGAGCGTTTCAGCTTGATCCTGCGCAGGTCTCTCCATTTGGGTTTCAGTTTGCAGCGACGCTAGAGGTAGCTCTGTCGTTTGATTGGCACCCAGGGCGATGCCGCTCCATAAGACCATAATGAACATAGCTGCACAGCCCAACAACCTACTGGCAGGGCCTAGGTCCAGCGGGTGTAGTGGCATTTGGGCTCGAGCGGCGATTGGGTGAGTCATAGTTGACTGACAGTAAACGAATACCGGATTGGTTCAGCTCTTTCAGGCATCAGTATCTAATGCCTGTCGTTGGGGCTGAATCGGCAAAGTGGTAAGTGTAGCAGGAAGTCCTGCAATACGCACGACGAGCTTGGGTATGTGTGCTGTAAAGAGTCGCAAAAAAGTAACCGTTCACGGGCTTTAGCATGCGATTCATAATTAGGCTTTCGAGCCGCGTCCGAAGCAACTTCACTAGCCACGAAGCCGCTGGGGCTTGGACTGAAATGAAACAAGCCAGACCTGAAGACTTCAAGTCTGGCTTTGTTAGTTGATTTAGGAAATCAGCAGGTGATGGGCCGGGTCTAATCCAAAAAGCCTACCAAGTCCTGTGATCGACTGGGTTGCTGGAGCTTTCGGACGGCTTTGGCCTCAATCTGCCGGATACGTTCGCGGGTTACCTTGAAGATGTGCCCGACCTCCTCCAGAGTGTAGCTGTAGCCATCGCCCAGACCGTAACGCAGTTTAATGATCTCTCGTTCGCGGTAGCTGAGCGACTTGAGGACATGATTGATGCGTGTCCGCAACATTTCCTGCCCAGCTCCGACCGCAGGGCTTTCGACGGTACCGTCGGGCAGCAAATCACCAAACTGGCTATCTTCACTATTGCCAACTGGGCGATCAAGACTGATCGGATAACGGCTCATGGCCAGAACGCGACGCGCTTCCTCAACGGTCGTTTCAGCCCTGCGAGCAATTTCCTCCAGAGTGGGTTCGCGTCCCATCTCCTGCAACAGCATTCGGGAAACATTGCGTACGCGTGACATGGTTTCAACCATGTGAACAGGAATACGAATCGTGCGGCTTTGATCGGCAACCGCTCGGGTGATCGCCTGGCGAATCCACCAAGTGGCGTAAGTGCAAAACTTAAACCCGCGTCGATACTCGAACTTGTCGACTGCTCGCATCAGGCCAGCATTACCCTCCTGAATCAAATCCAGGAAGCTTAGGCCACGATTGCGGTATTTCTTAGCAATGGAAACTACCAAGCGAAGGTTGCCTTCGGAAAGCTCCTTTTTGGCTCCCTGATACTCTCTGAAAACTTCGTTGACTTCTCGCACGCGATTGCGAAGGCTACTGGGGGTTTCCTGAGTAGCCATCAGAAGTTCGCGAAACTCTCGAAGCAATTCAGTGCGTTGGGCAGCGGATACTCGGTCCCCTTCCAAGCGATCCACCTCTTTGCGCAGATCGTCAATGCGACGGCTGAACTTGGCTAGGTCATTCAGTCGCGGCTCCAGACGCTGAGTCCGTAAGCCTAGCTCTTCGACCAAGCGAACCGCCTTACGACGACGACGGGCCAGTGCGGCCCAGGCGGTTCGTCGAACCTCCGCAGGCTGGGATACACTTAAGGCCACTCGATAGTCACGAGCGTTTCGTTTGAGAAGTACGTCCAGGGTTTTCAAATTATGCGGCATGCGACCAAGAATCTGATCTTTCTCAAGTCGGTCGGTCACAGAGACCTGCACCGTTCGGTCAAAAGGCAGTTCCCCGGTGTGTACTCGCTTGAGTATCTTGTAGGCAAACTGTGCCACATAATCACATTCAAGCAGTTTGGTGCGAAAACGCCGACGTGCCACTTCGATCGATTTAGCCAGACGAATTTCCTCGTCGCGCGTCAACAGAGGAATTTCCCCCATCTGCGTCAAGTACATTCGAACCGGATCATCCGACCAGGACTCGGCTTCTTCTTCGGCAGCGGCCAGCAGCTCTTCATCGCTTTCGAGCTGAACTTCGCCTTCGGCGGCTAAACCATCATCGTCTGGTAAACTTTCGGCAACTGCATCATCGTCATCTAACGGCAGCTTTTGAAATGTTTCCAAAACGTCTTCGCTGGTTCGCGGGGTATCTTCATCGAATTCGTCCAGCAGTACGTCGAACAAGGCGTTACTCCTAAGTTGTCAAATGGACCACGTTGCTTCAGCAGTCACACAAAGTCGTTATGCGGTTGGCTTGGATTGTTTCTAGGGTTGACCAGTCAACTGGAATCAGAGCTGCAAGTTGCCAAAAGGCTCCCGCAAATATCCGACCCAGGTTCTAGTCTAATCCAAGTTATGTCAGATGCAAAAATGCACTTCTAACTCTACCACCTGTCTTGTGGACTTTCACAACAAAGCAACAGATTGTAAAAATTTGCGTCTAGGTAAACTTCAACGACAATTCCGGGAATGTAGGCATAAGCCCGACGATCCCCGATTCAAAGAAGATCCTCATGCGTGTGGAACTGTCGCCGTTCTGATTTCATCGACAAGGTACTGCAGGCGGGGTGGCGAGCACGCTCTTTTTGGCTCCGCTCAATCTATCCACCATCTCGGCTACAGTTGTGCCCAGTCTAATTGCCTGTCGATTCAAAGAAAGCCACCATCCCAAACGCCCATTAGGAAAACATTCCTGTTTGGGCCATAAGGCTCGTCGACTCACTTAATCCCGACCTTAGCGTGGTGGAACAGCACCTTTCCATCAGAAAATGCTCTTCGGAACACAGGGCAGGAAGCTGCCCCGAGGCGAATTCAGTGAAGAGGCTCCACTTGAATTGCTCGGCGAATATCCCAGGCGTAATGTCGCCTAGCACCCGCTTCTACCCGATCCCCGACTGGATTGACCAGCCGAAACAAGTAAAAGCCCCCCCAAAATCCCCGTGTCCCGTCAACTCGTTGTGGAAGCGCAAAGCCCCGCTACAATTTGTTGACCACTGCCCTAAGCCGCCGACTTCCTGCCGTGCGGTTGGCACAAACCACAACGACCAGCCAAATAGTATGCTTTTGGTTGTCCATGGCGGTTTGAATTCACATAATTTTAACTACGCCGATGCTGCGGTCCAGAGTCTTTGTAAGAATAGTTTCTGATCTTGGCGTTTATTAGTTGAAGAACGGAACCATGCAGCGAGTCATTACTTGTCAATGTGGCAATCAGCTTGTCGTAGGAACGGCCCAGGCTGGTCGGTCCGTCGTCTGCCAAGTCTGTGGGGCGAAACATCAAGTCCCCACACTGCGGGGGCTGGCGGAGTTACCAGTAGCTCAATCGGCTGACGGCGTTTTGGAACGTTCGGGACGGTCCCCTTGGGGTTGGCGGGGTCCGGCCATGGCCCTGTGCCTGGTTGGTTTGATAGTCAGTTTAGCCACGGCAGGCTATTACTTTAGAAATTGGTACTTTATCGATCCGACCATTAGCCTTTCCAAAGAAGGCCAAGTCATTCAGATCCGGACCGCCGCAGATCATATCGAACTGGAGCGCCAGTCTCTTCAGAAAATGGGGGTCGCAGAACTAAGTCAGCTTTGGGACCAGTACAATTCAGTGGTCTTGCGCCGCCCCTCCAGCCCACCCTATAAATTCTTGAGCCAGTACGTGGCTCAATCGCGTAAATCGACCCTAAACGCTTTGGTGTTCGGTATGGCCTTTGCTGTCACAGCCTGCGTGCTGTGGTATAGTGATCGCTGGGCTCGTCGCTAAGAAATGGGGTGTTTCCCAACACGTCTTTCAAAGTCAGAATGAATCAGCCGCTTCGAATTGCATTATTTTTCCAATCGATTTTTATGACGCCTTTGTATACTCTTGACCCCACGGGCTTGCAGGATCAACAAGTTTTATGGCTGCGTGATCAGGCCATCGCGCAGATCCAGTGGGCTCGGCAATATTCACTGCAGTTGATCGAATCTATTCAAGGTTCGCAGTGGTATGATATCCCGTCGGGTCAGTCCAGTCATCTGGCATGGCAGGTTGGACACTTAGCTGTGGCACAATATGGCTTAATGCTTTTTCGCCAACGTGGTCGGGCTGAAGGTGACATTCAGCTCATGCCCGGATGGTTGCGCAAGCAATTCGGACGTGGTAGCCAGCCTAGCACCTCCTTGCATGGCATGCCTAGTTCAGACGAATTGATGCAACACTTGAATGCGATTCACCACCAGTCGA
This sequence comes from Aureliella sp., assembly GCA_044234105.1. GTDB lineage: Bacteria > Planctomycetota > Planctomycetia > Pirellulales > Pirellulaceae > Aureliella. The sequence goes on along the minus strand of JBIIJD010000062.1, from coordinate 8,471 downwards.
TTAATGAAGCTAGCCAATTGACTGTACAGACTCTTCGAGAACCCTGTGATGTGCCTTACTGCGTCTATCCCATTCGGCTGGGAGCCCTGATGATGGCACCTGTTCACGAAGGAATTCACGCAGGCCAAATTGGCGCGATTCGGCGCGGCCTTGGACTGGAACCCATTCGCTAGAATGCGAGACTGATTATGTTGCGTATCCTGAAATGGTTGCTGCTTGCCACTTTGCTACTGCTAGTGTTGATTATTAGCTTCCAGAATTTGACAAAAGTCCAGGTACATCTGCTGTTTTCTACGATAGAATTGCCGCAAGCCGTTGTACTGGCTAGTGCTCTAATCATTGGATTTGTGATGGGGTTGCTGGTTAGCGCCTTGTGGCGAGTAAGAAACTGGCGGGCAAAGGCTGCCAAGGATAAACAGAAGGAAAAGAGTCTTGCCGAAAGCGGATCTTAGTCGCTTAGACAAACTCGGGGCATGGTGACAAAGGTTGGGTGATGGTCCAGCATGGAATTTGTAGCTATTGACTTCGAAACAGCCAATCATCATCCCAGCAGTGCCTGTCAATTGGCAGCGGTCGTTGTCCAGGATTCCAAAATTATAAGCCAGCACAGTTGGCTGATTCGCCCTCCCAGCAGTTACTTTTCACCCATCAATATTTCAATCCATGGAATTCGGCCCTCGGACGTGCTGGGCAGTCCGACCATGGCACAGGTTTGGCCAGAGCTTTTAGCGGTTCTGGGCGACGGTCTTCGCGTACTAATGGCTCATAACGCTCGATTCGACATGGGAGTCCTTCTGGCCAGTCTAGCTGCCCACGACATAGCTTGCCCCGACTTCCAGTTCAACTGCACACGAGCATTGGCCCGCGCAGCTTGGCCTGGCAGGAACCGCTACGGACTAAAGCCGCTGGGCCAATCGCTGGCTATTCATTTTAAGCATCACGACGCCTTGGAGGATGCTCGCTGCTGCGCCAAGATCGCACTGGCCATCCAGCAGCAACGTGCGACTGATGGGCCGCTGGAACAACTGGAAGCATCGCTTCGTATCCAGCGTGGTTACCACCGACAGGGAAAACTGGTTTCCCCCAGAAGCATCGGCCAGAAAACGCGCGCTCGTTTGAGTGAGCCCGCAACCGACCGTCGAGGCTTTCCCATTCAGGCCACGTCGCGAATGGTTGGAATCATTTGTCCTGACACGATTCTGGGCGCTTGTGTCGATCAGCCGCTTGCCGGCAAGAACATCGTGTTGCTTGGCCCGCTGCGAGGGCTGAGCATCCAGCAGACTACTAAGTTATTAACCGACCTGGGGGCTCACGTACAAAGTCAAGTCGATCCAACGACACATCTAGTGGTCGCCTGTGGCATGTCTGTCTCGGAGGCCAAACAGCAGATTGCTCAGGCAAGCAATCATGCCACCGCATCATCGCCAAACGGGGATCAGACAACAGGAGACGCTTGGCTTGTGAAGATTCGTGTACTCAGTGTACGACAATTCTGCGCCATGATCCCTGGCGGAGCCGTTGGTTTTCAGTAAGTGCAGTTGACGCAATTTTTCACTCATCGTGGTGATTTTAGCTTCTTTCTCCGAGTCGATATCCTCGCACACCTTCTCGCGCATGCGATCGTCAATAGACACTTCACGCACCAAAGGGAATTTATGAGTTTTGGGACGTAGTGGAACTCACCAGAGTTCCCGACTTCAACATAAGAATGAAAAACTCTGGCGAGATCCACTACAACATGCTTCACAGCGTTGCCGCTAATGAATGTTGGTTGACAGAAGATCGAGTCTTTCGAAGACCACTGAGAATTAGTGTCGATTAGTGGCAATTAGTGTTCCAGAATTCCCATGAGCAACTGATTAACTCCCATGTTGGGCCGGCGCGAGTCGGACTTTGGGGAGTCAGCAATTCAATAACTTCCTGATAACTCTTTCTCGCGCCCCAGCATTTCGCCTCATCGGCTCGCTTGTCCCACCCTGCATGCCCTGTCCCCAGCCAACGCTGTCCCCAGCCAACGAGCTGACGAATTAGCATCCCGGCCCAGGTTCATCTTGTCCGCAGTTCCGGTGGTCGATTTTAGCGGCAGTGGAACGATTTTCGCTTTCGTTAGCGTCCTTCGACGTAATGTCTAGTGCGTTCTCAGTAGTTGCCGCATCTGCGCCTGTTGCGTAGTTAAGCGATTCTAGGTCAGGGACGCAGTCGCTGGGTAGATCGATAATCACTTCGCTCTCCCAGCCACTGCCGGGTAAATCTGCCGGTAGAGCCCAGCGGGAGTCGTCGCCATACAGTGGCCCGCCTGAGATAGGACACAGTGGCTCCTGTGAGTCAGGGAATTGATGCTCAGTTGATGTGCTAGGCTGCAACCAAATCGCCTCGCATTCGTCGCACATTGCATACAGACTCTTGCGACCTCCAGGCAATGTGCAGCACCGCAGTCGACATAGTCCATTTCCACAGATTGGGCACTCGCCGATATGAATCCAGGGAGTGGTGAGTGATTCTGACATAATTGAGATCCATGGTGTTTTAGACAACTTGCCAAGTCGCTGGTCTTGCGTTTTTCGCCATTGGGTCGCGGAGGAGTTCAAAATGGAAAGGCAGTGATCAACCGATCTTCATCCAGTACCATTCGCAATCGTTTTGAATCCGGGTTATTCTGTCGTTTGCCCTCTCGACCGCCAACGTAGCCAACTGGCTTTGAAAACATCACTTCATAAACGGTCCGTCCATCTTCCTCAAGTTTTTTGGTTCCTTTGGCTCCAGCTTTGGCGCGACTGTAAGCATCGTCCAACCACCGCAGCACCTGAGGCATGTCGCCGTGAAACACTCCGTGGCGGCCTGGTCGACTGGGCACATCTTCCAAGTGTTTTTTTAAGTGTTCCAATCGGTGGCCCTCTTCGCTGCCGCGAGTGTACCGCAAGCCGGCTGGCGATACATACTCATCGCGTCGAGTCTGTCGCAGGAGGCCGTAAAGTAAACTGTCATTCTGTGTGCCACTTGTGCCAGCCCGGTTGTCGGTGGTCTTGGTTGCCGGCTGAGCAGCAGCATCTGAATCAATTGGCTGTCTGTGCTCAGGCTGGGCTACATCTTGTTCGACCCAGCTCGACTCTTCTCCAAGCAGTTGTGCAAGCGTCGGCAGATTCCAACCCATTCGTCGATTGACGGTTGGCTGAAGCAGCCCGTAGGCTATCAATAAAAAAATGATCAAACACAGCCACTTCATCGCACTGGCTGAAAGCTGAGGAGTTCTTCGCATCGGGCAGTTGTCTCTAACAAGCGAATCAAAAAGGTGATGGAATTCGTCAGATTGGCCAATTGCATCAAAATGCTATCGGCCGAGTTTCCAAACCAAGATACTTTGATTCTAGATGAATTTAAGCAGACTCAAAGCGAGTTGCTAAAGAAATCTGCTTAAAATCACAACTGAGTAAAATTTGTCTGAGCGGTTGGTCAACTGATGGCCAGCAGTAGTCGGCTGGGAGCTTCCAGCAGCGAGATCACTTCGTTCAGGAACCTTGCGGCGGTTCCACCATCGACTAGCCGATGGTCATACGAGAGGCTTAGAGGCATCATCTGCCGCACGCGAACCGAATCATTTTCTAAGACGACTGGAAGTTTTCGAGTGCGACCTGCCAGTAATATTGCCACTTCTGGCACGTTCACAATAGGCGTGCTGTAGGTGCCGCCAATAGCCCCGAGGTTACTGATGGTAAATGTTCCGCCTCGCAATTCGCCGACACTAAAATCGCCTGCCCTGACTCGCTGCGCCATGTCCGCGAGTTGCTGAGCGATTTCAGGAATGCTCAACTGGTGAGCGTTGCGAATGTTGGGTACTACCAGCCCACGCTCTGTGTCTACGGCAACGCCGACGTTGACATAGTCGTGATAGATGACTTGCTCATTTTCCAAATCCACTTTTGCATTGATGGTCGGATGATTGCGCAGGGCCGTGGCTACCGCCTTGATCAAAAAAGGCATCGACGTCAGTTTGATTCCTCGCGCGGCATAGTCGTCTTTACTGGAGCTGCGGAACAGTTCCAATTCAGTCACATCCGCATCATCAAAATTCGTAACCTGAGGTGCAGTGGTCCACGATTTGTGCATTTGCAGGGCGATCGTCTTGCGGATTTTGCTTAGCTTTTCCACTCGTACCGCCCCGTAATCATCGCTGCCGGGAATGCCCGGTAAAACCGTTGTCTTCGGAGCCTTGCCGCCGGTCGGAGCCGATGTTGCCTGTGTAGGCTTTTCGCCGGATTCTTCGGCCGGCGCGACAGTTACTTCGTGGCCGCTTCGGTGGTGTGATTCACGAACCGACCGCAAGACATCGTCTCGCGTTATTCGACCACCGTCTCCACTGCCCTGTACGTTGACTAGATCTACACCAACTTCACGAGCAAAGCGGCGAACCGCCGGTGATGCAGGTACCAAGGCTTCAGTTGTTTCTGATGCGGATGGCACCGCAGTCGCAGCGACCGGCTGTGCGCCAGCAGAAGCAGGTTTGGTTCCCGTTGGCTGCGATGTTGCGGCCGTTGTCGCGGCAGGTTTTGGCTGGGGTGCCGAGGCAACGGGTGTGACAGTTGGAGCTGGGATCGGCGATACGGTGACTGGAGCTGCAGGGGCAGTTGGCGTTGATGTGGCCGCGACAGTTGACTTGGGTGAACTGGCTGGTTGGCTTGTCGTTTGCGCTGACGAACTTCCAGCCGCTTCTAACTGCACGATCACGGCACCGATCGCTACCGCCTGTCCCGGTGCGACCATGATCTTGCTAATTTTGCCGGCTTGTGGACTTGGTACGGTGACGGTGGCTTTATCGGTCTCTAGTTCGATCAGGCCCTGATTCTTGCTAACCACATCGCCTTCTCGAACGTAGATCTCAAGCACATCACCGGACTCAATTCCATCACCCAGGTCGGGTAGCTTTACATCAATTGCCATCGCAATTTTCTTTCCATTTCTTAGGTCAAGCGTATAGAGGATTGATCTTCTCTGGGTTGTAATCCAGATCTCGGATCGCGTTAGCCAGATCTGAAGGGGTCAACACTCCCTGCTTGCTCAGGCGATACAGCGCGGCAATCACTACGGATTCCGCATCGACTTCAAAGTGGCGGCGCAGTGCCTGGCGTGTTTCGCTACGGCCCATACCGTCGGTACCTAAAACGAAATAATCGCCCGGCACATAGCGCAAGAGCTGTTCGGGCACTGCTCGCACGTGATCGCTGGCGGCGATAAAGGGACCCGACACACCGCTAAGGACCTGTTCGATGTAACTTTGTTTGGGAGGAGCCGTCGGATGCAGCATATTCCATCGCTCAACCGACTGCGCGTCGCGGCGGAGCTGCGTGTAACTGGTCACGCTCCAAGCATCGCTGGCGATTTTAAAGCGATCGGCCAGGATTTGCTGAGCCGATAGTACGCTGCGAAGAATAGGTCCGGTACCAAACAACTGCACTCGGGCCTTAGCCCCGGACACATCGTGGCTATTCAGCTTGTAGATGCCCTGAATGATTCCCTCTTCGGTGCCCTCGGGCATAGCTGGCATGTCGTAGTTTTCGTTTTCGACAGAAATGTAGTAGATAGCCGTTTCGCCTTTCTCGTACAGTCGTTTCAGGCCATCCATGATGATGACCGTTGTTTCGTATGCAAAGGCTGGGTCATAGGCTCGCACGAAAGGGAAGGCCATGGCATTCAAATGGCTGTGACCGTCCTGGTGCTGCAAGCCTTCGCCGTTAAGTGTCGTTCGTCCCGATGTGCCGCCGACCAAGAATCCCTTGGTGCGCATGTCGTTGGCTGCCCAAATCAAATCGCCCACGCGCTGGAAGCCAAACATCGAGTAGTAAATATAAAACGGAATCATGTTGACTCCGTGAGTCGCATAGGCGGTGCCGGCAGCATTAAAGCTGGACATCGAACCGGCTTCCGTGATGCCTTCTTCTAGGATTTGACCGTCGCGAGCTTCTTTGTAGAACAACAATTGCTCAGAATCTACCGGCTCGTAAAGCTGTCCCGAGTGAGCATAAATGCCCACTTCGCGAAACATACCTTCCATCCCAAACGTTCGCGATTCGTCAGGTACGATGGGGACGATGTTCTTGCCAATCTTCTTGTCCTTACACAACTTGGACAGCAGCCGTACAAAACCCATGGTCGTGCTGATGGGTTTCCCGCCGCTGTCTTTGACAAAAGCTGAGTACTCGGCCAGGGTTGGCACTTCAGTCTTGGGATGTACCAGCGGTCGGCTGGGCACCGGTCCGTTGAGCGCTTTACGGCGCTCTCGCAGGTACTTCATCTCCAAACTGCTTTCGGGCGGCTTGTAGAAAGGAGCGCTAACTACCTCATCGTCCGACATGGGAATGCCAAATCGACTTCGGAACTCCAACAATTCCTGTTCATTGAGCTTCTTCTGATTGTGAGCAACGTTTTTGCCTTCACCGGCTTCGCCCAAGCCGTATCCCTTAATCGTCTTAGCGAGAATCACTGTGGGCTGCCCCTTGTGATCGACGGCTGCTTTGAAGGCAGCGTAGACTTTCTCTGGATCGTGTCCGCCACGCTTGAGTTTTTCTAATTTTTCGTCCGAGTAGTTGGCCACTAAAGCGGCCACATCGGGATACTTGTTGAAAAAATGCTCGCGAATGTAGGAGCCGGGCATGTTGGTATATTTCTGATATTGTCCGTCCACCACTTCTCCGGCTCGACGCACCAAATTACCAGCCACATCCTTTTCAAGCAATGGATCAAAGTCGTCACCCCAAATCACTTTGATGACGTTCCAACCGGCACCGCGGAAGACCGCTTCCAGTTCCTGAATAATCTTGCCATTGCCGCGCACCGGCCCGTCCAATCGTTGCAGGTTGCAGTTGACCACAAAGATCAAGTTGTCCAACTTTTCGCGTGCCGCCAAATGCAAAGCACCCAGCGCTTCCGGTTCGTCGCATTCGCCGTCGCCCAAAAATGCCCAGACTCGTTGCCGAGAGGTGTCTTTGATACCGCGATCGCGCAGGTATTCATTAAATCGAGCCTGATAGATGGCCATGATCGGACCCAGGCCCATCGACACCGTGGGGAACTCCCAAAAATCGGGCATCAGCCAGGGGTGCGGATAACTGCTCAGTCCGCGAATGCTTTGAAGTTCACGGCGAAAATGCTCTAGGTTTTCTTCGCTCAGTCGACCCTCGAGAAACGCGCGCGAGTACATGCCCGGTGAAGCGTGACCTTGAAAATAGACCAAGTCGCCATCGTAGCCGCTCTCGCCACGCCCACGGAAAAAGTGATTAAATCCTACTTCGTACAGAGTGGCACTGGATGCAAAAGTGCTGATATGACCGCCTAAGCCATCGAACTTTTTATTGGCTCGCTGCACCATCGCCATAGCGTTCCAGCGAATGATACTCTTAATCCTGCGCTCGATCTCGCGATTTCCCGGATAAGCTGGCTGCTTGTGGCGTGGGATAGTATTGATGTACGGCGTGTTGACTTCCAGCGGCACATCGACGCCTTCGCTGCGTGCTTTGGTGTCCAGTGCTTTAAGCAGATACTTGACCCGCTCGGGCCCTTTGATCTTGAGTACGTACTCAAGCGAGCTATTCCACTCGGCGGTCTCAATGGGATCGGTGTCAACCGGTTGCGCTATTTCGCCTGTTGGCTGAGCCAATTCGCCAGTATAGACTTCAGCTTGATGGCCGCTGTTAGGATCGCTATCGACAACCGACATAGTTACTACTCCTTGAAATGGCTGCAACCGAAAGGGCTGCCAAGGGATTTTGTGGAATTACACCTGTGATATCCCAATCTGCAGAGCAAGTACACACCAGATTTCTTGATTCACAGGGGAAAAGCGAATCGCGACCTAGATTTTCTTCAATTTTATGCCTCTGGACACCCCAGCCGAGCTAAGAATTTTACTCTTTTTGTTCGCTAAAGGGCAAGGTGTCTCGGCGTTCCGCACGCATCGCTTTATGGTACACAGGTCGCCGCAAAGTTGTCTGAATTCACAAGAACTGGTTCTTTAGCAGGCAGAATGCTTAGCCCATAATTCCAGCATCAGGATCGCATGTTGAACCGCATAGCTGATTTCATCTAGCGAAACAAACTCTAAAACGCTGTGGATGTTGTGCTGACCGACAGACAGATTGGGAGTTGGCAACCCGTTGGCACTAAAATGAGCCCCGTCGGTTCCGCCGCGTATGGAACTGAGTCTGGCCGATCGTCCCAGTTGCTGATGAGCCAGAATCGCGTAGTCCACCGCCTCGGGAAAATCGGCTAGCCACTGGGCCATATTGCGATACTGTTGCTGACGATCGATTGAGATCTTAAGTCCGGGCAATTGCTGGCAAACACGGTCAGCCAACTGTTGTACCAAATCGGCGTAGTGGTCCAGGCGAGCAGAATCAAAATCACGAAGCAAGATGTCAGCTCGCGCCTCGCCTACTCCACCGCTGATCTGATACGGGTGCAGAAACCCATCACGATCAGCA
>JBIIJD010000007.1:0-110594 GCA_044234105.1 Aureliella sp. | reverse complement strand
GCTTTAGAGAACTAACAGAAAGTCACTTACGTGACTATACACCTGCCGCTGTTCTTATCAATCAGCGATATGAAGTTCTTTATGTATCCGGCAAGATTGTCGACTACCTAGAATTTCCAACTGGTGAAATATCCAAGGATCTATTGGCAATGGCTCGTCCCGGCTTGCGTACAAGGCTTCGAAATGCCTGTAACAGTGCATTATCTCGGCAACTAACGGTGACAGACAATAAAGCTCGAGTTCAGCGAAATGGAGCTTATCTTGCTTGCACAATCATTGCACGACCGTTGATTGAGTCAACGGGATCGGACAAGTTCGTTCTCGTCATGCTACAGGACCACCCAATCGGACAAGCATCGCAATCGCCCTTTGCGCTCAGTGATGAGACATCAGTGACGAAGGATGATGATACCGATAGTCCAAAGCTTATCCAGTTGCTCGAATATGAGCTGAAATCAACTCGAGAGGAACTGCAGAATACCATTGAGGAAATGGAAAGCACCAACGAGGAGTTGCAGTCATCCAATGAAGAGCTTGAGTCCTCGAAGGAAGAGTTGCAGTCCCTTAATGAAGAATTAAGCACGGTCAATTGCCAGCTTGTGGATAAGGTGAGTGAACTCGATAAGTCCAATAGTGAAATCACTAGCCTGATGGCAAGCACCGAAATTGCCACCTTGTATCTAGACAAGCATTTGAGAATCAAACGTTTTACTTATCCTACTGTGGCCTTGTTCAGTTTTGTGCCTGCCGATGAAGGAAGGGACATTCGGGATTTCGCATCCCAAATCATGGACAACAAACTGTTGGACGCTTGCGAGCGAGTAATTCAAACTCATGAAATCGTAGAAACAGAAATCTACACAAAGAATCTGCAGTGCTTTCTGAGGCGTATCACACCTTTCCGTACCCCCGAGAATCAGGCTGACGGAGTGGTAGTTACTTTTGTGGACCTGACTGCGATCAAGCGGGCCGAAGCTGAGCAGCGTGAACGAGATGCTTGCTTTCGAGAAATTTTTGAACATGCGGTGACTGGAATTGCAATCGTTGGATTGGACGGCCTATTCGTGAAATGCAACCCTGCGTTTTGTAAGTTGGTTGGTTACTCCGAAGATGAATTGCAGAGTATCCACTTCTTGACACTCGTTCATCTGGATGATCGGTCTCACAACAATGATGCTCTTCGATGCCTGAGAAATGGCGAGACTACCTATTTCGAGATCGAAAATCGCTACGTCCACAAGAATGGATCGGTTGTATTTGTGCGAAAGTTTGTTTCTACGTTGCCAGATGGTTTGGGGAATACGAATCACTTGATGGAGTTAATTACCGATGTTTCCTCGCAACGCAAAACCCTGGATGCTTTGCAACAAAGTGAAGAACGCATTCGCGCCATTTTAAAAACTGCATCTGACGCGATCATTACGATTGACAACCGAGGACTCATCGATAGCGTAAACAAGTCGACTGAGAAAATCTTTGGTTATTCGAGTTCTGAACTGGTGGGACAGAACGTGAGCATGCTAATGCCGCAACCCTTTCGAAGTGAGCATGATGGCTACATCCAACGGTTTCTAGCCACGGGCGAGCCGCGTATTATCGGTAGTAGCCGTGAAGTGCTGTGCCGACGGAAGGATGGTAGTACGTTTCCGGCCGATTTGTCCGTAAGCCAAGTTGACCATCTTGGGCTCTTCACAGGAATTCTACGCGACATTTCTAGCCGCAAGGAAATGCAGAAGCATATTATTGACATCGTTTCAGACGAACAACGACGAATTGGTTTAGAATTACATGACGGAACGCAACAAGAGCTAACTGGACTTTCACTTTATGCCAATGCCCTTCAGGAAACCATTCGGTGCGCCACGCCAATCACGCAAGAAGAATCTCCGGTTTGGCAATTCGAGGCTGTCGAGTTTGAGCGGCTCAAGAGTATTACTGAATTACTGTCGCATAGGCTTGCAGAAACGAATCGACATGTTCGTGACTTGGCTCATGGAATCATGCCAATTCAAATCGATTCGGAAGGCCTGCACTCTGCACTAACTGAACTGGCCAAGTCCATCAGTTCGAATGAGAAGACTGATTGCGTCTTTGAGTGCCGTGGGAAAGTCGACATTCCGAAAAACACGACAGCAACGCATCTCTACCGCATTGCCCAAGAGGCTGTTAACAATGCGTTGCGCCATGGTTCCGCTGACCAAGTTCGGATACGTTTGTCGGTTCGGGGCGATCGAATCACACTGGAAGTAAGTGACAACGGTGTGGGCTTCGACAACGAAGCTGTTAGTCAAGGCGAATTGACGAAGAAAGGAATGGGAATGCGAACCATGGAATACCGTGCAGGCCTGATCGGCGGACGAATCCAGGTCCAGCAAATTCCCGAGGGGGGAACTTTGGTGAGATGTGAGATTTTAAAAGGGGGAGGGTAGTTTTGATGGCTAAAATGCTTTCACCGGCCAGAATACTGATCGTCGATGATCATTCGATGGTCCGAGAAGGGTTGCGATTGCGCATTTCCGCCTATTCGGATCTGCAGGTTTGCGGAGAAGCCCAGTCCGAAGATGAGGCCATGTCGCTGGTCAAGGATACTAACCCGCATCTGATTATCGTGGATATATCCCTAAAAGGTGGACACGGTATCGAGCTGATCAAGCGGGTCAAGTCCAGTTATCCCAATGTCAAAATGCTGGTTTCATCAGGATTTCAAGAGTCACTCTATGCCGAACGTTCACTGCGGGCAGGTGCACTAGGCTATCTGAACAAACAAGATTCCGGTGAGAAAGTAATTGAAGCGATCCGCACTGTCCTACGCGGCGAGCGATACGTCAGCCCGGAAATCACCCAGCGTCTGGTCTCTCAAGCGCTGGGAACCAAAGGTGAGTCCAAAGATCCCATAGATCTTCTCACGGATCGGGAATTGGAAATCTTTCGGATGATTGGTCAAGGCAAGACCAGCGCAGCCATTGCCGAGGACCTCTTTTTGAGCAGTCACACCATTGACACTCATCGTGAAAATATCAAGCGGAAATTGGGGCTCAAGAACGCATCTGAATTGAATCGACAAGCGGTTCAATTCTTACTGGAAAACTGCTAAATCGCAATATCTCCGCGCCAGCCTGAGGAGCGGAAACAAGGTCATTTGAGATTGGTTTACGTTGAAGCTTGAGAATGGGCTTCGACGAACCAGAGCATCTTGTCAATCCCTCGAGTAATCTCTGTAAAAATATCAGATGTTACCGCATCATCCAGTTCGTTTGCTTCGACGATCATGTTCCGAGCTTCACTGCCAAAAGTAGAAAGTGCGCGAGCCACTGCTTCAACATGAGCAAGACCTTCAGAAATAGCAGCCGGGTAGTCTGCCAGTTCTGTGGAGGCTGCACTTGCACGTACTGTTCCGCGAGCTATTCCTCCAAACTGGACGATCCTCTCAGCGATCAAATCAACGTAACCCTCGATCTCTTCGTGGGCTTTGTCGAACAATTCGTGCAACGCAATAAAGCTGGGGCCTTTCACGTTCCAGTGTGCTTGCTTCATCTGCATCTGTAGATCAACAGCACTGGCCAATCTTTGGTTCATTAGACCAATCAAGTTCGTTCTGTGATCCAAAGAAACATCGTTCTCGGTCGCGTACATGTAAGTTGCCTCGTCGACGAGGGCTACTGTCTTTCTCATATCAAATTCCTCTTTTATTTCTAATGTGTCAAAAACCTTTATCGGTTACACAGTAAGTATCTCATTTTGCTGCAACTTGCGGTATCGATGGATTCACCTTATTAGAGTAGTGAAATCTGCTATCATCCCGTAATTTCGAGTTGAACCCCGATAGAAATGGGCGTGGTGGAATAAACTACTCTTCTTTAATGTTCTACCTGATTATTCAAATTTGTTCTTTGGTGATAATCTTGAATTCAAGGCGTTGCTGACTTTGCAGCGTCAAATTTCAATGGATACGAAAGTAAGGATGCTTCAATGACAAACTTCAATCAGCTTAATACTCAGAAAGTTGCAATTGCCCAATCTGCCATCGGCAATGCTCACATAGGCGGCACAGTACAACGTTGTACTCTAAGCGACAAATCGCCGCTGTCTCGATATGAAATTGAGGTGCGAGCGGCCCAAGTTAGGCTCGGATGGAGCGATCAAGAGAGACGCAGTCGTCGTCGCGCTGGTCGGCTGGCATTTTTGCGGCTAGTTGGATTGGTTGACTGATGATTCGTCTAGCTGTTTAATAGCCTGAGGTGGTAAGTCATCAAGCGATCATCAACCTCATCGCTAGTACCTCGACGAAGGCCGGGTTAACTGTAAGGGCTGCAATTGATTCGAACGAATACTCAACGAAGACGAAAGTGACTGACGCTGAGCTTGCGACTGAAGCGAGATAATTTTCATGGTGAGTGGAACTACACGATTGTTCCTCGATACAGGTCGCTGGTGCGAGTAGCGGTCGAACGTACGCGGCGAAGTCGCTGATCGGCCTCATCTTTTCAGAAGTCAGCACTTTTGTCGAAGTTTCTTGAGGAGGTGATACTTCCAAGCCGGCTGATTTGCTGAAGGCAGGCAGATCGCAAATTCCGGCAGACATATTGTCATATATGAATCCTAGCCGCTACTGCTAAAGCGATCTGTTGGCAAGATTTGCATATGAAGAATTTGGTAAGCTAACGCTCGGCTACTAGCGAGTGCAGGCAATTTGTAATTGGGTTCATCAATTCCTAGATTACACTCCTGGATCCACTAACTCGATGACGACAGCCTGCCATTTCGACCGCATGAACAATTTAGGTTGGCATACCAAAATGCTCATTTTGCAGCCTGCGTTCGTGACGTCGCATACTGTTGTATTTGCGTTTGAGCATCTGCCAAGGTTGCCACGACGGTGGAGCCGCATCCAATTAGTTCTTGGAACTTGATCAGATCGCCTTGCGCGTGCCATAATCCGACGAAAATTTTCACATCCGGTAGTTTACTTCGGAGACGCTTGCAGAGATGACGAGCGTGCATCACAGCCGCAGGCGGTGTGGCCGAAAGAAAAACCACGTCGGCAGTCAACCCGTCGCCAGCTTCAAACTCTCCGGCTGCCATCGAAACAACAGAGTCTGTTTTCATATGGCTACCATCTGACCCTAAGATTTGCGATAGCATTGCTGAAGTGATTTCATCGGCTTCAGTGCGGCTGGGGAGACATATGATGGAAAGCACAATTGGCTTTGATTGATCGAGGCGCGTGCCTGCTCCAGCTACCTCGGGCACCGTGTTTTTTTTCGAACCTATCTCCTGAAGACGCTCAAAGCGGACTTGTATCATGTCCCTAAGGCTTTGAATGATGAAGTTGTGACGGCTCTCGTTGAGATCACCGAGTTGCCAATGTGTCTCGGCCATTGCTAACGCCGGAATAATCACCGTGTCATAGACCTCGACATCCGATTGCTGTTCCAGAAATCGCTCGAACATTATAGTCGCTTCATCCTGATCTCCGGCCAGTAATCGCTGATAAATACGTACGTGAGGTTCAAAGACAGGCTCAGTTCCTAGCAAGATGTCGAAAAACGAAAGTTGAGGGACGTGCTGACCAATCACCAGCACACAGACGGTCAGTGGAGTGGCTAACAATAGCCCCGCTGTTCCCCATAACCACATCCAAAAGATAGCTGCCAAAAGAATCGCTACCGGCGAAACGCCAGTGTTTTTTCCATAGAGCCAAGGTTCCAAGATGTTGTTATTAAAAACTTCCAGGGAGATGAACAAACCAACCGTAAGCATAGGCGCAAGCCAACTCGTTGAACTGGCCATGGCGAGCGAGATCGGCATTGCGGCGGCTATCCATGGTCCTATGTAGGGAACAAAACGCAATGTGGCGGCTAACGTGCCCCACAGGATTGCATTTGGTACACCGATGAAATGTAAGCCAACTCCCACACAAATACCAAATGCAAGGTTGACGATTAGTAGCGTCGAAAGATAACGGCTGATGCGAGCGCTGGCGTCCTCCAGCACTTGAGTTATCAAAGTAACATTACCCTTTCCTACCAACCTAATGAATCGGTCACGTAAGTCTTCACGACGAATCAGGAAAAAGATCACTAGCACGATAACGATTCCAATAGTGCCTAGAGTTTCCACTAGGGTTCCGTACATGCCACCAAAAACCTGCAAAGGGCTTGTGGGGGAAGATAGTATCCGCACTGCATAGGGTGATGCGGCAGTACCTAGCGGCTCGATGGGCGTTTCAGTCAACGACAAATCCTGGCTTTCGTCCTGCGTCGTTCTATTTATTTGGTTGAGCGCTTTGACGAAATACTTGTTGATCGAGCTTAGCTTGACCTCAATATTGTGCTGGTATTCAGGTATTTTGGGAGCCAACTGGGTCACTTGTACGACCGTCATCCAAATGCCAACACCGAGGATCGAGAAGCCAAGAATGGCGGTTACCATCACTGCTGGAATTCGTCCCAGCCTCATGCGTTCCATCCGTGTACAAAGTGGGCTCAAAAAGAAGCTCATAAGCACTGCCAAAGTTAACGGAATCAGCACACCTTTGGCCAAGTAGAGAGCCGCAATGACCACGACGACGGAAGCCGCCTTCAAAACCAAACTTGATCTGGCAACCTGGTTAGCTTCAGCCATAAATTAAATCCTTGGTGCGCCGTTAAGCGAAAAAATTGAGAATGGGAAATAAGGACACTTCTCGCTGCTCACCGGTAGAGCCTGACATCGAACCCTACCGCCAATCGAGTGTTTTTTGCTGTGGATTCCTCAGCGTGTGGGAAGTTCCACATTGGCCAACCTAACTGAAGATCAGCGGGAAGTGTCGAAGTAAGGCATCATTCTCTAAGCAATGTTTAGCTGTTTTCCTACTAGAATTAAACCGCCTTTCGGCTCAATTCAGCGGCGTTACTTAGCCCAAACTTACGCTTAACGTTTTCGCGATGAGTATCAATCGTGTGACTGCTCAGCAAGAGGTCGTTGGCAATGGCACTGCTTGACTGACCTTTACCAATCATTTGGAATATCTCCAATTCACGATCCGCAAGAAGTTCGATCGGTTCCTTCGACTCACTCTTGGTTCCTAGCGCCTGTGATACGAGTCGCTGTGTGAATTCTGGGCTGACGTAACGCTCACCGCGAAGTACCGTGCGTATCGCATCGATCACTTTTTCGCCTGAATCTTGCCTATTGAGATAGCCCATCGCTCCCGCACGTCGCACTCGTTCAGCATAGAGGCTTCTTGCAAACCCGTCGATACGAGCATCTTGATATTCGGGTAACTCCCTTCTTGCTTCGTCAGCGGATGCGCATCTGATGACCACTGATTGAACGAGCCCGTTGCGTACACTGCGTCAGCATGGGGAGCCCAGATGCGGAATGCAACGCCTGATTCGTGAGGGAGCGCTTCCATGCCACCCCAAGCATCCTCGGCTGCGATTGTCGACACCGAACGTGCTTTTTAACACTCATGGCCAATCGACTATTAATTTCCGTAGCGGAAACCAATATCGGTGATCTTGCAATCGCTGACCTAGCCAGCTTCTATTTGTCGATCACTTTCTTAACAGTCTTCTTGACCGCATCCGCAACTTTGTCGACAGTCTGCTTGGCCTTCCCAACTGCTTGATCGGTCTTGCCTTGCCGACGAAGTTTGTCGTTGCCCGTCAATGCGCCCGCAGCTTCTTTGATTCGTCCTTTGACTTCATCTGACTTTCCGGTCATGATCGAGACTCCTACGTCTAAAGTTAAGTGTCGTTGTAAAGATTATTTTCCGCGAAGTTCTGTCGCGGCAGACGAGGGCCTAGTCGTTTGAGCAATACATGAAAGCCAAATCATAATAACTCTGCTGCGACTAAAAGGTCTCGATACTGCTTGAACTCTACGCATCGCAACTCGTTGGCGATTATAGTCGGCCCATCAAGAACAGGATAACCAGGATTAGCAAAATCATCCCCAGAAGGCCACCTCCACCAGCCAGCATATTATTGCCGCTACGGAATCCGTATCCGCCACCCAGCAGTGAGAGGACCAAGAGTACGACAAGTATAACAACGATTAGATTCATGAAAGCTACTTTGTGTTGGTTCTGTTCATCTTGCTTCCGGATTTCGGATCCACTGATTTAACACTCACCGTTTTCAATATCAACATACAGAAATTTACTACTGCAATCGCCAGTTAGACAGCGAGGAAAACGCTATTTTTCAGTGGTGGAATCCGCCACCCTCCACGTACCAACCCTGATATCGGACCTTCCCAAAAGTGCCGATCTCGTAAACGCTTGAAATTCCACGACTTAGAGATTTCGAGACCGCATCACTCGTCCTCCAAAGATGTGCCGCGATACGGAAAAGTCGTTTAACAGAAAGCCCATTCTAGCTGCCACCGATCAGGTCTCGAACTCCACCCTTCTGTTTAACAGCCGGTGCGAGAACGCGCCTCTCTATTCACAGGCTGTGAGCATTGAAATGACGGCGGCTTTGACTATTATCGAAGGTCATTGTGTGGTAAAAAAAATGCGCTAACCTATGAGTTCCTCGGAAAAGCAGCATTTTAACATGGCAAGCTTCCGTAATGACTACACCGCTCTTCTTTTGGTAATCGCCCGTTCTATAGATCGGGAATTGGCTCGAAAAGTCAGTTACCTATAATCAGAAAACCAGTTACTACGCAGTCGACTGCTGGATCGGCTTATGCTAACACAACGGGAGAAGAGCAGGCTGGTGCGGTTTGCCAAGAATTTGGGATCAGCTGCACTCAATCAACTGACTCCCCTACCCGCCGAACCGTACGTGTGGTTCTCCCGCTGTGGGTCTCCACTTGGTAGTTGTGGGTCTTTCGAACGCACCGAGCATGGGCTTGCACAAGGCTGTAGGGCCCAAGTTCGGAGAAGTACGCATTGGGCCAGCGGTTAGTACGCGAAAACCGGTTGCTAACGCATTTCGGCTGATGATACGTCCGGTAGTTTATTTGCGAACTGTTTCTATTGACGCGAGTGGAAGTTACAATGGGACTCAGCGGAAAAGGGCGAAGTCGCAGTTTTTCGCCACAACAAACAATTTTACAATATGAAAAAGGAAGCGTCTCATGACTCAGCGGATGTTCTTCAGCCTCGCGCTGGTTTCTTCTCTGGTAATTTCAACATCGGCAAGATCGCAAGAGAAGTCCCAACAGATCGCCAGCGGGCTGTCGGCGGTTTCACAGGTTCAACTGTTCGCGCGGCCCAAAGTAGACTCGCAGGCTCAAGTGACGTCACTGTCCAATGGTGAAGATCAGGTACCGCTGGTCGTCGTCCAAGGCACACCGTACGAAATGGGTTACCAGTTGGGGCAGGCGACCAAGGAAGCGATCCATACGTGGGTACCCGCAGCTTTGGCCGGGGTTGCGACTCAGTTAGGAGTTGCCGAGCAGCAGATGCAGGAGGTGTGGTCTCGATCGGCGTCCTACGCAGATGATCGGGTCGAGCAGGAGATGGCTGGCATGGCTGATGGGGCTGGAATTGAGCTGGCCAAGTTGCAATCGCTGCACGCAGCTTCGATTCTCATGCCTTACTCGTGCAGTAGTATTGCGGCTTGGGGAAATGCCACTGAAGACGGCCACCTGTATCAGACTCGGAATTTGGATTGGGTCATGGAGATCGGAGCGCACAATTTCGCAGTGATCGTAGTTTACCAGCCTGACCAAGGCGTACCGCATGTCATACCGAACTTTGCTGGAATCGTAGGAGCGCACAGCGGGATGAGTGCGAAAGGGATTGTCCTGTCGGAAATGGGGGATGCTGGCGACAAGATGGCACCATATCAAGTACACGCTCCTCACTTTTCAATCTATTTCCGAACCATGTTGTACGATGCCGATTCGCTCAGCACAGCGCTGAAAATTTTTCAGGATCAGCCGCCGATTAAGGCTTATCACTTTGTGTTTGGTGATGGGCTGAACGAGAAGCGGGCTGTCAAGATTCGTACGCAAGCCGACGATATCGCCATTTGGAACGATAACGACCCGCATGATGAGTTCTTTCCGAACGTCATGGCCTGCACAGTCTACAACGACGAAGGCCGAGGAGCTTTTCCAACGATCAAGCGAGATTTCGGAAAGCTCAGCGGTCCCAAACTGGTCGATTTGGCGAATCAAATTCCAATCAAAGGCGGAAACGTAGTGAACGTCGTTTACGATGCCACTGGAATGAAGATGTGGGTGACCTACGCCAAAGGTGAAACAGAAGCCTATCTCCGCAAGCCGGTATTTGTGGATTTGAAGCAGTATGGATTCTAGCGCACAGTCGGTTGCTGAACTTCAGTTCAAGACCAACAAACGTTGGTTCGACTGCAAAAGTCGCTCCAAAATAGTCCGCTTGTGCAGGCGGTTCGTTATGTGTCGATGTGTTGGGAGTCGTATGAACAGCAAAGTGGCATCGCTATTGTCTCCCGGCCAGTTGGTTGGAAGTTGCTGGAGGAAATGTTGCATCATCTGGTTGATTGCCAGCGCTGGACTGATGGCAGTTGAGCCAAGCGGCAACGATCAGCCGCCAATCGACTTTCTTCGGGATGTGCAGCCGATATTCAAGTCGCATTGCTGGTCTTGTCATGGCGACCAGCAGCGTGAAGGCGGTTTGCGCTTAGACGCTCGCAGCGATGCACTGGCTGGCGGTGATTCGGGACTTGCGATCGTTGCCAAGAACTCAGCAGCCAGCCGGCTATGGAACTATGTTGCCGGAAATGAGCCAGATCATTTGATGCCTCCGGATGGTGATCCACTGAGCGCTCAGCAGATCGAAACGCTGCGCCGGTGGATCGACTCTGGGGCTCAATGGCCTGAGTCAGCCAGCCAAAAAACACACAGTGAACATTGGGCGTATCAGCCGTTACGGAAAATTCACCCGCCACTTGCTCATGATGACAATAGGAATCTCAACGATATCGATCGATGGATAAGGAGCAAGCTACAAGAGGTTGGTCTTTCGCCGTCACCCGAGGCGGATCGGATAACGCAAATTCGCCGACTGAGTCTAGATCTTTTGGGCCTGCTGCCTTCGATCGAAGAGGTTGATCAGTTTGTGGCAGATGATCGCCCGAATGCTTATGAGTTGCTGGTCGATCGCCTGCTCAGTTCGCCGCATTTTGGCGAACGCTGGGGGCGGCATTGGTTGGATATGGCTCGTTATGCCGATTCGGACGGCTACGAAAAAGATAATGCTAGACCCGATGCCTATCGCTGGCGTGACTGGGTAATCGACGCTTTTAATAACGACATGCCCTATGATCAGTTCACCATCGAGCAGTTGGCCGGAGACTTGTTGCCTGAGCCGACCGATATGCAGCGATTGGCCACCGCTTTTCATCGACAGACATTGACCAATACCGAAGGTGGTGCCGATCAAGAACAGTTTCGCGTCGAGGCGTGTTTTGATCGCACTGAGACAACCGGAGCGGTTTGGCTGGGATTGACTCTGGGCTGCGCTCGCTGCCATTCTCACAAGTACGACACCATAAGTCAGCGCGAGTACTATCAGCTATTCGCTTTCTTTAATAATGGTGATGAACAGACGATTCCAATTCCCAAGTCTCAGTCTGATATTGCCGCTTATCAAGAAGCCAAGGCAAAATATGACTACGAGCTAAATCTGCTGACCGACAAACTTAAACAGCGTCAAGCGGAACTTGGGCCAGCCCTGGCGGCATGGGAACAACAAATGCGTCCCGTCGTCGAACAGGCTGTGGCATCAACCTTCAATCGCGTGCCTTGGAATAACGTCAAAGTTTCGTCTAGTGCTAGCGGCAATCATCTGGTTATTCAAGACGACGGATCTTTCCTGTCTACCGGCGACAATCCGCCCTCCGCAGACTACTTAGTCGAAGCTCAGGTTGGAGCCGGGCGTTACTCTGTGTTGCGTGTGCATGTGCTAGCCGATGCGTCGTTGCCCAACCAAGGTCCTGGGCGATCGGGCGATGGAAATTTAGTGCTTAGTGAAGTGATTTTGGAAACAGCCACTACCGCCGATTTTGCTCAGCCAGTTACACATCCATTTGCAACAGCCAAGGTTGATTTTGAACAAAAGTCCTATCCTGCTGTTGACACCTTTGATGATAGGCCCGAAACCGGCTGGGCGGTCAAGCCAGAATTAGGCAAAGATCACTGGCTGGAGCTGTCGTTGCAGGAACCGCTCGAAGTGATTCAGCCAACGTATGTCCGCGTGCGGTTGCGTCAGCAGTATGGCTCGCAGCACACGATCGGTCGCTTCAAATTATCGTTACAGTCCGATTGGTCGCCGGAGCAAGCTTTGCCCGAGAAAATTCTGCAGATTCTAGCGGTGGATGCTGCGCAGCGTGATGATGCTCAGCGGAAGATGCTGATCGATTATTACAGCTCGATGGATGATGGCACCAAGACGATCATGGACGGGATGGCCGAACTAAAAAAGAAGGAACCTGCCAAGCCGGAAGTCAACGCTCGTATTCTGGTGCAGCGTACGGAGAACCCGCGTCCGACTTACGTGCTGCGTCGAGGCGAATTTTTGACGCCTTTACTGGACGTTTCTGTTGTGCCCGGTGGTTTGGAGGTGTTGCCCGATTTTGTATCTCGGCAATCCAACGGTGATCGATTGGACTTGGCGCGCTGGTTGGTTTCTCCAAAAAATCCACTGACTCCTCGAGTCACCGTCAACTTCGTCTGGAGAACATTGTTTGGAACCGGGATAGTTAAGACTGTCAATGACTTTGGCATTCGCGGTGACCTGCCATCACACCCTGAACTGCTCGATTGGCTAGCGGTTCAGTTTGTCGGTCAGGCGCCCGATTCTGAAGCTCAGCAGGTCATTCCATGGTCTCGCAAGTCGCTGATTAAGCTGATCGTCATGTCGGCAACCTACCGTCAAAGCTCGGCAGCCACCCAGCAGTTGTTGCAAGTCGATTCTGAGAATCGCTGGCTGGCCAGACAGAATCGCTTGCGCGTTGAAGGTGAGATCGTTCGTGATATCAGTTTGGGCGCGGCGGGGCTTCTGTCAGATTCCATCGGTGGGCCTAGCGTTTTCCCTGCCCTGCCACCAGGGATCGCCGAACTGAGTTATGCCGGCAATTTTAAGTGGAAAATTTCCGATGGTGCCGATCGATTTCGCCGAGGCATGTATACGTTCTTCAAACGAACATCGCCACATCCGAATTTAATTACCTTTGATTGTCCCGACGCCAATTTGACATGCGTGGATCGCAATCGATCCAACACTCCGCTGCAGGCACTGGTTGCACTAAACAACGAATCGTTTGCTGAAGCGGCCAGAGGGTTGGCGCGTCGGACTTTGCGCGAGAAAACTGGTTCCGATCAAGAACTATTGACTTATGCATTCCGACTCTGCTTGGCTCGTTATCCGTCAGGCTATGAACTGGATCGGTTGACGCAATTGTTGGAAGAGGCTCGTAGCTACTACGCAGGTCAGGTAGAACAGGCCAAGAGTCTGGTGGGCGACTATGCAGACCCAAACGTTCCTTTGATCGAAAATGCGGCCTGGGTGACTACAGTCAGAGTGTTGATCAACTTGGACGAATTTATCACACGCGAGTGAACAGACCCACTACGCGGCAACTGAGGCTTGAGACATGCAAGAAAAATATCAATTTACCGAGCGACTTCGGCGCGATTTCTTGACCAGTTCGGCCAGCGGTTTAGGACTGGCAGCGCTTGCGCAGTTGTTGCAAGCCGAAGAGCGATCAGACACAACTCAGTCTGGCAATCAACCACCCGGTCCGTTGGCTCCGAAGCCAAGCCACTTCGCTCCGCGCGCCAAGAACTGCATCTTTCTGCTGCAAGCTGGCGCGCCTTCGCAATTGGACCTATTCGAACCTAAGCCCAAGCTGAACGAGTTGCATGGCAAACCACTGCCTGCTGATATGTTAGACAAGGTACGATTCGCTTTTATCAAGAAGGAATCTGCGGTGTTGATGGGATCTCCGCGCAAATGGTCCAAGCATGGCGAGTGTGGAATGGACTTTTCGGATTTCTTGCCGAACTTGGCAACCTGCGCAGATAATATCTTGATGGTTCGCAGCATGCACTCCGAGCAGTTTAATCATCATCCGGGGCAGTTGCTGTTGAGCTGTGGTCGAGCCAGCTTTGGATTGCCGACGATCGGTAGTTGGCTGACTTACGGTTTGGGTAGCGAGTCAGCGAATTTGCCGGGCTATGTGGTTTTGACCAGCGGTCGCGGTTCCAGTGGTGGAGCCTCTCTATGGACCAGCGGCTTTCTGCCGGCTCATTATGCAGGCGTGTTGTTTCGCAGCCAGGGAGAACCGGTGTTGAATCTTTCCAACCCCGAGGGTTTGCCGGACCACCTGCAACGACGCGGTCTGGATACATTGCGGCAGTTGAATGAAGCTCGCTACGAACAGATGGTCGACCCCGAGATTGCTAGTCGCATTGCAAGTTACGAATTGGCGTTTCGCATGCAGTCCTCGGCCCCAGAACTGATCGACCTAGCTAGCGAATCCGCTACGACGTTAGAGGCTTACGGAGTGGATCGGGCTCAGCACCCGAAGGCCACAGGTCGTGGCAATGTGGCTAACGCTCATCAGTCGTTTGCACGCAACTGTTTACTCGCCAGACGTATGGTGGAGCGAGGTGTCCGTTTCGTCAACATCATCTACGAGGCATGGGATCAGCATAGCGATCTGGACAAGGATCTTCTGTACAACAGTTGGGTCGTCGATCAGCCGGTTACCGCATTGTTGAAAGATCTCAAGCAGCGCGGATTGTTGGAGAGCACGTTAGTAGTGTGGGGAGCCGAATTCGGACGTACCCCGCTGGGCGAAAATCGCGGGGGACGCGAAGCCAACACGGGTCGCGATCATCATCCATTCGCATTTAACTTATGGATGGCCGGTGGAGGAGTGCGTGGAGGTCAGGTGTATGGCGAAACTGACGAGATCGGTTGGGGGATTACCAAAGACCCTGTGCATATCAACGATTTTCACGCAACGCTACTGCACCTATTTGGTATCGACCATCTTCGATTGACTCACCGTCACCAAGGCCGCGACTTCCGCCTAACCGATGTCGCCGGTAAAGTCGTCCACGATTGGCTGATAGGATAAGCAATCCACAATTCGTATTCCGCCCAGCCGAAGGTGCCAGCACACGCTATCGCTCCCGATGAGAAGCGTGCACTGCTGGTCGTTGCAGATTCAGCTATTGAACTGGTAACGTGGAGGTCAGGTGAAGTACTGGAGTAAATTCGCGTCGCTGGGAAGATATCTTGGATGTGTCAGGATGCGGCTAGGCCCAAATTGTTGCTGTCGCTTGATCAGACGAAAATTGCTGAAATCGATTTGGAAACGAGAAGTCAAAAGGTACTGCTTGAGCAACGCGCAATTCCGATGTCTGCATTTACTGATTCGGGCCTACTGCTAGGCTTTGTTTCTAAACTGGCATTTTACGTAGCTACGTTCACCAGAACGTGGAAATCCCTATGAAACACCAGGCTCTGGCGAGCTTGGCAACCTGTTTAGAAACAAAGCCTAGGGTTGGTCGGTGCCGGCTCAAAGATTCCATCTAGTCGGACACTTGGAGAGCTTGCACTTTCGGACATTGTCGAGTCGATTCTTGCCGGTCAGAATTGCGCGGACATCAGCCTTCAGCAACTCCGCAAGGTTATTGGCAAGGCAAGGGCACGGGGTGCGGAAACACACAATTTAGATCGTCATGGCGGGTTTGGTGGAGTCACAATGACTTTCGGCCAAATAACGACTTTCGACCAAGTAAGGGACGCGATGGTCACGTTTTTCATCCCCCTGCCATCTGGCTTTTCCACCAAAACCCCGCGAAGCAGTAGTTCTTCGTAAGCAGTTACTTATTGAGCACTTACGAGCACGGGACGTGTTTAGGGGTCGTCCCGTGGTTTTGAGCCTTTGGCCCCGATTTGAGCCTTTTGTGGTGGCGATTGGTACCGAGTGCGTCCCGTGGTTTGGTGCCGAACAAAGTTCGGCTACTCGAAAAAGCCCAAATTTTATTGGGTAAAAATGCAATGACCCGCTGGGGTAAACCAGCGGGTCATTTTGCTTGGAGCCGCCTTGCGGTGGCCGTGTTAGTGGAGGCGGGGGGAAGGAGTCGCAATGGGGCTGACAATTGCTTGTAATTTTTGGGTGATGTCCGCAGACAATGCTCTCCGGCGTAAGATATTGACCAGTAGTAGAAGGCATGGCCTACCATAATTAGTTTTAAGATTATTGCCAATTATTCACATGTAGTCTTGGATAACTTTAGCGCCTTGTAGTTAGCTCAATTTTTAAGGAAGCCAGGATTATCATTGTCAACTCTCGGTGACAGTCCCGAGCAGGCTTTCAACGAAACTAAAGGCTGAGTCAGCATTCTTAGTTGATCCGATTATTTCGTTAATTCTCAGAAGAATTTTCTTGACATGAGTATTACTGAGCTATAGATTGCTCCCCGCTGGTTGCAAAGAGCTGCCAGCATCAACCCGAGCACGACGCCCGTCTTTTCATTTTGCTCGAAAATTGGTGTCCAATATGACACAAACAGCTCAACAGCTCAACAGCTCAACAGCTTAAGCGGCCGCTACGCCTTTTCCGTAGCTGCGCTGGCCAGAATGCGGTTGTATCTCCAATCGATCATCTCTTTTGCTACGATCGCCCCCGTAGCTACGCTGGCCAGAACTTGGTTCTCTTCAGGCGAATCGCCGTCCGCTGGCAACAGAAAGCATCTCTTACTCGCCCGCCGTTGCTATTTCAGCTGCTTCGTTCGAGCGTTGTGTTTGCCTTTCGCAACAACCTTGGAACGGCTCCACGTTAAATTTTCAGCTCACAATCTGCCGCCTGTGACTCGATTTCCCATCGGACCCAACAAGAAACTTCAGTTATCAGTTTCATTTTCCAAAACTCTCATCAATGCAGCAATTTTTCAATCGATAACCTAACAACAAAAGCAACCTAACCCACTGGCACTGCCCTAGGAGACCAACGCCATGAGCGCCCGATCAGCCCTTGGAATCAGCAGAAAGTTACTGCGTCAGCGACAATCCGATTATCGAAACGTGGTCGCAAAGCGAACTGCGCAGCGTCAGATACGCAGCCTGCTACTTGAGACACTCGAAGACCGGCGAGTGATGACTGCCAATCTTGGCGAGGATATCACCATTCTCTCGGGCTCAATCGTCGATAGTACTTTGGTGTCCGAACAGCTCTTGGATGCCGTGAAGGATATCCCGGAGATTCGTGGTTGGCGGTCGGAGGTCCAAGCAATCGATACACAGAATCAAGCCGGCGCTCTGGCGGTCAAGCAGCAAGTCGATCAGGAGATTGCCCTACGTCTTGAAAGTACTCTGGAAAATACATTGTCGCCAACTCAGTTGGCTCAGTGGTCATCTGGTCTTTCCCAGCCAGTGTCACAAGGCACCCGAACCATCGCTGGGGCAATTTCACAATCAATCGCAGCGACCAATTGGCAAGATCAATGGCAAACCGCCTCCACTGAATCTGCAAGTCAGCTTGCAGATTCGATAGAACAGGGACAGCAGCCGAGTAATCCGCTGCAAGTCTCCTCACAACCGTTTGATTCTCAGTCGATCACTCAGGCGATGTCACAGGCCGCTTCGCCCAGCCAGTTGATTGGCGGTCAATTGATAGTTGCCTCCGACAATTCAGACCTTCCCAGCTCGCTCAGGCAGGCTGAAAGCCAAATCATGACCGCTGCCAGCCAGCAGCAGTGGTCGGGAGATGGAACATCGCAGGCCGCAACCAACTCGGTTGATCTAGGGCTCGATGCTCAGGCGGTACCTCTGAATGATCAGCAGTTATCCCAAGCAGTAGACGGTAGTTTGTTCGTTGGCTTATTCGGTTCACAAAGCACCCAAACAGCTCAAGAGCCCGGTGTTGTAGGCAGTCAGTCGGCTGTGATGGCAGAGGGCGAGGAAGGCTCATCAGGCAGTGGAGATTCCAGCCAAGACGATCCAATGCCTATTCCGCATGTCGACTTCCCGCAACTGCGTTTTACGCAAGGTGGAGTTAGTCCGGATAACTTCATTCCAACCGGCCTGAGTAGCTTTACTGACACACGTGGCTCGATGGGGCCTTTTGTGGGAGGTTCCAATTGGGTGCATACCGTTACGGTGGATTGGATCGACGAGCAGAACTGGACCTATACCGAAACGCTAACGATGCGCTTCCTGGTCGGTGATGTGACCAGCGATGGCGGGCCGTTGGACTTTTCAACTCCGGACGATGCTGAGGAAGGCACCGAGGATGAAGAACCAGTCGACGACCGGTTGCAGACTCAAGGAACCTGGTCAAGCATGGTCGGCAGCCTTCGCGGAGGCCATGTGCAGTTGACGTTCAATGCGAGACGAGGCAACACGTCGGCCACGGCCAACAGCCCTTGGTTTAACATTTTCGGAAGTGGCACGCGGTGGAATGTTTCGTTGTCATTCTCCGATACCGTTGTCTGGTACGCTCAAGGCTCGGCCAGCAGTACCGCTCACATCGATTCGGCTCTGATTGACACCGGCACCGGCGAAGGTGAAGGCTCGGGGGATACGCCAGACGACAATTCGCAACTGCCCGATGATTTTACAGGCTCAGCCGACTGGTCTGGAACGTTTTACAGCACACAGACGGTCAGTGGTACACTCACCATGTCTAGCACACCATTTTGGGTTACTCAAGGCTCAACACCCCAGACCAGTGTCGTGGACCGGTTGATCATTGCCAGTGGCAGCACGACTCTACAAAGTGAATTTAGCGAGACAGAAGAATTCAACAGTTCCAGTCAATCGGGCAATTTGACTCCCGCTGTTGGCACCATACCAGAGGAAGATCCCGTTGGCCCTAACAATCCGCTTCCCAGAGGCGGGCGTGAGGACATCGACTTTGAAGAAGAGCTAGAAAAACACGAAGAACGATTTG
Source organism: Aureliella sp. (assembly GCA_044234105.1). Lineage (GTDB taxonomy): Bacteria > Planctomycetota > Planctomycetia > Pirellulales > Pirellulaceae > Aureliella. Next base: position 91,704 of record JBIIJD010000007.1, on the reverse strand, counting down.
CAGCGATGAATCAGCCAGACGGTCAGGGATCGGGAACCACGGGCGGGCAAGGAAGTTCAGGTCAGGGAACCAGTGGTGGCACATCCACTCCAGAGAGTGGTGACTCAGGAGATGATACAGAAGATCCGGGAGACGAATATGAAGGCCACGGTTCAGCCTCTGCCGTCTCTTCTGGTCGTAGTGGAGGTGGCAATTCCAATCAAACAGGCAACTGGAATTTTACTGGGGTCTTCCGAGAGCAGTCTAACTATTCCCGATGGATGGCTGGACTAGGTAACGCGGCCAGCCAAGCTCAAGCCGCACTGGATGCTCAAGGCCGCAGTGACGCTCGTGTCGTCGTGATTCCTGAGCCAGAAGTAGTACCCAATCCGTTCATCGGTGGAACAACCACCTACAGCGGCAAGGTGATCGCCGGATATAACGCAAAAATTTCGGGAGATGGCACGGCCTCAGACAGCGCAACGGCGGTTCTGAATGTCGACTATGCGACAGGGGAACTGATCGTCGAGCCCGATGAAGATGCTCAGGCCCAGATCGAATCTGATGTCAACGGAGGTGGCAAGCAGTTTCTGACGGTTGAAGCTCGGATGGATGAAAGCGGCCAGATCAACAATTACGCAGCAGGTACCGGAGAACTGGTTAATTGGTCGCCCACGGTTGCTTACAAAACCGTGAAACATCATTCCGAGTCAGTCGGAACCACGCTCGGAGACGCATTTTCTACTGTCGTGGACGGTGGACCTCCCTCCGTGGGAGCGACGCTGAAATCGGAAGGCTCGGGCTATGAACTTTACGAGACGAATCACCATCGGAAATTCGATGTTTACCAACCCGGAGGAACGTTTCCGCACCCCGTTGATCAGTTAGCCAACGGAAACACCACGCTGGAGCGGCGTGACCAAGAGAAGATCGATCTGACCGGCCAGCTACAAAATGATCAGCCGGTATGGACCGGCACGGCCTACCGAGAGGTCAAAGGGAATCTGAATTACAAGGATAAATTCGATGGTAACTACGAGCTGGGAGCTTATAACAAACGCGATGCCGAACTGACCAAGACGGCTACCTATCGAAGCGACTTCAATCCTGTAACCAGGCAGATCGTCAACACCGGTTCCAACAACGGAGCCCAAGTAGGAATCACGGGATCGTTGGCGATGTGTAATGGCTGTTTGTTCGGTGATGGGGAATTGGAGGTTACGCCCCACACCACACTAACCGACTATGAAGCCGCGCTTCAGGCGATTTTCGAAGATTGGGATGGAAGTGAGGTAATTTTACCGCCAGACGAGCCACCGCCGCCTCCAACCAACCCTGACCCAGAACCTCTGAGACCTCGCGGTGAGAACGCAATTGGATTGGCTGAATCGATAAGAAGTGCTTGGGATTGGATCTCAAATGTTGGTGGAGCAGCTATTTCAGAAATAGATGACGGACTTATCGCTACGATTGATGGTATAATTCCATTTGGGAACCCATTCCAATCCTACTATGCAAACGCGGATGGTTCGGTTGATGAAGTCTATGAATGGAGCCAATTTTTTGGTGGAGCTTCCCGCGATGTGGCTTTGGCCGCGTTTATTCCCAACCTGAGTGCTTTTGCACGCAATCCAGTCTTGTACGAACTAGGCTCTGTCACGATGCCATACAGACTCTTCAGCAGTCTTGAACACATGTCCGTTGTTGAACGAGGTGCCGCCCTGTATCGCCATCTTGGTTATGGAAGCGTTGGGCTCTCTAGAATAGCGCAGGCTGGCGACTATATGGCAACCGTTCCTCAGCTGCTTACACCTCTTGGCTGGCTTGGGGTCATCGGAACTGGTCATACCACTGATTACGTTCACGAGAACTTCGGCTGGGACTGGCTTTCATACTTAAACTGGTTTGAGTATTTGGATTGATATAGTGTGAAAACATCGAAAGAGACAAGAGCGGCTAGAAAGGCAGCACTTTTACCAGCAGTTGGTAAATGGTATCGGTATATTGCTTTGGGTTGGTCGATAGTTACGGTCACTGCCTCATTGGTGGTCGCCAGCGAAATGAATGGTCGAGGAGTTCCCTACGTCGCGTCTGTAGTCGCTGGTTCTGTGTTAGGCTTTTTTCTAGCATGGATACCGCTAGCAATATTTAGATTTACCCAGGAGTGGTATTGGAGATACACGAATGGTTTTCCATTCTGCGTAGGAGAACAAGTGACAATTCGAGCGGGAATCCATAAGGGGAAGATGGCGATAGTTGTTGGTAGCGATCAAGGAAAGGTCTACGTGGAGGTTCGAATTATTGACACAGATGAGAAAGTCTGGATGTATATGGGAAGCGTCTGCAAGGGACCTTTAATTGCTAAAACAAGCTCCGATTAGGCAATAGCCTGAAAACAGTCCTGCTTGCCAGGGAGTTAACAGACGGTCGTGTCGTCGTGATTCCTGAGCCGGAAGTAGTACCCAATCCGCTAATCGGTGGAACAACCACCTACAGCGGCAAGGTGATCGCTGGTTACAACGCGAAAATTTCGGGAGATGGCACGGCCTCAGGCAGCGCAACGGCGGTTCTGAATGTCGACTATGCGACAGGGGAACTGATCGTCGAGCCCGATGAAGACGCGCAGGCTGCGATCAACTCCGACGTCAACGGAGGTGGCAAGCAGTTTCTGACGGTTGAAGCTCGAATGGATGAAAGCGGCCAGATCAACAATTACGCAGCAGGTACCGGAGAACTGGCTAATTGGTCGCCCACGGTTGCTTACAAAACCGTGAAACATCATTCCGAGTCAGTCGGGACCACGCTCGGAGACGCATTTTCTACCATCGTGGACGGTGGACCTCCCTCTGTGGGCGCAACGCTGAAATCGGACGGCTCGGGCTATGAGCTATACGAGACGACTCATTATCAAGATTTGGACGTTTACCATTCTGGAACACTATCGCACACCCTTGACCAGATTGCTGACGGAAACACTACGCTGGTGCGTCGAGACCAGGAGAAGATCGATCTGACCGGCCAGCTACAAAATGATCAGCCGGTATGGACCGGCACGGCCTACCGAGAGGTCAAAGGGAATCTGGAATACAAGGACCATTTCGATGCCAAGTACGCACTGGGAGCTTATAACAAACGCGATGCCGAACTGACCAAGACGGCTACTTATCGAAGCGACTTCGATCCGGTGGCAAATCAGATAGTAAAAACTGCTTCCAACAACGGCGCCCAAGTAGGAATCACGGGATCGTTGGCGATGTGTAATGGCTGTTTGTTCGGTGATGGGGAATTGGAGGTTACTCCCCACACCACACTAACCGACTATGAAGCCGCGCTTCAGGCGATATTTAGTGACTGGGATATCAATGAAGTTATCGACCTAGGTTCGTTGCAAGCTAATGCTGGAAGTCCGGGTAGTAGCTTACAAACCAACGGGGATTCTCCTGAGGGCGAGGAGCCGCCCCGCCAGACGTCGGTTAGCGATTTAATGCGGGAATTTAATAGTCACACTAACTCTTGGACCCCCGATGCGATTAAAGCAGCAGAAGAAGTCCAAAGCTTTTTGGGTGAAGCATCGCCACTTGGCGTATATATTGGTATCCACGAAGCAGGCCTAGGCACTGACTTCGAAAATGAAGTTAAGTTATCGTTGTGGCAACGGGGACTCTCTGCAATAGGTGCAGGTTTGGGCATTCTTGGAATGACAGCCCCAATTAAGGGATTCAGTAGTGGTGCCACTATCCCGATCTCCCAATTGGAAAAGAAATGGAAGCACGAAATCGATTTCGGCATTATGACTACGAAGCGAAACGCGAGTACGTTGGCAGACTTCCAACGCGCGATCATCGCTCATTTGGATGATGCGTCAACTGTTGTAAAGGGGACTTACCAATATGTACCTGGTTCTACAGTCTACTTCAACCCAAATACGAATCTCATAGCGATTCTGGATAACGCTGGCAACTTCATAAGTGGCTGGAAGCTCAATCCAGGTACACCACAGTTCAACCACTTAATGAAGAATGGAATCCTTCGATGAGCCAAGCCCTATTAAAGATCGCTCAGGAATTCGTAGATAATGACATAACTCCTGGCTTATTCGTCGATCGATTTACCGAACTATGGCGAGAGGAGCGAGATTCCGGAATTTCGATGAAGGACGACGAGTTGCTCAGCGAGAAGTTATCCACGATCTTTTGTCTTGCCGATCTCTACAACCCTGGTGAAGAACGGGAAGTATATGAGTATGACGAGCGCAGGTTACGTTCGGAGGTGCGCAGTGTAATACAGCGATAGTGAGACTCGGGGACACTCATCCTTCTCGGGAGATCGGGGCGGTCAAAGGGGGACAGTCAACGTTTGCTTCCGCCCCTTGGAGCAATGAGATTCCATGTGTTTCTACTGGAACCGGGCTGGGGACACTCATCTTTCGTGAGGTCCAAAGCCGCACTGTGGCCTTGATATCGAACGCATTCTCGCGAATCTGCCGAACGGTCGAGAACATTCACTTTTTGCATTCAACCAGTACGGAACAAACCAGCCAAAGCTAATGTTCACAGGAAATGACTTCCCCGCAGCCTTCAATGCCTTAATCCGACTCCCGATCCCACAAAGAACCATAAGTCTACCAACCTGCTGCAGCTCACTAATACGGAAACCTCTCATTGAGCCACCGTTGCCGATCATCACAGCGGCATGGAAGATTGGCTAGTCGGAGCAGATGCTTTATCTTGCGACCTCCTACTTTGGCCAGCAGTCGCTCGAGTGTGTCACCGACTCCACGATCCTCGGGTGTGCGAAGCTTGGAAACCAAGGCCACCAAGCGCTCTTGCCAAGGTGTAACACTGGTTTGCTCCACGCTGGCAGGCCGATACTGCTGCCCTCGGTATCTCTCAAACAGCTCGGCATAGGCTCGTCTAGAAAAATAATAATACAGCTCGTCCTCGCGCTGAGCAGCGGCCGCAAGCTGGCTTTCGTACTCTGGCGGGCGAGTGGCTGCTGCTTGCCTCACTTTTTGCTTACTGACCTTGATCATGGTGGGTCCGCTTCGACGGTACCGCAGACCTGACGAGCATCAAAGATCTGTGAATAGCCCGACTGATTAAAATAGGTTCCAAACAGCTCCGTGCCATTGGAACCAAGTATTCGAATCCGAGTGTAAGTGTTACAGCAATTGTAGCCAGCCAACACGGCCCGCACTTCGAATCGACAATCCTCATCCAGGTCTTCAACAGTCAGCGTGATGGGTACATCGATCCGCGTCTGTGGGCAGCCAGGATTACAGCAGCCTGGCGGAGAAGATTTTAAGTCGATTTGCTGAATGAGGCGTTGTGCCCCGGTACCGGGATTCCTGACGTAAATATCAAAGATATCATCTTCACAGCGATTCTCGTCGATATGTACCAGTGTGATCTCACACGGAAAGAGTACATCATCACAGGTATTGCACTCGCAGCAATCCTCATCGCTGGCATGTACTCCGGCTTTACCGCTGGACATCACGCCACGCTTGCCCGAGGGGCGCACCATCGCCTTTCCAGCTACGCTCATGGCGTCGCCCCGATCTGGCAAGTCTCCTGATCGGCCACTTCGTTGATCCAGCCCAGCACTAGATGGCCAGAGCCGTTGCGATGCGCATAGCCAAAAGTCGCCTTGATCATCTGGCCAACGCTGGGACGCTTGTACTGATGTGGGGAGCTAACAGGATTAACACCACTGGCCAGCGTATCGTCGCTTTCAATATCTTTGACATCGTAGGTCCAGGTTGCGGCTGCTGTGGCCGTACCTTGCGCGCCGCCTACCTGGACTAGCTTGACCGGAATGACTGAGCCTGCACCTCCGTTGGGCAGAGCGTAGAATTTACCTGTCAGTGGATTCCAGCGCAGCTCCAGTAGGTCGTTGGCCTTGGCCGACTCGATCTTCAGTTCATTCTCAATCGTCAGACCGGTAGTACCCGGAGTGCGCCCGTCGAAGCCCTGTACTTCGGTAACCGAAAACGAAGTGGGCTTACCGCTAAAGGCACTAGGTACCTTGCCTCGCCCTCTGGTGAAGACATGGGTGATCTCCAGTATGTCGAACTGGCCAGTCTTGTAGTTGTACTGACAGAGTCCCACATCATCGCCCTTGGCATTGTGGGCTCGGTCCCAGCGATCAAATAGGTTGATTGAGCCGGTGGCATAGTTCAAATCTCCACCCTGGTTGATCGGATCGGGATAGAGCGCCGTAGCGTAGCTGCTCGTCTGCTGCAGGCCACTAGGCCAATCGGACGTTAACTTGAAATAGAAGCGTCTGGCCTTGGGGGGATGTACGGCAATCAACTGATACTCGCCTGTGGATAGATTGCGAGTACACAGACCCAAGTCTCCGCTGAGAGCCACTAGATTATAAGGATTGGCAATTGGAGCTGCCGGAATACCAGACAGTGGGTATGGTGTCAGTGATGTAAAGCCGCTGAATGTAATAGACACCTGTGAAGCCACACTGCCAAACGAATCGCCACTGCCAGGCGTATGCGTTGGGCCAGTAAAGGTAAAATAGGCGAGCACGGTTGGCTGGTTTAGGTCCACCACCCACCAGACTCCAGCAAACTGAATGGCTACGCCTGGCGCGCCAATGCGGCCGACCATTTGCCCAGTGTTATAGACAGTGATGACGGTCCCTGCTGGGTAGTTGGCTAAATCACTAGTAGTGGTCACCGTTGCTGCGGCCGATTAATTCACGCCGGCTGATAGCGCTGTGGTGAGCTGAAAGACCACAGCCGGAGTCCCCAGTTCATCGGGATATTTGGGCTCAGCGATAACCACCGCCCACTTTATACCTGTACCAGACTCCTTCCACAGGATGCGAAACAGCCCGGTCGCATCGCTGCGCAAGTAACCAGATTGGCCATCTATAGGATTTGCATAACGATGTGGACTGCTGGTCACATCAATGCGCACCACCGATGGACCTGCCAGTGTTGCTCGGCCTATCGCCTGATCGACCAGTGGCTCAGCTAGAATGGCATAGCGGGCATCAGGAATTGGGTTATATGGTTCGACTCCGTTAAACGCTAACTGGTTCTTAAACTGCTGCAAGTTGCCCGACGGAGAGATAATCGGAGTACCGACAGATAGTACACTGTAGCGCGGACACTCCAGCCCGGTCAGATTGCGGATTTTAATCATGCTTGGCAGTGGTAGCGACTCGCCTGCCGCCTGCTGGACATTATGCTGCTGTGACCGGTGGGCCTGAGCGGCATCCACGAAGGCGTTGTAAGCGGCAGCAGGAATATGCAAGCGCTGGCCAGGCTGGACTTTCTTGAAGGCATCGCCGCTCATGCTACGTTCCGATCGCTATTCGCTCCAAGGTCTACAGAACCAAGACTGGTAAGACTTTTGGTGGAACCCATTACTCCGGTCGCAACATCTACGATATTCTCACGGACCAGAAATATATTAGCCGAATTGTACACAAAGGTGTCAGCTACCCTGCGGAGCATCAACCGATCATTGCTGAGGAACTGTTCGAGAAAGTCCGCAAGATCCTGGCTGCCAATCGCACCTACACCCATAAGCATCAAGTAAAACGATTCGCTCTCCTGCGCCGACTACTTTACTGCGGCGAGTGCGGCAGCCTGGTCATGCCGGCATGGACAAATAACCACGGACGTGAGTATCGGTATTATACCTGTTCCAAGAAGGTGAAGACTGGTTACAAGAAATGCTCGTTGCCTTCACTACCCGCTGAAGCCTGGGTAGCGTTTTCTAGCCGCCGTCCTCACGAGCAAATGCGGATAATTGCAGACATAATCGACAATGATGTATTGAGAGCTGCGCCAAGTCTATTTCCGACTCAATCGGAAGGCTTTGGAAGCTATAGCCAGTACAGCGAAATTGAATATAAGGGTGTGCGCATAAGCGATGATTCAATTGCGAAAAGTATCGGCATCGATTTCGTAGAATTACGAAAGTTGCTATTCAGCAGTCCATTCGAAAAGTATCCTTAACTCAACAGGAAAGCTTGGCAAGCTATTTCTAAGGAACACATCTTGTACACTTCGGTGGTTTTAAACAGAACATTTGTTCATTATATCAATCCATTGATGGATTGATTCGACCATCCGAGTGAAATGTCAAAGCCTGCCTAAGGAACCCGAATCATGAAAAAACTATTTGCAGCCGCACTTGCGTTTCTTTGTCTACCGAACACGGCTAGCCATGCCAACATCATCCATTCTTTCGGCATTGGAGCTGATCAATTCACTATGGCATTTGTGCCCATCGGCAGCCCAGGAAATGCGTCCGACCAACAAAGTACACCTGCATTGGCAGGTTCGGTAGGATATGACTACCAGATAGGCAAATACGAAATCAGCCGTGAAATGATCAACAAAGCTAATAACGATGGAAAGCTGGGGATTACGCTTGATGACATGACAATATTCGGAGGAAATGGTCCAAACCGTCCAGCAACAGGAGTAAGTTGGTACGAGGCTGCGCGTTTCGTAAATTAGCTCAACCACAGCCAGGGTTACTTACCCGCCTACAAATTTGCAATACAACCAGGGCAACCGGGATATGACTCAAACACTTCGATCCTGTTCTGGCAACCGGGCGATATTGGCTATGATCCGAACAACCAGACTCGTAACAGTCAGGCAAAATTTTTTATACCAAATGTCGATGAGTGGTACAAAGCTGCTTACTATGACCCGAATGCCAACGGTGGCACGGGCGGATACTGGGACTATGCTACGGGCAGTGACTCAGCACCAACTTCAGTCAGTGGTGGCACGGCAGCAGGCACTGCGGTATACAATCAACCTGGTAGCCAAGGACCAGCAGATGTACAAAATGCTGGGGGACTTAGTCCCTTTGGTGCTATGGGGCTTGGAGGCAACGTTTGGGAATGGATGGAGACCGAGTGGAACCAATTTAACTTTGATCCTGAAGCCACTCGTAGTATACGTGGCGGCAAGTGGTCTGATGGCCTTGGCGAATTAAATGCAGCAGGGCGTTGGGTGGACGGGCTTCCATGGTTTGGAAGTTCTGTTGTTGGTTTTAGGGTTGCAAGCAATATTCCAGAGCCAAGTTCGGTAGCTTTATTGATGTTGGCCAGCATTGGGCTGTGGAGTCGCAATAAAAGAAGGAGCTCAAGCTAACATTCCTCGCTTCTTACCAATTGTTGTGTTTGGGACATGTGCAATTATGCGTTGCTTCTGAAGGCTAAAGGAACTTGTGACACACGTTGTTGTCCCCCTGCCTACTGGCATTTTGACCAAAATAGCCTTTTGGGACGTTCTGTCGTAAACCGCTGATGCGAATGGACTTGTGACCGCGTGACTCACTTGGGGTGAGTCACGGTGTTTAGAGCCTTTTGGTCGATTTGAGCCTTTCAAGACCAAAAATCGGTGCGGGGTGAGTCACGCGACGAAGGTTGGTCGGGAAGTGCAACAATCGCAAAAGCCCCAATTTTATTGGGTAAAAACGCAAAGACCCGCTGGGGTGAGCCAGCGGGTCGTTTTGCTTGGAGCCGCCTTGCGGTGGCCGTGTTAGTGGAGGCGGGGGGAATCGAACCCCCGTCCCGTGATATTTCCATGAGAACTTCTACGTGTGTAGTCGACGGTTTGGTTCTTACCTGCCGCAGCGCCTATCGACGAAGCTCGACCGCAGGCCAGCCTGGAGCTTTTTTGATCCTCTACGTGCCAGGCGCGGTAGAGGACGATCCGGAATTGCGACTGGTAGTCGGACGTCTCCGGCGGACCTCCTCAACCAGGGTAGCCTAAACTAGGCTGCCATTGCTAGATTTGCATCTGCAACTAAATTTTTAGTCAGCTTTTAACGTGGCTAACTGACTAACCACGACACGCCGCCCTCACTTCTTGCTACCCGGTCGAATCCAATCGCCCCCAAGGTTCTCTTTGGGTGGTTGGTCACCATTCCAGTTCGTAACTGCCATACGGCTTCTTGATGGCTCCACTGGAGTATCATGTCGAAGCGGCAACACTAGCTATTTTCGGTCGAACCCTCAAGTAAACAAGGGCCAATGTATAGTTTTTTTAACATTTCAGCTTTGAAAAGTGGGGCATGGTGTGTTACGTGATCGCTTCGATGCTACCCAGTCAACGACTCAACAATCTGGCAACCTTGCCACCGTGACTCTCCGAAATAGCCCGGATACTGCATGGTTCCAGGAAATCCATGTTGTGGAGAACGTAGCTACACGGCATACCACGTTCTGGCGAACGTAGCAACCCAGCCATGCAAGTTCCGACCTAGACCCCAGTTCCTCTTCCTTTCGCCACGAGAGGATGCAACAATCTCGGGGTTCGAGACGAGCATTTACTCACGCATATTTTCTCGGTCTATCACATGAAGGCAAAGTACGGATTTTTTACGCTCACTTTCCTAGTGATTGCCAATATGATTGGGGCGGGAGTGTTTACGACTTCCGGCTTTGCACTGGCTGACCTTGGGTCCCCTCACGTGGTCATCCTAGCCTGGATCGTAGGCGGTGTCATCGCGGTTTCGGGAGCGGTAAGTTATGGGATGCTGAGCCGATTGATGCCTGAGTCCGGAGGCGAGTATCTGTTTTTGACCCAAGCTGCTCATCCGCTGCTGGGTTTTATTGCAGGTTGGGTTTCCATTCTAGCAGGCTTCTCGGGCGCGATTGCTCTGGCGGCCGTAGCGCTGGAAAGCTACGTGCTGCCCAGCGCGGCGCGACCCGAATGGTTGCCTGCCAATTGTTTGGCTGCGGTCGCAGTGATTCTGGCCGGTTGGCTACACGGTCTTCAGCCTCGACTTGGTGCGATCACTCAGAATCTGGCCGTCATAGTCAAGCTGATTCTATTTGCAGCTATCCTGATTTTTGCAGGGTTTCAAATGGCTGGTAATTCAACAACGCTATCGGTTGATGGTTTTTCAAGCAATCAAGCACTGTCCCCGCCCGGTAACTTGATTCTGGCGTTTGCGGCCAGCTTGGTTTGGATCTCGTTGAGCTACTCGGGGTTCAACGCGGCGGTCTACTTGGCTGGTGAGGTTCATGATGCCCAGCGGGTTATTCCACGAGCATTGGTCACGGGTACGGTTGGCGTGGCAATCATCTATGTCCTCCTGAATGCCGTGTTCGTCTTGGGGCCGTCCGTAGCTCAAGTGGTTGGCAGGCCAGATATCGCAGTCGTGGCCGCCCGGGAGCTGGGCGGTTGGTGGTTTGAGGAGATGGTACGATGGACGATCGTTTTGTGTCTTACAACGTCGGTGCTAAGCATGATGATGGCCGCGCCGCGTGTTTATGCTCGAATGGCCCAAGATGGTCTGCTGCCAGGATGGTTAAAACTGCGTGGGCAGTCGCCCGCATTAGCTACGATTGCGCAGGTGGTCATCGCTATTGTCCTGCTGGTCTTGTCGGATTTGCAAGGGCTTCTTTCCTATCTTGGCCTGACGCTGTCTCTTTCGGCTGCTCTTTCGGTCGCATGTTTGCTACTTCCATCCATGCAGCGTCAATGGCGACTGAAGGTTGGCCCCACGGCAGTCACCTACTATCTGGTGCCGCTCCTGTACGTTCTGTCCACGTTGATTTGTGCTGCGATGCTTGCGTATCGTAGCCCGGCGCAGATTTTAGGTTCGGTCGTGACTTTTTCGATCGGTGCCGTAGCCTATCTGGTATCCGGCAGGAGCGGGGTGTGAAGGAAGCCAGTGGCGTAGAGTGCTTGCCCTCCACAGGCTACGGATCTTCTCGCAAAGCTGGTAGAGAGGTGGTGCTGCCGGTGCGACGAGCGGGCTTGGCTACGATTTTTAGTAGCGGCACAGTCGTTGGACCACCGTGAAAGGTGCGACCTGTTTCAAGATAGTGATCGAACACAAACGCACCATGCTTGGCGTTGCCTACACGCAGGCATCGCAGTATGGCTGGATGCCCACATTCGGGGCACACCACTCGCATCCCGCAGGCTTCGAGCAGTTGATGCAGCATTTTTGCGAACTCTTGATTTTCGGCTAACGATCCGAACGACCAGCCCTGAAACTGAGCTAGTCTAGCTTCGATTGTGCGTTTGATTTGCAACTGCACTGCGTGCAATTCGGCCGTCAACGACTGAAGTTCGCGACTGGCCTGAGCAAGCTGAGGTTGAGGTAACTGCATGCGACGCCGCAGTCCACCATAGACTCTTTCGGCAACCAATTGCATGCTGCGCAGGTAAAGCTGCTTTTGAGCTGCGGTAAGCTCAGGTTCGAACTGCGGCAACACGACTTCAAGCAGTGCCATCGGTTCGTTCAAGTGAATGATCGGGGCGAACAGCAGTCGATGGTCGGTGGGATTATTAGACAGGCTTTCTGCCAAGTTGCCTTCGTTGGCTGCTGGAGCGGGTTCAACCAGCATTGCGTGTTTGTGTTGCCAAGCAAACTGGACCAATCGCTCGTGCTTTTGTTGTTGAGCGACGGTGGCCAGCAGTTTGTCCATTCGGTAGCGTACGCCAAAAACTGCACCTTGAGACTTCAGCCAAGCAACGGCAGCCGGCGCGTTGTACAGTTCACACAGCAGCGGTAACAACTGCTCGATGAAGCCCTGTAGAGGCAATTCGCCGTCCACTAGGCCAGCCAGTTGCTCGACTCGCTGGGCAGTTTGACCGCCGCCGGGCAATTGTAGAAGGACCTCTTCCAATAACTGAATCACGTGTCCACTCCAGCGAACGATCATGCGGATTAAATCGAAGGCACTGGTACCGGAATGCCGATAAATCTGCTCCGCTACCCGTTTTCCTCTCTTCCAAAAACCGACCCTACTGTTTATACTCTTTGTTATAACCGCGAACAAGCCCCGGCTGTAGCGATTTTTTGCTTACTAGCGACTTATCTAAGTTCGATTCGTTCTATTAGTATAACCATCAGCTCTTCAAGCAGGTTTCACCATGTCGTCCGTTCCCTCACCAGAATCGGTAGAAGAAACCAAACAACAGATCCGTGGATTGATTAACGAGATCGCCGAGCTGTCGCGGGGAGATTCTCCTGCCCAAGAATACTACCCTGCGGTACTTAAGCGCATCGTCGATGCGCTGGCTGCGGTGGGTGGTGCCATTTGGCTGTTGGATGATCAAGGCCAATTGCGTTTGAGCTACCACATCAACGTCAATAACAGCCTGATCGAAGCGGATAGCGAAGACGCCATGAAGCACGGCAGGTTGCTTGGTCGGTTGTTATCGCGCGGAAAGAGCGAGCTGGTACCACCCAATTCGATGCTTGGCGATAGCCAGCAGGAAGGCAATCCTTCCCAGTACCTGTTGGTCGTTTCACCACTGTCCAGCGGCAAGAGCATGGACGGATTGGTGGAAGTGTTTCAGCGACCTGATTCGGCTCCCAATATTCAGCGCGGATACCAGCGATTCTTGGATCAAATGGCTGGCCTGATCGGTGAATGGCTGAAAAGTCATCATCTACAGAAGATCTCCGATCGACAGCAGATGTGGCAACAGGCGGACCACTTCGCGCGAATGGTGCATGACAACTTGGACAGCCGTGACACAGCCTACACGATCGCCAACGAAGGTCGTCAACTAATTGGCTGTGATCGCGTGAGCGTGGCTATCAAATATGGCCGCAAATGCAAGGTTCAGGCGATCAGCGGTCAAGACTCAATCGAAAACCGATCGAACATAGTTGCGGCTCTTAACCGTTTGGCCACTCGCGTGGTGTCGGCAGGTGAGTCGCTTTGGTACGAAGGTGCAACCGACGACCTGCCTCCACAACTGGAAGAAGCCGTCGAGGATTATGTGGATTTGTCGCATGGGCGTAGTCTTGCCGTATTGCCGATTCGGCGTCCTGAAAACCTGACCGCTGGAGACGTTCATTCTAAGCAAAAAGTGCAGCGAGAAGACATCTCCAAGAATGAAATCATCGGGGCGTTGATCATCGAGCAGATCGAAAGCCAGATCCCCACGGCGCTACTGAAAGCCCGATGCGATTTAGTTTATGAGCACACGGCGCGGGCCTTGAACAATTCGCTGACTCACAGCGATCTATTTTTGATGCCAGTTTGGAAATTTCTTGGGCGAATGACGTGGCTGTTTCGTGGCAGCGCATTTCCCAAGACGATGACAGTCTTAACTCTGGCAGCCATTGGCCTAGCGGCGATGTTCATCGTACAGATCGACTTTAATCTCAAGAGCAATGGAGCTTTGAAGCCTGTAGTCGAAGGTCAGGTGTTTTCACATGAAAATGGTGAAATCGATCAAGTTTTGGTGGATCACGGTGATGAGGTTCAAGCTGGACAGCCGCTTGTTGTCCTGCGCAATCGCGAACTGGAGATTGAACATAAGCGGTTGGTGGGCGAGCGTGAACAGACGATTGAGCAAATGGAAATGACTCGCAGTTTAGCTGGCAGTTCCAGCATCCCATCCAATGAACGAGTTCAAGCCAGAGGCCAGGTGCAGGAACTGGAAATCCGTTTGGCGACCTTGGGCGAACAGATCAAATTGATCGACGAGCGGCGGGAGCAACTGGTGCGACGCAGTCCGATCAATGGTATTGTGATGGATTGGAAGTTGAAGGAAAAATTGCGTGCTCGGCCGGTTACCATTGGTCAAGTGTTGGTCAACATTGCTGATGTGACACAGGGCTGGACAGTGGAATTATCGATGCCGGAAAAACGTATGAAGCATCTGGACAATGCCTTTGGCCAGAGCAATCAGCAACCACTGCCGGTCAGTTTTGTCTTGGCTTCAGACCCCTCCGTGTATCACTCGGGCAAGCTATCGCTCGAAGCGGTTCACGCCAGAGCCCAGTTGGACACAACCGACGGTACCATCGTCAAGATGCGGGTGCAGCCCGATACTGCTGAAAGCCTGACACGTCGACCCAATACGACGGTCATTGGCAAGGTTAATTGTGGCAAGCGTTCGGCTGCTTTCGTATGGCTTCACGAGGTTGTCGAATGGTTCCAGGCCAATGTACTGTTCCGCCTGTAAGCGATTGATGCTGAAGCGGCAATCTGCGGTTATCAGATTCAGCTAACTGAAGAGCCTAGTGTCATTTAGAAATTCTTACACCGATGTTGATCAATTTTTCAAAGTAGAGAGGTGACATGCGTTATTCATTTTTTAGCTATCTAATTGGTGGCCTACTGATGGCCTACAGCACTGCGTCGAATGTCCATGGGCAGACCGGGGTTTTGCAGATAGAAGGCTTTACTGTCGAGTGTACTAAGAAGATCGAAGTAGCGGCTCAGGCCGATGGATTGATCTCGATGATGGCGGTTGATGAAGGCAGCACCGTGCCTGCGGGCGAGCCGCTGTTTCAGATCGATGATCGAGTATCCAAAGCTCAGTTGGAAGTGGCGGCGCAAGAACTTGAATCTGCTATCAAACAGGCTAACCAGGATGCCGATGTTCGATTTGCAAAAGCTACTTATGAAGTTGCACTTGCAGAATCTGAAGCGGAACGTGCTTTGCTTGGGAAAGGTGCAACGACTTTGGCGGCTGTACGCCGCAAAGACTTGGAACGAGACAAGGCGAAGCTGCAAATTGAAGTTGCCGAAGTCAAGCGCCAGACCGACGCACTAGCCGTAAATGTGGCTCGAGCAAAGAAAAATGCGGCTGAAGTCCAGTTGGGTCTCTATTCGATCAAGGCTCCCTGGGATGCCATCGTAAATGAAAGAATCAAGAACGAGGGTGCATGGATTCGCGCGGGTGAGCCGGTTTTGAAAATTTTGCACATGTACGAGATGCGGGCGGTAGGCTATGTATCGCTTCGAGTCTTGGAAGAACGTGGGTTGTCGCTGGCAGATCTGGAGGGCGCTCCCATTCGCATTACCGTCAAGGTCTCCTCTACCTATAGCCACGTGGTTGACACTCAGATCGGCTTTGTCAGTGGCGAAATTGCCGATTCGAAAGATTTTCGAGTATGGGCAAATCTGAAGAACGAACGCATTGGCAATTCCTGGGTATTGCGAGATGGAATGCCAGCTTCAGTTACCATTTCCGTGAAATAGGAAATTCAATTTTTAGTTGGCGTTGCTAGTACGATTGATTCAAGCAAAGGCATTGAAGGTAACCGTTCATGACGACGATGGCTGACAGTTTGGTCAATAGCGCCATGCGACCGCTGAAGGTCTATCGTCGTCCCGACTTGCAGGCCAAGCGGCATTTGTATCATGGACGCAGTTACTGGGTGGTCAAGGAGCCGGTTGGACTGAATTACTTTCGGTTTCATGATGAAGAATATGCCATCTTGAATATGCTGGATGGGCATACCAGTCTGCAGCAAATCAAAGACCGATTTCAAGCCGATTTTGCACCTCAGCGAATCACACTACAGGATCTTCAGCAGTTTATCGGTATGCTACACCGAAGCGGACTGGTGATCTCTCGAGCCACAGGCCAGGGGCGTCAACTGCGTCGCCGAGGCGATGACAAGCGCAAGAAGGAGTTTCTGGGCAAACTGGCCAATGTGTTTGCATTGAGATTTCGGGGGATCGATCCCGAAGGACTCTTAAATTTTCTGAACCCTTTCACCTGGTGGTTTTTCACTCTGCCAGCTTTGATCCTGGTGTCGCTATTTGGACTGAGCGCTATCACTCTGGTGCTGGTGAACATTCAGGAGTTTCGCAGTAAGCTGCCTACGTTCGAGCAGTTCTTTGCAGCCCACAACTGGATCTATCTGGGCGTGACCATGGCTCTGGTCAAAGTGCTACACGAGTTCGGTCACGGACTAAGCTGTAAGCGCTATGGCGGTGAGTGCCATGAGATGGGGGTCATGATGCTGGTGTTTACGCCATGCCTTTATTGCAATGTTTCCGATTCCTGGATGTTGCCCAATAAGTGGCATCGTGTGTTCATTGGTGCTGCCGGTATGTATGTCGAATTGGCGCTGGCTTCTGTGGCGACCTACATGTGGTGGTTCAGTGAGCCAGGAATGTTCAATTTCTTGTGTCTGTCCGTCATGTTCATCTGCTCGGTCAGCACTGTGGTGTTTAATGGGAATCCTTTGCTGCGTTTTGACGGCTACTACATTCTGATGGATATTCTGGAGATCCCCAATCTTCGACAGAAAGCCACTGAGATACTTAAGCGATGGTTCCAGAAAAACTGCTTAGGCTTAGAGTTGCAAGAAAACCCTTTTTTGCCGCAGCGAAGCAAAGGCTGGTTTGCACTCTACACGGTTGCTTCGGTCATCTACCGCTGGGTGGTTGTGTATTCGATTATGATTTTCTTGATTAAGGTTCTTGAGCCTTACGGGTTACAGGCCTTGGGCCGCATCGTGGCCTTTACCGGTTTGGTTGGCATGGTGGTCAAACCTGCATGGGACATCATCAAATTCTTTAGAATTCCTGGGAAGGCCAGCAAAATGAAACGCAAGAACATGACGATCTCGCTGGCGGTTGCCAGCTTGATTCTAGCCCTGATCGTATGGTTGCCGCTGCCATACCATGTCCGCTGTGCAGCCGAGATCCAACCTCAGGATAGCCAGCAAGTATTTGCGATGGTGCCTGGGCGATTGGTCCAGTTTTACAAGCGTCCAGGTGACACAGTACAAGCCGGCGACGTGATCGCACAACTGGACAACGTCGAAGAACGCATTCAGTTGGCTCAGTACCACGGTGAGCTGAACGAGGCAAAGGTTAAACTGGATGTGCTGAAAGATCGACCTCGACTTGAGGATGCTCGATCCCAGTTGGAGATACAGCTTGATAAAGTTCGATCCCGCGAGGCCTTAGTCAAAGAGGTCAGTGATCGTATCGCTCAGCTTACTGTCACGGCCAAAGAAAGTGGAGTCATTTACGCACCGCCACCCAAGGCGATTCCGAAACAGTTGGATGAAGAGGAGCAACTGCCCAGTTGGAGCGACAATCCGTTTGATGCCAAAAACCAAGATGCGTTCTTCGCGGAATCTGATCTGTTGTGCTTGATTGGACAACCCAACCGTTGGGAGGCGATGCTGGTCATAGACCAGCACGATATCGATCTAGTTAGTGAAAATCATGAAGTGGAGATATTGCTAGAAGCCGATCGATCCAATTCGATCGCTGGCAGAATATCGAAAATATCAGAGATGGACATGAAAGAGGCACCTGAAAACATTGCCCTGCAATCCGGTGGTGCGCTGGATACCGAGATGACTGCTTCAGGCCGACTGAAACCGATTAGCACTTCTTATCAAGCGCGTGTTCCCTTGGAAGAAGTGGATAAAACGCTTCGGATTGGATATCGAGGTCAGGCGAGAATTAACGTAGGCTGGAAATCGTTGGGCTGGCGAGCCTATCGATTCTTCGCGCGCACCTTTCGATTGGAGATCTAGCGATCTCTGTCAAACAAAGTTACAATGTGCATCAAAGTTGATGTACTGATTTTAGTGAGTGTTCCTTAAGGAGTTTAGTAGAAGATGTCTAAAGCAGAGAATTCATCGATTACCCCACCGGCCGCTGATCCGGTTGCCCAGCAGCAACAAGCTCAGCCTGTTCAAGTGAACGTGGACGATTCACAAGTATCGGCAAGTTATGCTAATTTTTGCCGAGTCACCGGTTCACCTGAAGAATTGATCATTGACTTTGGCTTGAATCCACAACCAGTTGGCGTGCCTAAGGATCCTATTCAGGTTAGCCAGCGAGTCGTCTTGAACTTCTATACAGCCAAGCGACTTCTGGCCGCACTACAAATGTCGATTCAGCGACACGAGGCCGTCTTTGGTGTGTTGGAAACCGATATTCAGAAGCGACTAAGAATCCAACAGCCTAGCTAGTTCATGGAACTCGATTTAGAAGTTCTGGCGGCAAGTTAAAGCTGCTTCATAACCCGTAGTCCATCGCTTGGTTCGAACTGAGCTTTTGCCTACGGGTTTTTAGCAATGGTTTTTGTGTAACCTATTAGAAATTTTTTTCGGATTTGAAATAGATGTTGACCGACAAAGCGGTCAGCCACAATGTCGCGGATCGCTCCGCGATCCGGTACTATGAATCTTCCTTCACTCAGCCAGACCGTCCCAACTGACCAACCAATAGATCATTGGCAAGCAAGCCTTCGGCAAGTGGCCTGTGTCGTTTTTTGCGTGATTCAATGTGCTGACGGAAGATGCGAGCATCCCATCCGAGAGTCAGTCGACAACCAGCAATTTTCCGGCAGCCAGATGGCTCAGATGTTCTCGCAGTTGACTCGCAACTCGCGTTGGCGCCTAATCCACGAGCAGCCACTTTCTTTTCCAACCTTTCATCCACAAGGGTTGACTCGCGCTAATGGAAAATATTTTTTGTCGACGGTACAGGTCTACCGCAAGTCGTCGATCAGTCCAGATAGTGACAGCTCCGAAACCCACAATGCTTTGCCAGGCAAAGGGCATCTGATTGTCTTCGACGATAATGGGGAAAAACTGCAGAGCATTCAATTGGGAGAGGCCGCATTGTTTCATCCCGGAGGCATCGACAGGGACGATCAGTATATCTGGGTCCCGGTAGCCGAATATCGCCCAGATAGTCGTACAATCATCTATCGAGTCAAGATTGACGATTTGCAAGCCGAAGAGGTCTTGCGGCTGGATGATCATATAGGAGCGGTCATCCGCGACAGCCTGCAGCAGCGGTTGATCGGATTCAGTTGGGGTGCGCGGAGGATCTATATTTGGCCATTGGATGACAGGCGAAAGGTGATCACCGATTCAGAGCAAGCCACGGTATCACCAGTTGTAAATCCTCAGCATTTTATCGACTATCAAGACTGTCAGTCTATTGGCGATGGTTTTGCATTGTGTTCGGGGTTGGCCAACTACAACCTGGGAAACAAGCAAGCTCGCGTTGGATTGGGAGGGGTGGATCTATGGGACTTACGTCAAATGCGCCCCATACACTTGTTACCAGTTGCGTTACAGACGGATCGGTTTCCGCAACGAGCCATGACACAAAATCCGTTCTATGCAGACGTTTGCGGTGGAAATTTGCGGTTTCATTTTATTCCAGAGGATGATACCTCGAATCACTATATCTACGAAGCTCAGCAACGTTAGTATGGCGAATTGCCCATTGCCCCAAAATCCCAACGCTGTGAAAAATTTAAGCCAGAGCGTTGATGAGTTTTGGGACGTAGTGGAACTCGCCAGAGTTCCCGTATTCGACGAAAAAAAGAATCTCTAGAAAGCGGATCTCTGGCGAGGTCCACTACTTAACCCTTCACAGCGATGCCCTGTTAGCTGCTGACGCTATCCAGAGCCGCTCGGGCGTAACTGACGATTTGGTCAGACGTTATTTTGAAGTGCTTGTACAAGGTGCCCGCTGGTCCCGATGCACCAAAGCCAGACATGCCGACAAAGTAGCCGTCGGTGCCAAGATATTTGTCCCAGCTTTGTCGCAGCCCGGCTTCGCAGGCGATTCGAAGCTGGCATTGTCGCGGCAAGACGCTCTCTCGATAGTCGGCAGGTTGCTGATCGAACAATTCTTGGCATGGCATACTAACCACTCGGACTGCTACACCGGCGCCTGCAAGTTCTTCGGCGGCTTTAACGCAGATAGATAGTTCCGTGCCGGTCCCAATCAAAATGCAGTCGGGTGTTCCATCACAATTCTGCAGGACATAGCCGCCTTGGTGAACTCCCTTGGCACTTGTGTAACGCGATCGGTCCAGGGTGGGCACATTTTGTCTAGACAAGACCAGGGCAACGGGGTGGTCGCTGATCTGCATGAGGGCTCGGTAGCTTTCCAAGACTTCGTTCGCATCGCCAGGACGGAAAACATACAAGCCAGGAATCGCCCGACATGCTGCCAAGTGCTCGACCGGCTGGTGCGTCGGGCCATCTTCGCCGACGCCAATAGAATCATGGGTAAGCACGTACAGCACGGGTTGGTGCATCAAGCTGCTAAGCCGCATACTGGGACGCAGATAGTCGGTGAAAACAAAAAAGGTGGCTCCAAATGGGCGCAGTCCACTAAGCGAAAGTCCGTTTAATGCAGCCGCCATGCCATGTTCGCGGATGCCAAAGCGGAAGTTGCGACCCTGATAGCAGGAGCTACTGAAGTCTTGTTGGCCGTCGAGCAATGTCATGGTGCTTGGGGCCAAATCGGCAGAGCCTCCCAGGAACCAAGGCACCTGCGGAGCCAACATGTTCAGCACCTTGCCTCCGCTGACTCGCGTTGCCAACCCTTTTTCGTCAGCCGGAAACTCTTTCAAAGAGTTGTCCCAACCTTCAGGTAACCTGCCGGACCACAAGCAATCCAACTGAGACGCTTGTTCTGGATGATCCTTTTGGTACTGACCCCATAGTTTTTGCCACTGCAGGTAGCTGCCTGCGCCGCGCTGGCCGACCGCCTTTTCAAAATGCTGAACTACTTCGTTGGGCACTCTGAATTTTTCATCTGGCCAGCCGTAAAATGCCTTGGTCAAACGAATTTCATCGTCACCCAACGGGGCTCCGTGGGCGGCATGTGAATTAGCTTTGTTTGGCGATCCATAGCCAATCACACTTCGCACGATGATCAGCGTTGGCTTATCGGAAGTCTGGTTGAACTGCTGAAGCGCGCTCGACAATGCGGTCAAGTCGTTTGCATCGGCAACTCGCAACACATTCCAGCCCAGGCCGATAAAGCGCTGCTGGACATCTTCGCTGAAAGCTAAGTGTGTTTCGCCTTCGATAGTGATCTTGTTGTCGTCGTAGATCCAGCACAAATTGGATAGCTTCAGGTGCCCGGCAAGCGATGCGGCTTCGTAAGAGACGCCTTCCATCAAGTCGCCATCGCCACACAGCGCGTAGACGTTGTAGTCGAAAAGAGTCAAGCCCGGTCGGTTGTAGGTTGCTGCCAGCCAGCGGCCGGCCATAGCCATACCCACGCTATTGGCTACGCCTTGCCCCAGTGGTCCCGTTGTCGTTTCGATCCCTGCCGCCTCACTGAATTCTGGGTGACCTGCACACGGGCTGTGAAGTTGTCGAAACTGCTTGATGTTGTCCAAGGTGATGCTGGGCCTAGCCAAGACTTTGCCCTGCTTGTCGACAGCCCGGACACCTGCTAGATGCAGCAAACTGTAAAGTAGCATCGAAGCATGCCCGCAACTGAGTACAAAACGATCGCGGTTGGGCCAGTGGGGATGGGCCGGATCATAGCGCAAGGCCGTAGTCCAAAGCTGGAAAGCCACCGGTGCCAATGCCATTGGCGTACCGGGATGTCCGCTGGCTGCCGCCTGGACAGCGTCCATGCTCAAAGTTCGAATCGTATTGATGGCTAGTTTTTCAATGCTGGCAGTCGAATTGCTCATTGGGACATCCTTAAAAGTAAGTTGCTTAGCCGACACAGCCACCCGTCTTGCTTGGATACAGTTTCCAGTTTTAGTCTGTGGGGCGGAACCATTACCACTCTTGGGTGGTCGAGTTCCCCCGATGATCTGTGGGTGGCACACCAAGAATCACGGAGATTCACACTAGGGTTAGGCAGCGAAGATACCCCGAAAGCTAAATTCCTGCAATTGAGATCTTTGACTGAAGGTCTTGCGCCCATGGAAATTGGCTTGAAAGTAGACATGCCTAGATAAGTTGCCTGCGATAGTTTTTATGCCTAGTCGCGGGGCCGAGCATGGGTTATGATTTCAGGCTTTCCCTGGTGTAGAAAAAAGCCTAGTCCTTGGACCAGCCCAGCCGAGTAAAAGCAGTGATTTTAGGAGTAAGATAAGCATGGTTCCAGCCGATATTCGCAACGAAATTTTGGACATTCTCAGCGAGATTGCTCCGGATGAAGACCTAAGCAATCTGAGTGATGATGTCTCGTTTCGAGAGCAACTGGAGCTGGATAGCATGGATTTTTTGGACATCGTCATGGAGCTGCGCAAGCGACATCGCATCCAGATTCCCGAGGAAGACTACCCGCAGCTTGCCAGCATGGCCAGCACGGTGCGTTACCTGGAACCCAAAATGGCAGAAATCTAGCAGGTAGCCCCTCAGTCGCTGAAACCGGTTTTGAACTACGATGCTTCAGTCCGGCGTGATGCCCTGAGAAACAAGATTGGGCGCTCGGGTGGCAGGGGAGGCTCCGGTGTACGATACGATCATCATTGGCGCAGGCATGTCAGGTTTGGCCGCCGGGATTCGGCTGGCACATTATGATCAGAAGGTCTGTATACTAGAGAAGCACTGGACGATTGGGGGTTTGAACGGATTCTATAGGCAGGGTGGCCGCAATTACGATGTTGGCCTGCATGCGGTCACTAACTTCACTCCGGCAGGGACCAAGAAGGGGCCACTAGCTCGACTGCTTCGACAACTGCGGTTTCGCTGGGAGGACTTCGAACTGGCTCCGCAGGTGGGATCTGCCATCGCTTTCCCAGACGTGCGATTGGGCTTTACCAACGACATCGATTTTCTGCGCAACGAGATTGTTCGCGCCTTTCCAGGGGAGCGCGATAACTTCGAGCGACTGCTGAATCAATTGGTCGATTACGATGACTTAAACCAAGATAATTTTGGCGGATCGGCGCGCGAGTTTCTTGCGAGCTGCCTGGTCGATCCCCTGCTGCAGGAGATGTTACTGTGTCCCCTGATGTGGTACGGTAATGCGCGTGAAGACGATATGGACTTCGGACAATTCTGTATCATGTTCCGCAGTATTTTTCTAGAGGGTTTCGCTCGACCTTTTACGGGAGTCAGACTGATTCTAAAGCATTTGGTGCGTCGTTTTCGCGCTCTGGGTGGTGAATTAAAACTTCGCAGTTCTGTTTCGTCGATCAAAACGGATGGTGACCGCGCGGTAGGCGTTCAGTTGGAAGACGGACAAGTGCTGGAAGCCAGACGCATTTTATCCAGTGCGGGTGTGATCGAGACACAGCGATTGTGCGACGATCTGACTCAAGAAACTCCACTGCAGCCCGCCGGTCAGCTTACCTTTATCGAGTCCGTTTCTATACTGGACAAACAGCCCAAAGAGGTCGGTTTTGGAGAGACCATCGTCTTTTATAACGACAGCCCTCAGTTCCATTGGCGGCATCCCGATAGTCAACTTTGCGACACTCGTACCGGAGTGATCTGTAGCCCTAACAATTATCAGTACTCAAGCGACCTAGGCAATTTACAGGACGGTGTCATTCGATTGACGACCATTGCCAACTATCAGGCGTGGACAAACTTGGAGCCTGACGAGTACCTGCGCCAAAAAATGTGGTGGTACGATCGCAGCGTGGCCTCGGCGGTTCGATTCATACCCGATTTTCGACGTCATGTCATCGACACCGACGTTTTTACACCCAAGACTATAAGGCGATTCACCTCGCACGATAACGGTGCCGTGTATGGGGCACCGGACAAGAAACTGGACGGCACCACCCACTTGAAAAATCTTTTTCTTTGTGGCACTGATCAAGGTTTTGTTGGGATCATCGGCGCCATCGTCAGTGGCATCTCCATGGCCAACCAACACTGCCTGCGAGAGAACTGATTAAGCACTTTGGATGCCTGCCTCCTGCATGGCTTTGTGCATGTTCTGCATGCTCTGAACGGCGATCGCTTCGACACCTGGAGTGTAGTCAAAGACTTCGACGCTGACCCAACCTTGATAGCTGATTTCTTTAAGAGCAGCAAAGATTGGAGTGAACTCGACTTGCCCCATGCCAGGTCCTAACAAGTTTGGATCGTTTGCGTGAAAGTGATGTAGCCATGAGGCGTTGTTGCGAATCACGTCGGCGATCGGCTTCTCTTCGCTGCTCATGGCTTTTACATCCAGATGCAGGCGCACCCATGGAGAGGCCAGTTGCTCGATCACCTGTACCGCCTGGGAAGCATGATTCCAAAAGTTGCCTTCGCCGGGCCCCAGAGGCTCTAAGGCCAGCGTCACCCGGAACTTCTCCAGCGTTGGCAGCAATTGTTGAAGCACCTCCATGGCATTGTTAGAGGCTTGTTGATGCGTCATCTGTTGAGGGTCAAAATTGCGCTGCATAGGTGAACCAAGCACCATCAGGTTGCCCCCTAGGTCTCGACACAATTCCGCCAGACGACCCAAGTAGTCGCCGGTGCGCCGACGCAGGGCGGCATCAGAAGTGGTCAGGTGGTAGCCCTGAGTTTTGGCCAGCAGCCAGTGCAGTCCGATCACTTCAACACCTGCCGATTGCACTTGAGCAGCAAGTCGTGAGCGCTGATCGTTAGATAGATCTGTGGGATGCTGTCCCAGCGTGAACGGTGCGATTTCCCATCCGGTGTAGCCACTCCGAACTGTTAGCTCCAGGGCTCGCTGCCAATCCCAATCGCCAAACAACTCGTTACAAAGAGCAAAACGCATGGGTATGACTCCTAATCAATCGAAGATCGTGAACCAGGTGCCAACGCACTCCGGCTGAATGTCCGGTTTGTGGTCGGGTTGGCACACAACTTTAGTTCAGCCTGTGCAACTGTGCAAGTTGAGGTTATCCTTCCATTGTCCTTTTCGATTTTGTTCTTATCTCGATTTGTGTTATATGGATACTCACCTGAACGATCCGACATTGTCCTCCTCCGGTCAAGCTATTGATCTGGCCGCACATCCATTAACTTGGGCGCAAGTCATTCAGACCATGCCGGATAAGGTGCGAGAATTGGAAGTGGGATCTGGCAAAGGTCTGTTCCTACAAACTGCGGCACTGGCAGACCCTAACCGTCATTTTGTTGGCATTGAACTATCACACAAATTTGCCAATCGGGCCGCCCAGCGCATCTACAAACTGGGGTTAAGCAATGTAACGCTATTGTGCGGAGATGCCAAAAAGTTTTTGAGCGAGGTGGTGCCGGATCAAGCGGTTCAATGCGTCCACGTTTACTTCCCCGATCCTTGGTGGCGCAACAAGCACAAGAAGCGCCGAGTACTTAATGAGCAGACGCTACAAGACATTCAGCGAGTGCTACCACTGGGTGGCCAGTTCCATTTCTGGACGGACGCGCTGGACTACTATGAACATATCTGCCAGGAAGTCATGCAGCATACTCAACTGACCGGGCCTCGATATGTGCCGGAACGCGGGGTGCATCATGCGATGGACTATACAACCCATTTTGAACGCCGTGCTCGCCTGAGCAGCCAACCCGTGTATCGCGCGATTTTTGAAAAACAGCAAGTTTTGACCGATCACCAAAAATAAGCAAGATTTGAATTACGACTCTTGCAACTCTTAGAACAGCTCGTGTATTTCTCGAAATCCGGAATCAACTAGTGGGAAGGGGCGACCACCGGGGCCAGGCAGGTGTTCGTTTAAGTTCATCCCTAAACTCTTGAAGATTGTGGCTACGATCTCGGGTGGTTCCACAGGTCGATCCTTAGGAACTGCGCCAATGGGATCGCTAGCCCCCACCACCTGGCCTCCGCGCACCGAGCCACCCGCAAAATAGACAGTGAAACACTGCGGCCAGTGATCTCGACCACCAGCGGGATTCACTTTGGGCGTGCGACCAAACTCGGCTAAGTTGGCTACCAGCGTGTCTTCCAGTAGCCCACGTTCGTGCAGATCGGTGATCAGGGCTGAGTATCCTTGATCGTACATGGGAGCCACGATATTCTTCATTCCTTCGATCGAAGTGAACGGTTTGCTGCCATGGATGTCCCAAGTGATTTCATCAAACACGGTTAGAAACGTGTTGATTGTCACAAAACGTACTCCCGCTTCGATCAATCGGCGAGCCAGCAAACAGCATTGACCAAAACGATTCATGCCGTAACGCTGCCGAACTTCGGCGGGTTCTTTGGACAGGTCGAACGCCTGGCGAGCCTGAGGGCTAGTCATCAGCCGGTATGCTGTCTCGAAGTGCTCGCTCATCAGCTTGGCAGTTTCGCTAGCTTCGAATTCGACCATGGATGCTTCAACCGCTTCGCGTAGCCGACGACGTCGCTCCAAGCGCGCCGGAGGAATGGAATTGGGTGGCAACAGATCGGGGACCTTGAAATTGTCTTTCGAAGGGTCAGCCATCAGCGCAAAAGGATCATAAGCCTTGCCCAAGAAGCCACCAGCCTGACCATTGGGCAGGTTGCCGCCACCGCGCCCCATGATTTCTGGCAAGACAACATGAGGCGGCAGGTCGGTACGCGGCCCCTTCAAATACCATACGGCCGAACCGACATGTGGAGTGTCCACGCCACCAGTAAAAAGTCGGCCAGTTTGCATGATCTGCCAGCCAGCATCATGAACTGCGGCCCCGCGATGAAAACAGGATCGTACCAGGGCGATCTTATCAGCCAGCTTTGCGTGCTCGGGCAAAATTTCCGAAAATTGCATGCCAGGTACCGAGGTGGAAATCGGTTTGAAAGGCCCGCGCACTTCGGCCGGTGCATCGGGCTTCATGTCAAACGTATCCAACTGACTGGGAGCACCCAGATTGAAAATTAAAATGCAGGACCGACGATCATTGGCGGGATCGACTAAACCTTGTTCGCGGGCTTGCAGCCACTGCGGCAAACCCAAGCCGATCGCTCCCAGTGTTCCCACCTGCAGGAAATCTCTGCGAGTCACCCCAGCACAGGTGTGTGCTTGACCACGTCCAATAAAATCCAGCATGACCAGTTACCCCAAGGAGTAATTAAATTTCGTCGCGAACTGAGACGCCACGCATGTCGCGTCATCACATCCAGCATACACCAAATTCCGCCTGAAGCCTACAACCAATCTCCGGCTGAGACTGGAATGGGATGATCTGGACAGGCGGGAGATAGCAGGGTATCCAGCAGTTTCCGAGGTTCCACGCCCGGCGGTGCCTCCATCGAGTTCATCCATGCCAATTTACCGATCTCCAGGTTACCAAAGTCCCGCTGCAACCCCAGGATCTTCGCTGGCAATTCGGTCGCGGCCTCAAATACCTCGGCAGCCGTCCACTGAGGAAACAATCGACGCGCAGTCACACACTCTCTCCAAACGCTCAAGTCAGGGTTGCTGGCTCGTGAGTCGGTGCCAAGCAAGACTGGCACGTTTCGCCGCTGTAATTCGACCAGCGGATAAGTTCGATGACTGAAGTGCAGATGCGTTCGAGGACAGTACACTACTGCCATCGATGTTTCAGCGATGCGATCCATCTCCTGGGCAGTCAAATAGTTGCCGTGAACCAGCAAGCCACGTGGCCGGCTCGCTAACAACTCAATGGCATCGCTGATCTGCATGCGCGGCTGGTCTATGGGAATCCCAAGCGAACTGTAGACGGTTTGAAAAGGTCCCTCGCCGGATTCCAGCCACTGTCTCTCTTCAAGGCTTTCTGCGATGTGCATGGCGATCCATGTTGATTCGGCAGTTTGATCCAGCACCGACATGACCTGTGGAAACAGTACTGAATAAGGCGCATGCGGGGACACTCCACTACCAAGCCAATGTCCACGACCCAGTCGTTGTGGGCTCAGCGAATCAGTAGCTGCGAATTGCGGAGACTTCAGCGAAACTTCCCTTGCCCAACAAAGTGAATCCAGAAATCGTGTCTGATCCAAACCGATAACCTCTGGCAGCAGCAGAACCTGCGGGCGACATCGAGCCCACGTTGAGTCATGACAATCTGCTTTCGTAGCATCGAGCTTTGCAGCAATGGCTGGAGCGACGGGGGCACTGGCTGCCAAATGGCAGTTAGTAGATAGCGGATCAAGCGACTGGGCATCCCAGGGCTGTGTAGCAATATCGACCAGTGCAACGGTTCCCCAATGGCGGCTTTCGGCTAGTCCAAGTCGAATCGCCTGGCATCTAGCTTGGCGAAATTGGTCTGCGGTCATCTCTACCGCTTGTTGTCGGCGATGAGAAACAACCTGTGAAATCCAATCGGGGAATGATTTGCTTGCCGGAAACGGTTGTTGGCAATCACTGAACTCAAGGTGCGTATGGGCGTTGATCAGGCCGGGCAGTAGAACAGAGTCCTCCAGCAGCATGTCAGGTTGCACCTGGGGCGTCTCGTGGATCTCTGATACACGGCCTTGGTCAATGACCAACTGTGCATTGGTTAACACTTGGCCAGGGCTGACTACTACGAATCGAGCTTGTATTCGGTAGCTCATGGATGCAGATCCTATACAGCGAAACAAATGGCGGATTGCTATTCTACAGTTCTAGACATTACCGATCAGGGGGCGAAATTTCGAATTACTTGTCGGAAAAGGTGCATCAGGGCCGCCAGGTATGGGCCTAGCGGATTTCCGGAAATAGCTGGTCGGTTAAAATGTTCGCTCAACAAGTTTTATACTTTTAGGCTACAGGAGTCACCCGATGCAGTTCGTAAGACCATTTTTCCTTTGTCAACTGGCTGTGTTGCTAACGATCACGTTCGTTTCTACGAGCCAGGCCAAAGAGCCGCTCTTGACGGCCGAAAAACTGTTTGAGTTGGGACGTTTAGGCGATGCAGCCGTTTCACCCGACGGCCGCCAGATAGCTTACATGGTGACCTACTATAATTTGCCGGAAAATAGTTCGACCGTCAGTGTATACGTTCAGCCCCTGAATACAGAAAACGCTTTGGACTCTGATAAAGCCGGTGGTTCTGATACAAGGCGCTCGACCGGTTTTGGGACTAAGCTTTCGACCGCACCTGCCACAGTGTTATTGAAGGATGTTAAGGGGCTTAATTCAGTTAGTTGGATCAAGCGTCCAGAAGGTTACAGAATACTTTACGTCGCACCTGACCAACAGCCGGAACCCAAACCACAAGCCTGGATCATGGATCCGGCAAATCCAGCACAAGCCAAGCAACTGACTTCGGTATCTCAGGGCATTTCCAATCTTAAACCCTCACCTGCCGGAGATGCCATCGCATTCACGGTGAATGTCAAGATGGATACAACTGTCAACGAACTTTATGCCGACCTACCCAAAGCAGATGCTAGCATTATCGATTCACTCATGTATCGCCACTGGAACCAGTGGCACGATTTCACCTATTCTCATCTGCACACCGCTCAGTTCACTAGCGACGGCACCTTGCGAGCCCCTGTAGACCTAATGGCCGACTTGCGAGCCCACTGTCCCCTGCCGCCTCACGGTGGTTCAGAGCAGTTCACGTTTTCGCCGGACGGAAGTGAAATTGCCGCCACTCTGAAATTGGTAGACAGACCCGCAGAAAGTACCGACAGTGGCATCTACTTGATACCCAGTGTGGGCGGCAGTCGGCAGTTGATCACTGCCAATATGCCGGGCTACGATATGGAGCCCAAATACTCGCCAGATGGTAGGAAGATTGCGTTTCAGTCGATGCAGCGGCCTGGCTTCGAAGCCGACCGCAATCGTATCATGGTATATGATCGTTCCAACGGTAGTCTGACCGAATGGACTCGAGGGCTGGATCAGACCACGCATGAAACCGCTTGGGATCACTCCCAAGAAGCGGTCTACTTTGCCAGTGAAACTCGTGGCACTCGGCAGATCTATCGATTGGCTGAGAATTCTTCGCAGCCCGAACAGTTGACTCAAGGCTGGTTCGATTTTTCATTGGTCGGCCCTATCGCTGATAGCCATTTGTTACTGGTCAAGCAGCAGAGCATCCTGCGGCCTACGGAACTGGCCGTAGTCGATTCGCGAAACGGTTCGTTGGTGACGATCACTGACATCAATGGACCACATTTCGAAGGGCTGGCCATGCCACAAATCGAAGAGCGTCATTTCATGGCTACTGACGGGAAGAAGATCCATAGCTGGATAGTCTTGCCACCAGATTTTGATCCCAGCCAGAAAAAGAAATGGCCGATGCTCACCTACTGCCAAGGAGGACCTCAAGGACAAATTGGGCAGTGGTTCTCGTACCGTTGGAATTTTCATCTGATGGCGGCCAACGGCTACATTGTGCTGGCTCCCAATCGTCGAGGCCTACCCGGTTTTGGCACTCAGTGGAATGACCAGATCAGCGGAGATTGGGGCGGCCAAGCGATGCAGGACATACTTTCAGCCACAGACGGCATGCTAACCGAATCTCACGTCGACCCCAAGAGAGTGGCAGCAGTGGGGGCCAGTTTCGGAGGCTACACCGTCTATTGGCTGATGGGCAATTCTGGCTCGCGGTTTTGTGCCATGATCTCGCATTGTGGCGTCTTTAATCTGGAATCTATGTACGGATCGACGGAAGAGCTATTTTTTGTCAATTGGGATTTGGGAGGTCCTTACTGGCAGAGTCCTTCGGTGCAGGCAGCTTACGACCGTTTTTCGCCTCATCGTTTTGCCCGTAATTGGCAGGTACCACTGCTGGTCGTCCACGGTGAAAAGGATTTTCGCGTTCCCGTCACACAGGGGATCGAAGCCTTCACAGCAGCTCAGGTCCAAGGCGTGCCCAGTCGTTTTCTGTACTTTCCCGAGGAGGGACACTGGGTTACTAAGCCTCAGAACAGCGTTTTGTGGAATCGAGTCTTCTTCCAGTGGCTGGACACCTATTGCAAACCTGAGACGGTCAATTAGCCTGAATACTGATTTGGCCTGGGCGGCGGCTGACCGCCCTGGCCTGCCTACGGGCTTCACTGCGTTGGACAACTTTGATGAGTCGCGAGCAAATTAGCAAATCTAAACGAATACAAGAATACCTACGAGCTCATCCCGACGCTCGCAATCGCGACGTAGTCACAGCTCTTAGCGAATTTGGAGTGACGTCTGCGGACGTTTCCAACGCCAAGGCTATGTTAAAGCGCAAGACCATTCGGCGCCGTTCGCGTGCGGCCGTAGTGGCCGCTGTCGTTACCCCAGACGGAACCGCAGTGCAGGCCGAGGAGACCCGCATCTCGCTTTCGGAAATCGAGGCCACCATCGACTACGTTCAGGCTGTGGGCGGGCTGGCCAGAGCCCAGCAGCTTCTGTCGATCGTGCAGCAAATTCAGCAGATGTGATGCTGCGACGCCGCTGTCGCGATCACGCTTGTACTGTAATTTCTGCACTTTTGCCGACAACCAATGGCTACTTTGATTGTTCGGTGAAATCAGCCTTTGGGGTACCAATTGTCAGACATTGGGAGCGATGGGAATACGTGGTTCTTTGGTCAGACCAAACGTCAATTGTTCGTACCATTGATCTTCGGAATCGACCAGCTTGCAAATCTTCTTCCAGATTTCAACCGGCGGGCCGAATTCTCTCCAGTCGATTGTCAGCACTCGCACGCCGCGCCGACGCATCTCTCCAAGCAATTTTTGGTAGTTGTCATAAAGCTGCTGCAAGTAGTCCAACGGTACACCCTCTTCTTGAGAACGTCCACGAGTGTGCATGCGGTCGAAACATTCTTCAGGCGTCACATCCAGATAGACAAAGATGTCTGGTGGCATCACATCGCGGCTCATATTGCGATAGACATCGACATAAAGCTGATACTCTTCTGGCGTCATGAACCCGCGCTCCATGGCAGTAGTCGCAAAAACGGTGTCACCGTAGATGGGGCGATCTTGCACAACCACAATTCCTTTTTCTCCCCACGCTTGTTCTACAGCTAGTCGATGCTGTTCGTAGCGCTGGCATAACATGAACATTTGCATGGCAAAACCACCGCCCGTGTTCACTCCCGTGGTCAAATCTTGATAGTAGCGCTGTAGGAAGTGGTTGAATTTCGGATGATGCGTCGGCTCCTCCATGACTCGGGTTGGCCGCCCTGCCGCCATCGCTGCCGAGGCGATCGCATGACAGGCGTTGGTCTTGCCAGCACCAATATTAGCATCAATCGCAATAAACAGTCCGCGCTCTTTAGGTCTACCCAGTGTCATTCAACTCGTCCTTAAATAAAAAATTCCGAAAGTGGTTGTAGTAGTGAATCGGTGCCAAACTCGTAACGCTTAGATTAACGTTCAATGAACATCCGATCAATCGTACTGACTAATCGTTATAACCGTGACATTTCGCGACGATCGCAAAAGAGACACTGGCCAATAGAGTAGTAGGTAAATACCGAGCGCCGCTGGCCGGTGCCTAATTCGTAGGGAAATTAGTTGAACGGCACATGGAACGTGCCTACTACTTTGATTTACGCCGCTTTTATCCAAAGAGGACCAAATCTCTAAGCAGAAACCGGGTCACGAGGAGGACACCCGTTAATTTCGCCAATAGTCGCGAAAGGGTAGCATGATCAATAACGGTTTAGGCTATCCCATTGATGCTCATTCGAGTGGTTCATCGGCAGATGGCGATACAGGCTGTGCTGCTTCAGAATTTGAAGTTTGAGCAGCTTCGGCCTGAGCAGCTTGTGCTTCAGCTTGAGTCACTTCGGCTGCCTGTGCTTCGGCTGCTAATTGCTCAGGAGTAGGAGAAAGCACCGGGAATGCAACTCCCTGGGTCAATCCGCGATCGACGATCCAGATGTTTCGATAGACTACCGGATCGCGGTGATCCTGCAATCGAATAGGAAGCAGGCTGGGCTCTTCTTCCTGACCTGCTCCTGTCTTATTGGGTATCTCTACATCATCCTGCGTCTTGACTCCGTTGTGCCAAACGGTCAAGCGAGCGTTGCGAATCTTGGATCGGTCCGCTGCCCAACGCGGGGCCGTAAAGATTATGTCATAAGTCTGCCACACGAGCGGCGGGAAGCTCATGTTCAAATCTGGAGCCTTGGTGCGATACAGGCTGCTGGCTCCATTAAATTGCGGCAATTGCCCGAAGGAATCCAATATTTGAACTTCGTAACGACTGTGCAGATAGCAACCGCTATTGCCACGGGCTTGATTGTCCGAGTTGGGCATGTAGGGCACTCGAAATTCTAGATGCAGGAAAAAATCTTGAATCATGGGGCGCACATCAGCTCCTGCCATCAGCAGCCCGTCAGTTGTCACCTTGGCATTCAGAAACTGATCGGTGTTGCTGCCGTCAAACAGCACGATCGCTTCGGCTGGTGGTCTAGCACCCATCGTTGGACTGCCACGTTCAATCCGTTCCAATCTGCCAACGGTTTTTCCTTGCCGATCAAGAATCGCGCAGAAACCTTTCTCGACCATGATCGCCCATGGGCCACCCGATAGAACCATATAGTCTTCATAACGGCGACCAACTAAGGACAGGACTTGGTTCTTGAATCCCTCCTGTCCAGGCAAGCCACCAATGAACTGAAGCGCTTCAAAATTGTTTCCGCCGGTGGGTCTGAGTTGTAATCCCAAAGGTTCCACTTGGTTTTCTGCTGTGGTGATCACCCCAACAAACTCTCCCATCAGCTGATAGTCCCAGTCGTCAGTGGGTGGCTGGGTGAGGGCGATCCGCTGAGCCTTTGCTACCGAATCAGTACCACTGGCATCTTGAGCCAAACATGGAAGGTACCATGTTAGAACACAAAGTACCGGAACACACAGTTCTAAAGAGTGAAAACTAGGTTTCATAGCAGCGAAGTCCTGGATGGAGTATTCATATCGGTTTTGGCGGCAAGGCTAACAGCCATATGAGTTATTCATTGTGATTGCCAAGACGTGAAAATTCAACCAATGGCGACCGAAAGAGTGTTAAAGAAATTAGGTCGGCATCTTAGCTGCGGATCGTCCAATGGACCAACCCTGCTAAGCCGCAAAGTAAAATGACTTTGACGACGCCAACTTGAAAACGAACCAAGAGGACCAATGCCGCAATAGCGGCTGTTGCTACCGTCCAGTCAAAAGAGCCTCCTGCAACAGGCAGTAGAGCATGTATGCTAAACTTGACCGCCAAATTGATAATGACGCCAACCACCGCCGCTGAAATGGCCGTCAGAGCCGCGCGGACGCGCGGTAATTGGCCCAGACGTTGCACGTAGGGGCCTCCTAAGAACACAAATAAAAAGCAGGGAGCGAAGGTCACCCAGGTTGTCATGAACGAGCCTATGGTGGCGGCAGTTAGCGGTGAAAAAGGTCCTGGATGCTGCCAGCCGCCTACAAACCCGACAAATTGAAGCACCATGATTAAAGGCCCTGGCGTTGTTTCTGCTAGAGCCAATCCTGACATCATCTGAGCGGAAGTCAGCCACTGGTGATCTTCCACGGCCTGCTGAGCCACATAGGGCAGCACCGCGTAGGCTCCTCCGAAGGTTACTAATGCGGCTTTGCTAAAGAACAGGCCCTGCTGAACAGGTGTGCTGTGCCAACCCAAACTCCCTACCGCAGCAAAAATCGGTCCCCACCACAACACGAGACCTATCAGCAGAATCGTACAAGTGCGCTGCCAAGTCATCTTTGGGCAGTCTGCCATTTGTACGGTCCGAGCATCCGAATCTGTATGAGCGCCTTGATGATGACTTTTGGCAACAAATTGCCCGGCAGCGATTCGAGAACCCAACCATCCGATGCCCGCTGCACCCATGAGAATCAAGATATATGAAATCTGAAAGACAAAAATTGCTAAGAAGGCCAGGACGGCAATCAGCCATAACGCAGGACTGGTCAATGTCCTAGAACCAATCCTCAAAGTAGCTTGTAGTACAACGGCAATCACCGCAGCCGATAATCCATGAAAGAAGGCGGCTATCCACGGCAATTCACCGCCGACCATGTAGACCCAGCTGAAGATATACAGCACAAGGGCGGCTGGTGCGATGAACAACAATCCGGCCATCAAACCGCCGCGTATTCCATGCAGTCGCCATCCCAGGTAGGTGGCCAATTGCTGAGCCTCAGGGCCCGGCAACAACATACAGAAATTCATGGCATCCAGAAAATGCGCATCTGTGATCCACTTTCTCTTTTGCACAACGTCGTGATGCATCAGCGAGATTTGGCCAGCAGGTCCTCCAAAGCTGATCAAGCCAAGCTTCAGCCAATATCGGGCTGCTTCCCTAATCGACGGATGAGGTATTCCGGTGTCGAGTTCAGAGCGATTAAGTTGACTTACTGCGCTTTCAGGCATGAAGGAAGCTCGTATGGTTCAAACGGTTCTAGTTGTCGATTGAAGCCTTGGCAGGCGGTTGACTTGCCGGACTGTTTTCAATAGGTGTAAAAGACAATCCACCACTGGAACGCAGTCGCAATTCGTAGGACATATCCTCCCGTACCTGAATCGAAATGGCCTCGCCGTTGGCAGCTCGAATCCCCATTTCAGCAGCCCTCTTGGGTTGGTTTGCGAATTCCCAAAATTCACCCCAGAGTTTCTTCTCGAATTCAGACAGGCCGCCTCCGCGCGCGTATGCTTGAGGCCGCATACCGACTTCGTCCAGCGAAACGCCTTCGCTGGGTTGTTGCTGTTCACTAAAGATGCGTCGAAACAAAACTAGCGAGGTGCCGCGTTCAATGTCGGCCTGTTCGATGTAGTGATCATCAAATTTGACCACCCAATTGTCGACATACACCACATCACCAGGTAGCGTAAACTGCTTGGGTGGCGAAAGCGGCTCGCCTTGCGGTGAAAGCTCCACAAACTCCAGGTGGCTGCTAAGTACCTGATCGGAGTCCCCTTTTTCCAATCTCAACACGTTTAGCCTCGCCAGTCGCTGGTCTGTTTTCAGCAACTTGAGCGAAGTTTCCAGCTTCTCGATCAAGACAACCTTCTCTGCCAAATCAGCCTTGGTAAGCTCCAGATCCGACTTCAAAGAGACCAACTGGTTTTGAGTTTCCGCAAGTTCCCACTGCGACTGCTGCAAAGCACGTTCATTGGCCGTGTAGCGATCGTAAGTCCAAAACCCGGCTACTCCAAACATGACCACAAAGACAACCAGCGTTACGGTTCGTACCGCCGAATTGAACGTCTTGATGGTCTCAGTTAGGGAACCCATAAGTTGCATCCTTTAACCTGTGATACATGATTGGTCATCTTCTCTCGCAATTTTAACCGTCCTGTTTGCCTCCAAGAGGGTGGGTCGCCCAAATTGTTTATCGCTGAGTTTTCCTTCTCGGCCACTTTTCTCAATTTGAATCGCTAATCTCAATCTGAAACACTCAAATACCAGTGTTCCTAAGGCAAACCCCAAGTAGACTCCGAAAAACCTGCCAATAATCGGCGAAGATAGGTCGAGTTGACAAAAAACAAATATTTTGTGTTTGTGGCACGCAAATCGCACAAGGAATAGTCAATCAACAAGATGATCGACGGTCAGGCAAGAAGACCGATTGGTTCGATCTTGCAAAACAACTGGGGAAAAATGATGAACGCGAAAACTTTACTGATGGCTGCTGGATTGCTGACCACTTGTGGAACTTTAGCGTGTGCCCAAGCGCTGACTACTCCAGTTTACAACTGGAATTACCAGAATCATGCCAGCACCGCAGCCGAAGGTTTCCTGAACGGTCAGGCCCAAGTGATACAGGCCGTTGGTCAAGCTGAATACCTGAATTCGGTTGCTGCAGTGAACTATCAAGAGGCAGCTCGTCAGTGGATAGAGAATCGTCAAGCCTACGTCAACGCTTACTATCAGAACAAAGAGACCATCCGCGAGTATCGCGATCGATATTCACGCAAACCGCCTACTCAAGAGCAGTGGGCTCGGATTACGGCAAAATCTCTTCCGCCACGGCTGAGCCCGCAGCAGTTGGACGCAGCCAGCGGACAGTTGATCTGGCCACATATCCTGCGAACGGCTGAGTACAGTGCATTCCGAACTCGAATCGATGAATTGATCGCGACTCGGTCTCCAGACAACTCAGGTAACGGCAGTCCATTCCAGCAAGAGATCGCCCTATTGGTCGATGGCATGAACCGGCTGCTGAAAACAAACCAGGGCTTTTTGAGTGCTACTCAGTATGCAGACGCTAAAGCCTTCCTGCGATCGTTGGACTACGAAGTCAAACAGCAGTTCAATCAGCCTGACCCAACATCGTTAGTTTCAGTTAATACTCCAAGCATCTACTAAGAACGTTTGATTTTGACCGCAAGGAAGCAACGTCCTTGCGATAGCCTCAAGAAGAAATAATCTCCTGGCCCTGGAAAGATTTTTAAAACGAAAGGTGGTGCCTATGGTTTGAACGGTTTTCGGGGTAGGCAACTGGTATCTGTTTTTATACCCTCACCGCAATAAGTAATTACCAGCGACTCCCCACCCGGGCGTCCTCTCTAGTAGGGGGCGCCTTTTTTTGTGTCTCAATTGGGCGAGGCATCTAACAAGAATGATCGGCTGTTCGTTTGCCTTAACTTAATGCCGAATTACCTACGTAACGATCCAACCAAGCGGCAATCACTCGCGTAACCAAGATCAGATCTGCCGCTTGATTGAGTAACAAGTGGTCAGCACCTGGCAGACATACTAGGCTAGCCGCACATGCAGGCGGTTCCTCAGGGCGGCGATCGGTCAGAAGATGGTAAAGCCGCAGAGCGTGCTGGAAGCCCAAGGTCTCATCCTCCGGGCTGTGAAAAAGTAGAACTGGTACGCTGAGCTGTCTGACATGAGCGGATAAATCGAAGGCGCGGAAGTTTTCTAGCATTTGCCGACTGATCGTATGCAGCGTTCCGCCGATCGACACACTGCCGCGCCCAGTAGACAATATGCTGGGGTTCATCCCTTCAAGCAAACTGGCAAGATGAAGCGTATCACTGGGAGCTGCAATGGACACGACCGCCTGAACCGATGGCACTTGAGCGGCAATTGATAGACTGGCTGCGCCACCAAAGCTGTGCCCAATCAAAGCTTCGGGGGCTCTGTAGTGTTGGCTCATGAACTGAACCGCTGCCAACAAATCCGTTTGGTTG
Organism: Aureliella sp.; assembly: GCA_044234105.1. GTDB lineage: Bacteria > Planctomycetota > Planctomycetia > Pirellulales > Pirellulaceae > Aureliella. Next base: position 53,300 of record JBIIJD010000007.1, on the reverse strand, counting down.
CTCGTAAAATTGCTATTCGAGAAGTCGCCGCTGCTGCCCCCCAAGCCGGTTGAATCGTAACGCAGCACGCCAAAGCCTAGCTCGGCCAATCCCCGACTGATACGCACGATCAGCTTGAGATCTTTCGTGCAGGTGAAGCAGTGGGTGAATACGACAAAGGCTTTCGGTTCGTCGTGAGGTTGATCCACGATACCCGATAAGGTCGATCCCCAGCCACTGGGAAAGCTAACACGCTGACTGCGTCTCAAAAGACTCATTACCGCAGTTCAGTTCTAGTTGCCCATCGTTCCAAGATTGCCTTTTTGAAATGCCAACGCCATGGCGCGTGGCACTTCAGCTTCGGCCAAAACCAAATTGGCGCGATTTTCGGCAACACGAGCGCGATTTTCTTGTTCCGTTGCAATCGCTTCAGCTCGTCGCTGTTCGGCCAAAGCCCGCGCCACTCGAACATCTGCTTCCGCTTGATCGGCACGCAGACGAGCGCCGATATTGTCACCCACATCGATGTCTGCGATGTCGATCGATACGATCTGGAATGCTGTCTGTGCATCCAGACCGCGCTGCAAAACCGTGCGAGAGATCATATCGGGATTTTCCAGCACTTTTTGGTGCGAATCGGTCGATCCAATCGAGCTGATGATGCTCTCACCTACACGCGCGATAATCGTCTCCTCCGTGGCACCACCAATTAACTGCTGTAGATTGGTGCGCACCGTGACTCGCGTGCGCACTCGCAACTCGACTCCATCTTTCGATATGGCGCTTAGAGTGTTCTTGCCGCTGCGTCGCGAATCGGGGCAGTCGATGACTTTGGGGTGAACACTGGTCTTCACGGCGTCCAGCACATCGCGACCAGCCAAATCGATTGCGGCGGCGCGATCAAAATCCAAATCCAAATTGGCTCGCTGCGCGGCAATAATTGCTTGGATGATACTCATCACATTCCCACCAGCCAGAAAGTGTGCTTCCAGTCGCTGAGTAGTAATCCCATTTTGCGATGTGATATCCAGTCCCGCCTGAGCTGCCATGATCTTGGCCTGAACAATGACTGGCGCACGCACCTGACGGAAGTACATTCCAATCAAGCTTGGCATGCTAACCCTGGCTCCGGCTGCAAAGGCCTGAACCCACATGGCACCAAACGCCAAGAACGAAATGATCAAGCCCAATACAAAAAAACCAATGATCGCGATCACGGCAATGATGATGGCACTGCTTAGTTCAATCTGGCCTAATATTTTTAGCATGAGGTGAGCCTTCTATTTTTGGTGGTACTTCCAATATTTGATTGCAGGTCTGGGCGGTTGCTGTGGTCCCGGATCGTTTGCGACAACTATCTTAACAGATATCGGTCTGCTAGGCCAACAAGGGCAACATCCTATCGGGTACTCAGATATCAGGAAATTCCTGCATTCCGCAGCCATTTGTTCAGCTATGGCCCGTCGATCCAGCCGCAGCCTAGTACACGATCCTGTTGAAAAATGGCACAAAGCTGCCCGGGCGATAAACCGCTAGCGGGATGGTCAAAATCGACCTGGAACTGCTGCGGCCCCAATGGTGTGACGCATGCCGGCACAGCAGGGCTGTTATAGCGAATCTGTGCCAGCGCTTGAAACGCCTGAGTCGGTGGGTCCGTTAGCCAGTTGGCACCGCTGGCCGTCAGCATGTTGCAATCCAAGTCCCGGCGGTGGCCCAGGACCACATCATTGGTCTTTGAGTCGATCTTGGTTACGAACATTGGCTCACCCAGTGCAATTCCCAGACCTTTGCGCTGTCCAATCGTGAACGACTCGATTCCCGAGTGTTGACCTAAGACGGTTCCATCTGCCAAGACAAAATTGCCAGCCGTCGATTGCTGCGACCGCTGTCGTACGAACTGACCATGATGACCGCTGGTGACAAAACAGATCTCTTGACTGTCACGCTTATCTGCTACGCGCAAGCCGGCATTGCCTGCCAAATGCCGGATCTCAGACTTTTGATACCGGCCAACTGGCAGCAACATCCGTGTCAAATAGGAGCGATCGATACCCGCTAGAACATAGCTTTGATCTTTGCTGTTATCGACTCCACGCAACAAGGCAACCTGACCATCACGCTGAGCGATCTGAGCATAGTGACCGGTGGCAACAAACTCAGCGTCGACACTGTCAGCATAGTCAAATAGTCGCCCAAATTTGATCCAGTTATTGCACTGAACACACGGATTGGGCGTCCTTCCTTGAGCGTACTCATCCACGAAATAGTCGACAATCCTTGAAAATTCAGCTTGCAAATCCAACGCGTAAAAAGCGATACCAAGGCTGTCAGCAACACGCCTGGCATCCATCGCATCAGAAGCGCTACAGCAGCCCTGCTTGTGGTCGGTTCGCCCCTGAAGAATAGGCAGAAGCGGATTGGGTGAACCCTCCAATTTACATGCAGCAGCCGACTCAGTTCCGTGCCGCATGAAGACACCGATCACCTCGTGCCCCTGCTCTTTTAGCAGCCATGCGGCAGCCGAGCTATCCACTCCGCCGCTCATCGCTAAGACCACTCGATCACCCGACATATCAGCTCCACACTCCCAACTCTTGCAACTGGCGTGTCGCCGTGGACGACCAGTTCTTGTTCGCAGCAGGCGATGCGGGGCTAGGGTGGAGCATACGTCCAACTCGTATCGAATCGAAATGTCCGTTCTCTACCACGCGGCACGCACAACCTTCGGCCCACGCACCAACACCTATCAGCCACTGGGGCTGAAGCAATCCCAGCAAACAGGCTAAGTGTTGGTCGCAGATTGATTCAAGCTGTTGACGCACCGATGACGGCAACTTGTCCGGAGTCACATTGCGAGCCGATTGTTCCATAAAGGCCAAGGGACAGTAGTTAGTGACGAAATGTCGAGGGAAAAAATTGCTCGGCGTATGAAATCGTTCAGCGAACAGAGCCCACAAACGACGACCAGAAATTTCGCTGCGTTTACATGCCAGACCCTCGATAGGTCTCTTGGGATGTTCGCGATCTGGCTTACCGATTGGAGCATCGATTTTCAGCCAATCGACAACAGCATTCACTTCGCCAAATGGGATACCCGTTTGAGCCATGCCCCACGGCCCAGGGTTCATGCCCATAAACACTACCTTGCATTCTTTCCCCGCGTAACGTTCCAGATATTGTTGGTGCGCTGGCCAAGCATAACTTAGTGGGTTGTAGACCCAGTCTGCATAACGCGAAAAATCGATCTGACTAAGCGAGTCGCTTAGCTCCCGCGCAGCATGAGCCAACTGGCCTCCCAGAGAGTTCGTCCGCTTGGCAGAAGTCTGGCGGGAGACCTGATGCCGCTTCACGTTTGTACCTGTCTTCACCAGAGAGTGCCCCCGCATATACTCAACCTTCAAACCACCCAAATTCTTGGTTTACCACCCAGCCGACGGGCGCCGGCCAGTGATTAATATAGCCGTGCCGGCGCCTATCGGCTGGGCGGTAAACGAGGAAACTAACCGGTTTTGAAGTTTGGCATGCAATATGGTAATCGATCTATCCAGCAGAAACTTCAAGGCGACCAGTCGGCTGTACAAAAGATTTTAGCCTCTCCGGCCAGCTTGACTAGGAACAAAACCTAATCCACCCAATCGCATGATTAGGCTATAATAAGCTTTCTGGGAATCTTGTACTGCAATCAGGATTCTGGTTGGCAACCGTTCTGAGGTATTGTTTTCTGTGAAGGAAAAAGAGCATGAGATTACACTGGACCGCGACCTTAAGTCTGATTCTGGTTGCTAGCCCCGCACTGGTCGCTCAGCAAACCACCCTCAATGTCATCCGACATGACCAGCAGTTGCAGCAATATCGCCAAATGATCGATCGTGGGATTGAGTACCTTCGGCTGCGAGGTCAGGCTGCTGATGGTTCGTTTTCAGGAAAGTCTGGGATTGGACCAACCGCCTTGGTTGTTTCCGCTTTGTTGCAGGTAGGTCAGGCACCTGGAGATCCCATGGTTCAGCAAGGTCTCAAGTTCCTGAAGGCTCAGGTCCAGGCCGATGGAGGTATCTACTCCAAGGAATCGCTGCACCGCAGTTACGAAACTTGCATTGCCGTCGTGGCTTTTCACTTAGCCAACCAAGATGGACAGTACGATCAGATCGTCGCCCAGGCTGAAAAATATATTCGTGGCATACAGTGGGACGAAAGTGAGGGCGTGGAACGTACGGACATGGCCTATGGTGGAGCCGGTTACGGTTCCCAGTCGCGGCCCGACCTCTCGAACACCAGCTTTTTGATCGACACACTGCGATCGCTGGGCAATGGACCTGACGATGAAGCCATTCAAAAGGCTTTGATATTTGTTTCCCGCTGCCAGAACTTGGAAACACCTTATAACGATTCCAAGCATGCCGCCGCAGTTGACGATGGTGGATTCTACTACACGGTGGCAGCCGGTGGCGAGTCGAAAGCTGAACCTTTGCCAGGCGGGGGGCTGCGATCCTACGGATCGATGTCGTATGCGGGACTAAAAAGCATGATCTACGCTGGAGTCAACAAAGACGACGTGCGTGTTCGGGCCGTGCTAGATTTCTTGCGCAAGAATTATGACGTCCAGAGCAATCCTGGGATGGGACAACAGGGGCTTTTCTACTATTACCACACTCTAGCTAAAGCGTTGGATGCAGCGGAAATCGAAGTTTTTGATGATGCTTCGGGAAAAAGTCACGACTGGAAGCAACAACTTCGTGACCGATTGGCACATCTGCAGCAGGAGGATGGCAGTTGGGTCAATCCGACAACGCGCTGGATGGAAGGCGATCCTAATCTCGTTTCCGCCTACGTACTCTTGGCGTTGGCGAACTGCAAGCCCTAAGACTGAATGAGCCGCTGACTACGCTGGCGACAATATAGTAGGCACTCTACGAGTGCCGCGGGCCAGCGCATAATTCATTGGCAGATCAGGTGAACGGCACATGGAATGTGCCTACTAAGGCAGATCACTGCATGGGATTGGCTGGAATGTCCGGCTGAACAACCTTCAACTCCAACGTATCACGGTAAGCGCCGGCATCCAAAAGCGTGAAGCCCAAGAACAACGCGACAAAAATGAAGGAACCGATAAACAGAATCGCGTTCAGTGGTTTGTCGTGAATCATGTGCATGAAGAACAGGATCACCAAACTTGCTTTGATCGTTGCAATGAACAACGACACGATCAGTTCTGTATTGCCCAGTTCCAAGGTGGACTGAAAAACGGTGGCAACCGTCAAGCCAATCAACGCCAGGAAGACAGCGATAAGTTGCCAAACGGGCATCGGATGCGCAAAGCCATGATGGTCTTTTCCGTGGTGGGCCGCAGGTGAGTGAGCCATTTTTATTACTTCTTTAGATTTAGGACTGATAACGCTTTAACTAAGCCCCTTCGTTGTTTATCGAACCATAGCAATTGCTTAGCGGATCAGATACAGCAAAGGGAACAAATAGATCCAAATCAAGTCAACCAAGTGCCAGTACAGACCAACGTAGTCGACCGGGCCAAAATACTGATCATGAAAAACGTCGGTCGTGGCACGTACCAGTAGCCACGTCAGAACGATCATGCCGCCAATAATGTGAATCGCATGCACACCCGTCATGCAGTAGTAGATGCTAAAGAACAATCCTGCTCCACCCTTTTGATCCACCATTTCCAGAGTAGGTTCACCAGGTGCGGTGGGCTTTCCAGAACTGACTGCAGAAACCAGTTGTCCGGCAGAGGGAGCTTGATCGGTGCTGGAATGCTGGTCATGACCAGCTTCACCTGCGGGCTGATAATGGCCGTCGTCATGCGAATGCGCCTCGGCTGCAGCGTGTGCTTCAGCCTCTTCAAAACCTTTCCCGACCCCTACGCCTACAAAAAAACAAAGTCCCGTGATCAACAGCGAACAGGAAATCTCAATCCATCGTCTTTCACGTCTGGCTAAACAGCGAAGCGTCCAAACAGCCAAGCCGACAACGATCAATCCTGGTACGACGCACAATGTGGTCAGCCAATCCATGGGCACTTGGCCAATCAGCGCCTTGACTGGCTCCCACGAACCATGATGTTCGTGAGCCTGAGCATACTGAGATTGGTACATCTTGGCGGGCAATAAACCGAGGTCCCACTTGTGAGTATATTCAACGGCTTTGACCCCAAGAAACAAAGAGGCACAAGCAAGCGTCAGAGCCAAGCACAAGACCAGACCACCACGCTGGCGAAGCTGAGCGCAACGAACACCCCAAGCCATGGTCAAACTGCTGAATAGCAGCACACCCGTGTTAAAAGCACCCAAACTGGTGTTCAAGAATTGGCTGGCAAAGGTGAAAACTTCAGGATTTCTCGAACGGTAGAGCGCATAAGCGCAAAACATGCCGCTGAAAAATAGCACTTCGGTTACCAGAAACAGCCAGATCCCTAACTTGCCGGAATCAAACTGCTGCTGCGGGTCATCAAAATGGTGAGCCAGGAACGAAGGGTGCTCGTGACCGGGGTCTGCGTGATCGTGTGACATAGTCCTAAACTTCTAAGAGTGAACTTTCTCAGTCGGTTGGTGAGGCGATTGGGGTTCTTGAGGATGGATATACTCCCATCCAGCATCTCCGTGGTACACCAACGGCTTGTAGTTGTATGGATCGTTAACGGCTGGAGCACTATGGAAATTGTAGTAAGGCGGCGGCGACGAGCACTGCCATTCCAGTGTGGCTCCGCCCCAAGGATTCTCTGGCGCCTGGCGTCCACGCAACAACGAGTGAATCAATACGCCCAAGGCGATAAACAGGCCAAAGCCCAACAGGAAAGCGCCGTAAGTCGACCACTCATGGAACACCTGAAACTCTTCCAGGTACTTGGCGTATCGACGTGGCATACCGCGACTACCCATGACGAACTGAGGCAAGAAAGTCATGTTAAAGCCGATAAACACCAGCAGGCAGGAAATTCGTCCCCAAAATTCGTTAAACATCTTACCCGTCATTTTGGGCCACCAGTGGAAAACGCCTCCCAAGAAGGCCACCATCGTGCCACCCATCATCACATAGTGAAAGTGGGCAACCACAAAGTAGGTGTCGTGCAAAGGGCGGTCCGTCGACAAAGCACCCAGCCACAACCCGGTCAATCCACCAATGGTGAACAAAAAAATAAAATTCAGTGCATAGCACATAGCCGTGTTAAGCTGAACCGTACCTTTGTACATCGTGGCCAACCAGTTAAACACCTTGATGGCTGACGGAATCGACACGGAAAACGTTAGAGCACTGAAGATAATGGTAGTCACTGAGGCCATTCCGGAAGTGAACATGTGGTGTCCCCAAACCAAGAAGCCAAACAATGCGATGGCCACCGAACTGTAAGCGATAAATCGATATCCAAAAATTCCCTTGTGACTATGAACGCTCATCAGTTCAGAGATCACTCCCATCCCAGGCAGAATCATGATGTACACGGCCGGGTGGGAATAGAACCAGAAGAAGTGCTGGTAGGTGACCGGATCACCGTTGAGCTTGGGATCAAAAATACCGATCCCCAAAACTCGTTCTGCTGCTAACAATAATACGGTGATCCCAATGACAGGAGTCGCCAGAACCTGAATGATTGAAGTTGAATAGGTTGCCCAAAGAAAAAGTGGCATGCGAAACCAGGTCATCCCTGGTGGTCGCATGGTATTGATTGTCACGATGAAATTCAGCCCAGTAAAAATCGAACTGAATCCCAAGATGAACACACCCAGAGTTGCAGCCACCACCGGCCCTTGGGATTCGGTGCTATAGGGCGTATAAAAGGTCCAACCCGTGTCCAGGCCGGTTGAACACAATGCTGTCAGAAAAAAAATCGCTCCAGTGACCCATAGATAGAAGCTAGATAAATTCAGACGTGGGAAAGCCACATCTTTAGCACCCAGCATGACAGGCACTAAAAAGTTGCCAAGCGCTGCTGGAATACTAGGGATAATGAACAGAAAGACCATGATAGCGCCGTGTAGCGTAAACACCTGGTTGTACTGTTGATTGGTCAAGAACGACATGTTTGGTGAGGTCAAATGGGCTCTTAGAATTAAAGCCAAGATCCCCCCCATCAGGAACGCCGACATCACTCCCACTAGATACATTAGCCCGATCCGCTTGTGATCCAGCGTAAGAGCCCAGCTTAGAAAGCCGCGGGTGTTGATCAAATAATTGTCCGACGCTTGTTGCGCGTGCGATTGCCGTGTATCGCTCATCTGTCTGTCCTCACTATGTTTCCTTCCAGCCTTTGTGGATGACTCGAACTCTTCGGCCATCGTTATCAGACTGAACGATCAAACTATTTTCTATCTCTAGTTACTTGCTGCAGCCCCAGTCTGCTCCGCTGCGGGAGCTTGCCCCTCAGTCGGCGCAGGTAAAGCATCTCGCTCTTCCTGTGTGATCTGGCCATCTTCCAGTGCCTTCAGCATCGCCATAAGTGCATCCACTTCATTGGGCTTCAAGCGACCTTTGTACGACGGCATCTGAGAAGCCTTTGCAAATTCAGGCTTCATCTTGGCTTGAGGCGACTCCAGCGACTCAATAAAGTAGGCATCGTCAAACTTCACCTTTTGTCCTGCGCTCGTATCAAATTCTTTATTCCAAGATCCGGCAAAACTGGGCCCGATCACAATCTTGGTTGGCTCCAACGAGTGACAACCTTTGCATCCCTTACGTTCGTACAACCATTCGCCATGTGCCACGGGTGATTCTGGGTGTTTATTTAACTCGACCAGCTTCTTTTGAAAATTCTCTTCAGAATGCACTTCAACTTTGGCCATCATCTCGCTGTGATTATCCCCACAGTACTCAGTACAAAATAGTGTGTACTGGCCTTCAAGAATTGGCCTAAACCACAAAACACTGACTCGCCCAGGAATCACGTCCTGTTTTGCTCGAAACGCGGGCACATAAAAGCTATGGAGCACATCGTTGGATCGCATATTCAGGCGAACCGCTTTGCCGATAGGAACATGCAGTTCGTTGCTCTCCGCACCGTTGGGATAAGTGAACGCCCAATTCCACTTGCTGGCAGTCACACCGATATCAATGGTTTCTGGCGGTGGAGTCATCATATCCATATAACCTTGTACGCCACGTGCGAAGATCCAGCAGACGATCAAAGTAGGAATCACCGTCCAGGCAATTTCCAAAGCGTTGTTATGTAGAGCCGTAGAATCTCCTTGATATCCTGGCCGCCGCCGATATTTCACAGCAAACCAAATCATCGCTCCTACAACCAGGACGAAGAAGAACGTCGAAATGTACAGAATCAACATGAAAAAAGTATCTGTTTCTTCCGCAAAGGTCGAACCTTTGGGAGGAAAAAAGAAGCTTCCTTGATGCTGCCCCAGAAGGCATGATGTTATGTAGGCATTCATGAGTGATAACTCGAAAACTGTGTAGTAACCGCCGCTAGCCTGATCCGCAAATCAGCCGCTAAATTTAACTATTACCCGTCGGAGGCTGATACCCGGCCGCCGAGGAAACCGAAGTTGACTGGTTAGTTGATTTCTTGGACGAAAACCAAAACGGAGCCAAACAACCCACCATCAATACGGTGAACACTAACCCACCCAACGCCATTAGTCGTTGGGCGCTGGCCGAATACCGATTGACGGCTGGGTCATAGTAGTAACAAAATTGTACAAAAACCTCGGCTAAACTCTTGGTCAACTTTCCTTCAGCCGCTTCACTGACCGCCAGTCGAAACTGGTCCGGCTCGATCCCCAAATCCACCAAGTAGCGGCAAATCTTTCGGTCCGAGCTAATAAAATAGGTCACTGCGGGATGGTTAAATCGGTCGTTGACTTTGTCGTAGGTGTAATAATATCCTACCGCTTTGGCCAGTCTGGTAATCTCTGGTTGTTGCCCAACCAAAAAATGCCAGCCGCTGTCCGCCCCTGTTCCCTTAAGCAGTCCAACGTACTTGGCCTTGGTTCGAGCCGCCTTGCCACTGTCCTCTCTAGGGTCAATACTGACAGTAATCAGTTGATAATCCTGTCCAATTCCCAGTGAGTTACCCTGTCGCAAGGTCTCCACCAGATTTTCTAGCTGAGCAATACAAAGTCCAGGACAATCGCTGTAGTTAAGGGTCAAAACCACCGGCTTTCCACTCTGGAAGTACTGCCCCAACTTGACAGTGCGACCATTCTCGTCTCGAAAAGTCAAATCGTCCGGAACGATTTCACCCACTCGATCCACCACCTCGATACCAGCCGCACTGCTGGGCAGTTGATCGAAAAACGACTGGGCTCGTACCAGCGCAGACGTACAGATTGCCTGAAAAATCAGACAGCACTGTGCGACCAAGCAAACGTAGCGTCCAGCCAAATTCATTTTTTATCAGCCACTCCAACCGCCTAAGTCTTGGGCTTGGCAGTTAGCTCCTGTCGAACAAACTCCTGAGCACGCTGGATGGGTATCACGTTGCGGGTGCTGGGCGGTTGCCCTTCTTCACCCTCTACCGTGTCAGTCGTGTAACTCTTCAACCGATCCTTTTGTGCCTCAATTTCCTTGTCGGAAACCGTGTATTTTGCTGTCGCCGCCCTTTCCTCTTCGTAGGAGTACTCCCAGGCGTAGGCCATCGCTCTAGCAGCCAGCAGAATGATCACCAAAAAGATGGAACTCATAATGGTGCTCAGAGCAATTGTCCGCGTGTCTAAATCGTCGTATCTTGCCATGTTAACCTTCTAACAAGCTTCAAGTCGTCTAAGGTAAGTTGTGATATGCCAATGAGTCTGGCAGCCAAGGATCCTTGATGGCCACCACCGGTGTCTCGCCAACTCGCCACAGGAACAAAGACAAAAATATCAGGACCATTCCCAACCACCCGGCTACGTGTGCCAACACCAGAGGTGCGGTTACACCACCAACATTGGGCATGATCAAGTAGGTGAGATCGACCCAGTGCATCACCAGTAGCAACACAGCCCAGCTAGCCAGCCATCCTGGATTGCGTCGGTGCTTGCGCTTCAAGAATGCCAGAAAAGGAATCGCAAAGTGCAACGCAATCAATAACAAGCCAACTTTGTCCCAACCATGCGTCATGCGATGAGCGAACCATAGAGTCTCCTCTGGGATATTTCCGTACCAGTACAGCATGAACTGGGAGAAGGCGATGTAAGCCCAAAAGACGATGAACCCAAATTGGAACTTAGCCAAATCGTGGTAATGCTCCACTCGCACCATGTTCTCGACTCGACCGCGTCGCTGCAGTAAGTAACAGGTCAAGATCATGGTTGCCAAGAAGCTGAACATGCCAGCCGCGAAAATATAGACGCCAAAGATCGTACTGAACCAAGCTGGGTCGGTGGACATCATCCAATCAAAGGCTGCAAAGTTCAAAGCCAAAGAATACAGGATGATAAACGGAGCTGACAAATTCTGAGCCTTCACCGTTATGTTGACGTCGCCAGATTGATCCTGCTTTCTAGAAAGATTAAAGAACAATCGTGCAGCACCTATAAAAATTAAAAAGTAAAACACTGTGCGAATCGAAAAGTAGTCGGCTCGCAAATAGCCCAGCTTGCTTTCGACCATGGGAGACAAGCCTTTTCCGGGCCCCGCATTCCAACTATAAAGTGCATCACTGCCGGCAACCAAAGTAATCGCCAGAATGGGCAGGAACAACAAAGCCCAGAGCGGAATCGTCGCCGCGTATAGTTCGGCAATCCGCCGAATGGCTGCGCTCCAACCTGCACGCACCAAGTGCTGCACCATCACGAAGAACAGGGCTCCCAGACAAATGGTCAAGCAGAACATGTAGTTCGTCAAATAGGAATGGAAAAACGCCTTCAGCGTTCCGCCCTCTTCAGCCGCCATCGAAAACAAGAAGACGCTCAGCAAAACTAGAACAGCCCCAACCGCAATCATCGCCGGGGACTTCGCGCGCCAGTCGGCTGGCAACGTGAGATTGTCGTTAGGAATATGATTTGCTGCCATCGTGAAACCTAGTAAATCAAGTGCATTACTGTTAATTGAAATAGTTCGTTAAAAACAACGGCTGTCAGCCGGGATTACTATGGATTGCCCGCCGGCGTGTCGGTTGGCTGTGCATTCTGACTGCGCTGCAAGGCCTTCACGTAGAATGCCACCGCCCAACGCTCGCGAACATTCAAAGTCGATCCATAACCACCCATCTTTCCCTTGCCGTTGGTAATCGTGTAGTAAATTCGACCAATCGCCTGCTGCTGCAATCGCGGGTCATGCACACTGGTGGGTTGCAACCAGTAGGTGGCAGCCAGCGACTCTGCACGCTTGGCAACCAGTCCGTCTCCGAATCCTGCATGGCCATGGCAAACAGCGCAGACCTGATTGAATTTCTTTTGGCCTAGCTCGAACAATTCCTTGTCCTCCGCCAATGCTTCAGGTAGCGTAGTCAGCCAAGCATAGTTCAAATCAGCCGCTACGGCTCCATCAGCCGCAGCCGTAGGTGCTGCAGGCGACTGAGGTGCTTGGTCTTGTGGAACTTCTTGTGCGGGTGGCTCTTGAGACGCTTCAGCCGTGTTTTCAGTGGTTTCGGTGTTTTCAGTGGTTTCAGCCGGACTTTGTGTCTCGGTGGAATCGGTTGCAGGAGCCGTTTCGGTCGTTTCGGCAGGAGTTGTCGATGGTTCCGCTGGTGCCTCAGAGCTTGCGGGTTCTTCCGTCTTCTCGGATTCTTCTTGTAAGCTGACCATACGCGACAATTGAGCATCGCTTGCGCCGAATTGAGCTGTAGCAGCGTCCGGCGTGTAACCCAAATAGTAAGGGTCGTTCTCGGCTAAGCCACCTCGGGCTACCGTGCCTGGCACTGGCCGACGATCGGTTCGACCATCGGCAAAGTGGGTCGTCTCTTTTTGTGACTTACGAAATGGCTGAAAGTCCATGTCGAAAAAGACATGCCAGCGTGGACTGCCGCTACGATCCGCTCGAATATTCCAAACCAGAGCTAAAGGTACAACCGTCAACAAGATCAAAGACGCGATGGCACCGTACAAACCTCTCGGGATTTCAGCAGGGCTGTCATCCTCACGAACCTCCTCCACGCTAAGCGGCGATGTTGCCTGAAGAAGCGATTTGACACTTTCGCTATTGAAATACTTGTCGCGTGAATCAACCCATAAGAAAAACCGATCGTCGGTAGCGCGATCAAACTTTGGATTGGTAAAAAGCGGATTGGAAAACCGAGGTAGCCCGTTCAGGCCTAGCATGGCAAATACGGTAGTGAACGCAGAAAACAGAACCGTCAACTCGAACATGACCGGTACAAACGCTGGCAAGCTGATGTAGGGCTTGCCCGAGATAATGTACGGATAATCAACCGCATTCATCCAAATTTGCATAGTCACTGCAATGGTTAGACCGGTGGCACCGGCAATCAGCGTGAACCATGGCAAAATGGTAGGCTTGATACCCAGGGCCTCGTCGATTCCGTGTACGGGAAACGGCGCGAAGACATCGGTTCGCGTATAACCCGCGTCGCGAACCTTGCGAGCCGCATCCAGCATCGCATTTTCATCGCTGTACTCGGCCATCCACCCGAAGGCACGTGGAGGAGTGACTTTCTTTTCTGGCTTGTGCTCGCTCATTGTGCAAAAACCTGTGTTATCTATCTAACGGATCAAGCTGATCTAGTAGTGCTAATGGGAATGATGTCCGCCGGCCAATTTGTGATCGGCATGGGCCTGCTGGCTGATCACTCCTTTGACTTCACTGATGGCAATAACCGGCAGGAAGCGACAGAACAGTAGGAACAGCGTCAGGAACAGCCCAAAGCTGCCAATAAACATGCCGATGTCGACCCACGTCGGGCTGTAGTAGCCCCACGACGAACCCAGGAAATCGCGGCTTAGCGAGGTGACCACAATCACAAACCGCTCGAACCACATCCCGATATTCACAAAGATCGTGACGATCCACATCAGGATCGTATTGGTGCGAAATGTCTTGAACCAAAATAACTGGGGCGAAATCACATTGCATAGAAACATTGTCCAATAAGCCCAGCCATAGGGACCAAAGGCTCGGTTGACAAACGTGAAGTACTCGTATGGGTTCTGGCTATACCATGCCATGAAAAATTCAGTTGTGTAAGCCAATCCAACCATCGATCCAGTGGCTAAGATAATCTTGCACATGTTGTCCAAGTGTCGCGGCGTAATCAGATCCTTCAAATTGTAAATGGCTCGCATTGGAATCAGCAAAGTCAACACCATTCCAAAACCGCTAAAAATTGCACCCGCCACGAAGTAGGGCGGGAAGATCGTGGTGTGCCACCCGGGCAACTGTGACACGGCAAAGTCAAAGCTAACTACCGAGTGAACTGACAAAACCAGCGGTGTGGACAGAGCGGCCAAAATAGCATAGGCCTTTTCATAACGCAGCCAATGACGCGACGATCCACTCCAGCCAAGACTCAAGATGCCATAAATCATGCGACGCCACTTGTTGGTCGATCGATCGCGGAAAGTGGCCAAGTCGGGAATCATACCCATGTACCAGAACACCAAGGAAACCGATGCATACGTTCCTACCGCAAACACGTCCCACAACAGCGGACTACGGAACTGAGGCCACATCCAAAGATTCAAGCTAGGATAGGGTGTCAACCAAAACGCCAACCAGGCTCGCCCCACGTGAACTCCAGGAAACGTAGCCGCACAGATCACCGCAAAAATCGTCATCGCTTCAGCAGAACGGTTAATGCTGGTACGCCAGTTCTGCCGGAACAAAAACAAAATCGCGGAAATCAACGTTCCGGCATGACCGATACCAACCCAAAATACGAAGTTGATAATATCCCATGCCCAGAAAACTGGGGACATATTCCCCCAAACACCCACGCCATTAAGAATCAGGTAGCCGATCAGGCCGACAAACATCATCATCGACGGGAACGAAAAGGCCATGAAGACCCACCAAATCTTTGGCTGAGCCTCCTCGCTGATCCTGGCGATCATGCGAGTCACCGCGGAATGGTTATGTCCACCGGTGATCAGCGGAGTTCGCCGACCTGGAACGTCAAGGGTGTTGTCTATGTCAGTGGTCACTATGCTCGCCATGGGCTGTGCCGACTTGCTCTGAAAAAAGTAATGTTATCGTTCACTCAGCAACAATTGCTCAAAATTGCTCAAACTGTGTTTCCAAACAGCAACTAGTGATGTTCAGACTGGCCATGCCCGTGATCGTCATGGCCATGCGAATCATGATGAGCCTCTTTCAGTTGGAACGAGGCTTTCAAACGTGGGTGTGTGTTTCGGACTCGCGCCAAATACAACGTGCGCGGCTTGATGTTCAATTCCGACAGCATCGCGTAGGCTCGCGGATCCGCTTGACTCTTGGCGACTTCGGTAGTCGTGTCTTTAATATCACCAAAAATAATTGCCTGAGTAGGGCAAGCTGCCTGGCAGGCTGTCTGCAATTCACCATCCTCAATTGCCCGACCTTCGGATCGAGTCTGAATCTTGACGTTTTGCACCCGCTGAATGCAGTAGGTACACTTCTCCATCACTCCCCGGCCTCGGACGCTGACTTCTGGATTGAGTACCAACTGCTGTAGTTTGCGACTGGCCTCTTCAAGTTTGCCTTGTTGTTGCCAGCCGTAGAAGTATCCGTACTCTGTGCCGTAATTAAAGTAGTTGAAGCGACGAACCTTGTAGGGGCAGTTGTTGCCACAGTATCGCGTACCGATGCAACGGTTGTAGGCCATGGCGTTGATGCCCTCTTCGGTGTGAACCGTGGCCGCCACAGGACAAACTTGCTCACAAGGTGCCGTCTCACAGTGAGCACAGGCCACTGGCTGCTGAATCATCTGTGGCGAGGATTGATTGCCTCGGAAGTAGCGATCAATGCGAATCCAGTGCATTTCGCGACCACGCAGCACTTGCTCCTTACCCACCACTGGCACATTGTTCTCAGCTTGACATGCGATCACGCAGGAATTGCAACCCGTGCATTTGTTCAAATCGATGGTCATACCCCATTGGTATGCAACCGTCGGATCTCTTTCGAACGCCTCCATGGGTTCTTCTTCCCAAAGAGACTTCAGTTCGGGATGATGAAGCCCTTCGTGCTCCACGAATCCTGCCCCACCTTCAGTGATCTGCTCCAGAGTTCCTTCACGAACCAACCAGCCGATACGCTGGGCTAAACCATCTTTGCCAATGGGGTCGATCGCAAAGTGATCTTGAGTTGTTGCCAATCGATACGGCTGCGATGTGGCGCTGACAGATACGCCGGAAATCAAGTGCATGCTGTCGAGCCGTCGAAGCTTGGAAAGGTCTTGACCGATCACAACCTGTTCATCGCTCTTGACCGCTTCGTCACGGCAGATGCGACCGTAACCCAACTGAGCCACAATCACTCCATCGGCCAGGCCAGGCATCAAAAATACAGGCAAGTCGACCTGTTGATCGCCCACTTTCACCCGCACAACGCTCGTCTGACTCTTATCGCTTTGTCGCAAGCCAAACTTTTCGGCCGTACGAGGGCTAACTAAGGCGGCGTTGTCCCAAACAATCTTGGTGATGGATTGTGGCAACTCCTGTAGCCAAACGTTTTTAGCAAAGCGACCGTCGTACAGTGTATCGCTTTCGCATACGACCAATTCCAGCTTACCATTCTCAAGGGACTCAAGATCCAGCGAGCCAAGCGGAACAGGCCCATCGACACTCGATCCGCTTAATTCCCTCGCGCTGCCACCCACAAAACCATCATGCAGCAACTTGTGCCAAGCACTGGCATCCAGCGGGCCACCAGCGGCCACGGCTGCCGTCGTTCGCACCAGCGCACTACCCTCAGCAGCTTGGCCCGACAGCAACGCAAGAATTTCAACAACACTCTTTCCACCAAGTAGAGGCAGGATTTGGGGCTGGCAGACACTATAGGTTCCATCAACGCTGACAACATCGCCCCAACTCTCCAACGCGTGCGCCAGAGGAACCGACCAACTAGCCAACTGAGCCGTTTCGTCTTCGAAGTCGGCCAGATACACGACGTTCTGCATGCCGCTCATTAGCTTGGCTAAACCTACGTGCGAAGGGGTCGTGTAAACTGGATTGTCACCTAGCACCCATAAAGTACTGATGCTTCCACCCAGCTTGCCAGCCAATGCGTCCAAGCCAACAGGTAGAACCCCTTCAATCACCGTTCGATCTGCGATGAACTTGACGGACTTGCCAAAGTTGCCAAGCTTCTTATTCAATCGCAAGGCTAGAAGCTGCACGTCCAACGGCTGATAGGAGCCCACATAGACAACGCCGGCACCTTGATGCTTGACCAAGTCTTCCGACATCGCAGCAACAAACCGCTTAAGCTGCTCTTCGATCGGTACCTCATCCAGCGGCTTCTCGTCTTTGGCTGCCGCCATAGCGGATTGACCCGCCAGCAACTGATCAATCGACTTCTCTAGCTCAACCAAAAATGCGCCCACTTGTGAACTGCGAATCGGTAGCCGCGAATCTGCGGAAGCTCCAGTCACCGAATATCGCGATTCGACACTGTACAGGCGGTTCATGCTGTCCAGCGCTGGCTTACGACCAATTGCAAACTGTCGAGCATAGATCGGCATGTTCGGATCGTTGCCCAGCGGATCGCTATCGATGCAGCAAATCACTTTGGCACTCGAAAGATCCAGCAACAGCTCTGCGGGTTGACCTACAGCCTGAGTGGCAGCCTGTCGCTGAGCCGAATCGTCGATCGATTTGTACTGCGCTATGGTGGCCTTCGGCAAAGCCTTGACGATATCCGAAACCAACCGGTTGACGCTTGGCGACAAGGAGGGCGACATCAAAATGCCTAGCGACTGACCCTGGTCTGCCTTAAGCGATTCCAACTGGTTGCGAGCATACTGGGCGAACTCATCCCAAGATGAGTCTACCAATTTTCCATCGACTCGCTTGGCAACTCGACCCGCTCGATCGTCATCGTACAAACCCAAAACACAAGCCTGGGAATAAATGTCTGTTCCAGCACTTTTGAATCGTGGCTTACCCGCGATATTGTTCGGCTCGGTGGCCCGCATCACTGGATGATCCGGATTGCCCTCGACCTTAATTGGCCGACCATCACGATTGGTCACTAGTAGATTTACGGCCCGACCAGCCAGTTCGAAACTGGTTGCGTAAAACTTGGGAACACCCGAAAGCGTATTCTCGGGGCGAATCACAAAAGGCGCAATTTTCTCTGGCCCATAGCGACATCCGGCCGCACCGCTCAGCGCAATCGATGCGCTCATCAACTGCACCCAGCGACGCCGAGAAACTCCCGAGGGAAATTCAGAAGCCGCCTGAGGAAACTCTCGCTCCAGGAACTGCTGGAATTCTGGGGTTTCGTCCAGTTCGTTCAAACTACGCCAGTAGCCCTGAGTGTTCTGGCTACCAACGGTCAAAGATTGAGAACCTTGAGTACCCAATGAAGAATGATTACTTGTTATAGGAAGCTTGGACTGCATCGTTATTCTTGCTCGTTCTCGAATTGGCCGTTACGACTAAGTCGCCGAAGTCGACAAAGCCAGAAAAGGATCCTGTGGCACTAGCGATGGCAAACCGCACAATTGGTTTTGGGATGAACGCCGTTACCGGCCTCGTCGAACTTCGCCAATATCTCCTGCCCCACCTGCTCTCTAGTTTTCCCTTCTTCAGGCTCCCAGCTCAAATTGGTCACCTGATCCAAAGGCCGCAAACGCGGGCCAGGATTGTTGTGGCATTCAATACACCAAGCCATGGAAAGCTCCTTGGCCTGGTAGACCTTGTCCATCGTGTCAATTCGACCATGACATTCCACGCAACTGACACCACGGTTGACGTGAGCTGCGTGATTGAAAAAGACATAATCCGGCAGTCGGTGTATCCGCACCCAAGGCACTGCAGCTTCGCCGGATTTCCAGCTTTCATGAACCGCCTGAAGTTTGGGGCTATCATGCTTGACAGCCGCCAGTTGCGGAGGCTGGCCGCCGACCTCTGGGCTGTGACAGTTGATGCAAGTTGCCGTAGGAGGGATCGAAGCGGCTGCCGCCTTGTCCACACCGATATGGCAATAGCGACAATCCATCTTCAGATCGCCAGCATGAATTTTATGACTGAAGGGCACCGGCTGAGTCGGTTGATACCCTGGATTTAGCGTCTTGTCATCAGTTGCCACCAGAAACAGCGTGCCTGCATAGCCACCACCTGCTAGCAATAGCAGGCCCAATACCGGCAGAAATCTATTGGTCCAACGCGGAAACAAAAATCGAGTCATAGTCCCAACGATCTAGCAATAACCTTTGCTATGTGAAACAAGCCAGTCAAACCACGCGAAAAGGGCCAGGAATCGATCCCTTAAGTCAGGATTCCTCGGCGATAGGTGCGGTATGTGGCGCGATCTACCATCAAGCTGCCACAATATGTCGGTCCGAGCCAATTTTGTTAATAGCAGCCTTGCCTCATTAGACGTGACATAAAGTCGCACGCACGTGCGGACGCTCCACTTACTTGAAACCGAAGCAATGCAGCCGCATTAACCGAAGTGATCAAGCTATCTAAAAAGATATGCAATCACCCCAGGTTTCCCAATCTATCCATCCATCCTCAGCTTCCAGTAAATGCGAAACAAGCTGAACACTCACTGGCCAAACCACAGTACTCAGTACTCAGTACTCAGTACTCAGTACTCAGTACTCAGTACTCAGTACCCCCGATTCCCAATTCCCAATTCCTACTCCCCCATCCTGACCACCGCTTTAATCACTCCCGATTCAGGTAGTATCCAACTCGGAAAAACGGACGGCACCGACTCGAAAGCTGCGTGATGAGTAATCCAAGGACGAGTATCGATCACGGATTGCTCGATTAGATCGATAATCCGTGTGAAGTCGCCAGACAGCGCATTTCGGCTGGCCAGCAGCGTTAGCTCACGTCGGTGCATCACCGGAGCGTGAGGGAATTCCAAAATCTGCTGAGTGATCCCTACAAAAACGATTCGCCCAGCAAACGCAGCAAACTCTAAGGCTCGAGCCATCGATAGGTGATTTCCGGTAGCATCGATCACGACATCCGCCAATCGGCCATGCGTCAGATCGCTTAGCGCCTGTACATCGGCTGAACTTCCATCAGCCAGGATAGTATCGGCTACGCCCATCTGCTGCTGCACAAAAGCTAGTCGATTCGGACTGATGTCCATGACCACAACTCGAGCCCCAGTCAGCTTGGCAAACTCCAATGCAGAAAGGCCAATTGGGCCGGCTCCGATAATCAGAACGCTTTCAGTCTGCTGTGGCCGGCATCGATCCACTGCATGGCATCCTATGGCAAGCGTCTCCACCAAAGCGCATTGATCAGGGGACAGCCTACTTGCTGGGTGCAGTTTTCGTGCTGGCAAGACAATCCTTTCTGTCAGTCCACCATCGCACATCACGCCCAATGTGCGATGGTGTTCACAGCAATTCGTAAAACCGCGCACACAGGCATAACACTTCTGGCAATTGAGATAAGGCTCGACTGCGCACGAATCACCGGGCCTCAGATGGTCAGCACCCGCGCCTACCTGCAACACTTCCACAGCCAATTCGTGACCAGGAATACGAGGGTAGGAAAAAAAGGGCATTTTCCCTAAGAATCCTCCGATATCCGTGCCGCAAATGCCGACTGCAAGCACTCGAACCAAGGCTTCACCGGGCCCTGGAGCCTGAGGCTCGGGAACCTCAATCATTTGCCAGTTGCCCGGCTGAACCAATTGCAACGCTTTCATCTGAGTTCTCTGTTAATTGTTTTCTGGCAAACCTTCGCGGTGGCCAATGTTCTTAACCGGAGCAAAGATCGCTTGCACTTCGGCCAGCAATTGCTGATCGATCGGTTCTTGCATCCAGCGGACCCAATTGCGAATGTTGTTCGGATTGGCACTGCCAGCAACTGTCGATGCGATATCGGGATGCGAGCAGGAGAACTGTAGAGCCAGCTTAGCGATATCCACTCCACGACTAGCGCAGTGCGCAGCGGCTTGACGAGCGGCTGCCTTGACCTCGTCCGGTTCTTTCAGCCAGACTGGCAACGGAGCATTCGTGAGAAGTCGAGCGGAAAAGGGTCCGGCATTGATCACTCCCACACCTTTGGCCTTCAGCATCGGCACCAGTTCGTCGACAAAACGAGTATTCTGTAAGGTGTACTGATTGTACGACATGACACAGTCCAGCTCAGTGCGCTCGCATACATAGCGGAAGATGTGCATGGGGTAACCGCTAATACCGATGAAGCGAACTTTGCCGGCCTGCTGCAACTGGCGGAGCGCCGGGATGGTCTGCTCGACGACCTGCTGTAGATCGACAAATTCGATATCGTGACACAGCGCGATGTCCAAATGATCGGTTCCCAGGCGGTGCAAGCTTACGTCGATGCTTTCTCGCACTCGCTCTGGTCGGAAGTCAAAGTGTCCCAAGTCGTATCTGCCCAGCTTGGAGCACAGAGTGTAACTGTCACGAGGCAATCCGCGCAGAGCGATTCCTAGTAGCACTTCGCTCATGCCTCGTCCGTAGAACGGTGCCGTATCGATAAAATCGATTCCACTATCCAAAGCCACTCGCACACTTTGCAAGGCTTCGTCCAACTGGACGCTCCGAAATTCCTGGCCCATCGAGGAAGCCCCAAACGCTAGTGCAGGCAATTCCAAACCGGTTCGTCCAAGTAGATTTCGCTTCATCAATCATCACTCCTGAAGAATAGAACTTAGGATCTTTCCAAATAAAACCGGCGGGCATTTTCACCAAAAATCTGAGAACTGGCATCAGCCATCTTGCGATCCACGTATTGATACGCCAATTCATAGACACAGCGATATGATCCGGCCAGCAGCGCCACCGGCCAATCCGATCCGAACATCAACCGCTCCGGGCCAAAAGCTTTGGTAACCAGGTCCAAATAGGGTTCAAAGTCGGCGGGACTCCACGCATGCCACCGCGCCTCGGTGACCATGCCTGAGATCTTGCAGTAGACGTTCGAGCGGCCGGCGAGTTGCTGGATCTGCTGGTCCCATGGGCTGAGTCGACCATCTTTAATCAGCGGTTTAGCCAAATGATCCAGCACAAATCGCTGCTGAGGAAAATTCTTGACTAACTGACAGGCCGCTGGCAATTGTTTGGGATAGATTAACAAGTCGTAAGTCAAGCCGCGATCCTGAACAGCTTGAATACCGCGCTGAAATTCGTCACGCAGCATAAACTCGTCGTCCGGTTCATCCTGCACCACATGACGAACTCCCACAAGTTTCGAATATCCGGCCAAAGAATCAAGTTGGTCGGTCACCTGGTCATTGCAAAGGTCGACCCAACCCACAACTCCTACAATCATCGAGTCCTGCTCGGCCAGTTTCAGCAACCAAAAATTTTCTTCCAGGCTCTGCCGCGCTTGTACGGCAATGCAGCCATCCAATCGGCACTCGGACAAAAGTGGAGCCAAATCATCCGGCAAATAATCTTGGCGAATCTGCCACTGGGGGGCGATCCAAGGGTATTCGACTGAGTCGTATCGCCAAAAGTGTTGGTGTGCATCAATACGCATCAAATATCGACCTATAAAACGCGAATTCTGAGGCTTTCTAAATCATGACGATTAGCGGAATGTGTCCGAATTTTGGTAGAGTTCGTTGCGGGAATTCTGGCGTATCCCACTACGGGGAATCTGCGATTCTGGCTGGGCCCAAATTTTGTCACGATGAAACTCTAGAGCGTTCGGACTCCCACTGACAGCAGTAGGTTTGCCCAAAGAGCTTGATCGGCAGTCTGAATCGTTAGTATGTGGTCCGATGACTGTACCGCCTGATAAAAGTCCCACTTCATGATGGGCTCTAACTGCACTTTCGAACCAGCGGCTTCCAGTATTTGTCGATATACGTTCCATACCGGAGGATCGCCAGCCTGAGCGTACGGATCGGAGGGGTCGATGCCCATCGTGTTTACTTGATCAACTGGCAAGGCGGTCAGCAGCGCCTGCAAGACTTGCGCGACGGTTGGGACTCCAGGCATCAATTGCAATGAAACCAGCTTGGCATTGGGACCTATCTTGGACGAAGCCGGATAGTTGCCATCGCTGATCAGTATTTTGGAGTGGTGACCACACCTAGAAGCAGCATACAAAATATCGGGATGCAACAACGTTGTCTTCAACATGAACTAATTCCTTTCCACGAACTTGCGAAAGCTCTTGATCGTCTGCTCAGTCGCTTGATCGCTGTTTGGCAGCGGAAAAATTTCAGCAGACAAATAGCCTTCATAACCTACTTTTCGTAAAGCCTTGATGATGGGGGCCATGCGAGTGTGCCCCAGGCCAACCGCGTGACGATTCGAATCAGCGAAATGTACGTGCCCAAGCCGTGGGCCACAACGCACAATGGCCGCAGCCACATCGGCCTGTTCGATGTTCGTGTGAAATAGATCGGCCAAAACACGCACGTGCTCCAGCGACTGCTCGTCCAACCACTCTGCGGCTGAGTCAATTCGGTTGATTAGGTTTGTCTCGTATCGATTCAACGGTTCATACAACAAAACTTGGCGACTCTCAGCAGCCCGTAACGACAGTTTTCGTAGACCATCTGCCAACCATTCAAACGCCTGACTCCGTTCGATGTCCGGTTGGACTCGCCCCTGCATCGATCCCACAATGACCGGCGCGGAAAACTGGCCTGCGAGATCAATCATCTGGCTGATGAATTGAATCGCCTTGCGCCGGATCGCTGAATCGGGCGATGTCAGCGACCATTGCTTGGTCAGCCATCCAGCACCGGTCCCTATCGCGGCTACCTGCAAGCGATGTTTGCGCAGCAATGTTTTCAACTCCGCAGGTTTGACAGCGCTGGCGGCAGGTGGGAAGATTTCAACGCCATGAAATCCTATCTTGGCTGCACGAGCGCAACCGTCGGCTAGTCCTTGGTGATAAACAAATGGCCCTTGCCGAGCTTCTGGTACCAAGCAGATCGTAACAGCGGATTTCATCAAAACTTACTTTCCTGAGGCTATAAAACAGGCCAAGCCTAGTCGCAAAATAGAGGCAAAAAATGTCGCTGGTAGAGATTTTCGGTAACCTGTCGACCAACCACCAGATCGTTGTCTTGCAGCAACTGAGTGTATCGATCACCCGCCTGGGCTGCGACCTTGAAGGAGACGTGTAACAATTGTCGGAAGTGTGGATTGAAATGTGGGTTGCTGGGAACGTGTCGTAGCGTATGAGCAAACTGTGTCCCTGACCATTGGGAAACGCTTTGCGGATCCGGAAGTTTTTCAGGATCGATATCTACGACACTCGCATACGGAGCACATAACTCCTGAAAATGAGAATGAGCATAGGCGTAGATCTCCTGAGCCAACCGAAGGCCTTCACCACCGGCTTCGGCCAAGCCGATCAGTTCTTCGAGCCAAGTCGTTCCCGCCGTTTTCAGATGCAACCCGGCCCCCGTTCTTGCCAGAGCGCGACGAATGATGGGATACAAGCTGAATTTATCGCTACCACTATGGACGCTCAGCTTTAGATTGTCAGGCAATCGGTATAACTGGACAGCATGTGCAATGACGGCTAAATCGTCATTAAACTCCTGCTCGAACTGGTCCAAATCGCCAACATAGTCGACTCCTTTATTAAACCGACCGGTGAACTTGGGTGCTACCGTTTGCAATCGTATCCGCTGGTCTGCCAGCGCAGCTAGGATGATTAGCAGCTCGGGAGGTGTTTGCGGTAAATCGGTTTCATCCATCGAAACTTCGGCAATAAAATGATCTTCACCTTTTGCTGCCGCGATATGACGGTAGATCGCACCGGCTTCCTGAGTTGCCAGTAGATACTTGCGCGCTACTTGCCGGATTTCATCCGGAGAAATGATCAGTGGTCGAGTCATGCCCGGCAACTCAAGACTACCTAATAACTCACCATGAGCGGCCACAAAAGCATCGACATCGGCGTTTGATGCCGGCTTGCCAATGGAATCGGCGACATCGATTGTGAAAAAATCGCTGCTGCTTACGAAACGATCGACAGTCTCCAGCCGAATGTGGTCTGCATCCACATGCCACGGTCCCTGCCAGGCAAGCTGCTGCACGGCAGATCTCGCAGCATCCAAAACACTTTGCGGCTGGGAACCGATAAAGGAGTGCTCGCGATTCGATTTGTTCCAAACGGGAACTACGTCAACGCCTTGAGCGCTAAGCATCTGAAATGCCTGTAGCTGCGCCTTTGCCTGATGAGCGAACCGATCACCCACACCAAACGAAAATTTTGCGAGAGTTTTCATTGTAGATTTCGACCCAATCCAGCGTTGGCGTGCGTGTCTGTCACTCTTGGCACCTGAGTGTGGTCAGTATCGTAGAGCCGTTTGGCAGCCTGTCCAAGTCCTGATCGAAGGTATCGCCCAAGACGAACTACTCGAGCGATAAACTAACGGCGATCCGCGAAAAAACTCGCTAAAATTTGAGCGAATGTTGGCCATTTTCTTAGTGTTTCCCCTTGAGATCATGGAAAGGGTCGGCTATCTTATTGTGCTAGTTGAGATTAAATCTCAATTGCATGCTGATTTATTGCACATGTAATTGTCAATTTTCAACCTCATGTTTTAAGCTCATGTCGAGTGATCCAAAGAGTGAAAACCCGCGAACTTCGCCTCACCAACCTGGGGATGTCGAAGCCGTAGCCGGTCGTCCGGCTCGGCTGACCAAGATTATTCGATTTGACGAACTGGCGGTTTGCGGCGACGAGGTCTGGATCGACAATCAAGGCGAACTCTATCGACTCCGGCGTACCAAGCAAGGCAAGTTGATCCTCACCAAGTAGAAAACCCCGTTTGACTTATTGCCTGATTGGAGCCTGTGTCTGCTGGGACATCAGATAGGCCATCAAGTTGAAGAAGTCTGCCGGCGGAAGCAGCTTGGCTACATCGTTAGGCATCGGCGAGAGAGTGGATTCCTGACGCTCGTCGATTTCCGATTCGGGAATACGTAGCTCTTTGCCGTTGGAGTCTGCCAAGACCAAAACGGCTCCTTCTTGTCGCTGGATGATGCCGGATAACACACTGCCGTCGGCCATCACTACGTTGGTTCGTCGGAAGGCTTGATCCACGTTGCGATTCGGATCAAGCGTGTCTTCCAGCAGTCGATCAAATCCGCGAATACCGATGCCGTCCAGTTGAGGTCCGATTTTGGCACCCTGTCCGCCGATCTGATGACAATTGGCACAGTTCTTCTGAAATACAGTTTGTCCTTTTTCGATATCGGTCACAGCGCTCTCAAAGCTAGTTCGTCGCTGGTCGATCAATTCCTTGAGCGCTTCGTCAGGCGATGGAATCGTCTTGCGAATCGTCGCCAACCGCTCCTCTTTGCGATCAAAGACCCTAACATTGATCTCTGCTGCAACCACGCCGTCATTCAGTAGGTCAGGAGCGGCCTTGCCCTCTTCGATCAACCGCAGCAGAGTCTCGCCTCCATGGTCGCTCCAAGA
Source organism: Aureliella sp. (assembly GCA_044234105.1). Lineage (GTDB taxonomy): Bacteria > Planctomycetota > Planctomycetia > Pirellulales > Pirellulaceae > Aureliella. Next base: position 26,886 of record JBIIJD010000007.1, on the reverse strand, counting down.
CAGGCCGCGCGCCAGCAGTACAGCGTAATTGCCAGGAGCTGTGCGAAGCAGGCTCGATAACAGTTCCGTGCCAGCGGGTGATTTGAGACGACCCAACATCTCAGAGACGGTTCGTTTGAGTTCGATAGGTGCCGACTGGCTCTGCAAAACCTCGGAAAATCGATTCATGGCACGTTGGTTGTCGACCGCAGTCAATGCTTCCATCGCGGTTAGTCGGCATTCGGGATGTGCCGAGTTGGGACCTGCCAGTTCATCAAAATGCGGTACCAAGGAACTCAGCCGCAGATCACGTGCAAACTCCAGTCCGGTGCGACACGAGACCATGTCCTTCGATCCGATCATGGTTCTGGCCACATCGGTCACCCACGACAACTCCTCTTCGGGGATCGGCTTTCCGCGTTCTTGGATTCCCTGGTAGAGTCCTCGCAGTACTTCTAACTGGCGACCGATGTCTCCAGCCGTGTTCTGGCGGGCTACTTGGTAGACCTCCCCAAGTTGATCTTCAGTCTGATAGCGGCAAACGTAATGATACAAATCGCGTTCACGTGGATGCCTGTCTTTGAACGACTTGATCACACTGAAAACAAAGGCCGCCGAGTCAGCATTGCTAATGCCCAGGGCGATGTCCAGCAAACGAGATTTGGCGTCAGCTTCTGCAAAGTTGCCTGCGCGACTGGGTAAGTCGCCTAGTTCCTTCAGGTTATTTCGCAATGCGATGCGTATCTGGTGAATACGATGAGTGTCCTCAGGGGCGGAGGCTCGCCAAGCATCCATCAGCGGAGTCAGATTGTCTGCATCCACATGCCATCCCAGCACTTCTGCGGCTGCACGAACAACGGTGGAGTGATCATGCTGAGTCAATCGATCTAAGATAGTCGCGCGAGTATCACCCAGCGACTTGCGAGTGCCCAGAGCGCGAACCAAATGCGTACGGACCAGAGGGTCTGAATCCATGGCCAGTGACTGCACTTCGGCTGCAGCTAGTCCAGAAAGCCGTTCGATAACCCACAGTGCGTGCGCGCGAAGCTGAGCAGTAGAATCTGTGTCTTGAATGGCCTGGCGTACCGGTCCTACTGCCGCCTGGCCGACACGATCCACCAATTCGTTGGTCGCCAAGACGCGAACGGTGATGTTGGAATCGCCCAGTCGTTCTATCAGCGCCTTCACATCGCTCATTCTTAGATTTGGCATCGGCTTGGCAGGCTGAGCCGATTTGTCATCGCCAGTGTAAACAAGCCTCCAAATACGTCCTCGTTCACGATCTCGCCGTGGATGATTCAGCCGCACTTCATAGTGACCAATGATGCAATTATAAAAATCGGCGATGTATAGCGAACCGTCAGGGGCTAGAGTGATGTCCACTGGACGAAACCAACGGTCATCGCAGGAGATCAGATCGGGCAGTTCGATGGCCTTGGGTGAAGAGCCATGCCAATCGAGTCGATCTCGATTGACTCGACCTGTCACCGGATTGCCAATAAACAGATTGCCGCGAAACTCAGCCGGAAAATGTTTGGCATCGTAAGCCACGATGCCGGCGATGCCAGTCGAGCCGTGAAAATGATCGATCATCTCCGGGCCGTAGCCCAATCCGTCGTGCGGCTTGCCAAAACTGTGGTAGTATGCGCCTCGCAGCAACATGAACGCTGGCTTGGTGTGGCAATCAGCCGAAAATAGGTTGCCCCAAGAATCAAAGGCCAAACCGTATGGATTAACTTGCCCCCAGGTCCATTGCTCCAACCGCGAGCCATCCGGGCGAAAGCGATAGGTGTTGCCCGAATTCATCGTCAACGCCGACTGATTTCCGCCTTCGATGTTGGAGTCATTCGAAAATCCGTGGCAAGCGTAGATCCATCCATCGATCCAAGGGCGAAATGAACTGGCCATGCCATGTGTATCGCGGAAACCAAATCCTTTGAACAAAGTTTCTCTATGATCCGACTTGCCATCACCGTCTTTGTCGATGAATCGGTCGATCGATGGAATACTGTAGGCGATTACCGAACCATGAACACTGGCAACGCCAATGGGAATGTTCAGTCCATCTGCAAAAGTTTGAATGCGATCTGGAACTCCATCACCATTAGTGTCCTCCATAAAGCTCAATCGATCTCGACCCGGACCTTCGACCGGATAGGGATATTCCAGCGTCGAATTGATCCACAGCCTGCCTTGAGAGTCGAACTGGATATTCGTGGGTTGACCGATTTCTGGATCAGATGCGATTAACTGAATTTCAAACCCAGGCGGCAGATGAAACTGCTTGACTTGTTGATCCGCAGTTAGTGGATCGGTAGGTGCGACCAGGTTGGGATCCTCCTGAGCATTGGCAACATGGCTTACCCCGAAGATCATCGTCAAGAAAAGTAGTCGATAAAAGGTTGTATTAGGCATGATCGATTTCAACGGCGGGATTCATCGTGGAGGGGTAAGGTCGGAGGGTGGTTTGTCGTGAGACTCCCCAACATTGCTGCACTATCTTAATGAAATCCTTCGAACTTTCTATGTAGTGTCTTGGATAACCGTTCCGGCATTTGTAGTGTAGGTCAGACAAGCGGGGACGCTGCTGCGTTAATGTCATCTGTGGTAAATGGCTTGCAGTTGGTATGCTAAGGTAATGGCGTCTGAAACAATTCCAGCCCGACGCGCCAGCGAGTGTGTGTCGAATCAATCAACTGACTCACTCGCTGGCGCGTCGGGCTGGAATTCTGGGTAGAAATTCATCTGCCGCTCGCCTAAATCGAGCGGTTCATCTTTCGGACGCTCGGCTTGGCCAATGTTTGAAGTGCCTTGAGTTGTCTATCGTTTTTTAGATTGGATATGGAATATGTCGAGTTCACAACTTCCTTTGCACAACGTGAAAGTTTTGGCCTTTGTGGGGGAGATTTATGAGGACCTGGAGCTGTGGTATCCCAAGTTGCGATTGATGGCTGCCGGAGCCCAAGTTGTGGTTGCTGGACCAGAAGCTCGAGTTAGCTATTCGGGCAAACACGGCTATCCTTGCGTCGCTGACACTTCGATTGCCCAGTGCATGGCGACTGAGTATGACGCTGTTCTGTTGCCAGGCGGCTTTATGCCCGACAAGCTAAGGCGAGACGAAAAGGTTAAGAGTCTAATTCGGCAATTTGCTGCTGATGGTAAATGTGTTGCCGCGATTTGTCACGGTGGATGGATGGCGATTTCGGCGGGCGTTTATCGAGGTGTCCAGGTAACTGGTTCGTTGGGCATCAAAGACGATTTGGAAAACGCAGGTGCGATTTGGGTTGATGCGCCGGTCGTTATCGATCGAAATTTTGTCTCCAGCCGCTTCCCAGATGACCTGCCCGTCTTTGCTGAAGCAATGATCAGCGTTATCTCGCAACAAACAAAGTAGGGCTAGGCGGAACACGAGCCAGCACCAGTTGATCGGCAGTTGATGATCTAGATTTTGTTGGTTGCAACTTGATGATAGCCGACTAAGGCATCGATCAGTGACCGGACGCTATTACTGTGACTTACAGCGACGGCGGGCAGTCCCAATTCTCGGAGAGCTTCAGCCGTTTGCTGCCCCAGAGCGATCGGTTTCACAACAGCGGTTGCATCATTTGGCATTTGACTGAGCATTTTAGCCACTCCTTCTGCGATGGCACCGCTGGAGACCAGAACGTATCGCAAATTGCCTGATGCTGCTGCCGCTACCAGTGCCGGGCCGGGTCGCTGTAAGGGGACAGACTGATAGGTCAAGCAGGTTGTAACTTGAGCACCAGCGGCCAGCAGACCTCGCTCAAGCGTGTCCCCGCTGCGATTGGTCGTCGTCACTAACCAGTGCTGACCACTTACCTGTTTGACCAGAAGTTCAACAAGGCTGGCCGCGCTGTATTGCTGATCTGGTATCACGTCAGCTCGAAGGCCGTAGCCGGCAAGCTGTTCGGCTACAGAAGGTCCCACAGCAGCCAGTCTCACTCCAGCCAACAATCTGGCGTCGTATCGTTGAGACAACAGATAATCGAAAAATCCAGAAACGCCGTGGCGACTGGAAAAAGTTATTCCTTGAAGCTCTCGATGCAACAGCTTCTGGAGTGCACCTTGCAACTGCCCGCAGTCGTTGGGTGGTTGCAATTCGATGACCGGTTGTGAGATCACCTGAGCCCCCTGCTCCATTAAATGCTCTTGAACGGCTTCGGAGCGTCCGACCGGCCCAGGCCACCAGACAAGACTGCCAAATAATGGCAACCGCTCGAACCAATTCCACTGAGTCCCCAGGCTGGCCGCCTGACCGATGACTACCAGGACGGGTGGTCTCAGCTTACTGGCCGGCGTCAAGTGATCGGCCACTTCTAGCAACGGGCAACGAATGATGCGTTGGTCGTTCCACGTACAGCGGCGCACGATAGCTGCTGGTGTGTCCGCGGGCTTTCCGGCCAGAATCAATTGGTTTGTCCATTGTTTAGCTGTCGTCACCCCCATATAGACGACCAGCGTCCCCGGAAACTGGGCCAAGGCCCGCCAGTCGATATCATGAGGCGGCTGGTCCTGTTGCTGGGCTGTGACTAGAGCTACTGCGGATGCATGATCTCGGTGAGTCAGAGGAATGCCAGCGTAACTGGCAACGGCCAAGGCCGCTGTGATGCCCGGCACGACTTCAAAAGCTATGCCGTGCTCTTGAAGAGCGGTCAGCTCCTCGGCGGTTCGAGCAAAGACGGCTGGGTCCCCCCCTTTTAGCCGAACCACTCGCTTTCCTTTGCTGGCCAGCTCAATCAGTCGGTTATTGATGGTGGATTGTTGCCAGATCGGGTCTTTGCCGTGCTTGCCGACGCTGATTTTTTCAGCTCTTGGAGCCTGCTCCAGCAGAGCTAGATTGGCTAACCCATCATATAAAATGACGTCGGCCATCTGCAGGCATTGTAGGCCACGAACGGTAATCAGCCTTGGGTCGCCCGGGCCAGCCCCAACTAGAAAGACCTTTCCGGCCCCCAGCACAGACTTTCCTTGGCCTGCTGAGCCAGAATTTGACTGGACAGAATAGTCAGGATCGGGCATGATATGGATCTCGTAAACGCAATTAGGGCAAGAGCAAGTGTATTTTCAGGCTCGGACTAAGCCCTGTTTGCCGTCGAAAATGGGCGAGCTTTCGTAGCTTTGCCCGAAAGATTTGTAGTAACCAACGTAAGTAGTGTAAGAGAAATCAAGAGATCGAAAGATGCCAAATACTGAAGGAGCCAAGAAACGCCTCCGACAAAGTTTAGTCAATCGCGAACGCAACCGTTCGGTAAAATCTAGCCTGCGCACCGCTCTGCGTAAGTTCCGTGAAGCAGTGGCAGTTAATAATTTAGACGAAGCGGCACAGCGACGACAATCGACGGCTCGCCAATTGGACAAAGCGGCGGCTAAGGGGATTATTCATGCAAATAAGTCCTCTCGACTCAAGAGCCGCATGGCTCATCTGCTGGTAACAGCCAAGAAAAAGGCTTCAGCCTAACTCTCTTTTGGCCAGAAACACAAGCTAAGAATGCTCTCGGACTTGCTGGGAGCATCTGTTTGGTCGCGTTCTCTTTCGTCGCCAAGAAATCGCGGAAGTAGTGGTAGAACCGAATCCCTACCTGGTGTTTCGACAACACGCCAAGCATTTGGCGAGCGCTTACTTGGCTACACACTTTTCTAATCTTCACCAGTCTTCTTGCCTGTATTGCGGAAGCTGCCTGGATTCCGTATTTGCACTTTCCTGCCTGGCTTTCCTTGCTAGCTCAGTCGCTCTTGACTAATTCATGCTGCGGCTGGCATAGTGCGGCAGTGTCCCCGCTGGGAATGCTTGAATCATCGTCAGAGCGGTGGCGGTTAGAGTAGACCCATGATTACACGCGCAGGACACTATTTTTCCGAAGGAGAGACTGGTGGCTATAGAACTTAGAAAAATCAGAGGTTTTCTACTCTTGTTGGGTTCGATATCCACTTTGGCTGCATCTGCGTCGGCTCAGGAGGGACACAGCCTGAACTCGGCGGATCGTATCAGCCAGACAGACAGGACTGTCCCCTTGCTGGATCAACTTAAGAATGGCTTGCGGGCGACTAGGCCAAACCAGGAGGAATTCCTGCAGCACTTGGTGGCTCAAGTGGATCAGGGCGCGGTACCGCGCAGCATGGTCAATACTGTTTATAAGTGGGCACTGCAGCGCAATCCACGAGTGCCCTTCCCTTACTTCCAAGTAGCCATGCGAGAACTGGCGAAGCGGCGCGGCGTCACCTTGCTGTAGCGGGTTACTTGCCCATCATGGGTAGCATTTCGCGAGCCATCTGCAGACCGGCAGGGCCAACCAGCACCACGAAAATTCCAGGGAAGATGAACAGTACCAACGGGAAGATCATCTTGACCGCAGTTTTAGCCGCCTTCTCTTCGGCGATCTGCTGTCGTCGAACTCGCATCGAGTCACTTTGCACGCGTAGGGCGTTGGCAATGCTGGAACCGAATTTATCGGCCTGAATCAAAATGCTGGCCAGCGCTCGAAGTTCATCGACTCCAGTGCGCACGCCAAGATCGGTTAGCACTTGATTTCGAGCGCGACCCATCTGCAATTGCAGGTTGCACAAGCCAAACTCTTCGGCGATAACTCGGAAGCTTTTCTGCATCTCCTGAGCCACCTTGCGCATGGCTTGATCCAAGCCCAGACCAGCCTCGACACATACCACCATCAGGTCCAAAGCATCGGGCAGCCCCAAGAAGACTTGTTGTTTGCGACGCTTTTGTAGATAGCCGAGTGCAAAAATCGGGAGGTAAAAACCGACAGCACCGACCACAAAGGCACGGATACCAGCGGTGCTTGTCAGACCATACATAAAAAGCGAAGCACCGCTACCAATGAACAGGAAGACCAGCGAGACCACCACTCGAATAGCCAAAAAGGTCATCGGCGCTGTCTCGCTTCGGAAGCCGGCTTCGACCAGCGTCTGTCGTAGTTTGCTCATCTCCGCTTCGGATTTTGGCGTTAGAGCTTTCGCCAAGGAAGGGGTGGCCATCTCGATCGCCTTGGTGAACGTTTCGTTCTTTTTCTCGCCAGCCTTACCCTTGCGAGCATCGCTTAGTACTTGCAGGCGCTGTTCGGCACGAGCCGGCTTGTCATCGAACAGATAGTTCAGGACCAGCCAAGCTACTGCACCAAAAGCTCCAAACACGGCTACCATGGCAACCAGAGCGGGAGATATTTGTAAGCTTTCCAACATGGTTACACCTTAATGTTAATAATCTTACGGATCATCAGCGCGCCCAACACCTGCATCACTAGAGCAAATGCCAACAGTTTCTTGCCACCTTCATCAACGAACAAAACCATGGCATAGTCGTAGTTGATGAACAACATCACCAAGAACAATACTGGAGGCAACGCCAACAGTACGATACCAGACAATCGACCTTCACCAGTCAATGCTTGAATCTGCCCGTCTAGCTTAAAACGCTCGCGAATCAAGCGGCCAATCTTGTCCAAAATTTCGGAAAGGTCACCACCGGTTTGCCGCTGCAGAATGACCGCAGTTACAAAGAACCTTAGGTCCAAGTTGGGAACACGGTTACTCATCTGTTCCAATGCTTCGTCCATGGATAGACCTAGATTCTGTTCATCAAAGGCTCTGGCGAACTCGGTGCCCAAGGGGGCGGGCATTTCATGACCAACCAGGCCAAGCCCCGATGCCAGCGAGTGACCAGCGCGAAGCGATCGTCCTAACAACTCCAACGCCTCCGGCAATTGCTTGGTAAAGGCGTTCATGCGTTTATTGCGTTTTAACATCAGCCACAGCACTGGCAAGACGCTTAATGCGATTCCAAAAAATGGAAACAAATACTTCGGCAGTGGCGAAACCAACCCAATGACCGAACCGAGTACAAATGTTCCCACGCAAATCGTCAAGAACTGCGAAGCAGTCAGCTTGACATCGGCCTGCTCCATCAAAGTGGAGATGTTGCCAAAACGGTTCAATACCAATTCGGCAAAGGTCTTGGTATCGTCCAGAGGAGATCGCGTCAGCAGTGAAGGCGTCTCCGGGCCAGCACCACCTGTTGGTCTCGCTGTCAACGCGGACAATCGATCTTCGGCCACCTGATCGTCGGCAGGACGCAGCGCGATGGCCAATCCGCCGATTAGTGCCGAAACACCTAGCCCTACCGAGACGATAAGTATGATGGGAAGCATGGGTTAATCCTGTTCTGAGTTGAGTCCAAGACAGCCGTACTAAGCTTTCATGAGAACGCGTTCGCGGAAAGTGGAAGCCGGTAATCGGACGCCAGCTTGTTCCAAACGGTGCATGAAGCTTGGACGCACACCGGTACTTGCGAAGTGGCCGTAAGCCCTGCCATCTTCGCCAATTCCTTCCTGCACAAAACGGAAGATGTCTTGCATCACAACCGTTTCGCCTTCCATACCGGTGATCTCGGTGATATGCGTTACGCGGCGTGGTCCACCCTGCAAACGGTTGGCCTGAATAATTACGTTCACGGCACTGGACAGTTGCTGTCGAATGGCTTTGATCGGCAGATCATATCCTGCCATCATCACCAGCGTTTCCAGTCGAGCCACACCGTCGCGCGGATTATTCGCGTGGATCGTGGTTAACGAACCATCGTGACCCGTATTCATGGCCTGCAACATGTCCAGCGTCTCGCCACCTCGACACTCGCCGATGATGATTCTTTCAGGACGCATACGCAGCGCGTTTTTCACCAAGTCGGTAGCAGTGATCGCGCCGGTGCCTTCGATATTGGGAGGTCGAGTCTCCAAGCGAACCACGTGGTCCTGCTGCAACTGCAATTCAGCCGCATCTTCGATCGTAATGATTCGCTGATCGTTGGGAATAAAACTGCTTAGCGTATTCAGCAGAGTCGTCTTACCAGAACCGGTACCACCACAAATGATCATGTTCAGTCGAGCTTTAATGCAGCCCTCTAGCAACATCACCATTTCCGGCGTCAACGCTTTGAAGTTCAACAATCCTTCCAACTTCAATGGGTTGGAACCAAAACGTCGAATAGAGACCGCTGCACCATCTAGCGCCAAAGGTGGAATGATCGCGTTCACGCGGGAGCCATCTTCCAATCGAGCGTCGACCATCGGGCAGGTCTCGTCGACACGTCGACCTACTTTAGAAACGATCCGGTCGATGATTTGCATCAAGTGAGCGTTGTCGCGGAACTCGACGCCCGTCAATTGCAATTTGCCGCCCTTTTCCACGTAGATTTGCTTGGGACCATTGATCATGATATCGCTGACCATCGAGTCCTTTAGGATCAATTCCAGCGGTCCAAGACCAAAAGTTTCGTCCAAGACCTCGTCGACCAAACGATCTCGTTCGGCGCGGTTCAGCAGTGTGTTTTCGGCATCGCACAGATGTTCCACAACCACGCGAATTTCGCGGCGTAGTTGTTCGCCTTTCAGCTCGCCTACCCGACTCAGGTCCAACTTATCAACCAACTTATTATGAATACGTCGCTTAAATTGTTCGAATTCTTCAGCTCGATTGGGCTGATTGGTACGCAAGGTCGAACCTGGAGCATTCATCATTTCTGGTCCTGGAAAATGTTAGAGCTTGAACGTGGCCTTGATGTTTCAGGCGAAGCGAGGAAACACGACTGGCAAGGCATTTTGAGCCTGTGTGCAGTTGGATTGGCTAAAATGTAGCGAATACAGAAAATCCGCCGACGAACTGTACATTACAGTTAGTGTCAAGAATGGGCCGGGTCATGCCCATGATCACAGAAAGCATCACCGCCGCGCGTTACCATCAGTAGAATCGGCATGATCGAAACGATGATGCAGGTAAACACTCGCGGTATCCGCCATATAACCGTCCATTCCCATTTGGACGCACCGCTTTAGGTGTTCTTGGGATATCTGAGAATCGCCCAGTGCATCGTAATAGAGTCCCACATAAAGTTCGGCGTAAAACAGCGCCGACTTCTGCTCGGCTGCGGGAACCGACCTGGCAGCTTCCAAGACCTGCTGCGGCTTTAGTTCTTGCTTGAGCATTTTCAGAATGCTCATCATCGGCGGCCGGCGGTCACCGCGACTGGGAATCAGAGAATCTTGCGCCTTCTGTACATCTGCGGTTTTAGCTACACACAAAAAGTACCAAGCAGAGTTTTCCACGTCGTCAGGATTGACCTTGTGATGAGTCTCGAATTGCAACGCGGCTTGCTGGAAATCTCCGGCAGTGGCTAATGCGATGCCTCGTTGCCAATTATCGGCAGCTTGATCCGGGCTTAGTTCATTGGCTTGCTGAAACAAGGGCAAGCTTTCCTTCGGGTAGCCAGAACGGTAAAGCAGTTCGGCAGCTCGCTGCTGGACTCGTGGATCATTGGGTAACAACTGAGCTACCCGCTGCGCCTTGTCAAGAACTAGTTTGTACTTGCCTTCAGCCATAGCTTCGGCGGCGGTTTGTATCAACTCGCGCGCTTGCTGATGGAGCTGATTGGTCTGATCCTGAGCTAACGAGTGTCCGCTGAAGGTCAGAATGAACACCAGTTTTAACAAGTTGACCGAGTATCCTGCACCAACCAAGTTTCCTGCTTCAACAAAAAAGCGATGTTTCATGATGGGCACCTCGTTCACTAAATTGACCAAACAAATTATATCTTTAGGCTGTTAGCCCAGTAATCATCATAATCGATGTAGGAATTCGTGTATGACCGCAACCGTTTTGATCCGTGGCGCACAAGTAGTTTTTCCCGATAGGGTGGCCGAAACCAACGTCTTAATCCAGGATGGAAAGATTCTCGCCGTCGACGCTGCCGAGAATTCTGCGGCTGATGAAGTGATCGATGCCGAAGGACTCACGTTGCTGCCGGGCGTAATCGATGATCAGGTTCATTTTAGGGAACCAGGGTTAACTCACAAGGAAGACTTGCAAACGGGCAGTCGAGCGTCTGCCGCGGGAGGTGTGACGACCTATCTGGAGATGCCTAACACCAACCCGCCTGCAACTACGCTGGAAGCTCTGCAGTGGAAATACCAGCGTGCAGCTCAAGTTAGTGTCGTGAATTATGGTTTCTACATTGGGGCTACTGAATCCAATCTGGCGGAACTGCAGCGAGCGCACTTTGCACCCGGCATCAAAATCTTTATCGGCTCAAGCACGGGCGATCTTCTGGTGGATACTCAGGCTGCATTGGAGTTGATATTTGCGGAGACTCAATTGCCAATTTGCGCGCACTGCGAGGATGAAACTACGGTACGCAAGAATCGAGCCGCTTTAGGGGAACCGCTAAATATCGAAGACCACTCGCGAATCCGGGATGTTGCCGCAGCGGTCATTGCTACTAGGCGTTCTATCGACTTGGCTGTTAGGCATCGACATCGCTTTCACGTATTGCACGTAAGCACCGCCGACGAAATTCCTTTAATCGTCAGTCAGTCTCCGTGGATCACTGCCGAAGTGTGTCCACACCATCTGTTCTTTTCAACCGACGACTACGCGCGTTTGGGAAGCTTGATCCAAATGAATCCATCGGTCAAGCCACCGCAACACCCACCCAAGCTGTGGCAAGCGCTGCTGGATGGCGACATCCAAGTGATTGCTACTGATCACGCGCCCCATACTCTCGAAGAAAAATCGCAACCCTATCCACGCTCCCCCAGTGGTCTACCTGCCGTGGAAAACAGCCTAGCGCTAATGCTTAACCAGGTTCACTTGGGCAAATGCAGCTTACAGCAAGTAGCCCGCTGGATGTCTGATGCTCCCGCCCGCGTTTGGGGATTGGTCGGCAAGGGTCGGATTCATGTTGGCTATGATGCTGATTTGGTGTTGGTCGATTTGAATCTCAGTCGCACCATCGATAACGCCAAACAATTTGCCAAGAGCGGCTGGAGTCCCTGGCACGGAACAACACTTACGGGCTGGCCCGTTAGGACCATCGTAGGCGGTCAAACCGTGTACCGAGACGGGAAAGTCGTTGATGTTGCTGGAGGTAGGGCTGTTCGATGCGACCACAGTCGCGGAGGCTATTGGTCCACTCCAGATGGCATCGGCATTTAGCCCAGTGGGGACAAGCTTCCAGCTTGTCCAAGAAATGGTTAGTGGGGACGAGCTTCCAGCTTGTCCAAGAAATATCGCCCAGTCATTTCGCAACCTGGAAGGTCGCGACCACAGTCAACCTATTTGGTTCGGGAACGGTGATTACTTTTGCACCGATCGAAGGAATGCGATCAGCGACACCATTTGCTGGGGAGTAATCTGTTCTTCCAGCCCATTGGGCATCAGCGAAAGCCCGGTGCTTTGTATCTGCTCCAAACTCTCGCGATCCAGCGTAGTCTGCTTGCCACCCGCTTCTGCCACTACGATTTGATTCCCGGTCTCCTGAACGATCAATCCGGTGATTGCCAGTCCGTCTTCGGTCAGCAAGGTATACGCTGAGTATTTCGGATCCACTTCTTGGCTAGGATCGATGATGGCGGTCAATAGTTGCGATGGACTTTTGTCGCCAAGCTGTCGAAGCGGCGGTCCCACGTCGTTGCCTATCTGTCCCACTCGGTGGCACTGAGCGCAGACACGCTGAAATACCGCTTGGCCAAGCTGCAAATCACCGGCTACGGTCGCTTGGTCCAAGACATTTTGATATCGCTCAGACACAGCCTGACGATCGCTGGATACCGCCGATAAGATTTTATGGAATCTCCTGGATAGCTCTGTGTCCCCTTTCCCAAGCAAGCTCTGTCGAATATGCGGCGGAATTTGTGAGCGTGCAATCTGCTGGTCTTCAAGCGCTCCAGCAAGCACCGTAAGTCTCTCGGGTCGGGCGGTTAACGCACTTAGCGCGGCTGCCTGAACCGACGGCGTCCAATTGCGAAAATTCTGCACCAGACGTGATGGCAAGTCTGGATGGTTGGCCCAACTAAGCGATTCGATCGCAGCTACTTGTGTCGTGTCTGCAATCGTTCCTTGCAAAAGTTTCGGCATCCACTGGCCTTGCAGGTCAGTCGATGCCAGGCGAAGCCAGCTTGCGGCTTGCCCCTCGGGTTTTGCTTGCAGTCTTTGTGCAATCTGTTCGTCAAGGCTATTCTGAATGTCAAGCTTTTTTAGAAATTGCGATACCTTGGAATGCGAAGGCAAGGCGGATAGCGCTTGCAGCCATAGCGACTGTCTAGGATGTTGCGACTTCAATGATTGTTGGGCTAGTTGATCCAGTTCCGTGGGTAGATCGACCATTGACACCCAGACGGGCAGAAGCAGGTTGAGCCACTGTGCAAACTCTTGATCCGAAAGATCTTTCTGCACGTTTTGGAAAACTCGCCAGGAGTTATCACCAGAAGCGGTGACCAGCAACGCACGCGCCAGCGGTTCCTTCACCAAAGGCAGCAAATCGCCAAGCAGCTTCATGCGGCTATCTTCGTCTTGTTTTACTGACGCCTTGATCAACGCCAACTGTACGCGCGCATCGGTGCATCCTGCCGCTATGCGAATCAACTGCTGACCCGCTGGCTCGGTCAGTTCGCCCGATGCAACGATCTCGATCGCATGCGCCAGTGCGCGTGGGTGCGGCTGTTGCAGCATAGGTAGGGTCAATTCCGGCGTTAACCATCCAAATCTTGCTAACAACCATTGTCCAAGCACTCGGGTCTCGGCCAGCGGCGAATTCAAAGTCAACTGCTGCAGCGTTTGTTTGACCGAAGGATTCAATTTTTGCAAATGAAAACGCTCGACTAACAACTGGCTAGCCATCATTCGCTGCCAAGCGATAGGCGATTGCAATCGTTGCACCAAAGCATGGTCGTCCAAGACAGTGAAGTCGTCGTAAGATCTTCTTGGTGTTGCATGATTGGTCACTCGCCAAATTCTTCCACGGTCTCGGCCGCTGGTCAGATCCAAATGTCGTTTGATCATCGGCGGCAAACTTTGAGGATGCTCGATGACTTCGCGGTACATATCAGCGATGTAAAGTGCACCGTCAGGACCGTCGCCTAACTGCACGGGGCGAAACCAGATATCGCGTGACCTGAGCAATTCGGTTTGTTGATCAATGCGCTGAGCGGTCCAAAACAGCCCCTGATCAATCAATCGCTTGCGATGAACAAGATTGCTCCCGACATCGCACACCAAAGCTGTGTCATGTGGCTCGGAGTCATCGTTGGCGGAAGCGGTACCGCTTTGGGTTGCAGGGGTGCCAGTGCCGAACCCACGCTGGTGATCCATGATCCACGTACCGGTGGCGCCAGTAAAATATCCGGCTGCTCGCCCGCCGCCTTCGACCACACCTGGAACGATACCGCCAGCGCGCAGCCGAGTTCTCACGATGCGCCACGGCTCAACGGGGCTGGCGCGAAACACTTCGGCTTGTGGACCATCTTCTGCGATACTACGTCGAACAGTTGGCAGCGGCACCGGCACGGATCGCCCTTCTAACCAACTTTCTAGATCGATGATCTGCTGTAGATGGTCCGAGTTGCTGGTGACAAATTTGTCGCCCCAACGATTGAAGCTCATTCCATGTTGCCCACCTCCCGCTTCAGCCCTCAGGGTTAGGGTCAAAGGATCGATCGCGAAATCGCGTCGTCCCAAGTCTACCGTTGTGCCGCTGTCTGGAGATTGCAACTGCGCTCCCGAGCTGCTGGTGGCTCCATGAATCCAAGCATCCACGCCCCATCGCAAGCTATTGACCAGCCCCTGTACATTGCTGCGACCAAAGCCGGAATACCACACCTGAGATGTGTCGGAACGACCATCCCCGTCGGTATCACGAAACCAAGTGATATGAGGCGGCTCTGCGACTAACACCCCATCCAGCCATGGCCAAATCGCTGTCGGCCAACTGAGATTTTCGACAAAGGTATGGCGCTGATCCATGCGACCATCATCGTCACTGTCTACCAGCCGTGCCACTCGCCCAAGACGTTCCCTGTCCTGTTCGCTGTAGTCACGCATCTCAACTACCCACAGATGGCCGCGACCATCAAAAGCGAAGGCTACTGGGTCGACAACCAGCGGCTCGCTGGCAACCAGTTCAATACGAAAGCTATCCAAGATTTCAAATTGCTTCTGGGATTCCTCTGGGCTCAGCGGAGCAATTCTAGGCAACTCAGCAGCGTAGTCCTTATCCACACTGTCGGCTCCTGGCTCCTGGCCTAGTGCTGATATCGAGCAGCCAACACAGATAACAACAACTACCGTTAGTTGACTGAGAAACCGATGGGGGAAAGTTCCGTTGAGCATAGCTGAGTAAATCGCTTTAGGAGTAATCATTCATTTACTTTCAGGAGGCTTAAAGCTGCAATTTTTCCAGTTCTTGGCGTGGTTGTAGTATACCTCAAGTTCCCTAAAGCGTAACCGTTCAAGGACCAAGGCTGGCGGCCAGTGGTCATCTACCTGGTTAACCACCCAGCCATAGTCATCCACTTCGTTTACCGCCTAGCCGCTAGGCGCCTGCAGCAATGACAATAGTCCCGGGCAGCGCTAGCTGCGAACACGAATCTTCGCTGATTACCGCTAAAGAATGTTGGCAGATACAGGATAATAGATACTAATGAGTTTCTTCGGGAATCGTTTTCTCGTACTCGCTTGCGCCTCCCAGCAGAAGCACCAGTGCCGGCAGTAACAATAAATCTGCCAACAATGCCAAGACCAAGGTAAGCACGAGATAGGTGCCTAACATCTGAATCGTCAAGTAATTTGACATGGCCAGCGGCAGAAGTCCAAGTCCCAAAACAACCGTAGTTTGTACGATTGCGTGACCTGAGTAGCTGAATGCACTGACAACCGCCTGGCGGCGAGACCTGCAATTGGTGAATTCAACGTCATATCGGTGCAGGAAGTGAATGGTATCATCTACGGCAATTCCAAATGCAATCGTAAAAATGATGATAAAGTCGCTGTCGATTGCCGGAAAACTGAAAGCAAGCAGTCCCGCCAAAACGAGTAGCGGAAATAGGTTTGGGAACAACGAGATCAGGCCTAATCGAAACGACCGCAGCGCAAGCATGACGATTCCTAAGACTACCGTAAAACAAAACAATAGTCCCGAAAATTGACTGTCGACGATGGTCTCGACCGACCGAGCGATGACAGGCATAAAGCCTGACACCTCAACCTTCAGATTATTAGGGAGGTCATGAGCGACTATTGACTGCACGCGATCCGACATCTGCAGGACCTCGAAGAATCCGCTCAGCGATGTGGTGGCGGTCATCCTGATCTGATTGGCTTCTGGCGTCACCATAGTCCGTACCAAATCCGGTTGAATGCTCGCGATCAAGTTCAAGCTTGCCAAGGCGGCGGCCGGTGAGGGGGGCAAGCCAGAACTAGTTTGAAAGCCGATGATCTGATCGACAGAAGCAAAAAGGTTGATAGGACTAGAAACCGACCGAATCTCCGGGATTTTTAGCAGGTTCTGCTGGACTTCTCGCATTCGCTCGAGATTGCCGGGCGAGAGCAGTTCATCCGAGTCGCCCTGTATAAACACTTCCACAAAATTCGTGCCGCAGAAGTTCTTGTTAAAGTAGTCAACACTTGTGGGCATTGGATGATCAGCGCGAAAGCGCTCGGCCAAGTTAGGGTCAAATTGTAGGCCCATCGCGTAGTAACCTGCCAAGGCGAGCAGCAGAATATGCACCGTCACCACCCATCCTGGATACTTTGTACTGACCCACCTGCAACTCGCGATCAGCAGTTCCACGATGGAAAAGGAACCGCCCGTGGTTCGCGAAATATTGGCAGGCGCAATAATTTTCAATCTCGAAATTCCAATCGGCACCAGGGAAATGGCCAGAATGAGAGCGATTGCAACACCCACTCCGGCGGTTACCGCCAAATGGCGAATGGCAGTTACCGGAATAAGTAGCAGAGAAAGAAAACCAACTAAAGTGGTAAGGCTAGTCAGTACGCAAGCTCCGCCGACGTCTTGGATTACTCGCATGAGTGCGTCGTCGATGCTCAGCCCCTGTGAGTACTCTTTGCAATAGGCAGAAACAATATGAATGGTATCGGAAGTGCTAATGACCATGATCAACAGCGGTACCGCAGCTACCAGAATCGTAATCTTTCCGAATATTAAACTTGTCGTTGCGACCGCCCAGATGCTGGCGACAGCACCCACCGCGATGGTCAGGCCAGCGATGGACAAGCTGCGATAGGTTACAAATACAATGGTTCCGATAATCAAGACACCCAGCGGCAACTGATACTTCAGACACGAGACCAACTCAACCAGAATCCAGCCCTCTGAAATTGGCAGGCCTGATAGGTGAAGCTGCTCACGACCCAATTCATGCTTCTTCAGAGTGTTTTCCAATTGGCTTCGAAGTTTCCATTTGGCACCCAATCCCATCGAATCTGCGTTGAGCCGAATCAACATGCAGTGTGAATTTCCGTCTTCAGATATAAGCCGGCGGGCCAGAAGTTGATTCTGCTGCATCAACTTTTTCATGGCGGGTAGGTTCACTTTGGCTTGTTCAGTTGCCGATTGTGGCCACCAGGCGGGAATCGGAAAAGCGTTTGAAACCGCCGGCAACTTGCCTTCGAGTACCTGTTTTCTGACCATATCTCGCAATGCCATCTCCACTGCAGAAGGTGGCTGATCCGTGGTCAGCGGTATTTCGGTTAAGGCAGTCACCTGTTCAATTTCGGGAAACTGCTTCAACTCGTGAGCCGCAGCTCGAATGGCGTTCAGGGTCTTGGCAGTGAAAAGCTGTTCGCCCTCATGGGTGGCAGCAAAGACCAACATATCGCTGTCGCCACCAAATAGCTCGGCCCGTTGCTGATATTCGCGAAAAGTCTGAATATCGGAGGTGAATGACTCAAGGGCTGAAATGCTAACGGGTGTTCGGTAAATTTGCCAGCTAGCCAATAAGGTTATGGCGGCCACGATCGTTACCAGCAGGCGGCTCTGTTTCAGTATGAAATTTGCTAGATATCGGGGTATGGTAATATGATGTTGCACGTTCGATGGCTCCTTGCCTGCCCGAAGCCGTTCCTTCACTTGCAACAACGAAAAAACGCTTTGTCATATTCTTCAAAATTTGGAGTGGTCGTAGTATAACTAATGTCTTCCAAAGCGAAACAGACCCAATCCATTGCGATTGTGAACCAATAGACCAGCATGGCTGGCACGATCTACGAATCAATAACCATGACACTTACCGGTTCCACTTTGTGGATCATATCGCTTAGCAGCCTAACTTTATTGGGCATTGCTTTTGCGATTGTGATCTATCGCTGGAGATCCCATGGGAAACGCCACCAGATCCAATCCGCACTTAGTGATCTGAACCATCGACTGACTCAATTGGAATCTCGCTTGGACGTGCAATCCACCGTGCCCCCGATGCACATCTTTTTGGAACCCAAAGACCGACGCTGGCACTCGAAGGATGAACTTTGCCGTCAGATCGACCGTTGGATGTTGCAAAATGACTTTGAGCGATTGGGCTATTTTTCCATCGAAGGCATGAACCGCGAAGAACTTTGTACCTACCTATCCCAGGATCGTTTGCTGGTAGGCGCAATCCGCATGCCACTTGACATCTCGGAACCCTATGTCGAGTTCTGTTTCAGCAGTGGGCCTTCGGGGCAGCGCGGTGGAGTGGGCAATCCGCCGCAGTCCACCATTGGCACCACAGATGGAGTGGCCGGACGTTATTTTCAGGGGCGTCTTTCGGACGATTTGAGTCTGCTGGATCAAATGCATGGGGCGGCGCGTCAATTGCTTCAGGACCACATCGCCACTCCGGTTGATCCTCTGCGCATTGCTGAATTTTTTGAGGAAGCGCATGCTTATGAAATGGCTTGTCGCGTCGCATCTGGCGGGATTAGCCAGCAGGAGATACTCGAAGCTTTGCGACGCCAAGGCGTGCAGCCTACCGATCGTCAAGTGGCCGCAGTGCAGTGTCAATGGCAATCGGCCATTCAGGATTATCTGCTCGAATTTTCTCCGCAGGGCAAAAATTGTTTAGTTGCCGGGCATCAGCTACTGATTGTTCACGATGGGAGCTATGTCAATTTCTTGAATAGCCAGTTGAGCCAATTGCTGAAGCACTCTTTAGCGGATGCTCAGGAGATTCAATTGCTCCGCCTGCAACTGAATCAACTGCTTGATCGATTTCCGCCGCGACAGGCAATTTCGAGATTTTGCCGATTGTTACCATCGGCTTGTGGACTGCGTCTGGTCGACCAACTGCAACAACCCGTCGCTTGCGATGTTTACGCGCTGTGCATCTCTGATAACTTTAATGAAGAAAGTAGTGTTGATGGCTGATCTAAGAGAAATGACAACGGCAATCTTGGCTGATGAACAGAGGTTGTTGCAGGGCGGAGGCAAAGCTGGCCAAGATCGGCAACGCAAGTTGGGAAGATTGCCCGTGCGCGAACGCTTGCAAGTCTTGCTGGATGCGGATCGGCCTTTCTTGGAGATTGGCTTGTGGTCGGCGTATCAAATGTATCCCGAGTGGGGTGATGTGCCTGCGGCGGGAGTTGTGGCTGGCATTGGTTGGGTCAGCGGACGTCCTTGCGTGATCGCAGCCAACGATGCCACGGTCAAGGCCGGTGCCATGTTTCCGCAGTCGGTCAAAAAGATGATTCGCGCTCAGAAGATGGCTCATCGCTTGCGTCTGCCTGCCATCTACTTGATGGATTCGGCGGGTGCGTTCCTGCCTTTGCAAGATGAAGTCTTTCCTGACGAAGATGACTTTGGTCGGATCTTTCGTCACAACTCGGTCATGTCAGCGGACGGAATTCCTCAGATCGCAGCAGTCATGGGCAACTGTATCGCGGGTGGGGCATACTTGCCGGTACTGTGCGACAAAATTGTGATGACCGAAGGCAGCCAACTGTGTCTGGCCGGTGCAGCCTTAGTCAAGGCTGCGATCGGGCAGGTGGTCGACCCCGAGGAGGTGGGTGGTGCAGCCATGCACTCGAAAATCAGCGGTACCGTCGACTTTCACGAGCCCAATGACACCGCCTGCTTGCAGCGAGTTCGATCCCTGGTGGCGTTGCTGCCTGAGTTGCCCGCCGAGCGCAGTGGCCCTGATCCTGCCAGACCCGCAGATGATTTGTACTCATTGATCTCCGCCGATGGAACGGGCGAGTACGATGTGCGTGACCTGCTGAACTGCATCGTGGATGCTGGAAGCCTTGAGGAGTTTCGCCCGGATTATGGCAAGACACTCGTCACCGCCTATGCGAGGATCCAGGGCAACCCTGTTGGCTTGGTAGCCAATCAGCGCCAGCGTTGCAAAACGTCCAAAGGCGAAATTCAGATTGGTGGTGTAATGTATGCCGACGCTTCGGAGAAAGCCGCTCGCTTTGTGTTTGATTGTGATCAGAATCGCATCCCGCTAGTATTCATCCAAGATGTACAAGGATTTATGGTCGGCAAACAATCGGAACAGGCGGGTATCATTCGTTCGGGAGCTTTGTTAGTGCGTGCGATGAGCGTCGCAACTGTTCCGAAATTCACGGTGGTTGTTGGCAGTTCGTATGGTGCTGGCAATTACGCCATGTGTGGTCGAGCCTACGATCCTGCAATCATTCTGGCATGGCCCAACGCTCGTATGGCCGTGATGGGAGGCAATCAGGCTGCCGATACTCTGCTGACTTTGCGACTGCGAGATGCGGAGAAGAGCGGCAAACCGATGAGCCCAGAGCAGATCAATGAGTTGCGAGACACTATTCGCCAGCAGTACCAGGAACACACCGAAGTGCGCCACGCTGCTTCGCGCGGCTGGGTGGATGCGATCATTCCACCGGACCATACTCGGCGCTGGTTGGCTGCTGCATTGTCGGTTTGCACACCTGAATTACTTAGCAGAGCCCGATATCAAGCGAGGGAAGTGTGAGCAAATTCATTAGAATTGGTAACGCCCAAGCTTTTTGGGGTGATCGG
Organism: Aureliella sp.; assembly: GCA_044234105.1. Lineage (GTDB taxonomy): Bacteria > Planctomycetota > Planctomycetia > Pirellulales > Pirellulaceae > Aureliella. The sequence continues at coordinate 6,059 of JBIIJD010000007.1, read as the reverse complement.
CCGTCAGCAGCATCCGATTTATTGTCGCAGATGCCCGACCTGGACTATCTGACGATGGACTACTTGGCCGAAGTATCCATGTCGATACTGGCGGTCCAACGCGAACGTCGTCCGGAACTGGGTTACCCGCAAGATTTCGTTCAGGTGGTGAGTGGACTGGCAGACTACTGGGCCGCCGGTGGACGTTGTCGATTGATCGCCAATGCTGGCGGATTGGACCCAAAGGCCTGTGCGGTTGCTTGTCAACGGGTTTTGGAAGAGAAAGGTTGTCGTTCGCTGAAAATCGGTGTTGTCTCAGGCGATAATATTTTGTCTCTGCTTACAAGTGACGACGGACGATGCGAAACATTTTCTAATTTGGAAAGCGGACAACCACTAAGCACCGTTCAAGATCGGCTGGTAACCGCCAATGCCTACTTGGGATGCGGTGGAGTTCTTCAAGCGTTGCAAGCGGGCGCCGATATCGTCATCACGGGGCGAGTGGCCGATCCGTCGATGGTGCTAGCTGCCTGCGCGCACGCTTTCGATTGGCCTCTGGATGATTGGGATCGATTGGCGCAGGGCACCATCGCTGGACACCTGTTGGAATGTGGTACACAGGTTACCGGAGGCATCTCGACAGACTGGTTAACCATCGACGATCCTGTCCATTTGGGGTTTCCCGTGGTGGAAATTAACAGCGATGGCACACTGATCGTTACCAAACCGGAAGGTACCGGTGGCAATGTAACCGAGCACACTGTCAAAGAGCAGTTGTTGTACGAGATCGGAGACCCTGCCAGGTATCTGAGCCCCGACGTGGAGGTTTCCTTTCTCAATTTGTCGGTTCGTCAAGTGGCACAGGATCGAGTCGAAGTTGTGGGGGCTCGTGGAGCGCCCAAGCCGAGCACACTGAAAGTCAGCGCCACCTATCGCGATGGCTACCGAGCCGCTGGCATGTTGACGATTATCGGCCAAGAGTCTGAACTGAAGGCTGGGCGCAGTGCCCAAATCGTATTGAAGCGCCTTGGCGAAGCCGGATGGAACTATCGAGATACGTTGGTCGAGTGCCTGGGAAATTTAGCCAGCGTACCGCTGCCCAGCGGCGTACTGGATTTGGGACACAGTTTCGAGACCGTCATGCGCATCGCGGTTGAATCCGACTCAAAAGCGGCCGTGGAGGCCTTTTCACAAGAACTGATGCCGCTAGTGACTGGTGGAGCCCAAGGGACGACGGGGTATGCCGAAGGGCGGCCTCGTGTACATTCCGTATATCGCTACTGGCCCTGTCTGGTGGATGCTAGTTTAGTACCCGCGCAGGTTGATTTTGTAAACACCGGGGACACACTAACCATTCGTAGAACCAACGCCCAGTGGCCTCCTGCACGACAACCTCTGGCTGAAGCTAAGAGCGAGAATTCTCACGCTGCTGCAAACATTTCGATTTCTACACGCAAGCCAGTTCGCTTGCTGGACATCGCCTTCGGACGCAGTGGCGATAAGGGCACCGGCGCCAACGTTGGCATTCTAGTGAGAGATCTGCAAGACTATCCAGCCTTAGCAAATTGGCTGACCGCAGAAAGAGTGCAGCACTATTTTCAAGCGCTCAGCATCACCGCCGTTACACGTTACGAGCTACCGAACCTAGGAGGGTTGAATTTCATTCTAAGCGGGGTATTAAAACAGAGCATTCGTAACGACGCTCAGGGCAAAGCCCTCGCCCAAGCACTTCTAGCCATACCGCTGGATTCATTTCCGAGTTAGATAGTGTTGTGACGCTGAAGTAAAATCAGCCGGAGGGCGTTAGCCCTTAAGTTTAGCCCCCGGTTTTCTAGCGCTGACAGGAAAAACCGGTCGCTAACGCGCTAGCGGCTGATCTACTCTTGGCACTGCGATTTCCGCATTATAGAACCTACCGAATCTGCCGCGATATTTTTGTTTTTGACTCTTGCTTGTTACGTGTCGATTTCTTAGTTGCAACTGACCGCTGCTGGGAAAGAGATTTTTCGTATTGGCGAATGAATTGAGCAACCGACTGTCGCTTGACGGTTCGTCCAATCAGTTCCAGCGGCAAGTCTTCTAGCTTTTTGAAACGAATGCACGATTTTCCCAAATCGAGTCGTTTGTCTAGCTTTTCCAATTCCTTGTGAAACCATCTAGCCAGTGGAGTTGGATTGTCGCAATCGCCTCCGGTATACAAGCCCATCATGTAGATGGCAAAACGAGCCTTCTGAGCTGCTAAACATATAAACGGTAGCGGCTGTTTGGGATCGCAGTGGTAGCCCGCTGGACAGACGCTGTGGGGCACAAAGTAACCAATCATTCCGTACTGCATGCCTTCTTGGGCTGTCGGATCTAGGTTCGCTAAGATGACTTGGCGAACGGCTTGGATCACTTGGCGACGCTCCATGGGTAGCTCGGCCAAATAGTTTTTTATACTAGTAGCTTTGCTTTGCATGACTCACCTCCGATTTGATTTCAGTTAATGATCCAGTTGGCGGGTCGCTTTTCCAGAAAGGCGCGCAAGCCTTCGCTGGCTTCTTCACTAAACCTTGCTTTCAGATGTTCGTCGATCGACTGGCTGAATTGGTCTGGTGGCGGCGCTTGATGACGGTAGGCGTGGTGCAAAAGCTTCTTGGTTTGACGAATGGTCTCGGGGCCGCCTGCTAAAATACTTTCTGCCATTTTTCGAGCTTGATCAAGCAGTTCGTCATGCGCAACGACTCGCTGCAATAACCCCATGGCCTGCGCGCGCTGAGCATTGATTGGATCGCCTACTAGAAATAGTTCGCTGAGATCGCCCTCGCGCAATTTGGTTCGCAGCACATCGCTGATCAAGGCCGGCAGTAGACCGCGCCTGGCCTCGGGAAACCCGATCTTACAATCATTAGACCCGATGGCCATATCGCAAGCTGCGATCACTCCAGCTCCGCCCGCGTAGGCTGCACCGTGCAATAGAGCGATCGAGACTAAATTGGAATAGCGCAGGGTGCTTAGAGTTCGAGCCACGTACTGCGCGGACTCGCGAACCAATTCGCGATTCTCCGCTTCGGCTAAATCCAAGCCAGCGCAGAACACCGGACCAGCCCCTCGAAGGATGGCAACCCGAGTTTGCTGATCCGATTCCAGTCGCTTCCACTGGTCCAGCAATTGCTTCATCAAGTCGATGGACAGCGCATTCCTGCGCTCGGGCCGGTTCAGCGTGACGACAACTAAGCCGGGACGCATTTTTTCGATCAACACAAATTCGGACACAGGTGAGGTTCCAATGACAAAGGAGTTCTTGATCGGTCTCTCGGAGAATTGGCGATGTCAACGAGCGAACCCATCGTATATCCGCAGTTTACTAGATTTTACGGCATGAAAGAAGCCGTGGCTTTCAAGCGACGACACTCAGTCGTCAGATTGAGCATCAAGACATCAGGAAACCTGCGACTTGCCGAGCAGACTGTTGAAGTTGATCCAGCAGAACCTTGCGAGCCGCAGGTAGCGATAATTGGGGATCGCAACTTGCCAAGACGGTCAGTATCGGACTGCCCTCATCCAGCCATCGATCCTTCATTTGGTCGGAAGGGATATCAGCAAAACGCTCTCGGGGCAGTGATTGAAGTTGATCTACACGCTGGCTAGTCAGCAACAGTTTACAGGGTGCATACAAGATTGCTTTACCGATCAATGAATTTGGCTGTCGTACTTGTAGTAGTGACGATGGGTTCGGATATCCCCATGCTGCTGCGTGATGTGCAGCAGGGTTTGTGACTCCTGAACGCAGCAGTACCTCCATGCCTGCTGTCCAGCGCGGATTGACCTCCAATAACCAACACTGGCCATGTTGATCTTCGATACAATCCATCTGAAGCCAACCCGTGATGCCGGTTTCGGTCGCCAATAATTGTGCTAGGTGGCTCAATCGATCCTGCAAAGATTGGCTAATTGCAATGGGTCCCCACGAACCTCGATAGATAAATTCACTGGGGCCCGGCCACTGATCACTGCTCCAAGATTGCACGATTCCCATCAGAGTCACTTCAGGCATGGCATCGCGCCCTGTTCCTGCTGAGTCGCGATTCCAGGCCACTGAAAAATTGACTCCCATCACCGTTCCGCAGATTTCTTGCTGGAAGTATTCGCATGAAGATTGCGGTATCGTAGGCAACTGCTCGCTGATCGTGACTCCGAATCCCCCGCCGCCAATGACCTTCTTTCGCAGCCATCTGGACTTGATTGATTGATGTGCCACCTGGCCAAAAGGCCCCAAATGATCGATACTCTCAGGAAATCCAAGTCCGGCCTGCTGAGCGACCTGGGCCCAAAGGCGAGCAGACCTGAGAAGCTTCAATTGGTCTTCACTGGGGGCCAGAAGACGTAGTTTCGGGTGGCCGGCCAGGTAGGTAACCATTTCAGGCCAATTCTCTGTCCCTCCCGCCCAAAAAACGGGATAGTTCTGAGCCAAATAGGTGTCGGATGATTCGGCCAGCCGTCTGGTTTCCGGTTCGGGTTGTAACGACAGTTCCGAAATCGTCGTTCCCCACTGGGGTAAGATGATGGTTTGTATCGCATTTTCCTGAGTGTCTTGATCGCCGAACGCATCCACACTAATTACTCTAAAATTGGAATCGGTCAGTGCGGCGACCAAAGCGCGAGCGGACACCCCTACGGCCAAAGCACGTCCACTACCCCCCCCGATTGGACTAAAATTAGAGTGCCTAACCGAAACTTTATTCATTTTCCTGGGTTCTCAACTTGATCATTCTCAGGCATAGCGAGAATACTTCTAGGACTCCCGTTCGGTGATTCAGCAAAAATAGCATGTTAGACAACAATTTAACTCGACGCCTGCCACTTCCAACCCGTCTGGCGCTGTCCATGCTGGGGACTCTTTGGCTATTGGCGTTAGCATCTAACCTGCCAGCCAGCGAATACTTGGGGGTTTTAAGCGAATTGACGCAGCCCGAGTCGAAAGTCGCCAAGCAATTGGACCTTAGTGAACAGCAGATCCAGCAGCTTAAGCAATTGACCAGTCGCCGCACCAGTGCCGCAGTTGGTCTGGCTGCTCAGCTCAAGGAGGCTCCCAAAAATCAGCACGGACAACTGTTAGCTGACTTTGCAACGGAGTCGGAGCGTCTTGCAGCCGGAGTGCTCGATCAGGCTCAGCGGGATCAACTGAAACAATTAAAACTCCAGTGGCAAGGACTTCTGTCGTTATCCGACCCAGCGGTTGCTCAGGCCGTCAACTTGGCTCCTTGGCAGCAGGAGACTGTCAGCTCATGGCGAGAACGACTTAGAACGGCCAGAAAAGCGAACAGCCAGGACGGGCTCAAGCCGCAGGCCGAGCAAGCGATTCGCGCTGAGCTGTCTGATTCTCAATGGGATGCATGGCAGGTTCTTGCAGGGCTAAGCAACCAACAGCCCGCGCAGCCGCCAATGCCTCCCGTACGTGAAGGTTTGGACTCGGCACCGCCGTCGCCGCCAACGGCCGCAGCAACAGCACCGGCGCTACCGGCTGCGGGCGATGTCTCTCAGATCGCCATCGATCAAGTTCAACTGGAGATCAATTTCCAGCGTCAACCATGGGGGGATGTCATCCGCTGGCTAGCCGAACAAGCGGACATGTCGGTACACTCGGAAGTCACTCCGCCTGGCACTTTTACCTATCGGGATCTGAGTCGCAAATACACGGTTGGCGAAGTCCTGGACGTGATGAATGCCTATCTATTGGACAGTGGTTATTCTTTGTTTCGACAAGGACGTTTGCTGCGATGTGTCAACTTTGAAGATGACCAAGCCATGCGTGGCGAGCTGCTGAAGGAATTGACAGAAACGATTTCAGAGGCCGAACTGGCCAATCGCGGAAGATATGAACCGGTCCGAGTGCTTTTTAGTCTGCAGCGGCTAAACCCTGATGATGTGATCGATCAAGTATTGGAATTGCTGAGCGTTCAAGGCACGGCCGTCAGTTTGGTCACTTCGGGGCAATTGCTGGTCACCGATATGGCTGGCAATGTTCGCAACGTAGCTGATTTCTTGCAACGAGCTGAAGATCCTGCGTCGGCACGCGGAGCTGCGGTGCAGTCGTTTGT
>JBIIJD010000109.1:0-10700 GCA_044234105.1 Aureliella sp. | reverse complement strand
GCTCTTCAATTGGCGTCGACTGCGCTGCCGCTATGAAAAACGTGATGACATTCACGACGCTTTTCTAGCGATTGGATGTCTCATGATTTGCTGGAATCGCTTAAATCAGTTTTGTTAGAGTGTCTTAAATCATATTACTGCTTGATCCCATTGACCCGGATGATACACATGACAGTTCAAGCAACTTATCTGACCCGCATTTCACTGCCTCGATCAGTCAGCCTGCTCTTGGGATGGTTGGTATTTTTAACCACAACCAATTTGACAATCGTTCGAACGGTGATGGCGCAGGCGGTCGGGCCACCCAGCAGTTCTGAAATCGAAATCGTCAATCCTCATTTCTCAGTCCCTACTTCTGAACAAAGTTTTGGCAGCGTCGATCGGTGTAACTACTCGGCTTGCTCTCCTGCGACTCAACCACAGGTTGCCAAAGGGCGATGCCAACCGTGCATTGAAGCTATCGATTGTGCTGATAATTGTGGCTCGCATCAGACCTGGCACGACATGCGCCCCTACAACTTTCAGCCGTTGGGGCACGGCGAGTACCAGGGACCGGTTCGTCTACCAGCAACCATCGACTATCGAGTGAGAGCAGGAGACAGGATTCAGTTTGTCTTTGCTCGCTCCCGCGAAGTACCTGCCGACAGTTACGTTCTACTGATTGGTGACGAATTGCAAATCACCTCGATGATCGATAAAGACCTGAAGGTTGGTGATATCCTGCAAGGCAAAGGGATCGCCATTCAACCCGACGGTTATTTGCACCTGCCCAACATCGGTCGCATTCGAGCAGCCGGCTTGACTATCTCGCAATTGAGACGCAATCTGGAAATCGCTTATAAAGAGTTTATCAAAGAGCCCGCGATCGATATCTTGCCGATCAAAACGAATTCTAGTGTCGAAGACATCTTGGAATCTATCGATGCACGGCAAGGCATCTCTGGAGGCCGTACTTTGACCACAACGATACATCCCGATGGTACGGTCCGTTTGATCAAGATAGGCGCGATTTGCGTTCAAGGTTTGACGCTTGACGAAATCAAACGTGAGGTCAACTTGCGATATCGTCAGTTGGTTCCCGGCATCTACGTGGAACCCATCCTGGATCAAGAAGCGCCACACTTTGTCTTTGTCTACGGCCAAGTGGCCAAACCTGATCGCTATCAACTGCAAGGCCCAACCTCAGTCACGGCTGCACTGGCGATGGCAGGCAGTATCAACGCTCGTGGTAACGCACGAGAAGTGGTCATATTTCGTCGCGCCGAAGATTGGCGCATGTTGGCCACGCGCGTCGACCTGCGAGGCATGCACCTTGGGAAAGTCCCAACACCAGCCGATGAGATCTGGCTGCGCGACAACGACCTGATTATTGTGCCGCTGACTCCGATCGCTCGCTTCAACGATTTTGTGGATCAAGTATTCCGACAGGGCATCTACGGTATGTTCCCGTTCTCTCAAGTCGGCAGCGGATTTAATGCCATAGGGTTTATAGGACAGTAAATGAACTATTTCCCGTGCGAGTTCCACTGGATAGTCACCAGTTCGTTCAGGTTGCCCGATCGCAGACCTGCCAGATCCAGTGTTACGTAGCGAAAGCCTAGTGGCTGCAAGCGAGCATACAATTGAGTGTAGAGTTCGGCACTAGACAACTTCTGCAATTCCGATTGCGGCACTTCAATCCGGGCTAGCTGTCCTTCGTGCAGTCGAACTCGACAATCGCCACAGCCGAGTAACTCCCGTACGATTTCCTCAGCCGCTTCGATCATCTTGAGACGTTCTGGAGTTACCGAAACTCCATACGCGATCCTAGATGCCAAGCAGGGACTAGCCGGTTTGCTTGCCACGGGCAGCCGCCAGTACTCGGCAAGCTCGCGCACTTGAGCTTTACCGATTTGAAGCTCTGCTAACGGAGACCGTACTCGAGCCTCACTGGCCGCCTGCAACCCCGGCCGGTAGTCCGCCAAATCGTCCCAATTGGTTCCTGTAAGTATCGTGTGCTTAGGAAATTGCTTGGTAACTGCGGTAAAGAGATGTGACTTACAATAGTAACATCTTCGGGCATCATTTCGAGCATATTCTTCGCTGTCGGCCTCACCTGCGTTTAGCCAAACATGATTTAATTTCAACTTCAGCGCCATCTGCTGAGCATCTGCCCAGTCCCGCTGACTCAGGCTTGGTCCTCGGGCTGTCACGGCGACCAGGGACACACCAGCCTGCATGGCAGCACAGGCCACCACCGCGCTGTCAACTCCACCGCTTAGCGCCAGAACATACGACATGTCGTACTGGAACCAGCCAACCAAATTTTCCATCAGTGAATGGGGTGCGGCAATCGTTGGTGAATCCATGGGTGATGCGTCTCCTTAAAACCTCTTCGGGAACAAGTGATTCAAGACTATTCTCAAAACACCGGGATCACTTCCAGATCCGATTTTGGCTCACGGTTCGCAACACGACCTCGATTTAATCTCCGGTATCCTGCTCCTGCTCCAGAGGCTGCATCGTTTTGGTGTTGCGCTCTACCGCCACAACGATGGTGCGCTGGTGACTGCCATCGCGGGCCACGGCCACGGCAGGAATCACTTGGCGGCGATCGGGGAACGGCAGCCTGACAACAAAACTACCGTCCTGACGTAATGCTACTGGTTGTTCGTTGACAGTCAAATAGCTGTCTGGCTGCGTTGCCCCGTAAAGCACCAGTTCTACGTCCATATCAAAATGGAATCCACCGCGAGATCGAAAAGACCCGTCCGCAGCCGAAGCTAGCCTTGCCAATGCCGGGGCACCCAGGCTACGATTCAAGCGATCTTCTAATATCTCCTTCATCTCGCCAGTTGTGTGAGTAGAATCGTGTCCACTGCTCATCGCAAGTATCTTCTCGCCCTCGGAGCCCAAATCGGTCCAGTGGGTGTCAACAGCATGATTGGAGGCGGCAGGTGTCTTGACCGTGTTGCTGATGGCAATGGCTTGAAACCGACCCAGTGAACCAATGTAGCCGATGCTGACTCGAAAGATCGCTGGTTCACCGGTCCAAGGAATATACCAATTCCTCACGCCTCCTCGGATCTCGATGTCAGCCTGTACTGTTTCCGCTGCCGAACCATGACTGACATCCTCGATCTTCATCAACCGCAAAATCGGCTTAGCACCATGCCACTGCTCGGCCAGCACAGAGTGTGCGCGTTCAACGCCTCCGCGCGTGACGTCCCAGGTGACATGCAACCAGTATGGATCTCGGACGAACAATCCACAACGATCCTTCTGAGGCTCCTTATCCCAAATAGGATCGCTTGCTCCCGGTGGCTGAATCAACCTTGGCCGGTATGCAATGTCTTTGTGTGAATCCCGCTGCGACTGCAAGTCGCGAATTTTTTTCAGTACTTTGGGATCTGTCGGCGGCCTTGGCGGCGTCACTGGTTCTTTGGGTGCAGGCTTGGGTGCGATACCTTTTACCGGAGATTTTTGGCCCGAAGTCGCCTTATCCGCTGGACCTTTCGTTGTATTTTTCGTTGGACTCTTTGAATCGGCAGTCTTTACCTGAGTCTTGTGATCCGCTGCACCAACAGGTCGACTATCAGGCTTTTTTGCTGCTGTCGTCTTGTCAGTGGGGCTACTCTTTGTCGCAGTGGCGGTTGGCTTCTTGCTCGTAGATTTAGTAGTAGTGCCTTTTTGATTCTTCCCTAGCGAAGCTTTGACTGCCGATGATGTGCTTGATCCCTTGCCGGATGAAGCTGATGGCATCTTCTTCGTGGTCAAATTGGCGGTTGGCTGACCACTTGATTTAGCTTTGAAAGCAGGCTTTTTCATAGTCTTGGTCTTGGCCTTGCTCTGCATCGACTTCTTGACCTTCGAAGCAGAAGACTCGGCTGACTTGGTTCCTTTGGCACCTGATTTCAACTGGCGCTCAATCGCCTTGATCAACTGCTCCTTGCTCTTGTTGCCCAATACGATCCCAAGACGCTTGGCCTGGGCTACAACTTCAGCTTTTGCCAATTTGTTGAGGTTTTTGGTAGCGATCAAGATAGAAAACCTTGGAAAAATGGTGTGCATCTGAATTGCGATGATCGCATCTGCCCCGATTCAACACTATCGACTAGACTGAATGCACCGAAGCACAATCAACACCGTCGATGAATGGATTGGCATCAACAATTATCGAAATAATCCTTCTGGCGACCCCATTTGACAACCATTGCCTTTACCGCCATTACCCTAGTATGGAAGGGAATCCGATTTTTTCTAGCAAATTCCGTCTAAATTGCGTTCAAAACGGGGACACACCACCAAAATTTGCGGTTAAAACAGGGATACACTACCACAAAGACGACTGCAACTACATTAAGCCCACCTAAGGGTTATTAAGTCTACTTTAACGCACTCCCTTTCCCTCAGTCAGCGGCACGTTGATGGCCTGCTTAGCGGCGGCTTCAAACACTCGAATGGCAAAGGACCTACCATAAACACGCCTTTCCGAGAAAACGAACGATCAGAAACGGCCTGGGCGCTTGCTTCCCAGTGGATCTCGCGAACGCTGGCTGTTGCTGTAGTCATGGCTGGGCCAGGCATCATTGGCTCAATTGCCGACCGCCGTTATGGAACAAGCTTTCTTGCCTTGACCGGTTTTGGGGTTGGTCTGGTGTTGGGAACGGTGGGTCTGCTTGTGCTAGCCAAAAGGTTTACGCCGCGCGCGCGCGGCAAGCCACTTGCCTGGGACGACGAAGATCCAGAATTGAGCCCAGATGACTCAGACGGCGACAACCCCAGCCCATAAGGAAGTCTGTCGATGAAACTTGAATCGCATGAAGATTTTAATCCCGGCCAGTACGAGTTTCGTTGGATTAAATAAAAAGCTTACAGCATGGCTGGAACGTGCCTGCTACTATGACGATTGCTTGCGGCACGGCGGAGCATGCCTGCTACTTTGGTTCGGACAACTTGGACTTCAGCTCACAACTTAGAGGGAAACCGTGACATCGATTCGTGAGTCGATTATCCTGATCACAGCGTCACTATTGGCGGCATTTGCAGGCGGCTTTCTTGCGACAAATGGTCGCATCGAACCTGTTTACCTCTGGCCAATAACCGTGGCAGCGCTAGCCAATTTGTGTTCGTTGTTACCTGCTGTTGTCATCAGAAACCACTTTTTTCGTTGGACTTTACGGCACTTAATGGCTTTAGCATGGCGATTTCCGATAGCCTTATCCTCTTTATTGCTGATCCCAATATGGGACGGACTGGAAAGAAAATGTTTTTTGTGGGCTTTGTTGACCTGTTATTTCATCACTCTGCCATTAGAATCTTGGCTCCAAATCCGGCGGTGCAGTGAGTCCTACATCTCTTCCCGGCCACGGTAGTGCCCCGTTCGCAACTTACACTGACTTAAATCAAATACGCGATATGGCTTCTCCCATACTTCACATCAAGGACAGCTTCTACTTTGAAGTCCCGCGTGGTCTGTGGAAGAAGAGCTATGAGACGCCGGAAGATTTCTACGCTGCGTACGGCCCTTGGGTCATTCGCAATGATGCCGATTATCAGCAGTGGGAAGCCGAGCAACTGGTTGGAGAGCTGAAGGCTGTTGTCGCCCAGCCGTCTCAGTTGGATGGCTTGATCACGCAGTGGCAACACTGGCAGCACCAGAAACATGCGCGGCATGGCCGTCCGCTGGACCAGTACTTGGTGGATGAATTGAAGAGTCTGGATTCCGCAGCGACAAAATGGGCTAAGGCTAAAGCTCCCGAATCCGAAAACGCGATGAAAAGCTACATGCAGTTGCCAGAGAACGCAAATCACTCTTTGGCATGGCTGGTTGAATTGGCAGGCAACGAAAAAACCGGTCAGAACTGGTCCGAACTGAGTGCCAAGTACCAATCGGGCAGCATGGTCGATCAGTACTTTAAACAAACAAAAGTCGTTTGGCAGCCCGAGAAAATTGAAGGTTACAATAAGTCGCTCAGTGGCAAGATCTTCATTCCTCAACCGTTGGCCACCTTACGAAACCCATACGAAGTCCAGTCTGGCTTTGGGATAAGCCGCTATGTGATCGTCGAACTGGTGGTAGCTGCTGTGATTCTAATGGCCTTTAAGTGGCTGGGTGGAAAAGTGGCCAGCGGTGCCGCTCCGCGAGGCAAGCTCTGGAACTTCCTGGAGTCGACTGTTGAGTTTGTTCGCAACAAAGTTGTGGTACCGGCCATGGGTGAACATGATGCTGACAAGTACATGCCTTTGTTGTGGACGCTATTCTTCTTTACGCTAGGTTGCAACTTGATGGGGATGATACCTTGGGTTGGTGCGCCCACCAGCATGTTTGCAGTCACCGGTGTATTAGCGCTGGTTGTGTTTGCTGTTGGACTAGTACAGGGCGTACGCGCCTTTGGCTTCCTGGGTTATTTGAAGAACTTGGCACCCTCGCTGGGCCTGCCTTTATATTTGGCCGTATTCATCTTGCCGCTAGTTTATGCGATTGAAGGCATTTCCCTTTTAATCAAACACGGTGTATTGGCGGTTCGATTGTTGGCGAATATGGTTGCCGGCCACTTAGTTCTGTTGGGATTTGTGGGAATTGGATTTGGTGCACACGCTGTTTCGATGAATTCTGGAATGTGGAGCCTAGCCGCTTTGATTTCGATTGTGGCCGCTACGTTGCTTAGTTTCTTGGAACTGTTTGTGGCTTGTTTACAGGCTTACATCTTTACGTTTTTAGCGGCCCTGTTTATAGGCAGCGCTACGCATCACCATTAATTGATAGTTTGCAAAACCAAAGTCGGCAGCGGTCCAACAAATTGCTGTTTCAACTATACGCTTCACACCTTTTTAGTTTTCAGGAGATTTTCAGTGAAAAAACTTGTAAATGCTGCTCGAGCAATGGGTCTAGTTGGTCTTATGGCAATGCCAGTCTCGGCTGCTGAAGGCGTTGGAATGCCCGGTGCCGTTGGCGCTGGTTTGGCGGTGATCGGCGCTGGATTGGGCATCGGCCTGCTAGCCAAGGGTGCCGTTGAGTCGATGGGACGACAACCAGAAGCTTCGGGCACGATTCAAACGGCAATGATCATCGCAGCCGCTTTGATTGAGGGCCTGGCCTTTTACGCCGTGTTTGTGTGCTCCACGCAAAATCCTTGGGCTAACTAAGTCTCATCCATACAAGAAACCTGGATAGCATGATGTTTCATACCTTTGGACGCGCTGGTTGGTTGGCGCTGTTTGTTTCTGCACTACTGATGATTGGCAGGACCCAAGCGGCAGATGATCCAGCTAAGGCACCCGACGCGGTAGCTGAAGTAGCTGATTCGGCAGCAGTAGCTGATGCCCACTCTGCTTCATCAGGTCACTCAGATAAGCATAGCGATGCGCACGGACAGCATTTTGATCCGACGCATGCCAATCTGAGCGATTCAGCGGAAGATCCTGCCGAATGGCGATCGGACTTAGCCATTGCGTCCTTGATCATCTTTGGATGTCTCTTGGCCGGATTGTCGATGTTTGCTTGGAAGCCAATTTCTACCGGTCTCGAGCGACGCGAAAAGTCCATTGCAAACAACATCGCCAATGCGGAGCGAGCTTCGCAGGAAGCCATGTCCAAACTGCGTGAGTACGAAGCCAAGTTGGCCGCAGCCAGTGCCGAAGCTCAACAAATTGTGTCCGATGCCCGAAAGGATGCCGAATCGGTCGGTCAACGTTTGGTTGAAGCATCCCAGGAAGAAGCTGCCAAGCTTCGAGATCGGGCTGTTGCGGACATCGAATCGGCCAAATCGGCAGCCCTGAGTGAGTTGGCTCAGAAGTCGACGGATCTGGCTGTAACACTTGCAGGACGAGTGATTGGTCGCGAGGTCAAAGCCAGTGACCATCAGTCGTTGATCCAGGATATGCTCAGCAAATTACCTAGTCGAAATTAGCTTGTTTAGGTTTGCTGAAACCACACCCGTGTCGTCAATTATTCGCCACTTTTTGATCTCGATAACATTGCGATGAGTCAATCACAATCCAACCTGCATTCCACGGTGCTGGACAGCGATGCTCAGCAAGTGGGCTCGCTTTACGGCAAGGCCCTTCTGGGCGCAGCCGGAGGTGACGTCGATCAGGTCGTTGATCAACTTAACTCGATCGTTCGTGATTGCTTATCAAAGCAGCCCGCGCTAGAGCAAATTTTGTCATCGCCGCGAGTCAATCAGGTAGACAAAGAGCAATTGATCGATCGAATTTTCGGAGGGCGAGTCCATTCGACTTTGTTAAACTTCCTGAAAGTTTTGTGCCGCCGAGGACGCATCGGCTGGCTGCGCGGCATTCAGGTTAGCGCTCAGGAATTGCGAGAGCAACAGCTTGGTCTAGTCCGGGCAACGGTCAGGACGGCTTTGCCACTGGACGAACAACAGCGACAAGCGATTGCCCAACGGCTTGGTCAAACATTAGGCCACCAAGTTGTGCTTGACGAACAGGTAGACCCTTCGTTGCTGGGCGGAATCATGATTCGAGTGGGCGATCAGGTCTACGATGGCAGCGTGGAAGGCAAGATGTCTGCTCTGCGTAGCGCGGTCAATCAGGGAATTCAAAAGGCGGTACGTGATCGATTTGCGACACTGCTGACTTCCTAGAAACACATTTCAAATTTAACACTTTTTACTTTGCAATTATTTGCCAGAATTCGAGGATAGGCATGAAGTTCAATTCGGACGAAATCGCCTCGGTGATTCAAAAAGAAATTGAGACGTTCGAAAGTTCCATGGACGTTCGTGAAGTGGGAACCGTGCTGGAGGTCAGCGACGGTATCGCTCGCGTATACGGCCTGTCCGGGGTCATGTCCGGCGAAATGGTGCAGTTCCCTTCAGGCGTCATCGGCTTGGCGTTTAACCTGGAAGAGAACTCTGTCGGTATCATCATTTTAGGTGATTACTTGACGATCAACGAGGGCGACGAGGTTCGTGCACTGGGTAAGCTGTTAAGCGTACCGGTAGGCCCTGGTGTGGTTGGTCGCGTGCTGGATCCTCTGGGCAATCCACTTGACGGTCGTGGTCCGGTTGAGTCTTCTGAGCAGCGACCGGTTGAGATCATCGCAACGGGTGTTGCCGAACGTCAGCCGGTATCCGAACCTTTGCAGACAGGGATCAAGGCTGTTGATGCCATGACACCCATCGGTCGTGGACAGCGCGAGCTGATCATTGGAGACCGCAAGACAGGTAAGACGGCGGTTGCCATCGACACGATCATCAATCAGAAGGGCACCGGCGTTAAGTGCTTCTACGTGGCTATTGGTCAGAAGGATTCATCGGTGGCTTTGGTCATCGAAGCTCTGCGTAAGCACGGAGCCATGGACTACACGACGGTGATCGTTTCTGGTGCCAGCGCTCCTGCCCCGCTTCAGTACATTGCGCCTTATTCGGGAACGGCGATGGCAGAGTATTTCATGTTCAACGGCGAACATGCTCTGGTCGTTTATGACGACTTAAGTAAGCAGGCAACCGCCTACCGCCAGTTGTCGTTGCTGATGCGTCGCCCACCTGGACGCGAAGCCTACCCCGGTGACGTGTTTTACTGCCACAGCCGCCTGCTGGAACGATCCGCTAAGTTGTCGGCAGCTCTGGGCGGTGGTTCGCTGACCAGTCTTCCCATCATCGAAACTCAGGAAGGCGAAGTTTCCGCGTATATTCCGACCAATGTGATTTCGATTACGGACGGACAGATCTATTTGCAGCCGGACCTGTTCTTCAAAGGCATTCGCCCGGCGATGAATGTGGGTATTTCTGTTTCTCGCGTCGGCGGTGCCGCTCAAATCAAGGCCATGAAGAAGGTGGCTGGCGGTTTGCGATTGGACTTGGCTTCTTTCCGTGAACTGGAAGCGTTTGCTCAGTTGGGAACTGATCTGGATGCGATGACTCAGTCCAGACTGGATCGCGGGTATCGCATGGTGGAACTGCTCAAGCAGACTCAGTACAAGCCGATGAGCGTCTATGAGCAAGTCGTCAGCATTTACGCGGCCACCCGTGGACACATGGATGATGTGCCGGTTGCCAAGATCGCTGATTTCGAGACACGTTTGCTTGAGTTCATGAGAGATCGTAAGGCAGATGTCATGAACAAGCTACAGGAAACTAAAGACTTGACCTCAGAAGTCGAAGAGGGCATCAAGAAGGCAATCGCAGAGTTCAAGCGGGGCTATCGGGCTTAGCAGTAAGGTGTGTTTTGGTTGAGCGGTTTCGTGGTTAGGTATTTGGACCTGGAAACCTGCGGTTAGATTTTTGTCACAGGCATTTTCATGGCTAATATTCGCGCTTTAGACAAGAGAAGAAAGTCGGTTCGCAACATTCGCAAGATCACGCGAACGATGGAACTGATCGCAACAGCGCGCTTTAAGAAGGCTATGGATCGCGCTGCGGCAGCAGGCGACTACACTCAGCGGATTACTTCGATTGTGACAGATCTTGCCAATGCTGGCCTGGAAGTATCCCACCCATTGCTGGCTGAACGATCTGAACTTCGACGTGCAAGCGTGCTCATGCTGACCAGCAATCGCGGTTTGTGCGGCGGCTACAACGGAGCTGTCATTCGATCGGCCAATCAAACCCGCAATCAGCTTAACGAAAACGGCGTCGAGCAAACATTGGAGGTCAGCGGCAAACGTGGCATTTCGGCAATGAAATTTCGCGGACTTACGATGTCTCATGAGTACACTCATTTTGAAGACGAGCCCAAGTTCAAGGATGTTGCCG
>JBIIJD010000061.1:0-33892 GCA_044234105.1 Aureliella sp. | reverse complement strand
GTCGATTAGGACAGGAGTTGGAGACGATGCCCTTGCTGGTTTACAACGGCAAGATGTACGGAGGAACGTTGCCTTTGGCCGAAGTCTATCGTTACGACGAAGGGCAGCAGTGGAGTCGCTTGGCTCAAGTCGACACAACGCCTGACGTGAAGTATCGTCGCGCTTGGTCGATGGCCGTCTATCAAGGGCGGTTATTCGTAGGGACATTGCCCTCGGGTCGAGTCTTATCCATCGAAGCGGGTAAGAACGCTACCTACGATCAACAACTGCCCTCTGGGTGGCATCATATCGCTGCCGTGCGAGGCGCAGGAAAATTGAAACTTTATGTCGACGGCAATCTAGTCACCGAGTCGTCGTCGTTCAAACCCAATGACTATAACCTTTCTCATTCAAAGCCAATCCAGATTGGCTTTGGTGCTCAAGACCACTTCCGAGGAAAAATTATCGACGTCCGATTGTTTCGCGGTGCATTGTCATTGGATCAGATCAAACAACTAGCATCTGAATCACTTTCCGTGAACAAAAATTAAGCCACCGAGTTGAGGAGTTCGCAGTGATCTCTTAGTAAAAATGGCTCTTCAGGTAATTTAGTGGGTTAAAGCTTTTCCCGTTGGGTCGGAATGTCGGGAGAACCGATCAATCACGATCTAGACGAACCTTTCACGATTGCACTCAGTCCAGCTTGATAGTCGGGGTAGATCGGGCTTAAAGCTGATATCTTCCAGAACAGGCTCGAGTCGATACGCTTATCGGTAGCTCGCAACGACTTACTGCTGCTGGAATCAGGTTCCGTGAATGCTGGCTCTGGCGTGCCACATAGTTGTGCTAGATATCGATAGAACTGTTCTCTCAGTACGGGCTGACCGTCTGACACAAGTAGTATCGGCTGCTGGCCTGGATGCGCCATCGCCCAAAGGATGGCTTGAACAGCATCGGCGACATGAATGAGATTCAAGTAACCATTTCTAGGCACCGACAGTGGCAATCCAGATTGCAGTTGTCGCACCAGGGGGATTCGCTCAGGACCATAAATGCCAGCCAGACGAAGCGTCGTCGAGGGCCAATCGGACTGATGTTCCAGCAACCATTGTTCCGCAGCGGCCGCCATTTTAGGGCCAATCCGAGTGGGTGAAATGGGCGAACGCTCATCGATGACTTCCCCCGCCTGAGTATTGCCATAGACTCCAGTTGTACTCAGGTAAACCAGTGGCACCTGCGCCTCGTTGATACCACTGCGCCGCAACCACTGCTGAATGTGGCAAAGTCCACGGACATGGGCCTGATCGTTCTTTGATTCCTGCTTGACATCAACCGCATCTACAGGCCGATGAGGTACTGTAATCACAATCCGCTGGACCTCGGGTACTCTCGGAAGCGAATCTGCGTCCAGCCAGTCACCAACAAGCGGGCAAACTCCCCAGCTTTCCAGTTCTGCCACACGCTGCTTGGTGCGAGTCAGTGCATAAATCGAGCGTCCAGCATTGGTTGGGTCTTGATGCAGTTGTCGCACCAGTTCTCGACCCACATAGCCACATCCGATGATCAGTAGACTCACGGTGCAAGATCCAGTGGAGTTGATTGAGTTGACGCAGAATTCGAGGCTGCCTGACCGACTTTCGCTGTGTTGGAGCCAACGTCTAATAGCGAATTGGAAGTTGCGACAGCACTGCTTCCAGATTCAGAAGCTCCAAGCGCCGGGAATCTGGCTTGCAGGTACTCGACGGCCATTTTCAATTGAGGATCGGCTGCAAACTCAGGTTCTGGCGCACGATCTATTCGAGCCATCAACCGTGGATCACCACGCAGGTACCAACGGCGATTGAGATAAATCTGCTGTACATCATCCAGTTGCAATGCTAGTTCTGGTGCGGGATGAATGCCCCATTCGTCTTGATCGGTCATTTTCTCAGTGCGGTGAATATTTTTGAAGCTGGGACGCAGAAAACGAGCCGTAGTAAACTTCAATGCCGTTCGGTCGCTCTCAATTTCAAAAACTTGCTGTACAGTCCCTTTGCCATAGGAGCGGCTGCCGGCAATCTTGGCTCGTCCTAAATCTTGCAGACATCCGGCCATGATCTCACTGGCACTAGCGCTCTCTTGATTGATCAAGACGATGATGGGTATCGAAATATCCAATTCAACGCCGGGCGTCGCCTGGTAGTCGCTATTAAATATTTCGCGGCGACCCTGAGTGCGCACGATCACACCGCTATCGACTAACATGTCGCACAGCTCAACAGCAGCCGGCAAGATGCCTCCTGGATTGAATCGCAAGTCAATTACTAGCCCCTGAGCGCTGCCAGCAATTTCCTTGAGGGCAGCCGAAAATTCAGCCTGAGTCCGTTCGCCAAACAAGACGATGCGAATGTAAGCCACTCTAGGATCTTCTTCAAGAAAGTACTCCCAGGTGGCGTCAGCGCGGATGCGATCTCCGTAGACACTATCGACTTCAATGTCAGCACGTTGAATATTTAAGTAAACCCGTTCCGATGAGTCCATACGTTGCACGAGCAATTCAACCGTTTCTCCCACCCGACCTCGCATCAGTTTAGTTGCCTCTTGAGCAGAAAGTCCCATTGTGGGTTTCTTGTCGATCTCCAGGATCACGTCACCAGCTTGCATGCCAGACTTAAAGGCAGGAGTTTTAGGAATGGGAGCAACCACGGTCAGACGAGGAACCGAAGGTGGGCCTTCGATTTGGACGCCGATTCCACCAAACTTCTGTTCAATCATGGAATTAAATTCCTGGTACCGCTGCGGCGGAATGAATTCGGAAAAGGGATCCAGCTTGGCGACCACTCCTTCGATAGCAGCATGTGATAACGACTGAGCATCGATGGAATCGATGTAGTTCGTTTCGATCATGCGAATCGCTTGCCCTACCTTGCTTCCGTACTGCAAATTACCAGCCTGCATGGCGCATGCGAGACTCAGGCCACCAACGATCAGCAAAATGTACAGGTTTCGCGTGAGCACTAATTTTCCTCGAACTACGATTGGCGGATTCCCGAGCCGAATTTCAAATAATGATCCTGTGTCTAAAGTAGAAGTTTACCCGACTCTCTAGGTGAACAGCAAGAGTTGCTAGAAGGTTGTGCTGTGAATTGGTTGGCGACTGGGAAGTCGAGTCGTGGGAAAATAGACTAGAGTATAGAATTCTGACCTCACAACTAGATTCGTGGCGATCTGATCTTCGGAATGTTCCATACAATTGGACTTGGACAGCCCGGACGATCCATCATACTGTCGACTACAACGAATACTCCTGGGATATAACCTTTAACATGCCAATTCACGATGATCCACTGATCGCGAATATCCAGCAAGTGCTGCAAAGCGGTCGGCAGCAGCCTATCCTACCTGTCGGTTCGGGCACCAAGACTGGATTGCTTTTAAACGCTTCGGCCACGTTGTTGAAGATGACGCAGTACCAAGGCATCGTAACTTATGATTCTTCTGAGTTTCTAATCACCGCCAAAGCGGGGACCTCGATTACCGAAATTCAAGATGCCCTGAAGCGACACGGCCAGTATCTGCCATTCGATCCATTGTTTGAGGCAGATGGCGCGACAATTGGTGGGACCATCGCCAGCGGTATCAGTGGACCGGATCGGCTGTTGTATGGCGGAGTTCGCGATTTCGTGATGGAAGTGGCCATGATCGATGGGTTAGGAAATTTTGTGCGCGGCGGTGGCAAAGTTGTCAAGAATGCTGCGGGTTTTGATTCTCCTAAAATGATGGTGGGCAGTTACGGTCGCATGGGCGTTTTGACCGAAGTTACGCTGAAAGTATTTCCGGCTCCACAAGCTTATGCAGCTATCCAGATCTCCGCTCAAAACACTCAGCAAGCCGTTGCGTTATGCCAGCAAGTTTTGGGCAAACCGTTTCCAATCGTAGGTATCGAAATACACCCCGATCTGCGGGTGGTCGTGCGAGTGGCTGCTCCGACCGCCTCGCTGGCAGGTGCGGTAGGCCGAATCGAACAGTTGTTGGCTCAACCCGTCAATGCACTCTTTTCTCACGAATATGCTCGGTACGATCAGCTACTTCGCGATGGCTTGCAGTCCAATCCAGGCGACAATTGGAATCTGATTCGCGTTGCCCTTGCACCGCCTAGTGTCGTGTTGCTCCACAAACTTCTGGATCGATTGAACGTCGATCAATGGGTAATATGTGGCGCGGGCACTGTCGCATGGGTTAAGTTGCCGACTCAATGTTTCGGCAATTTTGATGAAGGGCTGCGAAGATTGAAGCTGTCGGCCATCACAGTACGCGGCAGCAACGTAGATTTCTCTCTGGGAGACACAGGTTGGCAACAAATGGCCAGTCGCATTCAGAAAGCCATCGATCCCAAGGGGCGATTTGTAGCTTGGCCGGCCAACCAAAGGCTTGTTTGAGTCAGAAGAATCGCGTCCGTTCGCGGATTTCGTGAATACTGTCAATGCTCACGAACCGGTCAGCAGTACTTCGAGCTACTGGACTGGACAGCCAGAACACTGGCCATCATTTCGACTGAAACATTTGACTTTTGACCACTTGATTTACTAGTGTGCGCAGTCCGTCACCATTGCGGCGGACTTGATTCGTAATGGCATCCAAATCGGCGAAATCGGCAAACCCAAGCGGCCTACCCAGTGCGTAGGTGGATAACTTAACCACGACTGCAGCCACAAACTGATCTTGACGATGCTCCAACAAATACCGCTTCAAGCCTTCCATACCTGCCAATGCTTGGCGATTGAACAACTCACTGGTTGCGTCCACCGGCTTGCCTTGCACCTCATCTCGCCACTGACCTAATGCATCGTAGTTCTCGAAAGCGATACCCCAAGGATCGATCTTAGCGTGGCATGATCTGCAAGCCGCCTGATTGCGGTGGTCCTCAATGCGCTCCTTCAGAGTCATCTTGGCGATTTCTGGATTGGCCAAGTCGATTTGCGGCACAGCCGGTGGTGGTGGCGGTGGTGGGTCACTCAGCAAACTTTCCAGCAGCCACTTGCCACGCTTGAGCGGATGCGAATCCGGGTAGTCGGAGTTCATAGCCAACAAGCCCGCTTGAGTGAGCAAGCCTCCGCGGCGAAAGCTACCATCCAGCGCCACGCGGCGAAAGTGATTGCCTGCCACATCGGGTATCCCATAGTGATTGGCAAGCCTTTGATTGGCCATCGTGAAATTCGAATGGATCAACCCCAGCACATTCTCGTTGTTCTTTAGCATCTCATCAAATAGCGCTATCGGCTCACGCTGCATCGCCTCCTTCAACAGCGGATCAAAATTTGGAACATGCTGACTGAAGTTCAAATAATCCAGCAGTTCCATATTCAACCACTGATGCACAAAATGTTGCGAGAGCCGCCCACTGCGCGGATCATCTAACATTCGCTGCACCTGCTCGGCCAACACGGAAGGCTCGGAAAGCGTCCCCAGGCTGGCAAGTTCAAGCAGGTGGTTGTCGGGAATACTGCACCATAAAAACAGGGATAGTCGCATCGCCAATTCATAATCGGTTAACCGACTATCAGGCGAAATGTTGGCATCTGAGGTCTTGCTTGAATCACCCTGCGCACTGCTTTCTTGAACTACATACAAAAATTGTGGCGATGCAATTACGGTTGCCAGCACTTCGATAACAGCTTCTTCAAAACTTTCACACTCTGGCAACAAGTCTTCAAACAGCTTCAGCTTCTGATCCAGTTCCGCATCGGAAACCGGTCGTCGCCAGGCTCGCTTCATGAACCCAGAAATGATCTGGCGTGCTTGCTGCAAGCGCACAGTCGAAACCATTTTGCCACTGGCATCTTGTTGAGCTGTTTCCACTTCGGTCGGAAAAATATTGCGGTGCGATGCCGGTGGCCACTGATCGTAGACGGGAGCCAATACATGCACATAATCGATCAGGATCTCGTCTGGCGAAGCAGAGCTATTGACCAGGCGAATGTACTCCGAAGGACTGGGTGTCGCCCCCATCGGCCAGGTACTGCGAACCGAATTGCGTGGATAAATCTCACCCAACGGAATGTCCCATTGATAAAATTCGGATTTACCTGGAGCAGCCTGGATCAATGCGTCAGCTTGGCTAACTCGCAATAACGCCCGTCCTTCGTTGCTAGCCTGCCAACCAAAGTCAAGCTGAAGGCTGGGCGTGCGGCCGCTTTCACTTGAAGTTCGCGACGCTCGAACGCGCACTCGCAGCGTTCCTTCATCTGGTAGTTGATTGCCCAATTCAATATTCAACCAGTTGCCCGCAGGCAGAATCGCCACCTGTTCAACTTCATCCGACGGCTGAGCCATGTCGGCAACGGGCAGGTTTGCATATTTCGCTCCGGTGTAGTCCCAAGCGGCTAACACGGTCTTGCCTGTAGCTATGTCGCGAAAATAGGTTCGCGGATGCGGCTGCTGGAAACTATACTCCATTCTTGCTATTTCTTCCTGAAGTTTTATTGGATCGTCCTTCAAATCGTTCTTAATCTTGGCAAGTTGCTGTTCCTGCTTCGGCCACTCCAGTCTGGACACGTCCTTCATGGTGATTCCCCAGGTCAACGTCGCGGGCTGAGTGCCTTTGACTGTAGCACGATTTAGTGCCGCTCGGGCCAGGCGGTGCATCGTCTCAAGCTGGCTGACCGAAACGTGCAACGATTGGCGGCTGTTCTGAAATCCATCTTCTGAGTTGGCTTC
The DNA here is from genome assembly GCA_044234105.1 of Aureliella sp. Taxonomy (GTDB): domain Bacteria; phylum Planctomycetota; class Planctomycetia; order Pirellulales; family Pirellulaceae; genus Aureliella. Next base: position 27,217 of record JBIIJD010000061.1, on the reverse strand, counting down.
GGGCGGCAAGTCTCTGGCGAAATCCCAGGGCAATTGCAACAGATCCTGCATGGCGTAATTGAACTCGTAGCGAGTCAGACGTCGAAAAGTCGAATATCGCTCCGATCGTCGGCGCAAAATGGAAGCTGTGTGCAATTGACTGGATAGCCACTGCACTAACTTCTCACGATCCACTTCGCTCAGTTCGCTCGCATCAGGCGGCATTTCGCCTTTGCCAATCACCGCGTAGACCTCGATCCACCAGCTTACGTCCTTGCCGTTAACAAGATCGGGATCTAACGTGTCCAATCGGAAGCCAGCCTCTTGAGTCTCAGGACCGTGGCAATCTGAACAAGCGTTTTTCAGAATTGGCGCTATATCCGATTCGAATTCTGCCAGATTGAAACCTGGCTGTCGCGCGGAGTACTCGGCACCCGTAAAGTCCTGCGCCCTTGCAGTCATACTGAAGCCTAACGATAGACAAAAAGCAAGCATGCCCCTGATTTTGAATTGATCAGAGCAAAAGCGCATGGGCCGTAAGTGTTTCATGTTCTGCGCCTAATAAAGTTGATATGGAGCGACTTCTCGTTGCCATGTTGCTTGATCAAGCTGACAGCTTCGCAATAGTTCGTCTTCGTTGATTCGGCAATGACAATAGTCTTTAACCTGCTTTCGCAATTGGTCGCTGCCGTACAGGATATCGATGGGCGGTTTGATTTGCTCGTATTCATAGGGAGGCTCCAGCCAACGGAATTCTGGAAAATGCTTTGCCGCGGTAGCGATCAAGGCTATCGTCATCGAAACTGAGCGGAAAGCATCGCGGTCAAGAATTTGCAGATCTAATCCCTCGCACGATTGCTTTGAAAATTTGTCAAAAGTGGGTTGAAACCGAGTTGGCAAAAAACGCACACCTTGTATACCAAACGGCTCAAGTGCTGAAAGCCATTGCCGAGTGTCAATAAAGGGTGCGCCAACAACTTCGAATGGTCGGGTGGTTCCTCGCCCCTCGGACAGATTCACGCCTTCTAACAATACTTGGCCAGGGTACACGAGTGCCGTTGATAATGAAGGCATGTTCGGCGAGGGCCAAATCCAGCGAAGCCCGGTTTGATCCATCCACATCCATCTTTGCCAACCCTGCATGGGCACGCAGTGCAAATCTACCTCCAACCGGAATTTAGCCTTGAGCCATTGCGCTAGCTCGGCCATCGTCAATGCGTGACGCAAGGGAATCGACGCACCGCCCACAAAGCTAAGATAGTCTGACTGCAGGATCGCTCCCTCGCTAACCAGCCCACCAATGGGATTGGGGCGATCCAGAATCACTACCGACTTGTCTGTTTGGTGGCACGCCTTAAGCACTTCCAGCATTGTCCAGATAAACGTGTAGACTCGCGTGCCAACATCCTGCAGGTCTATCACAAGACAATCGATCTCGCCAAGCATAGCATCGGTGGGACGGCGTGTTTCACTATACAGGCTGTAAACAGGAAGCCCAAGTGGTTGATAGTAGCCGTGCTGCGTTTCTATCATGTTTGCTTGTTGCTCGCCCCATATTCCATGTTGCGGCGAAAACAGGCATTTGAGCTGACCTGGAAACCGATCAGCAATCGCATCACAAGACAACTTTAAGTTGCTGTCCAACGATGCTTGATTCAGCAACAAACCGATGCGCACTCCCCTAAGCACCTGAGGTGGCTGCTTAAGGAAAACTTCCAGACCGATTTTTACATTAGGCTGATTCAAGTTAAAATTCCTTTTGGCTCTTGCGTCCTGGCGTATCAGACTTCAATCATCTCCGATTTCGAGCGAACTGTCTTGGCCGGAACCTGACAAACCAGTGGCCGAGAGATGGTGATTCATGGCGACTGAACGGGACGGCTTGCTGCGATAGCCCGCTTTTTGTCAGTTACTTTTCTGCACTAATCTCGAAACAATCGAACGCTCAACGAAAGTCGCTATGGTAAGCCAGCCGCCTGTAACAGCTACCAAAGGCGGTTAGCAAGTCTTAGCGATTGTAAATGTCCAAGCAAGTCTTTTCAAATGCTGGCATTGGAGAATTCTTATGGCTCCATAAACGCATGCCAGACCGGCAATGTTCCGATAAAGGTGGTATGATTCCCCGTACAAGTGAAGATAATGGGGTTGTCATGGCTGGGCCAAGCGTCGTCTTTACACAACAGTTTGCGAACTTAACAGGAAGTCTTAATCGTGCTTCATGCTGTCATCATGGCCGGTGGTACCGGCACCAGGTTTTGGCCCGCAAGCCGTCTGAACAATCCCAAACAGATGCTCAAATTGGTGGGCGATACCACCATGCTCGAGTCAACACGTCAGAGATTGGTGGGGCTAGTATCAGCCGAGCACACGCTGGTGATGACTAGCCGACACTTAGTTGAGCCGGTGCGTGGACAATTGTTGGATGTGCCACCTGAACATATCGTTGGCGAACCATGCAAGCGAGACACCGCTCCTTGCGTCGCACTAGCCGCCACGATGATCGCTCAGGCCGATCCGGATGCCATCATGTTGGTTTTGCCTGCCGATCATGTGATCAATACTACCTCGCAATTTCATGACTGCATCCGAAGCGGTATGCGGCTGATCGAAAAGTCTCCCGATCAAATTGTCACCTTCGGTATTCGGCCTACTTACGCAGCCGAATCCTTTGGTTACGTACAGCGTGGCCAGCCACTAACCACTTCAAATATTGCTGGGGCATATCAAGTAGCCTCCTTCCGCGAAAAGCCAGATCGGCAGACTGCCGAACAGTACCTGCAATCGGGCAATTACTATTGGAACAGCGGCATCTTTATGTGGCGTGCGAAAACGATCCTGCAAGCGCTCGAGCGATTTGAACCGGATATGATGAAACACATCACAGCTATCTCCAACGCCGTCGGTACGCCTGGATTTGGAGTCACGTTAATGCGCGAGTTCGAAAAGATTCGTGGTGTATCAATCGATTTTGCTGTCATGGAGCGCTATCATGACGTTGCTGTTATTGAAGCCACGTTTCGCTGGGACGACGTGGGCAGTTGGCAGGCGATCGGTCGCTTGATGTCACCGGACGAACAAGGCAATACGGTACGGGGCAAGTTCTTGCCGATTCAATCACAACGCATGATTGTCTACGGCGACGAAGAGCATCTTCTAGTTACCATTGGCATGCAGGACATGATCGTAGTCCATACGAAGAATGCCACTCTAGTTGCTCCCAAATCAGAGGAGGAACGAGTTCGCGAAGTCGTCAAGCAACTGCAGCTTAGAAACTGGGAAGAGTTTCTATAGCGCCCGGTCGATGAAACCTTCAGGCACTTTCCTGCGAATGTGCCTCAACTGAAGTGGCATGCGCTACTCATCCGGCAGCGGTACTCAACCAGCAACTGTCAGCGAGCATGCGACAGCTTCACTGCCCAGACCGTTTGTTTCTCGCAGTGCTGGAGCTTTTCGATCCAAGATTTCTGATCTCAAGATCTTGACCGACTCTGGGGCTGAAATCCCTAACCGTACGACTCCACCTCGGATGCTAACCACCTTTATCTCAATTTGATCACCAATGATGATGGTTTCATCCAACTTGCGGCTCAAGACTAACATGGCATACCTCCTGGTTAATGGAACTTTGCGGATAGGAATTTTGCTGTGGCGACAAATCGGTTGATCGCTCAGCTTTGCGGGACAGTTCTGGTACACAATAGCGAATTGCGTGCCAATGCCTTGCGATCGCCACTAACAAGCTACCCCAGATCGCATCGTTTTTTAGAAAATCCCAATTTTCATGAGGATAACGACTAAACTATTGATGTTCGCCAAGACAGCCCCACTTTTCGGACCAATGGAAGTTCTTACAAATCTTGCAATTTCCGCCTAAACTCCATCGATCACGAGTCTAGTTTTTGACTTTCCAACAATGCAGCTCGCCATTTTCCAGCGCTGCGTAAACGGAACCGTTTGAATCCATCGCTAGGCCGCTTTTGACGGTGGCTGCCGGCAAATCAACACTCCAGAGGGTAGCACCGGTCTCTATATCAATCGCTAGCAGCTTTGAATGCTGCGGGGTAGCCTCTTGATGGCCCGCGGCCAGCAAAGCTTGCTGACCAACGACAAGTGATGTGAATCGATAATTCTGTTGATCCTGCCACAGGTACTTAGGTGTTGCCTCCTTGCCTCGGCGGCGCAGAAACTCGCCTGCCAAGTCTTTCCTTTGTTGCCCTCGCATTCCCAATGGCCTGTTCGGCTCGAGCGACAAGGGGCTAAATTCGCTACCGTCATAGCTAGCATCAAAGGTCAATACGCGTCCATCGTCAAGTTGATACTCCAGCGATTCATAACGATTGTAGTTCGGATACCAAGCATAGAACGCCGTCCGATACTGCGAAGAAATTTCGTGCCGTGGCTCGTTCAGACACTCCAGGTCGGTTAAGCGAAAGCGAGCCACTTCGTAGATGCCACCACCGGCGAACTGCAGTTCCTCGCCAGCGACTTTCAATTCCCCCTGTAGGCTTATTCCGCTGTCAACCTCTTCCGAAAGCCGTCCTGAAGTGTCGTTGTTCATTTGAGGTTCGCCTGACGTTACGTCCAGGGCAACGACGTAGGTGCCATCATAGTGAGTGATGCCAGCGGCGGCATAGACTTGGTCGTCCACCACAACCACTCCACCTGCGACCGGCCAACGCGAAACGATTTTTCCATAAACCGAGATGCGACTATCTGTTGGCGAGACTCGGTAGGTCCACAACTTGCGCCCAGTTGCCGCTTCCAGTGCGTAGACTCGACCGTCAGCACTTCCCACGAAGACTCGATCGTGCGCCACTCTGGGTGGATAAAAGATGGCACCGCCTGTGTAGGTCGTCCATATTATCTGACCGCTTGAATCCAGGGCTCGCACGGCTCCCATGCGGTCAGCCACAAATATGAGACCGCCTGCGGCCACTGGGGCGGTGGGTAGGTCGGTAGTCAACAGTTGGGTGGACCAAGACGTCTGAACCGCGCCGGGCACCCTGATCTCTGTACGCAGGCGTCGATCACTGATAGTCGCGGATTCTGGCTGCTGGCTGGACAACGGCAGTGGTTTGACCTGCTGCCAGTCCGCAAACTGCACTAAGGAATGGCGTGTCGCAGTATCCAAGTCTCGTTGCGGCATGCGCAGCGTCTCCACCGGGCGCAGTCCAATGTTGCCGTATAGAGACAATTCACAACCACACATCCAAGGGCCCCAGTATAGGTGACCGTTGGAAACCAGCACACCATCCTGACATGGAGGTCTCATCGGCGCGATGTGCCTTGGCGAGACCCCAGCTTGTTCGGTGGCAGCCATGATGCGCACCGTACCACCACGCGCGCGAAAGAACACACTGTCTGCGCAACCAGTTGCCCGCGTACAGGCTCGCCGCGCCGGTAGACTGGCAATCTCCTCTCCGTTCTCGTAATTCAGCAGCATTCCACGAGTGTTCTCGGGGCCTGCCGCATAAATCGCCTCTTTGCGCAACACCAACTGCAGGTTACCCACGTCGTTTGTCCATAGCTTGCGTCCATCCTCGGTCGATGCGACCACCATGCGTTCACGCTGCGGACCAGCAAAGAAAATCTGGCTGTCATTACATTTCATGTAGGCTGATGTTGCATAACCGGTTATGTAGTGCTGAGCCTTCTGATTCGGCCCTATCGCCTCCAACAGGTCCTGGCTGCTATTTTGCCAGACTACCTGACCATTTCTTGCATCGAGGCACAAGAGATACTTCTCTGGACTATAAGCGTAGATGCGATCGTTTTTCATGCACACAGCCCGAGCGTCCAAGAACTCTGGATCGCGGTGGTGCCATAAGATCTGCCCACTGCGCCGGTTCATGGCCACCAAAGTGCGACCATGACCAAAAGCCGTTCTAGGATCATTGTAGTCGTGACCGTCCCACATTCCCCAAGGCCAATGCCCTATTCCAGGCCGATCCGAACGCAGAGTCCGAATTTCAACTTCCAAGTTGCCTACCAGAGCAAAGATAGTATCTCCCTGGACGGCCATCCACTTCCAAACCGGGCCGTCCGTGATTTCTGTGGGGACTGTAAACTCTTGACGCACCTCTCCCGTGACCGCATCAAATACTTTGCACGACTGATGGTCGCCCATGTACAAGGCATCGTCTTGAGCCACCATTGTGTTACGATGGATCATAAAGCCTTCCGGCAATGGTCGTTTCCACAAAATCGAGCCATTGTAGGAATTGATGCACAGCAAGGTGTTCAGCATTTCATTCTGGTTCGCCTTGTGCGCGATGTTGCCCATAGCTTTGTATATCCGGCCACCGGCAACGACCGATTGTTCTGGCATTGGACTGAACTGCGGAAATTCGATAAACTGAGTCTGGAAATCACCTCGAACAAGTTGGTCGTTGGATTGAGTATTGTTGTCGGGTCCATGATAAGGATGCGTCCAATCGTCCATCCCAGGTGGCTTGGGCTTGATCATCACATGATCCCCCATCCAGGCAAGACCCATCGGGCGAAGCACTCGCAAGACCTCGTCGCGACCAATCATTTTTTGAGCGGCCGAGGACACAATCACTGAATCTGCCAAGTTGTGTGACAGAGGAATGGATTCCGGAGGCTGCTGGTCGACAAAAATCCGCTCACCCAACAATTTTTCCCGCTCAGCAGCCTGTCTGACTTTCAAAACTAATTCGGGGTCTGCCGACTGGAAAAAGACCGTCAACTCCCTGGCTTTGGCCACATCGATCACCGTCTGAACTTCGTCGGGACTATTCAGTTCGACTATGGAAACAATGCCACGCTGATCGGGAACCAATGACAGAATCTGCTGCACATCGTCATTAGACTCTGCAACGCAATACATTGTCAGTAGAAGTGATAACGTCGAATTACGAATGATTCTTGCCAACACCGGTTGTTCTCCAGAGAAGTATCTGAGCATTTAACTATGTTCATTAGCTTTGTAGGTCGGGATTTTGTATCAGGTCCTAATTCTGACTTGTTTTGTGTCAATTGTCAAAAGGCATCCAAACTCGAAAGAGACATGGTTTGCAGGGCGGCATATCCTCGTTACGCAGAGTGCTGTGTTGGATTACAATCTATTTTGCTCGATCGGAACGCTCCTACTGCCCGTTAATATATTCTACTGGATACTCTGATGAACCGCTGTCAAGATTCAAAATACTCTGCACATTTTCTGCTGCTGACGACAGTCAATTGCATTGGTCGGCTGTCGCATCGCCTTCCTGGGATGTGGTTGATGGCGGTTTCGCTATGGTTTCAAGCCTTTGTGCTTGCTGAGTCACCGCACTCTCCGGTAACGATCGCCGAATCACCTGTGCGTGTGAGCTGGGAACTTGTGACAAATTTCACTCAGACGCCCGACGTGTTCGAAGCTCGCTTCATGCTGCACCATGCGGGACAGCAGCCCTTGGGTGATTCCGGCTGGGGCCTGTATTTTAATATGGCCCCCAGACCGATTCGCCAGCATCCGATCGCGCAGATGGCCACTGTCGAACACTTAAATGGAGACTGGTATCGATTGGTACCTAATCCTGGATTTCATTTGAAACCTGGTGAGTCGATCGAGATTCGGTATCTGGGAGTTGAAGCTGTGATCAAAGAATCAGACGCTCCCTTGGGCCTGTACTTCGTGTTTGACAACGGCCGACCCGAGTCGCAGCGTATCGAACGCGTGGCCAACTATCAGATCGTTCCATTTTCTCGGCCAGAACAAATCAATCGCGGCCCCGGCGACCAACATCCGATCCCTTCTCCACAAGTACGCTTTCAAGAGTACTCGGCTCTGCATCAGTTGCCATTGAAGGAATTGCCACCCATTGTACCCACTCCATTTCAGACCACGATGGGCACAGGGTCTTTGCGACTCAAGCACGGTCTTTGGATTGAGTATGCCGAAGGCTTGAAAAGCGGTGCGGAATACTTGTCGGATCAGCTTCAACAGCGGTGTCAGACAACTTGCCAATCGATGGTTTCATCAGCGACCAGCCAGCGTCATCAGCCTGCGATACGACTTTCGTTGGTTCCAACTACCGTTAACAAGATCTCTAGCGAAGCGTATCGCCTAGAGATCGACGATTCTGGAGTTGACATCATCGGCAACGATCCGGCGGGGCTCTTTTATGGAATTCAAAGCCTGCTGAATCTCCTGCCTCTCCAAACACAAAATGCGGCGAAGATCGAAGTAAGGTTGCCGCATTTAAGCATCGCGGATGCGCCGCGTTTCGGATATCGCGGGCTACACGTCGACGTCAGCCGTAATTTTCAAAGTGTGGAAACGATCGAGCGAATTCTTGATGTGATGGCGATGTACAAACTCAATCGCCTGCTGCTATACACCACCGAAGATGAGGGTTGGCGACTTGAAATCCCCGGTTTACCGGAGCTAACTCAGGTTGGTGCTGTCCGACAGCATAACTCGGGCATGTCGCATCCATCACTTCACCCGGCCTATGGCTCGGGCACTCAGGCGGACCCTCAAGCCTCTTATGGCAGCGGTTACTACACTCGTGACCAGTTTATCGGATTGTTAAAGTATGCTGCACAGCGACATATCAAAATCTTACCAGAAGTGAATTTTCCTGCGCATGCCCGAGCGGCAATCAAAGCCATGGAAGCTCGCTACCAGCGACTGATGTCCGAGAATCAACCCGAAGCAGCGGAAGAATATCGACTGGTAGATCCGCTGGACACGTCCGACTATCTGTCCGCTCAGTTTTACAAAGACAATGTGGTCTCAGTGGCTCGACCTTCAACCTATCGCTTCTACCAAAAAGTATTGGATGAGATATCAGACATGTATGCGCAGGCTGGACTGACGATGGACGAACTACATACTGGCGGCGATGAAGTTCCAACGGGCGCTTGGACACAATCACCGCTGGCCAGCCAGTTGTTGAAATCCGATCCGGAGATCGGCAATGCAGCCAACCTGCAAACCTACTTCTTTCGCCGGCTGCTGGATGATCTGGAACCCAAAAGAATTCGTGCCCTTGGATGGGAAGAGGTGTTTCAGCGAAAGAACGCCAATGGGAACGCAGAACCCAATCCTGAATTTGTCGGTCGCAATGCGGTTGCCTATATCTGGAATAATTTGTTTGATAACGATTTGGGCAATCGGCTGGCAAATGCCGGTTATCAGGTTGTGCTGTGTAATGTTTCTAACTTCTATTTTGATCTGGCATACGATAAAGATCCACAAGAGCCCGGATTGTACTGGGCAGGCTTTGTCAACGAGCGAGATGCGTGGACTTTTGCGCCTTACAACTATGCTTGGTCTACGTTTCGGACTGCGATGGGCCAGCCGATCGACGTTCAGGCTGTGTCAGAAAGTTACCAGCACTTAAAACCGGAATCTCGCTCCAACATCCTGGGCGTTCAAGCTCAGTTGTGGAGCGAAACCATCAAGGGACGTGACATGATCGAATACTACATGTTACCAAAGCTGATTGGATTTGCCGAAAGCGCATGGGCCGCCCAGCGACCATGGGAAACGATGGCGGATCGCCAGCAGCGCGAGCAGTCGATGGCTACGGGCTGGAATGTCATGGCCAATTGCATTGGCCAACGTGAACTGCCTCGGCTCGGAATGATTAACGGAGGTTACAACTATCGCGTTCCACCACCTGGCGGCAAGTTTGAACAGGGGTGGTTGAAGGCCAACACCGCTTTTCCAGGGCTGGTCATTCGGTATACGCTGGATGGATCGCAGCCTGGTTTGCAGTCTGCTATCTATCAAGCTCCCCTGAAAGTGGATGGGCCAGTCAGCTTGCGTGCCTTCGACTCGGCAGGGCAGGCATCACGAGTCATCACTGTTTCACCCTAAACATTTGGTGACAGTCCAGCGAATAATCACTTGGATACTCCAGGTTGATACTTTTCGTGAAGGAACTGCGCGGTCTGATCAGGGAAGTCGGTGAACAATCCATCGACGCCAACCTGGCTAAACAAGACTTCGTGCAATTCATCTAGCGACGAAACACTATTGGGCAGAGCATCAGATCGAGCTGTATACGGATGCACTTCTAAGCCTGCAGCATGGGCATCCACAACCAACGTAGTCAAGTGGCGCTGCTGCGAATTCTTGCCCTTGATGATACTGGAGATATCAGGACCAATGCCGTCCACCAACTTTGCAATTTCAGCTAAGCCATCGCGACTGCGCAGATAGGCATAGTCGGTGCCGTCACCATTCTTGCCTCCGCCTGCCATCAATTGTACCAGTCGCCCTTGCCACCCCAGCTCCATTCGCAGGCGTTTTACTTCCTGCATTTCAAAACATTGCAACCAGCAAGGATCTTCTTTAGTTCGGTAACCGTACCGATGAAGTTCATCCAGCACAGCGCGACTTAGATCAACGCCTTGTTGAAGGTGCCATTGTGGACTCTTGATTTCGGGGTAGATGCCAACGCTTCTGCCAGTACTTTTGTTCAAGCCGGCGATCAAGTCGAGTTCCTCTTTCAGGCTCGGGATCTGAAGAGTCGTATATCCTGCTGGAAAGCGGGCGGGAAACACGGCTTCGCGAGTCTTGGCATTAACTCGCTCGGTGACGCTTAACTGCTTCATTTCCGCCAACGTGAAGTCCAGCGCATAAAAGCGACCATCTGCACGTTGCCGTCCTGGAAATCGCTCGGCGACATCGGTAACCGTGTCCAGATGAATATCGTGCAGCACAACAGGTACTGCGTCTTTGGAAAGTACGAGATCCTGCTCTATGTAATCTGCACCCATGGCAAACGCCATGGCTTTGGCCACCAACGTATGCTCAGGAACATAGCCCGACGCCCCGCGATGCGCAATGACGACAGGCTGATCGGCAATTGCCAATTGTCCAGCCACCCAAAAAACGCACATCAGTAGCCATCGCGATGCAGAGTGTAGTATCAAATCGGCCACTCCCAATCTCAATTGCGATAATGCGGTGATACAAACATCATTATCTTTTCTACTCGACATAATTTACTCCACAGACTGACAACTTGGTGACTTGGTAATGAAGTCATTTACAATAGACCTTTCGATGGACGCTTGGTTATCTATAATGATAGCAGATATGCCACCAAAGCATCCAATTCGCTTGCGGTCAAATCTTCTGGCAATTGGTGGCGATATCGCTGCAAGACTTCTCGAATCGAAGTGGCACGTCCGTCATGCAGCAAGGCGCTCTGTCGCTGACTGATCCCCAGTAGGCTTGGCGGATTGAATAACGTCTGCTCTCGTTCGTCGGCAAGTCCCACATCATGCAGATCTTGTGAAGTGAACACCGTTCCAGAGTGGCAGTCTTGGCATGAAAATCTCTCGAAGATCGCCTGGCCCGCTCGAACATGTTCATGATCCGCAGGCTGACCTCTGGCCTGCCACAGCGAAGGCGGTGCAGGCAGGCTGCGCACGTATGCGGCCAGCGAATCGACCATGCTCTGCGAAACGGGATAGTCGGTAGCCATTGTCGATTGCAGCGAATGAACAATTTGTGGCTCTAAATCGGCAAATTTACCAGTCCAGCCGTATGGGAAAGTTTCCGCTAGTCCCAGCAGCGATAAAACTCGTTTGGGCGTCCCTAAAGTTGAATCAGTTAGATTATCATTAGATCCGCCATTGGTATGTCCTCGACTGTGACAACTATGGCAACTCATCCACCCATCATGGGACAAGGTTGAATGGAAAAACAGTCGCTCACCTCGCTCGGCCAAGCTGAACTCGCGTAACGGTCCCAACTGGATATGCTGAACCCTCTCGCTTTCCAAATCAATTACAGACAGACTGTCACTGAACTGGTTGACCACAAACAGTCGCCGACCATCTGAAGAAAACTGAGCATCCGCCGGCCTCATGCCTACTGACAGTTTTCGCCAATTCCCTGCATCAAGTTTTCCAATAGCCACTCGATCGGTCCCACCCAATGTCACGGCCACCATAGACTCATTATTCATACATATCGAAGTCGGATCGCCAGCACCATCTCCAGCGTTGCCTAGTGGCAGCAATCGCCCTTGCCGATACAGCGACGCCCCATGCCCTTGCAGTAACGATTCCGTTTGAAGTAGTCGCAGGTTATTACTAACGACATTACCCCAAACGATCTCCCCTTGAATAGATTGAGCTTCGGGATTGAGTAGTTGCATGGACATCAGAAGTCGCTTGCCCTTATCCATGGCCAGCAACTCTGCAATATTGTGCTCGTAAAACTGTGAGTGCTGGCGAACAGTCATTGCCTGATCCAGATCGCTATTGGCCAAAAGTGCAAAGCTGCTGCCGAATGCATCGGCAACCATCAGCAATTTTGGATCAGCAAGCCACGTGACAGCTCCCCCACAAAATTCCAAGTCTGTGCCTGGAAGTCTCTGCCAATTCGTCAAACCCAAGTCGGTGGCTTGAAAGCGATACAAACGCTGCGACCATTGTCCGCTGACATACAGCATTCGCTCAGTTGTGTCCCAAGCGATGCCACCAGGAAGGCCCGGCGCATCAAGACTGGTCAGCACACGCCAGGTTGAATCTGATTCAGAAAATAGAACTACTTGGCTAGACGCGATATCAATAGCTGCACACAACCCCGGACGCAATACGACGATGTGAGTCCAACTTCGCTGCTGGTCTGAAAAGACCGCTTGAAGGCTCAAGTCGTTCTGGTCCAGCACAAATATCTCGCCAGTCAGTTTGGTTACTACCACCGCCTTCGATTCATTGAACACTTCGATGGCAACCGGTTGGCGATAGTTGCCTTCTGGTGTTCGTTGAAGACGAGAATCAGCAATATCGACATATCCAACTTCAGACAACAGTCCAAGCTGAACCGCGCTGTGAGTGTAGTCGGCATCGGATGGATTCAGGTTGCTTGGCTGACCGGAATACGTTGCTGCCAAACTTTTGTCGCCGACATTGGAAGATGAATAGCCAGAACGATACTGCGCCAACAAATGAGCCTGAACCCCCAGACAGGATGCTAGGAAAACGACACAACACGCAAACCTTGGGCCCCGCTGGAGAATTGCGACGGCTGAAGCCAAGTTCGGTTTGAAGGCGCAGTTGTTCAATGTTGATAGCCTAGTTGATTGGTATTCGCTTAGCCGGACTGTCCCACCCAGTGGCTTTCTCCATTGGCACCAACCAGCTAGATGTATCCAGTAGCCATTGTATTGAGCAGAAAAGCTAAACAGTCCCCCCACCCGCTATAGATACTCGATTATTCCCAAAATAGTTCAATTTAGCACTTACGGTTCCCGAATGCCTGATAAAATCTCGGTTTGAATTAGGATGTAGCCTGGGAACCGCAGAGGTTTTGACTCTACGACTCGTGAATTTCTGATGTCCTAAATCTGGAGTTAACAAAATTGCCTGAGGCCCATACTGATGAGCATTGGCGCAAGCTGATATTTCAGACCGTTCCAAGCTGGCTCTTGAGTCTGCTACTGCACACGCTATTGATCGTCGTCCTGGCCATGATCCAACTGGACCCCATTGGATCGGTATTAAATGTCATTCAGGCTGGCAGTTCGGATTCTCAGTCGGATTCTCTGGAAGAATTTAGCGTCAACGCGCCTGCAGCAGAATTGGCCGATGCGGTTGAAGTCAGTCAGCCGATGTCGCAGTCTGAGTTATCTCCTACGTTGGACTTGGCCGCAACAGAACCTTCGATGACGAGTCTTGCCGATAGCTCCTTGGCCGAGGTTGGTATGGAGTCATTGACGCAAAGTGTATTACCGCGAGAGACCTTAAATGCGAACCAATTTGCCTCCATGTCTCAGATGCTTACCAGCAGATCAACAGCAAAGAAGAGCGAGATGCTGGAGAAGTACGGCGGAACTGCACAGAGCGAGAAATCGGTGGCATTGGCTTTGAAATGGTTGGCCGAGCATCAATTCAAAGAAGGCCCAAGAGCGGGTTCCTGGAACTTTAATCATACCATCGTGGGCAACCGACGATCCAGCGGCGCGGGAACTCATGTGCTTGCTAGTAACGGAGCGACTGCGCTGGCACTGTTGCCTTTCTTAGGTGCCGGACAAACGCACCTGGAAGGCCAATACCAGGATACGGTCCGAGCAGGCATGGCATTCTTGATTAACCAGATGAAGGTTACCAAACATCCCACGCTGCCGACGGGATCGCTGCATGAAGCACAGGGAAACATGTATTCTCACGGGCTGGCATCGATCGCACTGTGCGAAGCATACGCCATGACCGGAGATCCTGACTTACAACAGCCCGCTCAACTGGCACTAAACTTCATTGTCTACGCTCAGGATCCTCGCGGTGGTGGCTGGCGATACGAGCCCAAACAACCGGGTGATACTTCGGTCGTGGGCTGGTGCCTCATGGCACTCAAGAGCGGCAACATGGGAAAATTGCAAGTTCCCGTCGAGACCTTTGTCGGTGCCAACAACTTCTTGAATTTAGTTTCTACTAACGAAGGCGTTTTCTATGGCTACGAACAACCCAGCGGGACAAGGCGAGCAGGTACAACGGCCATCGGCCTTCTGTGTCGAATGTACTTAGGTTGGCCACGCGAGCATGTTTCACTTGGCAAAGGCGTTGCCTACCTGGAACAACAGGGGCCGAAACTGGATGATCTGTACTACAGTTACTATGCGACTCAAGTCATGCGACATTTTGGCGGACAGCCATGGCAAAATTGGAACAGCAAGATGCGAGACCTTTTGATCGAGGCACAGGTCAAACAGGGTAGCGATGCGGGTAGCTGGGAACCCGTGGGTGGTCATTCCAAGGAAGGCGGTCGATTGTACCAGACAGCCCTTGCCACGATGATCTTAGAGGTCTACTACCGCCATTTACCTATCTACGGCGAGCAGTCGCTGGGCGGGGAAGATTTTGAGCTTTGAAAAACAGTCCTGTTTGTAGGCTGAGACAAGCGTCGTTAAAACGCTAAAAGCGACCTCGACGAATCTTGATATCAACCAAGTTTGTTAAAGGACAATTGGATTGCATCTACGCCTGCCCACCGCCAGTCGATATGGCTACTGTTTGATTTTGTAGCAAAACAAAAGTTCTTGATCGCGAACGTACAAGTGACCATTGGCGATAACTGGTGGCGTCCAATTGCGTCCACTGGGTGCGCGATGAGCGGTCTGATCGGGAAGTTTAAAGCTGGACTTAAGCTGGAATTTTTCTGAGTCGGCAACAACCAAAGCTACGACGGCGTTATCTTCGTCGTAACAATAGAGCAAACCTTCTGCACTGATCACTGATCCGGCTTTGAGCGGATTTCTGGCAGCCCATTTCTGATTTCCGCTAGCGACTTCTTGGCAAACCCAGCCAATCTTATCCGAGTAACCATAAGCGTGTCCGTCAACGATCACACTGCCGCCCACTTGGTTCTTCATGACCCGAGTGGCTTTGCTGGAATATTTGAGCTTAGCAGAATACTGATTATCTTGCCCAGTGATCTCGACCAGCGCACAAGTAGACGGATTGCTGCCTGCGCTGACATAGATTTGACCGTCATGTAGCAATGGAGTCGGAATCACAACATCCGGGTAGCTCTTTTCCCATTGCCACAATAAGCTGCCGTCCGACGCATTCACACCTGATAATCCTGCATTGTGCAAGACGACATACTGCCGAACTCCCGCGATTTCTGCACGAATTGGTGAAGCGTACGAAGCCTGAACGGTAAACGATGTACTGCGCCAAACGACCTGGCCATCGGCACTGTTTAATGCAGCCAGTGCGCCTTGAGGGCCACCAGGAAAACAGATCAACCTGTCGCCGTCGACCATAGGTGCCCAACTATAGCCCCAGCCAATTTTCTCTTCGCCGGGTTTCGTACCGGGGCCACCGCCAATTGGATTCACTTCACCAGCCAAATCTTGCATCATGTGCTTGCTCCACACAACCTGTCCGGACTGCGTGTCCACAGCAACTAGGTTGCCTTCGCCGCCCAGCGCAAAAACACGACCACCGGCAACCGTTGGAGCCGAACGAGGCCCTGGGCCCCACGCATTACCACTAAAGTCAAAGACAGGGCCGATTGGAACCGCCCACAATTCTTGCCCAGAACTGGTATCGATGGCTATCAGATGCTCCTGTTCTTGACGGGCTCCCGTAATGAATAATCTGTCTCCAACAATCGATGGACTAGAATACCCCAAGCCGGATTGCCTGAATGTCCATGCCAGAGGCGGCCCAGCTTCAGGCCACTGCTTCAGCAAGCCTGTCTCTTTTGAATGATTGTCACGTCCTGGCCCCTGATATTGAGGCCAATCAGCCAATAGGTTGGTACACAGCGTTACCCCCAAGCATGCCGCGAGACCGATGGACAGGCACTTGGGGACCCTTCGCAAATAAGCTACCAAACCCATCAACCGCCGGAGTGCGTTAGCACCCAGTTTTCGCGGCACCCGAACACCAACGCGTTCCGTCCGCTTAGACAACTTAACTACGCACGGTTTCTTAATTCGAGAAAAAACTGCGGCATTCGCTTTTCTAATTAGCATGGTAGTACTTCGAGTCGTTAGTATTTCAATGAGTTGACGTTCGCCGGCTTCAATATCAATACAAATTCAAGGGTCGAAAAAATAGTCTAGCGACAGGTCGCACGCAGTTTAGCAAGCGCAGCCGTGACGCCAGCCAATTGTTGTTCCAGTTCCTGGAGACTCTGTCTTTCTTTTTCGACAACATCTGCTGGTGCCCGCTGCACAAATGAATCGTTGCTCAGTTTAGACTGCTTGCCTTTGATCTGCTTGTTCAGATTATCTACCAGTTTCTCATTACGAGCAATCTCTGCCGGGATGTCGATGAACTTGCCCAGATCGACTGTCACCTGCATTCCATCGACGGCTGCGCTAGCAGGCACCTCGGGCTCTTTCAGTCCCGTCCCCAATCCTTGGCAATTGGCCTTTGCCAAAGCTAGAAAGAAACTGCCCATCGGTTTTAGCAAATCGGCAGTTGCCGAGTCGCATGTTACCGTAAAATTGATTTCCTCCTTAGGCGGAATGTTTTGGCTCGAGCGCACTTCGCGCAACACGGTAATGACCGAAACGAAACGAGCGAATTGCGATTCAATTCCGCGATCCTGATGAGACAACTGTGCGGTTGGCCACTGCGCTTGCATCAACCACTTGCATGAATGTGTGGCACCATCTAGGCATCGCTGTTTTCCGAACATGGCCAACTGCTGCCAGATAGCTTCGGTGATATAGGGAATCATTGGATGTAGAAGCCTAAGCAGATTGTCCAGTGTGTGAATCAAGACCTGCTGAGTAGCCGCGCGACGGGCGGGATCTTGCAGGCGCGGTTTAGCCATCTCGACATAGTACGAACAGAATTCGTCCCAGGCAAAATCGTACACACTTCGGGCAGCTTCGGCATATTGGTAGTCCTGAAGCGACTGTGTCACCGCCTGAGTGGTAGTGGATAGCCGCGAAAGAATCCAGCGATCCTCTAACGGCAATTCCTCGATGCTAAGTTTCTGAGGCTGAAAACCCTCCAGGTGCATCATGACAAACCGAGCTGCGTTCCACAGCTTGTTGCAAAAATTACGTGCGTTTTCGAATCGTTCGCTCACAACAGGCCCACGCGGGTGCTTAGCCAATTGCTCAGCGGAGGCCCACTGAGTCGCAAAAGACCCTTGACATTTGGGGCATTCAACAACAGCCAGTTCACGGTTCTGATGAGTCTGATTGATCAGCGCTTCGCAGTGAGGACATTCATATTGGACTGGCATGCGCACATCTTGCGTTTCGGTCGCAAGCCAAGCGAGTCCAAATCGCAGCGAGTCTGGTCCAAACTTGTCGATGACATCGATGGGATCCACTCCATTGCCCTTGGACTTGGACATCGTCTCGCCGTATCCATCCAGGATTTTGGGATGGATGTAAACATCTTTGAACGGCACTTGCCCAACATTGTTCAGTCCCATCAGCACCATCCGCGCGACCCACAGAGTGATGATGTCTCGGCTGGTGATCAGCGTGCTGGTTGGATAGAAGTAGGAAAGCTCCGGCGTTTTCTCGGGCCAACCCAACGTGGAATGAGGCCACAGAGCGGAACTGAACCAAGTATCCAATACATCCTGCTGACGTTCGTACCCTAACTTCTCCAGAACGGCTTCTTGCTGATCGGCATCGTCCTTGATGCAAACATGTACCGTGGCAGGCCCCTCAATCGCAGCTTGAATTCTCCCCTGCTTGGCCTCGGGCAGAGCGTTCAAGCGATCAACCTCAGACTGGGCAGCCTTGGCATCGCTCAGACACTTGGTCCAAATCGGGATTTGATGGCCCCACCATAATTGCCGTCCTACTGGCCAGTCCCGTTTTTCACCTAGCCAATCCAAATAGCCTTTGGCATAACGCGCCGGCAAGATGCGGACGCGACCATCCTGAACGGCATCCATGGCCTGCTGAGCCAGCCGGTCCATTTTGACAAACCACTGATCGGCCAAGTAGGGTTCGATCGGCGTCTTGCTGCGGTCGCTGTGAGCCAAGTCGATCTCGCGATCTTCCACCTGAACCACCAAACCCTGATCTTCCAGGTCCTGACACACCGCCTTGCGAGCAGCCTGAATCGACATCCCCCGATACTTGCCAGCGTTTTCATTCAAAGTGCCGTCGGGGTTCAGTATATTGATCATTGCCAAGTGACAGCGCAGCCCCACTTCGTAGTCGTTGGGGTCATGAGCCGGCGTGATCTTAACGCAACCACTGCCCAGTTCCGGTTTAGCCCAGGCATCGGCTACCAACGGGATCTCGCGATTGACCAGAGGCAACTGCAACCTAACACCGCGCCGAGCCATTTCAGCCAATTTTTTTAGTAGTGGCAGGTGCGTTTGCCAGCGCTGTTGCAACTGATCTAAATACTGTTGGGCTGTCGGCCGATCCTTGGCAGGCGCCTCGTCCAGCTTCTGCCTAGCCAGTTCGATCGCTGCATTCAACGCGGATTCTGGATCGGGATGCACAGCAACGGCGGTATCACCCAACATGGTCTCGGGCCGAGTGGTGGCGATGACCACATGGGATGGCTCGCCCAGGCCAGGGTTGATGACTGGATATTGAAAATGCCAGAAGTGACCTTTGACTTGTTGGTGAAAGACCTCATCGTCGCTAACCGCCGTTTGTAAGAAGGTATCCCAGTTGACCAATCGTTTGCCCCGATAGATCAAGCTTTGTCGGAATAGATCAAAAAACGTCGCGCGTACAGCTCGCGCGCACGTATCATCAAGGGTAAAACGAGTGCGTCGCCAATCGCAGGAGCAGCCCATGCGTCGCAACTGGTTAAGGATGCGTGTCTCGTATTGGTCTTTCCACTGCCAAATCCTTTGAACCAGCGCTTCACGGCCTAAATCGTGTCGCGTCTTGTTCTCATCTTGCTTGAGTCGCTTCTCGACGACCGCTTGAGTGGCAATTCCGGCGTGGTCGGTGCCCGGCATCCATAAAGTTTCAAAGCCCCGCATCCGATGCCATCGAACCTGAATATCTTGTAAAGTATTGTTTAGCGCGTGCCCCAAATGCAGAGCGCCAGTCACGTTAGGCGGGGGAATAACGATCGTATAGGGCTTGCGCTGTGGGTTGACATCGGCTTGAAAACATCCGTCGGCTTCCCAAGCAGCATAGATCTCCTGGCAGGCGGTTTGAAACTCAAAGCGATTTGGGATTTGATCGGCAATCTGGCTCATCATTCAGCTATCTAGTAACAGGTCGTCGTGTACAGGGAAAAAATATCGTAGCCGCTTACTGCTGTGGTGGCCCAGTGCGCGACTGAGCGGAAAAACAGTATACTACTATCGGCGGGGCCAGGAATATCAATGTGAGAAACTGTTTGATCGGCTATTCCAGTAGGTGGATTTTCGTGCGCAAACCAAGTCAAATTAAGGCGATCGTGCTATTAGGCAGCAAATTCGTGGCGACGACCTGTGCTGCTAAGACACTGGGGTTCCTTGGTTTTATTTCCACGACAGTCACCTTATTAGCCGAACCACCGAAGCTGTCCAACTCCGAAAAGCCGGCTACTTTTTGGTTGGAAAGAGGTGAAGACTGGGGGCGTTTCTTAGGTCCAACAGGCAATGGGCACTCGCCTGAGACCGGCGTCGATGCCGAACTCTGGCAACCGCATCCACCCATTCTGTGGACCTTGTCGCTGGGCGTTAGCTATGGCGGACCTGCGGTGGTCGGTCAACAGCTTTACCAGTTTGATCGATACGGAAACAACGAACGACTAACCTGCTATGATGTGATAACCGCCAAGGAACTATGGCGATGGGAAGCACCGGTACAGTACGAAGACATGTACGGATACAACAACGGTCCGCGATGTTCTCCGATCATCGACGGTGATTTAATCTTTCTGTACGGAGTTGCCGGGGATCTGTACTGCTTGAACCTTCAAACACGACAACTGGTTTGGAGAGTCGATACGCTAAAGGAATATGGCGTAGTACCTAACTTTTTTGGCGTGGCTAGTAATCCGGTCGTGCACGGCGACAAATTGCTGGTGATGGTCGGCGGTAGCCCGCCAGAGTCGCAAAATGTACCGGCAGGCCAACTGGATTTGGTCAAACCCAATGGATCTGCGATCGTGGCATTCGATAAGCGATCCGGTGCAGAGATTTACCGATTGGGTGATGATCTGGCCAGCTACGCATCTTTGTCCACTCAAAAGGTCGGCGACCGTTTCGTCGGCCTGGTCTTCCTGCGCAGCGGACTGGTAGCCTGGGATTTAGATCATGGCAAGGTAATTCACGAATTCCCCTGGCGATCAGCCATGTTGGAAAGTGTCAATGCGGCAATGCCAGTGACGGACGGTCGAACAGTTTTTGTCTCTGAAGCCTACGAAATTGGCAGCGCTCTATTGGATGCAACTCAGACCCCTTGGCAAACGATTTGGAAAGACAGCGGACCACGCAATCGCTGTCGCTTTCGAGCGCACTGGGCAACTCCTATTCTGATCGATGGATATTTGTATGGCTCAAGTGGCCGCAATCCGGCCGACAGCGATCTTCGCTGCATTCGTTGGCAGGATGGTCAGGTAATGTGGACCGATCGTCGCCACGAGCGAAGCAGTCTGCTGGCGGTCGATGGCTATCTGTTGGTCTGGGGCGAATATGGTCGCTTAGATCTTCTGAAGCCTGACGCCACCGCGTTGCATCAAATCAAGAGCTGTGATTTCAGTAGAATTCAAGCGGGTGACGGACGACCGCTTTTGGAATATCCCTGTTGGGCCGCCCCGGTGCTCTCACACGGACTGTTGTACATACGCGGAAGCGACCGCATGGTCTGCATGCAGTTGATTGCAAAGTAATTTGATACAAAAACTCGCCACTGTCGTTTTGATAACATTTCAACCGTCTGAAATGTTACTTTGTTGGTAATCTTTCGGGGAAATTAACCATTAATTCAATTCTCGGCTTTAAATTGGTTGGGTTCTAGTCATTCGAAGACCAGCAAGCCGCAGGGACTCGAGATTGGACCTGAAGAAAGCTTCTGCGGCCAATTCTGTTGCATTTTGCCTTGGCGGACTCGCCTCGCAGAAATGGCCCATACCTGGCCAGCACGTGGTATTTCGCCGGTCAAACTCTCCAGCGGAATAGCGATTTCGGCACACCAGTGGGTATCGCTTTGCGCGACGCACCGATACCACTTGGGATTGTAACCTGACAAGTTCATACAACGGTCCGAAGTCAACCCGTTTTCAGCCACTGCAAACTGATAAGCGGTCGCGTAATCGCGATCGATATCCAGGCTCACTTCGACGTGATCCAGCAATTGAAGGTCAGCATCGTGTGTGCGCTGTGTCGCACTTGCCTTAGACGGCTGATTATCTTCACGGGGACACCAAATCGCTAAGTACAAAAAGTCGTTATCGTAAGCCCAACGAATTTCTGGATCGATCTTAGCCGACGATTCGGCTCCGCTTAATTGAATCATTTGGTTAGCTTGCCACAAAGGTTCGGCAAGTTGCCCATCTAACACGGGCGCAGCCTGCGTTACTGTTGCTCTGGCCAGCCAAGGCAATTGGCTCGCCTGGCCTTGCAGCAAGGTCATCTCCTGACGTGCTGCTTGATGCCATCCGTCCAGCCCAGGTTGATCCACTAGCTCAGTCAAAACGGATTGATGCGAAACATGATGGTTTGCATTATTCAGATGGGCAGCCAACTGCATGATGACGCTCGGCTGACTTCGCAGTGTGGGATATTGCCGAAAAGCCGATTCAGCGCGTTTCAACCAATGCCGACTACGCTGACCAGTGGAGCGGGTAGGGTCGTACCTAGCGTCTTGATCCAGCTTGGACGAATCTTCCAGTGGCTGCTGAGCAGAGGCGACGACTACTTCGGTTCCAGAGCTTCGCGAAGGCTGTCGAGTGGGCCTTGATTCCGAAGACTCAACGAAAGGAGAGCTGGTTCGGTCGTCCTCGTAAAGCGCCGTAGCAACTTGACCAGAGCCCGATCCTTCATGCGATGCCTGCTTGATGGTAGGCAAGTTTGTTTCAAATGAAGCCTTGTCTGCCGGCCTCCAGTGCTCTAGTTCGGCGCTACCTAACAATTGGAGTAGCTGCAAGTTGGCCCAAAGTGCCAAGTCTTCACGTGGGTAGGCCGCGATCGCTTGCTCTAAAACCCAAATTCCGCGATGCCACTGCTGATGCTGCAACAAGCCATTAACCAAACGCGAGATGGCATCGCTGGATTCTCGAACTGGCAAAGACTGACAGTAAAATCGACATTCGTTTTGCCAGCTTTCGCTGTGCTGCAACTCGGGGCGATCAATTATCAATTGCTCGGCGATGCGATCGCGGTGCGCACGCCCCATGACGAGTTGATAATTGCCCATGGATTTGAGTTGACTGGTGAGCCTAGTTTCTGGGTAGTCTGCTACACCGCCCAAAAGATCGGTTTGACTGGACCGATTCTGGCTAACGGACCACAACGTGCGCATGTTCAACCGTTGAGCCTGAAGTCGATCTTCGCTTGGTAGGCCAAGAAGTGTATCCCAAAGAGCCAACCCGGTTTCTCGCATCACACGCTGCGCTTGCTCAGAGTACTGCCCTGATCCGCTGGATGCTGTTGCCGAGAGTGCAGGAGCCGTTGATACCTCTGTGACCAGTTTGCCAACACGCCAGGGTCTGACATGCAGTGAAGAAACCATTGATTGAAAGCGATCATCACTAGCCAAGGACACGGCTGCCATGACAGTTGTTCGCTCAGCATTCGAAATCGATTTGTTGCCTGACGCGCTATGAAAGGTCAACACAACATCGGGGCGCCAGCATGCGATTTTGAGTGCTAATCGGAAAATGGCTGTATCCAAATCATCCTGCGATAAGTCGCACAGGTCATGTTCGGCAGCGCCTAACTGGGTTATCGCCTGAGTGGCCATGTTCGGCCGAGATGTGCTGCTGCGCGATTCCATGTACGTTGGCTGGCTTGTTAAACTAATAGCTGCACAGCTTCTCCGCTGATCCCAAATTGTGGAAGCAAGCCCTAACCATGCAGTCGACTCGGGGGATTGCGCAATCGTCAAGAGCGCGCAGCGACCGGGTTGGTGGCGCTGGTGGTACCAGGATCGCCCACCATCACGAGTCGCCAGAATGATGCCAGCCGCACCGACCGCCCAGCCACGCTTGTGATCGACAAAAACAAGCTTGTTCAAGTTGTGATTCTGTCCAGTTGGAAGCACTTGCCAACTAACACCTTTATCTGCACTATGCAATATCAGCGATCCTGGCGAACCACCAACCCAAATGTGTTCCCCGTGACGGGCTATTGTGTTCCAACAGCAAAATTGCCGCGCAGTACGATCGATGGGTAACATCACATCCGACCATAGCCACCCATCGAGACTGTGGACCAATCTCCCGTTGTGCCCGGCCGCTAACCACCCAGCTCCAATGGCCGTAATCGCTCGCAACGGTTCGTGCCTACTGGAGACTTGCTGCGGTATCGACTTAGGTTCGATCGCCATTTGGCCTCGACCATTGACCACGGCCAATTGTCCTGCTGCGCTGGTCGTAGCACCGTTAACCTGCGACAAACCTCCAGCCGCTGATTGCCAACTGAGTCCACCGTCCCTGCTTTGAAAAACGCTGCTGCGTAGCTCCGGCGAATAATCTCCCCAGCACAACCAGCGATCCGGTTGGATCATCAGCCCTGTCAGCCTAGGCAACCGCTCCGCAGTTAGAATCTCCCAAGTGTTGCCACCATCGTTGGATTTAAGTATGGCTGCACAACTGATGCCGGACTCTTTGCCTATCCAACCACCCACCGCCAATCCGGTTTGTCCGACAAACTGAACGTCTTGCAAGTTGACCGAAGTGGGTGATGCCACCAATTGCCAGTTTCGCCCAGCATCGTGAGTCGACAAAATAGTCCCTCGATCCCCGACAGCGACCAAGCGATCTTCGGTCACGTAAGCGATCGACCGTAACGTCGCATCCTGCGCCAAAGCCTTCACGACAGGATCGTTAGGCAATGCAATGGTGCCTCCCGATGAATGATTGGCAGTCTGAGCCTGCACAGCCGGATTTTGCGCAGATAAGTGGCTTGCCTGACACAACAGCAACCCAGTAATCCAAAGTACCTGGACTGGCAAATTATGAAGTTGCGGTTTCATCTTATGGAGTAGACGGTTCGTCATAAGACTTGTGGGGCGATAAGCGGAGACTGGTTGAAGTACATCCCCAGCTACCCAAGTTTGCCTCGAAACAGTCGCACCGATGCTCGGTTGGAACCAATGGAGTACTTATAGAGAGGATTGTTAGCCAATTCCAGACCATTCGCGCCAGGCAGTTTTGAAGTTCTGACTGTCAATACACGCAACACTCAAATTTGCTAGCAATGCTAACAGTTACTCCCGACTGGACGCTTCATTCTTCAGATTGGGCTGGCCATTGCCCACATTTTTCGGTAAAGCCCCACTTAAACGTTTTGCCAGAGATCTTTCCCATCGCCCCCTGCAGTATGCCTTGGTGGTCGGCAAGATGCTGCCCAGATGTCATTAGGTGAGGTAAACGCAATTGAGCAAGCTGGCTATTACTAAGTTGACCCTGGAACAGCTTCGCGAAACACAAGCGTCACCCGATCAGGCTGTTGGAAAATTGCCGCAGTTGCTCGAGACCCTGGCCGACCAGGACCAAGAGATTCGTGCTTGGGCAGCGGATTGCATCCAATCAGTCGAAGAGCTTGATGCAGAAGCAGCACGCTTTGTAGCTGCATACTGCTCGCACAGCAACGAATCGATTGCAAGCTGGGCTTGTCGACTGATTGGCAAATCAGCCTCTGTTGTTGACTACCAAGATCAATTGATAACAGCCTTGGAGAAACACGACAGTCTTGGGGTCAAACAATCAGCAGCTCAGGCGTTAGCCAAAGTAGGCTGCGGTCTAAGTGAACGAGCAAAAGTTTGCCTACAGCAAGCTGCAGATAGTTCCGATGCGAGACTGCAGCGACTAGCTAAGCAGGCATTGGGGCGGTAAGCAACTGGTCTACGGATAGACCATGATTCATTTTAGATTCCGCCATCATGGAGGTGTCGCGGTGCGAAAGGTTCCCTTCTACCCTGCGTTGGTCTTGTTGCTAACAGCCGTTGGCGGCTATTTGGGTTGCGACCCCGGTGCAATTACGACCCCTCTGAATCCCGTCAACAATTCCGGCGGTCCGCAGGTTCAGCTTACCCAGATGATTCCGGCTAGAACCGTTAATACCATACTGGTAGCCAGTTTTAATCTACAGCGACTGGGACCAAGCAAGCTCAAGAGCAACTGGACCATGGATCGGCTGGCGGAAATCATTCGGCAATTCGACGTCATTGCACTGCAAGAGATTACGGATCAATCGGAACAGGCGTTGCCACAATTGGTTCAGCGAGTCAACCAATCGGGAGCCCGATACAGTATGGCGGTCAGTCCTCGAGTCGGCCGGGCTGCGTCGGGTTACTATGAGCAATACGCATTTGTATTTGACACCGATCGCATCGCCGGTGGACAACAGTATTGCTATTTGGTTCAAGACCAGAATGATTATTTGCACCGCGAGCCCTTTGTTGGGCGCTTTGCCACTCGCACCAATCAACCTTTCACATTCACACTAGTGAACGTACACACCGATCCAGACGAAGTGCGTGAGGAACTGAATCATCTAGCTAGATTACTGAACGAAATCCGCAATTTTGAATACCCGGAAGATGACGTATTGCTGTTGGGAGACTTAAATGCCAAACCGGGTCAGTTGCAGGGGCTGGACCAGATACCAGGTCTGGAATCACTAATTCAACTCCCAACCAACGCACGCAAGAACAAGACGCTAGATAACATCTTGCTTGACCGCCGCATGACTTCGGAAATGACAGGTCGCGCTGGAACGATGGACTTGGAGCGGATGTTCGGGGTTAGTATGAACGAAGTCCTCCAGATTTCAGACCACCTTCCTGTCTGGGCCGAGTTCATTGTGAACGAAAATGCGGGTGCTGTACCGCCTCGCACCGCCAGCTTGGACCAGGTAAATTATCAGTACCCAATTCGATAGATACCCGATCAGTTGGATTATAATGCTTGACCGGTAGCGCAACCGCAAAGAACTTTTCCACATGGGTAACCGCAGTGTATTCAGCGTCAAGCAAAACAACTCGATCGCTGCGGCTTTCCATTCGGCTTGCTTGTGTGCTTGGCCTTGTTTCTATATTTCCGACCTTGGCATGCGGCCAGGAAGCGGCAGATTTGAATCAAAAACAGCGTGACCTCCAGCAGCGAGCTGAACTGCTATCCGGTCAGCACCAACGGGTTTACCTGATTGATGTCGACCGGCAGATCGATGGATTGTTCTACTGGTACCTCAGTAATCGACTGGATCGTGCCAAGAGTCAAGGCGCAGATCTGGTTGTCATTCGACTTACGACACCCGGCGGTGATCTTGAGTACTCGTTGGATTTAGCACGTAAGTTGCTCGACAGCGAATGGGCAAAAATTGTTGTCTGGATTCCTCGCGAAGCGATCAGCGGAGGAGCCATTTTGTCTCTGGGTGCCGACGGTGTGATCATGCAACGGTCGGCCATGATCGGAGATGCTGGCCCAATCATGTTTGGTCCAGGCGGCCAATTTGTACATGCCGAGGAGAAAATCGTCAGTTACACGGCGACCGCTGTCCGAGAATTGGCAAAGGCATCGGGGCGACCGGAAGCCGTGGCCGAAGCCATGGTGGATCGCAAGCTGAAGGTTTTTCTGGCCACCGATCGAAAGACCGGTCAAGTCACTTATCTGACTGAGCCACAGTCGCAGGATCCACAGTGGACTGAGC
>JBIIJD010000060.1:0-33992 GCA_044234105.1 Aureliella sp. | reverse complement strand
GCCAATTCTTCAAACCGCTTCTCCATTCTCCCAAATCGAACATGCGATAAGTTTTTTAGCCACTCGAAGTACGAAACAGTGACTCCTCCAGCGTTCAGATATGCATCTGGTATCACCCAGACGTTTCGCGACAACAAGACTTCGTTAGCTTGAGCGGTGGTAGGTCCATTGGCCGCCTCGCCGATCATCCTGGCCTGAATTCTTTTTGCGTTATCGACCGTGATGACGTTTTCCATGGCCGCTGGTATCAGGATATCGCAGTCGCACTCCAAGACGCTAAAATCTTTCGGCATCAGCGTTGAACCAGGAGACCCGACGATCGCCCCGGTTTCGCGGCGATGCTGATCGATAGCCTGAATGTCTAGACCATCATTATTAGTGATCGTTCCTGCCAGTTCGCCAATAGCCACAACTTTGGCACCAGCCTGAGCGAAGAAATTGGCAGCGTGATATCCTACGTTTCCAAATCCCTGAATGGCTATTCGCTTGCCTTCAATCCCAGGGGACAGTCCTATTCTTTCCATGTCCTTGGCCATGGAACATACCTCGCGAATCCCGTAGAAGACGCCCAATCCCGTGGCCTCAGTTCTACCTCGAATCCCCCCCAGCGCAATGGGCTTACCCGTGACTGTGGCCATCGAATTCAGTTCGCTGCCATTAAGCGTCTGATAGGTGTCGGCCATCCAAGCCATTTCAGTCGCGCCCGTCCCCATGTCAGGTCCAGGCACATCGATTCCAGGACCAATCAAATTCCGTCGATGTAGTTCAAAAGCAAAGCGTCGCGTGATTCTTTCCAGTTCGCCAGCCGAGTAAAGTTGGCGATCGATGGCCACACCACCCTTAGCACCTCCATAAGGCACATCGACAATCGCGCACTTATAGGTCATCAGACCGGCCAGAGCCATGACTTCGTCTTCGCAAACCCCTGGGCTGTAACGAATACCGCCTTTGGTCGGCAGCTTATGATTGCTGTGCTGAGCCCTCCAGGCGTGTATGACCTGGATCTGGCCGTCGTCTCGTTCCACTGGAAACGCAAAGTGACCAACAAAATTACATTCACGTATTTGCCTCAGCAGCGACTCTGGGTGCTTAGTCAGTCGCGCTGCAACGTCGAAATATCGATTCACCTGTTCGACAAAACTAACCTGCTTTGACATGGTAGATAGTCTCTTTGTGTGCCAGGACTTTTATTGGGATGACTCAGGCAATCATTAGCCTAGCCATCGAAAAGTATATCAACAGAGTGATCATATCGGTAGAAGCCAAAGCCACTGGCCCTGCGGCCACTTGCGGCTCGCGATTGAATAGCCGAATCAGATAAGGCATCAGCATGCCGATGACCGACGCACAGGCAACGCTACTGGCGATGCCAACCAGTAAGCAGGCGGCTACTGGCCACTGGCCAAGCCACAATAGCGATACCGTTGCTACCGCAATGGCACAAGCTGACCCCAGATAGATTCCTGTCATCATTTCTAGACGCAGTTTTTTCAGCAGCTCCGGCACAGTCGGTTGCCGACCGCTTAAGAGTCTTAACGCCAAGCTGACCGATTGAATACTGACACTTTCGGCCAAAGCCAATACAACCGGGATGAACATAGCCAGCGCCACAGCCTTTTGAAGTTCAGCTTCGAACAATCCTGATAGAAACGCTGCCATCAGCCCACCAGCGATGTTAGCGAGCAACCAAGGAAAGCGACTGCGAAAAGCAACTACTGACGAAGTTTGTTTGACGGCATCTAAATGGACCC
This sequence comes from Aureliella sp., assembly GCA_044234105.1. Lineage (GTDB taxonomy): Bacteria > Planctomycetota > Planctomycetia > Pirellulales > Pirellulaceae > Aureliella. The sequence continues at coordinate 32,241 of JBIIJD010000060.1, read as the reverse complement.
CAATCAGTTGAAACAGTTCATCATTGCCTTCACGCCGATCCAAATCGCTTAGCTCCTCGGTGTACAGTTCGATATCGACTACTCCAAGCAGATGCGACTGGCCGTCGATAACCGGAAACGCGAGCAATTTGTGAAACATAAAAAATTCGCAGGCATCCAGTACCGTAGCCGAATCAGAAATCGTGATCACCTCGGTGACCATGATCTCCTTGATGGGCCGAGACGGGGCGTTCAGCAGCAATCTTCGCGTGGGCACAACGCCTTGAAGGCGATTCTCGCTGTCCACCACATAGAAATAGATAATACGACTCTCTGGCGGATTCTCGCGTATGGCCTCAAGCGCTTCACCCACCGTCAATTGCACATCCAGTCGCGGCACACTAGTCCGCATGTGATTGACAACTAGATCATCCAAGTGATGCTTCGCAGACGCAGTATTCACCAAATCACTCCATATCTTGAAATCAGCATGATAATCGACAGGTGGCTCACTGTTCAGTCGTAGAAAAAAGGACAGCTTTCCCTGCCCCGCGTCCGTCGTAAGACAAGCTCAGTTACCGCAAGGATTTTACTGCCATGTTCGCAGAACGAAAGGCTGGTTCAAGTTCGTCGTTACACAAACTGAACTGATGCTGTAGGCGGTCAAGCAAGAAACAGCGGTCATTCGAGTGCCTTAGTGCGATGGGCTAGGCATGTCCTGAAAACAATGACTACACTCCGCCCAGGACAGACTACATCCCCTTCTGCGGAGCTACGCATTCCTTCGACGTGTACGAGCGAGAAACAATGTTGTTTATTCCCACGTTCATTAAGCTAGACGACATCTGTGGCTCCCATGGAACCACTGCATCAAAAGTATTATTCAAGAGAAAAACTGGCGGTCCGCCTGGCTGTATTTTAACCAAAAAAGTTACTATCATGAAACCGAAACGATTCGTCGTAGTAGTGGTGAAACCTGATATTGCCTGTGTTTTTATCTAGCTAACATTTCTGTGTGCATCATGAATACCCCAATTTCGATTGCAATCAGAAGCCGGCTCCTCTTGCTACCTATTCTTTGGGTTGTAGTTCGACTGACTTCAACTTCAGTTGCCTTCGATAACACCACATCCTTTACGGGTTCCGACCTGCAATGGTATCAGCCTTCATTTTGGCGAACGGTGGACGGAAAGCCTGTTGAAGAGAGTTGGCAATTTGCTGAGAATGAAATCCAGTTGATTCAGCCTCGTGGCGGCAGCGGCAGCTTGATCAGCCCGCCACTGCCGGAGAGCTTTGAACTGAGCTTTCAGTGGAAAATTGAAACTGGCGGTAACAACGGACTGAAGTATCGTGCTGGCTGGTTTGAAGATCGCTGGTTGGGTATCGAATACCAGATGATTGATGAACCTATTCCGCTGCCTGAACCGAGGATCGGTTCGACCGCCTCGATCTATGATTTGTTCGCGCCGTCACTTGACAAACCGCTACATCCGGCCGGCCAATGGAATCACGCTAAAATCGTTGCTCAGGGCCATCGGTTAGAGCACTATTTGAATGATGTGCTAGTTGCCAGTGCGGATACGGCCAGCTTGCAGTGGCAACTGGCCATCGCTAAAAGCAAGTTTTTCGGCTTCAAGGACTTTGGGCAGCCTCGATCTGGCGACTCGATCATGCTGACCGACCATGGAGGGTTGGCAGCCTACCGAGACTTTCAACTGAAGGTACTGCCACCGCTGGAGCAAGTAAGGCCGACAGCCGCTCGTGTACCGCAACTGGCCAACGCATTTCGCAATGGCTGGGCTGATCAGACTTCCATCGTAATATGGACTCGAACTACTGCCACTTCAGAGATGTTGACCGGTGGACATGAATTCATCAACATTCCTGCGGCGCAGGCGAAAACGCTCAGTCAATCGCGAGATCCGGCGATGTTAAATCAGGTGCAATTGCCAAGTGGATCGGCGCTGAATCAAATCAATGGAGCCTGCCCGGGCGCGGAAGGTGAAGTCCGGTTGACATACTTTCCAGAAGAGTTACGAACCTTGATCCAATCAACCGCTTGGAGTCGAACAGATGCTCAGCAGGACTACACGCATCAGTGGAAACTTGAAGGGTTGCTACCGGGGACACGTTATGCTGCCGTCGTAGAAGCCCGCCCCGTGGGCAGCGATCAAACAACGGCCTTTGTAAAAGGCGGTTTTCAGACGGCTTCGCCGACTCGAACCCAGGCAACTGTTAAGTTTTGTGTCACAACGTGCCACGACTACATACGGCGGGATGACGGAGATTCGGGCCATAAGATCTATCCTTCAATGAGCCAGCTACGACCCGATTTTGTGGTTCACGCTGGCGACGTCGAGTACCATGACAAGCCGCTACCTTGGTCTTGGACTGTCGAACTGATGCGATTCAAATGGGCAAGGCTATTTTCTCTTCCGAGCAATCGAAATTTCTACGCGAACCACACGACCTATTGGATCAAAGACGATCATGATACGCTAAAGAACGACTGCTGGGCTGGCCAGCACTTTGGAGCTGTCTCCTTTGAGGAAGGCATTCGGATTTTCAACCAAGAGCAATTTCCAAGCTTCCAACCACGGTATCGAACGATTCAGTGGGGTAAAGATCTTCAGTTTTGGGTTCTCGAAGGAAGGGACTTCCGCAGCCCGAATACGATGCCGGATGGACCAACAAAGACGATCCTCGGAAATGAACAGAAAGAGTGGCTGAAGCGAACTCTGGCGGAATCAACCGCCACTTTCAAGCTGGTATTCAGTCCAACACCCATTGTTGGGCCGGACCGACCTTCCAAGAGTGACAATCACGCCAATAAGGTTTTTGAATTTGAGGGGAACGAACTTCGCCAACTGTTTGGAGCCACTGATGATCTTCTGGTGTTTTGTGGAGATCGACACTGGCAGTATGCATCCCTGGATACGGACTTGAATCTTTGGGAGTTCGGTTGCGGACCGGGAAGCCAAAATCACGAACTTGGATGGAAGCAAAATGATATTCGCTTAGAGCATCGCTTCCTGCGAGTTCAAGGCGGGTTTCTGAGCGGGACGTTAAACTACGACGATAACGGCAATCCTAAGCTTGTCATTGGACATCACGACGTTCAAGGTAGACAGCTTAGCAACTTTCCATTTTTGCCGCATGATAACAATAGTCATGATGATTCAGAATAGTCCGGTATCTTGTTCGACGCCACTACACTTGGCAAGCGAGGACTCTGCGTTTGTCACCAAGTTGAGCATGTCCAACATTCATTTCACCAAAACTCTCTATTCGACTCATACTCCAACCTCCGTAAAAATTCGAGCTGGTTACCAATCCGTCGCTCGTAGTCATTCGGGGTGTGCAAGCTTAGTTCTTTGCCGTCGCTAGCAGTATCTACTGAAAAATGCCCTGAGAGGACTATCCACACAGATCGGGAGTTCAGAGGCTAGCAATCCTGACAAGTTGTCGAACTGGCCGGTAAACTGATCTAGCTTTGAAAGCTGGGAATGTCTAGTCTTCCCGTCGATGTCCATACTTTGCGAACTCAAATCCAGTTCTTTGGGGCTGGTCGTAACATGAGTCTCCCTAGTAGGGTTCTTGCGAAAAGCGTCGTGGTTTGTTGCTTGGATAGCCCAGTATTGGTGGCTGTCGAGAGCGCGTGGCCTGTCCGCCCTAAGAGAATGTATAAACGGCAAGGATGCCTGAAATGCAAACGATCAAAACTTTCGTAGTTATTGGCTTGTTGCTAGCGGTCTGTTATGGAGCTTTCGTAGCTCTGAACGCTCCAGTAGTTGGAATCCCTGAAGAATTGCAGCAGTGGGCCAACTCTGCGGACAATCAGTCGATTGACGGTTTTGAAATCCCGTCTTTGGAGATCCCAGAGAACATGTTCGGAGATAAAGGTTCCAGCTCAATTGCGGGGCCAGCCCAAGCTCAAGTAACAAGAGACTCAAGCCCCATACCTCAATTTCCAAATATCGACAGTCCTAACTTGCCTGAAACGGGGCTGCCGCAGTTTCCGGTGGTCGATGCACCCAAGAGTAGCGCGCTGGCCAACAGCGAAGCTTCGCTACCGCCCCTGCCACAGGCCAGCGGCGCATTGTTGGCTAGTCCCCAAGTTAGCAATCCGCAGACAGCCAGCGCACCATTGTCAACTCTCCAGCCATCGGCTCAGCCCGTCTTGTCCAGCAATACGCCCACTGCAGGTCCAAACGACCAGTCAAGCGGGACGCTCGGCGATCCATCGGTTGGACTCAACAATATTTCAGCAGCACCAAGTGACACAGTGGCCGCAGAGGCTTCGATACCCAGCGGTGCCAAACTGACCAGCAGTTTGCCGCCTTCAGGGGGTGCCTTTGCTACGGCTCAGCCTGGACCATCGATTCCGTTTAACCCTGAATCCAGTACGTCATCAACGGCGGCAAACGACTTGATCAGCGCGGCTGATGATGACATCCCGTCTCTGGACAGCTTGCCAACCAGTCCTAGCGATTCAACCGCCAGTCCATCTGAGTCACCTTCTGCCACTTCGACGGTCGCTGCCCAGATGGCTAGTTCCAGCAGCAAACTGCTGGAGCCTGCTCAGCCGCGGGCTATCCTGCCATTTCGTCAAGCGCGAGAGCAGGCGTTGCAGCTTGCTCAGCAAGGCAAGCTGGTAGACGCGTTGGAACTGATGACGCAATATTACGAAAGTCCCGAGCTGGGATATGCAGAACACACCGATTTAGTTGATTTGCTAGATGCACTGTCTCGAGAGGTCATCTATTCTAGTCGTCACACCTTATCGACGGCGCATACCGTGACGGCACAAGAAAGCCTTACTTCATTAGCGGAAAAAAGTCGCATTACGCCGGAGCTATTGGCGGCGATCAATCAGCTTGGCGAGTCACCAGTGTTGGCTCCTAACTCTAAGCTCAAAGTTATCGAAGGTCCGTTTCGCGCTCAAATCAGTCTGTCGCGCGGTGAATTGACTCTGTTTCTTCGCAAGATGTATGCCGGGCGTTTTCCGGTGTCGGTTTCACAGGTCAACAAGCCTGCTATAGGCAATTATGAAATCGTCGATCGTCGGCAGGATCGCACTTTCTATGGTGCCAATACGGTGATCCCCGCTGGTGCGCCCAACAATCCCTATGGAAAATATTGGTTAAGCCTTGGTGGCAATCTTGCGATTCACGGTTCGCCTGAACAGGTGACCAGCGACCTGGAAGGCGCAGGCTGCATTAGCTTGGCACCTTTAGACGCAGCAGACGCCTTCCGGATTCTTAGCAAGGGTGCTGCGGTCGAAGTGCGACCCTAGTTGGTGTGTTTGCTAGTGTCGCGAAACGCCAACTGGATGTGCAATTGCCCCCAGGGAGTCTGAAAGCTCAAATCCTGCACGGTCACACCGGGTTCAAAGAAGATTCGGTGTTTGGGGCCACAGATGATGGTAGGCAGCCCCAAAACGATGGCCTTGTTTTCCATACGCTCTTTGGCGTTTCCGGCAATCAGGTTGGCCAGTTCACCGGTTACGTCGCGGACGTCGTCATTGATGCCGTCGATGGGCTGTCCAAGCAAAGTTTCTGCAATTCCTACGGCCACTGATTGGCTCAAGTGCAAAATGACGGTACCTGTTATGTCTCCCGTCATACCGATGGTGCTGCTTAAGTCGCTAGATTCAAGCGAATCCGCCTGGCACTCACCGGCAACTACGTGAACCTGGCAGCCAAGCATCGTAGAGAAGACACACTGAGTGCTATCGATAACAGCTTGTTGCATCTGGCTGGGGCCAGCCATAGGTAACGTCGTGGTCATTCGAACCGCCTGGGGCTAAGGTGATACCGCGCTTGCCGATTTCCGTTGGCTGGTTGGCTTGGATACAGAAGGAGCAGCCCCAATCTACACGGCAACGTATTTGTCCAGCTTCTTGCGCAAAGTTTCGTTCTCGAAGGGTTTGGTTAGGTAGTCGGTCACACCGGCTTGAATAGCCGTGATGACCTGGCTTTTCTGAGCTTCAGTAGTGACCATCATGATCGGCACTTTGGAACCTGAGCCTCGAATATCCTTTACTAGTTCCAGACCGCTACGAACCGGCATGTTCCAATCCGTTAGCACCAACTCAAAGGACTCTGCTTGGAATTTCTCGAACGCTTCTTGTCCGTCCCCAGCTTCGACAACATCGGTAACACCAACCGCATTCAAAGAGCGCACGATAATCTTGCGCATCACACCGGAATCGTCTACTACAAGCACCTTCATCTCAAAGTCAATCTAGGTTGGGGTATGGTAAAAGAGTCGAATCGTTGTGTCGTCAGGAAGGGTGTTGCCATAGTACAGGCAAAAAACCTTGGTCCCAGGTACACATTTTCTACTCAGTGGGCTTATGGGAGCGATAACTCACTATCGAAATATGGCATTTGCAAAAGAGTTTGACAAGCATTTTTCTCAAAGAAACGTGAGTTTAACGCATTTGCATAACTTACTGAATTTTGGATGGTTCGATCAACTTAAGCGTTCGAGTACGCTGGTGGGGTGATCGCGCACTTTAGGGCTGAGTAGGGAGACTTCCTGTCTCATCGAAGCGACGTTAATTCCAGATAATCTGAAAGCGCTTTAGTTTCGGAGTTTAGCTTATACAACGACTTTAATTCAAGGAACAGCATCACAAGTTGAAGAATAGAAAAGTAAGTATCGGTTTTCCGAAATTCTAATTGACAGGACTGTATCTGTGCTGCATTTTTTGCGGTACTAGATCTAGAATTTCACTTTCTGATGCCAATGTGAAGTGAAGTCTAAAGATCTAGAGAAAAAGAAGGTGACTGTAGTTGGTAAAATAAGGACCTGCGGTTGGTCTTTATAATATGACCCCCAGATGACACACATAGAATTGTGTTTCAGCACTAAAAGTTCGTTTATAAAACGTTGCGGCCACTGGGAACTGCGCCAATTACATTGATAACAGCTTTTTGGCAAACAGGACGCCGAACTTAGGTCAATTTTCGACTTGTGGTAACTCGCCAATCCATCTCAGCATCAAGACGCTCTCGCCCCAGTGTAATTTCACCGCATTTTATTTAAACAAGGGGTTTTCATGTTGACTGCTTCAAACTGTGTATCGACTTCAGAGGTCATTCAGGCTTTGATTGCGAGTACTCAATCCGTGTTCACGACTATGTTAGGCAGTCAAATTCGATTGGTGGACTGCTGTACTTTAGGGAAGTTCCAAAGTGCAAATGACCTGACAGGCATGGTTGGACTGTCCGGCGAAATTACTGGAACCGTGCTGGTAAGACTGGACCAATCGGTAGCGATCGGCGTTGCCCAGAAGCTGTTGGGATCCGAAATTATTGAAGTTGACAACGACGTCCGTGATATGACAGGCGAACTGGCCAGCCTGATTGCCGGTGATGCCAGGCAGAGAATTACAGATGTCACGATCGCCTTAAGCTTGCCGACGATCATCAGTGGACCCGGCCACCGAATTTCTTTTGAACCCGGGGCCGATGTGCAACGAATCTGCTTTCAGTCAGAATGGGGGCCTGTGTGTGTTGAGGCAGGTATTCGCAGCTAGTAATTGCGTACCCTCATAAGGCCAACTCCCGCGAGAAACACCGGATTAGTATTGGTTCACGAATTCCCAGTGGATTACGGTCAAAGTGCCTTGGGTATCCTTTTCTACTTGCTGCCGTTCTTGCATTGTGTGCGCGGCATTGACAATTAAATTCAGGAATACTTGGTTCAATTCCCCAGGTAAACATCTGATGGTGGGAAGATTGGGAGAAAACTCGGTTTTTAGGTCAGCGCAATATTTACACTCACTTCGAGACACGATCAAAGTGCTTTCAAGAGCCCAGTTCAGGTCAACCTCTTGGAAGCATTCTGAACCAGGGAGCGAACAACATTTCATCGCCCTGACGATTCGAGTGACATTGGTAGTCCCCTGCAAGGTTTGATCTAGAGCTTGTGGTATTTCATCCAAAAGAAAGTTTAGATCTGCTTGTTGACAGACTTTGTTGAGCTCGGTTCTAAAGAGTCTGAACGTCATTGCATTGTTTCAATAGGCCCCAAACCGTGAAGTAACTATTGGTGAATCCGTTTCACGATGGATTGTGAAGTCCGAATACAACCGTAATTTCTAGACACTGAAGCGTTGAGCAATCTAGCCAGATTGCCATTTGATGACTTTAAGAATTTTCTTGTTCTCTGTAATTCGCTGTCAAAGTCCTAAAGAGATTCCCCGTTTGCGACTACAGCTTTTCAGTGCGTTCGCACAGGACTATTCGTAACGGCTCACCGTGGCAGTCCAGGTCTGCTTGACTTAGGACTGTGGCACCGGCTAAGTGGAAATTGAAGTCGCTACCTACGGTGACCGAAGGGATCGACAGATAAGACGGGCTGGGCACTTGGCCTTTAATGTTGCCGCCAATCATGTTGGTGATCTCGGCAATGGCATCACGAATATCGGCTTCGGTCACATCGGCTTCGGGTAACTCGAAAAATACCGAAGCCAGAATTCGCTCCAATTGGCTAGTGCCCTGAACCAGTACCGCACCCTGCCAGTTACCGGTAATTTGTACACAACCGGTGAACGCAGCCTCAGTTCCAGAAACCTCGGATACTTGCTGGTCCGGCATCGCCTCGATGTGCAGCATGGTACCCAAAACGCTTTGTGCGATGACTACAATTTCTTCTTGGGTAATCATATCTGATTAAAACTCCTTGAAATCACGCGAATCGATCAGCGAGGCTAACGTCCATCGGCTGACAGAGTAGCTAACGGTTTCAGCTTGGGCGGTAGCATGTGGCTTTGCCTATGGTCTCACGGCACAGTGCAACGTCCAGGTTCATTGTTGTTTCGGCACCACCCAAGAACAGGTAGCCATCGGGTTTCATTTGGGCGCGTGCTTTTTTCAATACATTGGTCTTCGTGGCAGGATCAAAGTAGATCAGCACGTTTCGCAGAAACACGATATCCATGCTGGGTAAAGTCGGCCAGCGTTCGATCAAATTTACCGGCTGGAATTCGATACCAGCCCGCACTTCATCTTTGATCTGCCAGTTCAAACCTTGTTTAGTGAAGTACTTCAGCAGCAACTGCATGGGCAAGCCGCGATTGACTTCAGTCTGGTTAAAGATGCCCTCTTGAGCTTTCTTGAGTATGTCAGAACTAAGATCGCTGGCTATCAGGCGAATTCGCCATCCAGCCAACTGAGGAAAGTATTCACGGAGTAGCATGGCGATCGAATAGACCTCCTGGCCGCTCGAACATGCATTCGACCAAATATGGAGCGACCGTTCTTTCTCGCGCCGTTTGATTAGCTCTAAGATGATATGAGTTTTCATCGCATCAAAGGGATGGATGTCTCTATAAAAACTGGTTTCGTTTGTGGTCATCGCATCGACCACCTTTTGAGCCAAGTCTCGGCTGCCTGGTCGCTTCAGGTTGTCAACCAATTCAGCCAGGTTCTCAAGTTCGTATTCGCGCACGACCGGCATCAAGCGAGATTCAATCAGGTACGTTTTGCTTGGTTCCAGCACAATTGCCGACTTGTCGCGGATAAACTGCGACAAGAAGGTGAAAGTTTGATGGTCGATAGGGGCTGCAAGAGTACTCATGGGCGTTAAACTCCTGCCAACTGAAGTCTAGAGTTGCGAAGACCGCGACGAGCTTGCTGTACTAAGCTTCGTCCGACGGCATCCAGTGGAATAATTTCGTTGGCAAGGCCAGCACGAGACACGGCACCGGGCATGCCCCACACGACACTGGAAGCCTGGTCTTGAGCGATAACCCATCCACCAGCTTGTCGTATCAGTTCGCTGCCACATTGGCCATCCTGCCCCATGCCGGTTAATACTGCCGCCACTAGGTTGGAGCCATAGAGGTTAGCGGCCGATCGGAATAGTACATCCACAGCCGGTCTGCACGAGCATTCGGGCGCTTGTTGATTAAGCTTGACAACGACCTCGGTTGCGTTGCGGGCAACTGTCAGGTGGAAGTCTCCTGGTGCCAAATAGGCATGGCCTGCCTCTACTTTCATTCCGTCTACTGCTTCACGCACCGTCAATGGCGAAAGCTGATTAAGCCGTTCGGCCAAGCGTGCAGTAAAGACCGGAGGCATGTGCTGAACGATCAGAATAGGAACAGGCAAATCTGCGGGTAAATCCGCCAGTACTTTGCTGAGCGCATTGGGGCCACCCGTGGAAGTGCCTATGACAATCGCGTCAACTATGGCTGGAGGCGTGGCACTTAAAGGTTTCATCAATGGCCGATACATACCGGCCGTAGTTGTCCCGACCAATGTTAGTCGGGCTCCAGGCAACGCGGTCGTAGTCTCGCCCAATGTTTGCGGGCAATTTCTCTTGCAAAAAACTTTGATTTTTGGAATCAGGTCATCTTGGACTCTCTTGATCGAGGCACCGGTGCTGCCAGTATTGCTGGGCTTGGTAACGTAGTCGTTAGCACCTCGAGTCAGTGCATCCAGAGTTGCAGTTGCACCGCGCTCGGTCAATGTGCTGAACATGATCACCGGCAGCGACTTATCGACTTTACGAATCTCGGACAGTGTCTCCAGCCCGTCCATTTCTGGCATCTCGATATCTAATGTGACCAGATCCGGCTTTAATTGAGCGATCTTGGCCAGCGCGATTTTACCGTTCGCGGCGATGCCAACCACTTCTATCATAGGATCGGCGGCTAGCGCATCGGTCAGCAACCGCCTGATGATCGCAGAATCATCCACGATCAAGACGCGTATCCTATCCATTTATGCCACTCCCGTTTCGATCCCAAGTAATTGGAGTTTCTCCACTAACTGGGTCTTATCGAAGGGCTTCATCAAATACTCGTTGACACCGGCAATAAACGCCTGAGCCATTCGTTCCATTTCCGTTTCAGTGGTCACCATCATCATGGGGACATACTTGTATTCTGGCAATGCTCTAGCAGCCTTAATGAACTCAAGTCCATTCATCTCAGGCATGTTCCAGTCCACTAGAATCAGGTCGGGACAGCCATGCTGCTCCAACTGCTGAAGCGCTTCAAGCCCTTGCCCTGCCTCAGTGACTTCCCAGCCCAGTTCTTTCATGATGTTACCGATCAAGCGCCGAATGGCGCGAGAATCGTCGATGACTAATGCACGCAAGTTGTTTGCTCCTGACTCTAAGGGAAGTCCTGCCACCAGTGGCGTTTGACGTTCGCACCCTTACTAAGAGTACAACCGTAATAACCGGCCTGACCAGTGCTGAACGGTAGCACTTTCTTAACAGAATATATCTAGCTTACAGGACTGATCGGGGCCGAACTCTCGACCCAAATTGACCATTTGGATATTCCTGCCCTAGGTACTAAGTTTGGTTTGCGCAGAATATTCTGCATGGGATACCTTCCAACGAACTGGCAGGATTCCCGCTAAGATCACTCCATGCAAACGGCTAGTAATGGTCTTGGTAAGAGGCGCTTTGAAGTCGTTGGTTTCTGCGAGCGATTTCGGTGACCAACGGGTGGTCGGCTCCGGAAATTGCTACAGCTAACCAGCCGTCGCGGAGTTCCATCTGCGATATCGCCAATCCCTCCGCTCTGGGGTCAGCGGCCCACTCGGGGGAAACCAGGGGCAGTCGCGGCTTGGATACAAAGACCTTGGCGAAAATGACTCGCAACGCTAATCGGTCACGCATCGGAAGATGCTTGGCCTGGATCTCAATCGAACTATCTGGATCTCGCACAAGGCCCGAAACCAAACCATCTGCATAAGGAACATAGGCTGATGTGACAACAAAGTTCTTGATCAGCAATCCTTCTTCCCGTCGAAATTCTGCAAATTTCAGATTCAGTCGAAAGCGTCCATCTTGCAAATCGACCCAAATTGGACAGTGGTCGGCAAATCGAACTGAAATGTCATCCGGGATATCCTCGGGCGGTGTCATTTGAGTTTGGAACATTTCACCAAGACGCTGATAGAGTTCCGTCAATGTCCAACTTCGACCACTCAATTGAGTCTTTTCAATCGTATTGTTGATCACCGACTGATGGATTTGAAAGCTGGTCAAGCAATCCGATGGTGCGCGCGGTCTGGGTGTGTGTGAAGTGAGCTGATTTTCGCTGGCTAGGCGATATCGAATCGACAAGCGATCTTCGGTGGTGCTCATCGACACGACCAGGGGATCCAGTGTCAGTCGCTCCAGCGGCCCCAGGATTCTTTGCTGCAGCTCCTGCTGAGCTTTCTGTAAAGCTTCCTCCAACTTATCATCGAATGCCTGGTCCGCTTCCTGAGAAATCTTACGCTGAGTAATTCGCTTGGCTAAGCCCTTTTTCTGATTGAACTGTTCGCGGACAATCAGTCTGGCAAAGTCGCCAATGACTGGCAATCCATCAAAATCGGTGCTCATCTTCTGCAGTTGTTCTTGAGAGGAAACCTGAGTAGCACCGGTGGAAGAGACTTGGTAGCCCATGGGGCTCATGCGCACGTTTCGCTGGCTGGTGACTTGAGCTGTACTTGAATTGTGAAATACCGCGGGCCCCTTGCTGCTCCTAGTGTCACTTACCAAGTCGCCTTTGACTTGCAGCAAAACATTCCAGGCGGAAGGGTCTGGTTGAAGCTGTACTGACAGTTGCGTGCGGACAGCACTGTCTCCCTTGGTGTCGGCTCCCAGAATGCGTTCCCGCACTGGTCGCACTTCGTATTGGCCTTCAGGCAGAAATCGTTCAATCATCTGCTTGGAAACAGTCAGGCGCAAATTGGCATTACGAAAGTGGGTGTTCAGCGTGTTGGCCAGTCGCTGCTGGTGAGCGCTGTCGGGATGCCGCAAGATGGAAATGGTGTCCGCCACCGACTGAACCTGCTTTGAGTTGGAATCCTGCTCCACTTTTTCCAAACTGGTAAGTAATTGGCGGTAGTCAACTGGATTACGAGACCACGCCGCCAAGCTGCCAGTCAAGTCCGATATCGATTGGTGCCCGACAATTTTTCGCTGGGGGTCATCCAGTCGCTCCCAGCGCACTCGCGATAAATAATTCCTTGCCAGCCGATTTCCTTGTTGCCAATCGTCCATTTGCGAATGCGCCCAATGGGACAGTTCGTCCAGCAGCAAGAACGAACGCCAACCCGTTCGATCTGAAGCACTTTCCAGGAATTTTTCTACGTCGGTAATCGATCGAGCGACCTGGCTTCGGGCGATATGAGCGGAATGCGCACCGCTTAAACGAATCGAAGTGTCGTCCAGGCATGCCTGGACCGCCTGCCACACTTCAACACGGCGTTGAAGCGAGTAGCCGGTTCGCATGAGCATCTGAGCCAGATGATCTTCAGTCAGTTGCTCGCCCAACGATTGTCCCTGCTCACTCAGTTGTTGCAAATGAGTCATAATCTCTCGACTTGCATCGACTTCCAGCCCTTGCTGTTCAACTAGTGAAGTCACTCGGTCTTGCACCAAACGAGCCCACTGAGCCAAGGCGCTCGCCTGGGATCGAGAATTCTCGGTAGTTACGTAGTGTGGAACGGAGCGACCATTTTCGAAAGATTCATCTGGTATCAGGCTCACGCTATAATCTGCCGAAGCGATTGACTGCAACTGCTTCAGCTCGTCCAGTAATTGAATCGGCTCAGGAATCTTACCGACCAATTCTGTTGGCGAACGCTTGGACTCGGAAGGCTGAAGATGGTCTTCCGCTGTCTGTGGGGCCGATTCAGGAGCTGTTGTCGAACTGACCATTTTTAGTGGGCTATCCAGGGCTGCATCCATGCTCTGCATCAACAGTTCGGTGCTGCTGGAGGAAAGTGTCAGCGGCAGGCTTACAAAATCTTCGGCCGTCAGCGGTTCGTGCAAGACCGCACTTGCAGCCGGTTCTGGAGGTCGTCGCAACAGGCCAGCCGATTCATTGGAGCTTTCCAAACGGCGGCGAGAGATCTGTGTCTGATAGTTGGGTGTTACCGAGGTGCGACCGAGCAGGTTATCGTCCTGATGAAGGATGATGCCCTGAGTCTCAGTCACGGTTCCTGGCGAGAACCGCTCAGCCAGTTCCCAAAAGCTTTCCGTTGTTAAGCTTAAATGTTTGTCGACGGTCATGAGTGCCAGAGTCAACGTGATGGCTACGGTCAATGCAGCCATCCAGCCGCGATAACTGCTTTCGGGTTGCATCGTGCGGTTTATTCCTTTCGACTGGTCATTTGCCAGTGCTTCGGCTTTGGGCACTTTCTTTATTCGGCATCGCGGGCAGATCGGAAATGCTGCCATAGGACAACCTTCCGCGCTGCGCAGGCCAACTTTCGGTTTAGATCGGACAAACTAGCTGCGTCACGATAAGCACTTTATGCGCAAGGCTTGATGATCCGACCACAGAGTTCGGAAAGGCTAAGATGCGCAGACTCTAGCGGACGTGTTTTGCCAGCAATCGGAGGGCAATGTTCCATCGCTATTGGGGGCAAAGGTCTGTTTCAGTTCAGCCCGCTGAGTGCGAAACCAACTGGCCACCAGAGCTAGCGTTTCGGGCCTGGAGACAAAGGGAGATCCAACCAGATTGGGCTGTAGCCACCACTGGGCGAGCACAGGCGAGATCGCCGCAGCTTGAGCCGCATTGCGAGGCGCTGCAACGGCCCCTTCAATAACACCTCGCCGGATCAAGTACCAAATCGAACCATTGCTACGACTGGAAGCATCCGGCACTCGATAGATAAAGGTGAATCGTTGGCGCGCAGTAGCCACATCTTCCGCGCGATTGCATAGCCACGTGACAGCGCGCAAGTCCTGGTGAATACTGGCTGCCTGTTCGTATTGTTGCTGTTGGGCCGCCACTTGCATGCTGGCCTGCAGCGCATCCAGCGCCGTCGAATCATGTCCGGCTAGAAATTGACGTGCTTTATCTACCTGCGCGTCGTATTGTTGCCGCGAACAGTTGGCAATACACGGTCCCAAGCAGGTGCCTAGTTCCAACCGTATGCAGCCTGGACGAAGCTCGATTTCAAACAATTGCAACTGCTCGGTAAAGCTGCAAGACTGCTTTGTGGAGCAGTCTCGCAGTCGATAGATGCGATTGAGTACCTCTACCGCACGATTGGCCCGCTGAGTCCCTGACAAAGGACCAATGATTGCCACAGCGGCAGGGTCAGGGAAACGAGCCACATAAAGTTGCTCGGCAGGGGCTTTACCCAAACAGACGAACACCTGTTGTTGTCGTCTTGGAATCCCTTGGACATTAAATCGCGGCTGAAACGTTCGAATCAGCGATTGCTCTCTCAGTAAGGCAGCAAATTCACTGGGTTGGCATTCCCACACGATAGACGCTGTCGACTGAACAATACGTCCCGATTTATCTTGTTCATTGCCTGGCAAAAAATAGCTGAGCAATCGATTGCGCAGAGCTTTCGACTTGCCGACATAAATCAATCGTCCCAGTATGTCCACCATTGCGTACACGCCAGGTCGCCGTGGAAGATAACGAAGCACTTGCTGTCGAAGCGAGTCTGGTGAATCGCCCTCGATCGAGCTTAGGCCGCTGGGCGCAAAGGGATACAGCGTGTCGGTTCCAAAGTCACAGAACTTCTGCTCGGTCAAGAATGCGTCCATGCTGAGTTCTCCTTAGGTAGCCCTGCTTTCTAGCACTTATTCCTAACCTTCTAGCCGCGATTGTCGAAAACTGATGGTGCCAATGATCGCTAGCAGAATTGCCCCCAGTACATCAAACAACTGCAAATAGTCGTTGCCCAACAGATTGAATCGATCGGGAAACAGCGCGCAGGCGGCTGCCGCAAACAGGACGCCTCGTTGCCACGCCTTGAGTGGATGAAACAGGTAGCCGCCCATGGCCGCAGCCAAGGCGTAGATGCCGATGACGGCGGCAACGACGGCCACCACCACATCCAACCAATAGGGCGCTCCTCCATCGTCTCCGATCAAACACAATGCCGGGCGATAAACAAACATGAAAGGCAGCGTAAATCCAACCAACGCGAAACGAAATCCGGCAAAGCTGGACTGCATGACACCGGCTCCAGCGATCGATGCCGTAGCGTATCCCGCTAAGGCTACGGGTGGAGTAACCATAGCCATCATTCCGAAATAGAAAATGAACATGTGTGCGGCCAGAATGGGCACTCCAACTGCAGGATCGGCAAACACGGGGCCAATGATAGTAGCCAGCAGCAAATAGGAAACGGCTGACGGCAATCCCATTCCCAGGATCAGCGAACAGACCATGATAGCCACCAATCCCAAGAACAGATTGTCACCAGCCAGCGGAATGATAGCCTGAGGTACCCCCGTGCCAATGCCAGTTCGCGACACCAGGCCAATGACAATGCCTACGCAGGCTGCCACCACAATTAGCGATACCGATCCTTTGGCCGTGGAGTGCAACACGTCCATGATGAATTTGCGCCACGGACGGCTGACCACCGCGACCAGCATTACGCCTGCCATCCCCCAAATCACTGCATCTTGCCAGCGTTCGACGTTAGGCACGAAATACTTGGCAACAACAGTCAGTCCGCAGAACAGGGCAAAACCGACTAGACGACTGGGCAGGCTGGTTGGAGTTCGTGGATTGATCAAAATCATTCCAAGCAAAAACACCATTGCATAACTAACGGACCGGAAAGGTGAAATGCCGGTCAACAACAGCCCCATCAGCAGCAACAGCGACACGACAAACGTAAAGCCCTCCAAGCCAAATACAGGAAGTGGTTGTCCTGTCGTCGGAATGTCTGTGGGCGGATCGACGGTCTTTGAGTTGGACTGTTTTGACTGTTTGTCCTGGGCCAAGGTCGTCAAGGCAGCGCTGTTTCGGCAAGCGTGGAAATGAACCAGCAGATAAAGTGAAAAATAGTAAAGGATGGCTGGAATCAACGCAGCCTTCATCACCTCGACGTAGGTTACCGGTGGCTGACGGTTGATGATCTCCAGCATCATGTAGGCACCGGCTCCCATGACGGGCGGTGCCAGAGCGCCTCCGGATGATGCTGCGGCTTCAACGCCGGCAGCGATATGCGGCCTAAATCCGATACTCTTCATCAGAGGTATGGTGAACACTCCGGTGGTTGCCGCGTTAGCCACCGCGCTGCCCGATAGAGAACCCATCAAGCCGCTGGCCACAACCGCTACCTTGGCTGGGCCCCCCGAGCGTTTGCCCAGCAACCTTAATGCAACTTGGATGATATACTGCGTCGCACCGCTTGCCTCAAGCAACGCGCCAAAAAGCACAAACAGAAACACATAGCGGAACATGACGCCCAGCGCCGTTCCAAAAACGCCTTCGGTGCGCAAGTAAAGCTGGCCGATCAACGATTGCCAATCTTGACCCCGATGCGGAAAAGCCCAGTCCGGCAGTTGCTGAGCGATACTCTCGTGCGCGTAGACAAAAAACAGCAGAGCTAGAATAGGCACGGCCCAACCTGTCGTCCTGCGTGTGGCCTCCATCACAAGCACCAAGCCAACAGCGCCAATAGTCAAATCTGTCGTCGTATAAAGTGCTGCACGCTGACCAAGTGTCGGTCCCTGATAAACCAGGTACAGACAACAAAGCACCGAAAGTGCTACCAGAGCAGCGTCGATGATTTGAACAGGCAGTGTATCGTGAAAGCGTTTGGACAGTGGGAATTGAAGAAAGGCCAGCATCAAGCCTGTTGTCGCAAAAAGGCTCATTTCCTGCAGAGGGTTGAGCAGCGAAAAGTTGACCTCGATCAACACGAAAAGGCTGAGCCATACAGCCAGTACAGCGGACAAGATGTCTCGCACCGACTGCCGGGCGGACTTGCTTTCAACGTATGAAGCCTCAGCAGAAGTTTCGTTACTCATGTCCCGCTGACACTCCGGACTCGCGGAAATATCGCAGTGCCCCAGGATGAAACTCCGTCCCGTTGGCCTTGCCAGCAGTATCCGGTTTGATATTCGATGCAGCCCGATGTTTTTCGGCAATACTCTCGCGGTTTTCGTAGACCAGTCTGACAAAATCATACACAGTCTGCTCGTCTGCACTGGCATGCGTGATCAGATGTGCCGACCCAACGTTTAATCCCTGATACTCGCTGTCGACACCTTTGTATGTTCCGGCTGGAATCGTGGCTGTTTCAAAAAATGGATACTGCTGAATCAGCTTTTGCACGGCCGCCGGGTCGTAAGGCACCAGGCGGATCGTATTGGCCTGAGCGATTTGGCTAAGTGCGGGATTGGGTGTTCCACCGCCGATCATGGCGGCTACCACCGCTCGATCTCCGATTAGATCGACTGCACTTTGCTGGCTTCCGTAGGTCAATTCCAAATCAATCAGGGACAGACCATGAGCTTCCAAGATTGGTTCGACGAAATACTCAAAGCCAGCACCCTCGGGCCCCAGGTAGACACGTTTGCCCTTTAAGTCGGCAATGCTCTGGATGCCTGAATCTGCAAGCGTTACAAACATAGCGATGTTGGGAAACAGGGTCAGCACCGAACGAACCTCATGGGCCTGCTCCCAACCCTGAGTGCCTCGGACGGCAAAGTAGGTGATCGACGAATTCGACATGGCAAACTGGATCTTCCCTTGGCTCAGTAGCCGGATATTCTCCATCGACCCGCCGGTGGACTCGGCAGCCACACGCCAATTTAGATCACCGCTATGCGCGTTCACTACTTCGCAGATGGCGCTGCCCACTGTGAAGAAAGCTCCGCCCGTGGGAGCCGTCCCCACGTTGATGAACTGTCGCTTCGAAGTGGGCTTGTTTTCAGAATCGCTGGTCGAACTGCCACAGCCATTCAGAGTGATTGCGATCCAACTCAGAAGCAGCCCGGCCCAAACACATTTACATTTCTTATTTGCGACAGTCTTCATCGTCCATTACCTTGTTCTGTATTCGACTTAGATCAGACCAAAGTAATATCATCCCTTCAGTTGAGCCAGAAGGCAACGGGACGATGGTGTGAATGTAAATTTCGTAATTGGCTGGAGCGCCATTGCGTCCGGGTGCTAGCCGGAACGCTGTAGTTGTTGGAAAAAATGGGTGCTAATGCACTCCGACTGATGGTTAGTCCAGTACTTTGCTTCCGAATGGTTCCCTAGTCGCGACTTTGGCTGGCAAGGGCAAATCGGAACAAGTAGTAGGCTAAGATCAGAATCGCTTGCAGGGTAGCAGCTACGTAGGTCAACGCGGCCGCATTGAGCACTTTGCTGACGTAAGGCAACTCAGGGCCGGAAACGATTCCAAGATTGACAAGCTGCGTCTTGGCGCGTGAACTGGCGTCAAATTCGACAGGCAGATTGACTAATTGGAATGCCACAGTGGCTCCAAATCCAAGGATACCGGCTAAGGCCAGGTAACGGCCAATACCTCCGCCACCTTCAACCGCTCCCATCATTCCGATTCCAACCATCATCAGAATGGAACCCAGACCTCCGCCAAAGTTAGCGGCTGGAACAGCCAGATTGCGAACAATTAGGGGAGCGTAATGCTTGGCATCCTGGATGGCATGACCGGCTTCGTGGGCTGCGATACCAACGGCGGACATCGATTTGCCGCGAAAAACGTGTGGGCTTAATCGCAATACTTTTGCGGATGGGTCATAATGGTCAGACATTTCGCCAGGCACTTCTTCGATTTGCACTTGGTGCAAGCCGTTGGAATCCAGAATCCGGCGAGCTGCATCGTAGCCGCTAGTACGCGCGGCCACTTGACTCATTTGGCTGTAGGCTGACCGCACCTTCCACTGAGCGTACAAGGCCAGAAGTAATGCTGGTGCAATAAACACAAAATACATTGGGTCGAAAAAATACATTTTTGATCCTCAATAGTTGGTATGGGTGAAAATCGATCGTAACCGTTCATGGAATCTGGCGATCGGCCAGCGATCCCTGATCCCTCTCCACCGATTCCGGCGAAGGGTACGGTCGAGGGTGTCGAAAATGACAGGAATCCTACCAGTAGCCCTCGTCAGTGCATAAACCGCACCGGATCCATTATCAGGCCCCAAAAATCTGCTGTCTAGACGAAGGATATGTTTCAAGGTACCGACAAGTCAACCAGAAAGCTTGCGAACCCACTCAAAACCCCTCATTGTGGTGGCGTGGAGCATTCAGGTTTTGGGATCAACTAAGACAATTGGAAGCTTCGAGTAGCCAACGGCGACATTCTCAATAAATCACAGCCTCAAACGGAAACCGCCGTCTGGCACCGGTAGCTAAGCTGGGCTCGTTTGGACGGTTAGTCAGCTTTGCGCAATCCTTAAATGATCATTGATGGGCTCGGCGGAAAGCTTAGCTGTGACGGATTGACGGGCCTGGCGGGTCGATCATCTAAAAAAACTGACCAGATCGGTAACATTGGGGCTTGTGGTATTAGGGTATGCTCGGGTACATTTTCTGGCTTGCCGACGGTGCCCTTCCCAGCCACCGATCAGGGCCGAGACTCTCGCCAGAGTGGCGGAATGGCAGACGCGCTGGATTCAAAATCCTGTGCCCGCAAGGGCGTGTGGGTTCGACTCCCACCTCTGGTACTGCGCCCTGCAAGCGAAGGCTGTTTTAGGGCGGGTGTTTTGTTTTCAGGCCAATAACGGACTGAATTGTAGTTAGTCGTCAATGAATTTGTAGAGTTCCCAGCATATCAGTTAGGTC
The DNA here is from genome assembly GCA_044234105.1 of Aureliella sp. Lineage (GTDB taxonomy): Bacteria > Planctomycetota > Planctomycetia > Pirellulales > Pirellulaceae > Aureliella. Next base: position 11,714 of record JBIIJD010000060.1, on the reverse strand, counting down.
TGTAACACATGCCAACCATTAATCAGCTAGTCAAGCGCAATCGGGTGGTCCAGCGAAAAACCACCAAGTCCGCAGTGCTGGAAAAGTGTCCGCACAAGCAAGGTGTTTGCTTGTTGGTGCGAACGATGACCCCCAAGAAGCCCAATTCGGCTTTGCGTAAGATCACTCGCGTACGCTTGTCCAACGGCAAGGAAGTCACCGTCTACATTCCCGGCGAAGGCCACAACTTGCAAGAGCACTCCATCGTGTTGATTCGTGGCGGTCGTGTGCGTGACTTGCCAGGGGTGCGCTATCAGGTAGTGCGTGGAACGCGAGACACCTTGGGAGTTAATGGCCGCAAGCAGTCTCGCAGTCGTTATGGGGCCAAGAAGCCTTAGAGCCAGTCTGAATCAGATTTTTGATCTCAATTTTTGTAGTTTTCGAGGGTTAGTAAGCAGTCATGGGTAAGATCACCGCCAGTCGCGACATTTTGCGTCCCGACCCCAAGTATCAATCGCTGGTAGCCGGCAAGTTCATCAACTGCCTGATGTATGATGGCAAGAAGTCGACCGCCATGAACCTATTTTACGACGCTCTGGACGTGATTGGTCAGAAAATCACTGAAGTTCAGCCAATCGAAGTCTTCGAGCAGGCGCTGGAAAACATTAAGCCTCACATCGAGGTTCGCAGCAAGCGAGTCGGTGGTGCTTCGTACCAAGTGCCCATGCAAGTCAATCGCACTCGGCAGCAGTCGCTGGCCATTCGCTGGTTGCTGTTAGCTGTTCGCGAAAAGAAGGGACGTCCGACCCATCAGAAGCTGGCGGAAGAATTGATGGCTGCCTATCGCAAGGAAGGTGCTGCCATCACTCGTCGCGAGAACACCCACCGCATGGCCGACGCCAACAAGGCGTTCGCTCACTTCGCCTGGTAAATCCTGCAAAGGCCGCTATCGTAGCGGTCAACCCGTTATTAACAAGTAAAAAACTCAGCTCTCTTCGCTTCGTTTGGCGTCGAGAGCTTTTTTTTTGCACCTACCGACCCTGGACCATAAACACCCTTTCCAACAAGTGGCTAAAATTTGGATTTTCCTTCTCCAGGGCTGAGGCTCGTGTACCCTTTGACGACTCTTATCCTTGTATCTTCAAGGAATCACTGACGGATAAAACATGGCTCGCGAACTAGAAAAGTTACGAAACATCGGAATCATCGCACACATCGATGCTGGCAAGACTACGGTTACCGAAAAGATGCTGTTTGTCAGCGGGGCCAAGCACAAGGCCGGTGGCGTTGATCAAGGCACGACGGAAACCGATGACGATCCGGAAGAACAGGAGCGAGGTATCACGATCTATGCCGCTTGCGTAACGTTCAAGTGGAAGGATGTGATCGTCAATTTGTTAGATACACCTGGTCACGTGGACTTTACTGCCGAAGTGGAGCGCTGTCTGCGAGTCCTGGATGGCGCCGTGGTGGTGTTCAGTGGTCGCGAAGGGGTGGAAGCGCAAAGCGAAACCGTTTGGCGTCAGGCGGACAAGTACGAAGTTCCTCGCATCGTCTTTATCAACAAGCTTGACCGAGAAGGTGCTGATTTTTATCGAGTGTTGGAAGAAATCAAGCCGCGCCTGAGTGGCAATCCAGTTCCCATTCAGATCCCCATGGGGGCCGGGCCAGCTCACACGGCAGATCCCTTTTCCGGTTGCATCGATCTGATTGAAATGCGGTCGTTGCGGTTCTCCAAAGAAGATGATGGACGCACCGTTGAGGTCCACTCTATCCCCGACCACCTGTTGGATGACGCTCAGGCATGGCGAGAGGTCATGCTTGAGTCGCTGTATTCCATCAGCAATGAAATGACAGAACTGGCGCTGGAGGAGAAACCGATCCCGGCTGACTTGATCCGCAAGACCTTACGGGAAGGCTGTCTGTCACGAGCATTACAGCCTGTAGTTTGCGGTTCGGCGCTGCACGGAGTAGGAGTTCAAACCGTATTGGATGCCGTTGCACACTATCTACCCTGCCCCCTGGACCGTCCACCGGTAACAGGGATTGATCCCAAGAAGCCAGATCGGCAACTGACTCGCAAGCCATCACCCGCCGAGCCATTTTGCGGACTGGTCTTTAAGATTCTTCCAGCCAAGACGGGCGATCTTTACTGGATTCGGGTCTACTCGGGGACACTGGATGCTAACTCGAGAGTCTACTGTCCGAACCGCGACAAGAAAGAAAATGTGGCGCAACTTTGGCAACTGCATGCCACCAAGAAAGATCGACAGGGACAGGTGCTGACATTGGAATGCGGTGACATCGCTTGTGCTATCGGACCAAGATTTGGCATCACCGGTGATACCTTTTGTGATACGCGCGAGATGATCCAGCTTCCCAGCATCCAGTTTGCGCAGACCGTTTTGTCGATGGCTATCGAACCCGAAAACACAGTGGAACGAAAGAAACTGGCCGAAGTCTTGGAGATGCTCAAACGCCAAGATCCAACCTTTGATGCCAGCGAGAACTCAGAATCCGGTCAGACGCTCATTAGCGGCATGGGTGAATTGCATTTGGACGTGATCAAGCACCGATTGACCCGAGACTTCAATTTGAATGTCAAGTTCTACAAGCCACGAGTCAACTACCGCGAGACCATCGGTTCCAGAGCCGAGGTAGAAGGTCAGTGCAATCGCCAGATCGGCGACAAGCAGATGTTTGCCCGAGTCAAGCTGCTGTTAGAACCGCTGGACGATCGCGCCTCGCAGCCCATTGTCCTGGATCGCTTTTTTGGTGAAGGCGTTTTGCCCGACAACTTAAAAACGGCTGTGATCGAAGAACTGCGAGGCCGAGTCCAAGGCGGCGGCGTCATTGGAAGTTTTCCACTTACCGGACTGAGAGTCTCGTTGATTGGCGGCGAGATGCGCGAAGTGGGCTCGGATGATGTCGCATTTCGTATTGCTGCCAACGATGCCCTGGAACAAGGCATGCAGGCAGGGACACCGACTTTGCTGGAGCCTATCATGAGGCTAGAGATCGTCACACCCGATGATTACGTAGGCGAAATTGTCGGCGATCTGCAGCAGCGACGCTCCATCATCGACTCGACCCAGTCGCGCGGCGTCATGACAGTAGTCATCGCACATGCACCTCTGAAGGAGCTGTTCGGCTACTCGTCGGCCATTCGGTCGCTAAGCCAAGGTCGTGCAGGCTGTTCGATGGAGCCCTACGGCTACCAGCCTGCACCTCAAGCTGATGTCGACAGTTTTGGTTTCACATAAGCCGAACGTCGGGTTCCCAAGGAGCTTGATTCGCACAAAAGCAACGTATCGATCCGAGTCGGCCTGGCGTCACTGTACGTCATCCTCTACAAAAATTTTCTGACATGCGGCAATGGCTCATTATTGGCGTGATTGATTTACATGAGTCACCTCCGACTCAGCAGGTACGCGAGGCGATCTGTACGGTCATGGACCAATTGAGTAAGAATTCTAGACACGTTGCCGTAGTCAGCGGCGCGATCAGTGACTGTGAAAGTGTTTTCGTCCAGGAAGCGAAGCGTAGATCTTGTCCAACGCTAATGGTCTTACCGATGCACTTCGAAAGCCTGTGCCAACACGTAAGCTCGGACAAAGCAAGTTGGATTCAGGCGGTTGTGCGTGAATCGATCTACATCGATATGGCAGAAAGTAGTCCGAATTTGGCGGACGGGTTACGAGAAGCAGATGTATTAACAGTCGATCGCGCTGACGCGATATTGGCCATAGTCGACGTGAAGCAGTTGACTTGTCCAACATCGCAGGACAACGAAATACTTGCATATTGCCGCGCGTGTCGCAAGACGCTCGTCTTAATCGATTCTACATCAGGTCAGATTACGTTTGAGAAACAGGCATCGGTGGCTGAGCCGGTCAGTTTATCAGACAGCAAGAGACTATCTCAATGGTATTCAACCCCCTCACCCTGCCCTCTCCCACGAAGCGGTGGAGAGGGTTCTGGGGTGAGCTCTAACCAGCCACCGCTCACAGGTAGCGATACTGAGCTGGACCCAAGACTGCAGTTGGAACATTGGTATCAAGTGCATGAGGCTCAGGCTAATCGACTTGCACCATGGGCAAGGGCGTTAATGCTACGGATGATCATTATCAATCTGGCGGTTGCAGGCATCACTGCCACGGTACTGTCGCTTGACTTCTCGACAGAATTAAAGACTGCCGCAAATTTTCTGAAGATGGCGGCGCTGGCGGTCGTCTTGTTGCTGGCTCGACGACAAAAGCGTACACAGCAACAGTGGGCCGACGCACGATTGGCCGCCGAGTTGTGTCGCGTCTATTTGGATGGTCTGTGGCCTCTGAAGCGACATCGGATGTTGGAGTGCCGACTAGCGATACCTGGTTGGAATGAGATGCTCAAATCGCTCCAGATGTGTTGGTATATGGGCCGCAACGATGCAAAGGAATTGCAGATTGCCAAGCAGCAATACCTGACAGGCAGAATCGACCATCAACGTGAATATTACTCTGAGCACAGTTTACATGCCGGGCGTTGGCACCCAAGGCTTAAAATTTTTGCTACTTCGGCAACTGTAGTGGCCATGGGGGCCACGGGCGCTTTTATTTTCACAACCGATGTGGTTGGCTTAGATAATTTATCGACTCGCTTGCTACGGCTAGTATCAGCCGTGTTGCCAATCATTTCGGCAGCGGTATTATCATGGATCGTGGCTCGCGATTTGCCTCGCCGGTCCCATCGGTACGCGGAAATGAAGGCGATCTTGGAGCAACAAGCCGCATCAATCCGTGCTGCTCCCAATTGGCCTAGCTTGTGGCGAGCGGTAGTGACCACGGAGAATTTACTCTTGCAAGAGTTAACGGAATGGTACACCAAGAATCGGGGCACCGACAAGTCGGCCAAGTAGGTGGCATCGCCTATCAGTGGTTGACTGTGGGTTTTACAGGTCATCGCAAGTTGGCCGACGAAAAAGTAGTCCAAGCAGCGATTGCCCAGACGCTCGATCGCTTGTCGATGACCAACCCTCGTCTAGCCGGAGTCACATCGGCGGCCAGCGGTGCTGACACGCTGTTTCTTGAGGAGCTTAACCGACGCTCGATACCCTACTTTCTCTATCTGCCAGCTGTGGTCGAACGGTTTCGTGAGGATTTTACGCCTGAGCAGTGGCAACGCGTTACACCCTATCTTGGTAAAGCACTAAACGTCGAGGTGGTTGCTGCTGAAATTCCCGAGGACAGCGGCTACCTAGAGGCTGGTTTATTGGTGGCTGATGAAGCTGATGTGGTTGTTGCCGTTTGGAATAGTCGGCCGGCTGAAGGTGTCGGGGGGACCGGAGACATCGTTCACTACTGCCGTCAACTGGAAAAGCCACTGGTTGTGATCGACTCGCAGAACGGCGCTATCATTACGGAACGATTTGAGAAGCTGCCCAGTCGAGACGCCGAAGCAGTCGAGTCACTTCAAGTAAGTTCTGAGCCCACACCTAGCCAAGTGGTCGATCAGTTGTATAAGACGTTGGATCGTGAAGCGAGTCGTCATGCGCCAAGCACTCGGTCGCTGATCGTGCAGTTGGTCTTCCTGCATCTACTGGCTACGGCAATACCGCTGATCAGTCTGGTACTGAAGTTACCTAAGGAGATTGCCCACTGGGCATCGATCATCAAACTATTGGCCTTGCTATATGCTGTATGGTTGGCAAGACGTCATTATCATGCCCATCATGGTTGGATGAATGCACGTTTGATTGCCGAGACCTGTCGCTCTTATCAATCGATTTGGTACATGCGGAGACGCAAGGCAAGTGAACCCAAAGGCACTCCATGGCAATGTGCGCCACTGCTCAAGAGTTTGCGAATATGGTGGTACCTTGGCAGCAGAGAGGCACTGGATCTTGAGACTGCCAGGCAAAAGTACCTGAAAGATCGCATCTTGCACCAGAAGGAATACTATGAGAAAGCTGGGCTAAAGGCGTCGCGATCGCTCAGGCTTCTAAGGCGAACCGCTACTACGGTGACGTTGGGAGCTATTGCAGCAGCCAGTATCTATTTGCTTTCCAGTTGGCTAGTGAAAGACGATCATGCGCTGTCATTGCAAATAGCCAAGCTGTTGTCTCTGTTGCTGCCTTTGCTTAGTGCTGCACTGTTGTCCGTGGTCGCCGCACATGACTTAAATCGTCGCAGTAACCGCTATTGGGAAATTGCTCAGTTGCTAAAACGCCAGGAAGTCCGCATTTCGGCGGTCACCAGTTGGCCCGGTCTTTGGAGGGTTGTGGCGGATACCGAATTGGTGTTGCTGCATGAACTGTCAGAATGGCATGCGATGACAAATTATTCGGGCGGCGACCACTAGACAAAGCATAAGTTTGCTTAGCGATACGAAATAGCGCATAATGGGCGTCTCTATCTCAGCTTACGCAGACGATGCTAGTAGAATCTTTATCAGTTGGTCAGGTGTTCGATGACAAGCGGTGAACAATCTCAATTAGAATTGCCCGATCTGTGGGAAGAAGACATTTGGGACGAACTGTTGGCCTATGTAGAAGAGGGTCGAGTGATCCCCATCATAGGTCGTGATCTGATCCAGATCGAAGTGGATGGCCAGCAAATGCTGCTGGAGCAGTACGTAGCCCAACAACTGGCCAATAAGTTCAAACTGTCAAATATTTCAGATAGCGATGGGTGTTCGGTCTCACTGAACGAAGTGGTTTGTCGAGTATTGACATCGCGGCGTCGAGAAGCCATTTATGTTGCGATTCGCGATATCATGCAGCAGGCTAAGTTTGCTACGCCTTTACCGCTGAGGCAATTGGCCGAGATACACCATTTTCGCCTATTTGTGAGTACCACATTTGACTCGTTATTGGAACAGGCCCTTAATGAAGTTCGATTTGGAGGCAGTGAACGAACTACAGCAATAGCCTATGCTCCCAGTAAAGTACGCGACATTGAAGGTGGCAATTCAAAGTCGGAAACTACAGTCTACTATTTGTTGGGTAAACTGTCCGCTGCAGCAAACTTTGTGATTTGTGATGAAGACTTATTGGAGTTTGTCAGTGCTTTGCAAAGCGATACCAGGCGACCAGAGCGTCTGTTTGACGAACTGAATGACAATCACAGCTTCTTTCTAGGGGAGGGATATCCGGATTGGTTGGCTCGTTTTTTTCTCCGAGCAACGAAACAACATCGATTATTTGATCGCCGGGAATATTTAGAGATTTTGGCCGACAACCGCACCGCGCGTGACCGGTCGCTGATTTTTTTTCTACAACACTTCAGCAGTCGAACACGGGTGTTCGGTGATGGAGCTGTCAATTTTGTAGCCGAGCTTTGGCGGCGCTGGCGTGCCCGAAATCCTGCCGCGCCGGAGAGTTTGGAATCGGCCTTTGTTCCGCCTCCTAAAGAGATGCCAGCAGCATCCGTATTCATCAGCTACGCTCGCGAAGACCTGGCGGCCGTTAAGCAACTGAAATCCGGGCTCGAGCAAGCAGGCATCACCGTTTGGTTCGATTATGACCGTTTGAATAGTGGAGATGCTTTTGAATCCAAGATTCGAGATTACATACGCAGTTGCAAGCTGTTCATACCTGTATTGTCAGGAAACACTGAATCACGTCATGAGGGTTTTTTCCGCCGAGAGTGGCGATTCGCGGAAGATCGAGCTCTGAATATCGATGCAGGCGTTCCGTTTATCGTTCCAGTTGTGGTCGACGAGACTACGGACTTTCGTCGAGTGCCAGAGTCGTTCATGAAATTGCATTTGACTTGGTTAAATCAAGGGCAAGTAACTGAAGATTTCTGCCAAAACATGCAGCGAATTTGCACTCAAGTAGGCTAGCAACCAAGATTGCCAGCCGCTCTGTCCAACTAAAAGGCGATATTTCCTAACCTTAGTCATGGTATCTACGTATGGTCAAGGAATCCGGCATTTTGCATGCTCCGCAGATTGATCCAGAACGCCCATGGTTGGGACTGCAGTCGTTCACCGAAGGCTTACAAGGTCTGTTTCATGGTCGCGACCATGAAACGGATGAACTGTTTCGTCGCGTCGGTCGCAAACGACTGACCGTACTATTTGGCCAATCAGGACTTGGAAAGACCTCATTGTTGCGTGCCGGACTGTTCCCTAAACTGCGTTCGGTGAACTATCTGCCGGTCTCGTTACGCATTGATTACAGTCCAACGGCGGAGACCGGAAGCTTGCAAACATTAAATGCGCTGATGGCTGCGGCACAGCAGGCAGGGGTGCAGCTAACTTTGCCACCGCAACCCAAATCATTAACCTTATGGGAACTGTTTCATCACGTTCAATTCGCAGTGAAATCATCCAAAGGTTCCACGATTCGACCAGTGGTGGTTTTTGACCAGTTTGAAGAAGGTTTCGCCATTGGACAGATTACTGCCACCGGTCGCAAATTGCATGGCGATATGTTGATTCAGTTGGCCGATTTAATCGAAGGGCGAGTCCCGGAATCGGTCGAACAACAGATTGAATCAAGACCTGAATTGGTAGAAGATTACCAATTGGATCGGAATGACTACCGAGTGATTTTTAGTTTGCGGGAAGACTATTTGGCACAACTTGAAGATTTGTGTCCAGTGATGCCTTCTATAGCAGAAAACCGGATGCGAATCACACGCATGAATGGCCAGCAGGCAGTCGATGCGGTACGATTGCCCGGAGGGCATTTGATTAGCGTGCCCCTTAGCGAACAAGTGGTACGGTTTGTTGCTGGCGATCAGCAGGCCCCATTAGCTGACAAGTCCGGAAAGGAAATGCCCCTCGACGCGCTTTCGCAATTGCAGGTCGAGCCAGCTCTGCTGAGCTTGTTCTGTCAACAACTGAACAATCGACGTATTGAGCAGCAACTATCGCAGATTACTCCGGACCTTCTGGCCGGTAATCGAGAACACATTCTGAACGACTTTTATAAGAATTGTCTTCAGGATATGCCAGTTCATGTACAGCGGTTGATCGAAGATGAACTTCTGACGGACTCAGGCTATCGAGAGTCCATCGCTATGGAGCGAGCAGAGCGATACTTGAGCCAAAATGGCGTGGCGGCAAGCACGCTTGACACACTGATTGAGCGCCGTTTGTTGCATGTAGAACTGCGCGGTAACGTTCGCCGAGTGGAACTAACGCATGACGTATTGACCGAAGTGGTTCACCGCAGCCGCGCTCATCGGCAACAGGTCGAGGCAGATCAGGCAACTCGGGATCGCGAAGCTCAGCTACTACAGAAGTATCGTGAGAATCGTCGTAGATTCATAGCTACAATTAGCGCGATGACTGCGGTCGTTCTTTTGGTTGGGGCGGTCAGTATATTCGCATTGTACCAGTGGCGACAAGCAGTCAGTTTGAATCTGTTGGCAGCCCAACAAACCAAAGAGGCGGAACAAGCGAAAGCTGAAGCCATACAACGCGCGCAAGAAGCTGAAGCAGCGCGGGCTGACGCGGTTAGCCAGGCTGAACAGGCCAAACGTGAGCGAGATCGCGCAGACGTGGAGCAACAACGAGCCAGTCAGGAGGCAGAGCGAGCACTCCGAGAAGCCGATGAAGCTAACCGCCAGCGTGATCGCGCCGCAGGCATCGAGAAGACAGCACGCCAGTTCTCACAAGACAGCAACCGAATCATCGGTGACATCGCTCGTGATTACCCGCAGTTGCGTGAAGCTTTCTACGATTTTTATAAACAACAGGTTCAAAAACTAGAAGACATTCTGAAAGTTAGTCCAGACGCAGTGTGGGCTCAACAACAACTCGCCTACAACCTGACATTTGCGGCCGAAAATGCACAGAAACTCAACCGTCGAGCCGAGGCGCTGGAGTATGCGGCCAAAGCTGTTCAAGCGGTCGACGCCATGAATGATGACACGGATACGCCTCGAACTACCATTTTGGCCTTGGGAATTAACGCGGGCACATACAAACGCCTAAAGGAGTTCGCGTTGGCGGAACAAGCCTTGCAGCGCGCATTCAGTGCAGTTCCCCAGGTACCTGCTGATCAAGTCGCCGATGGCCGTCGGTGGGAAGCATATTTGCGTCAAATGGAAGCCGAAATTCTTTCTGATCAAAACCGCCCTACGGACAGCCTACAAGCCTATCAACGAGCCATCGAGCTTCACGAAGCCGCACTTTTGGAATCCGAATGCGACAAGCGTCTGCAAGAAGACCTGGTTGGTTTCTTGGTGCCAGCAGCGGACGTGCAACTGGAACTTAAGCAAATCGATGATGCGATACGCAGCCTAACTCGAGCCAAGCAGCTTAGATTGAAACAGTGGAAAGAGTCTGATTCCATTGGTAGCAGAAACAAGTTGGCTGAAGTTTTCGAAAAGCTTGGCATGGCGCAGCGACGTAATAAGGATTTGACCGAGTCTAGAACTGCCTATCAAAACGCCGAAAATGCTCGACGCGGTACGCTGGTTGTAACGGATGCTGTGATTGCTGATGACTTTAGTTACGATCCAGATGGTGCTAAGAAGAATCTCGCTCGATGTTTGCAAAAGCGTGGCGAAATGGAATATGACATTGGTGATCAAAAGATTGGACACGAAAAGTTGAAAGAAGCCATAGACATCTTGCGTGATCTTCGCGTTCGAATTCCGAAAGAGACGCATTTGGATGGCCTGAGCATGGCTTTGGTTACTTGGGCGGATCTATTGTCTGAACGAGCAGAGAAGCCTGAAGCAGAAAAGCTATTTCGCGAAGCCTTGGAGACAAGACGAGTCATTCTAAAAAGCAAAACGGAAGATTTGGACGCAAAAGGCGAGGTTGCTTTTGTTCTTGCGAGACTAGCGAGCTGCATGTTTGACCAAGGAAAGTATGAAGATGCCTCTCAATTGGCTGGTGAGCGGTTGCAACTGCGGCGTGAAATACACGCTGGTCGCAATGATGCCACATCTCTCGAGCGATTAGTATCTGCGATGGGGACTCGATCATTCTATTTGGTTTTTGACAAAGCTCCTGATGCAACAGCCCCCCTCAAGCCTGAAGAGGCTTTGCAGACAGCCCGCGAAGCTCTTGATCTGGACCCTAACCAACTTTGGATTCGCACCAACGAAGCACACGGGCTGTTGTTCACTAGTCGCTTCGACGAGGCAGCAGAGGTCTACATCAAATATGCGAATGAGAAACTAGGAGAAAAAACTTTTGGTCAAGAAGTGCTGAACGATTTTAGCTTGCTTCGCAAGAGCGGAATCGATCATCCCGACATGGCCAGGATCGAGGCTCTGCTGCCTCAGGCTGAAAGCAGCCCATCTATACCTTAGTCGCAGCATTTTTGTGGAAGTCCAGCAGTCTACTGCGTGGTAAACTTAGCCATAACGGACAGTTGGAGTACCACAAATCGCAGCCGTGGGATCGCAACAGAGTTACTATGTGTTGATCAATATATGACCGGTCGTGCGTTGAATGGCTGACGAAAACTCGCGGCATGGGAATTCCCCCCTTCTGAAGCGTGAGTCTCTTCAACAGTCCAAACACTGTGCTGACAGAAGCAATTGATGGTTATTAGCACACACTGAAATAGATGCCGGATAAATCCGATTCTGATCCGCTACCCGAGCAAGCGCTGAAATAGATCTGGCACGGTTTGGCATCGGCTAACCAATCTCGCGTCGATTTAGTATGTCCTGAAAATCGGTTAGGTGGTAATCGATTCCCACGTAGTCCAGCAATCGGCACAGCCCTCGCAGTGCTACTCCAAAACCGTCTGGGCCGCTGAATCCGCCGAACTGCCCACC
>JBIIJD010000006.1:0-112567 GCA_044234105.1 Aureliella sp. | reverse complement strand
GCTGCAGAAAAGGCGGTCGCCTCAGGACTGGACAGCAACCGTTTCGACGTGGAAATCGTCCACTTGGGAAATGCCAAAAACCGGGTTGCCGAAGCCGAATCGGCCGGAGTCAAATCCGTCCCCGCGCAAGTGATCGACGGCAACGTCTATCACATCAATCATGGTGCAGACCTTTCCGTCTTGAAAGGCTGAGAATAAGCCTTACCAGTCCAAACGACACAGAAAATACTTATTCGAAGAGCGCGATTGCAGTCTAATCAACCATCGCACCGGACCCAACCGGTGCAAGCTTAGGCTTGAGACCAAAGCGACACAGGACGGTTCGTCATGAGCGTGCTGCGGGTGATCTAATGCGCAACTACCTAAGCCAAAAAAAACGGTCGTGCTTCAGCGCATCACAAACAGCCAGAGCGCTTGGAGAATCCGTTACCCAGACCTGATCGACCCGCTTGGACGGAAGCTTTTCCTGTGCAAAAACAAGCGGGCCAAGCGATAGGGCAACACATGGCCCACTCGGCACTAATCATGCTGTGGCGCCTTTCGTCGAAGCCCAAAGCTCTGAACATGGTTGGCGTGATCGCGGCCCGCAACAGCTCGGCGGGAGCCTCGTTCTGCCGGGGTGCAGCCTTGACGCACAGGGAAAGCAAATGGCATACGACCCAGTTTACGGTTGGACCAGAGGCTTCAGCTTGGTCGAGCCTTGACCGTAGATGCCTTGGCCCCATTGGATCTGAGTGAACTTCTGCTGGCACCAACGGGTTGCTAGTTCGCTGCTCAGCGGCTGCCAACCGATGCGCACACCATCCTGATCGATCGTCATGGCCTCAGGCGTGATGGTCAATTCAAAGATCGTAGGACCTTCCGTCCAATCGGTGGGAGCGCTCAAGTGTCCTGGAGCCGAAAGCCGGTAAACCTGTCCGTACGAGCGCCATAGGTCGGGAGCTAAAAAGGGATATAGGTCGGCATCCCAGGCAACGGGAGCTTTCGCTGAGGTACTCAGCCACAAATCGTCGCGCAGCGATATCAGGCTAGTGATGCGTTGTCCCCAAAGATTGGGCACGGCGTTGTGTCGATTTTCTGCGTCATAAGGATGCACTAACTCTGGAGCAGGCAGCGGGTGGTCGAACATACGCTGCGCTAACGACCATCGCTGGCTGTCAGGAGCCAATCGCCAGAGTTCTCCCCAAGGCCAGATGCCTACCAATACTTCACCACCGTAGATGGCCGTCGTCTGGGCTTCGCGCGCTTGCCGAGAGAAGCCATCTGGGCTGGGTGGCCAATCGGCCAACTCACTAAGCTGTCTGCCATCGTAGGCGAACAGCCGACCGGTGGGATATTGCCCCATCAGCAAGCGATCGTGGTAGGCCAGGGACGAATAGAGTTGAAAACTGGTTTTGATATCTGGTTCAAGCATCATGCTCCACGATCCGCCGGCCAGTTTGTAAAACCCGCCGATATTCGAGCCGGTGACAATCTGATCCTCCAAGACACCCCAAGCAAAGGTAGTTTCTCCTACAACCGGCAAGTTTAAGACTATAGCCTTTGACAGATCGACTCGCGCATCGGCTGGACTCCACGGACACGCGAGCAAGCGACTGAAGCCATCTTGATCGCTGCTAAAGGCGCGATAACCTTGGTCGCCTCGATCTACGTGATAGAAACATAGATATCCATTGGCATAGAAAAACAATTGGTAGTCGCCACGATCCGGTCGATCCAAAATAGCTTGACCATTGTAAAGCACGCAACTATCGCCGAATCGCAAGATGTCTCTACCGACACGCATCGACTCGCCTGTTCCACCTGCATCGGCCACAGACTGCCAGGTGCCCGAAGATGCATTCCACTTGCGATGACCACCGTAGGTTGAGATCACCTGATCATCGATCGAATGCAAGTAGGTGCCGCACAACTCGTTAGGTCTAGGCACCTTGGTTACTGTGAAATCTTGCGGGGCTACATTGTCACGAACAAAGAACTGCAGCGAGTGTCGGTCGGCTCGCAGTCGCGTGTTGTAGGCGTTTTGAAAGCCGGCACCAACGGTGATTTGTCCATCGTCGCTGGTCGCTTCAAACAGCGATCCAAAGCATTGCCCTATGTCTTGTCCGCGATCGACGCTCACACGAAATCGCAATGCCCCAGCAGAGTTGTCAGATGGAGAGGGTTGAGCGTTATCTAGTTGAACTAGCCGCCCGCGTTGGTGTCGAATTTGCGAATCGGACAGCACATTCCCGCTGAACTGAATGGGCAACGAACCTGGGTAAGTGTCCTGAACTTCGATATCAGTGTTGTTGATCAAATTGCCAGACAATAGCGTGTTTCCACCGCCGATGCGAATGTTGCTGGGCGATTCCGTATTCAGGCACTGCACCGAATTGCCTTGTACGGTTTGCATCTGGCCTCGCAGGTCCATCGCCAAAGCGCATCGACCGTCAGAATCAACGATCACAGTATTTCCCTGGATCACATGCCCCTGTGAATTGGACCAGGTTCGAAATCCGATATCCAGTCTTCCGTCGCGTTTGACATGCACGATATTGTTAGTCATCTGGATGTTATTAGCTCGATCAGAACCTATGGCAACGTGCGTTTGCTCCGTTATCTCCACGTAATTCCCGTCGATGATACCTGGACCGGTCAACAGTTCTACTGAGTCTGATCCGGCGTTGCCTAGAACATTGTTTAGCACTTGCAGATTGCTGCCCTCCAGCATGATGCCCAGCCGATGTGAATTGCGCACTTCGCAGTTACGGACGGTGATATCCCGTAAATCGTTGGCGGCGGGACCACGCGGATCGCGGCAGTAGCCTTTGATGCCACAGAACTCGAAGCGATCGTGCGACAGGTTAGGATCTCCCTGGCCGGCACTGTTCTGCTGTCGATTGGCATCGACCTGCAAGTCGCGGACGACAACATGATGAATTCCACTACCAATAATGCGGATCACGTTTGTGTTTTGATCTGCGGCCAATCGCAGTTTGGTCGCCGGGCCGCGTCCAGCCAAGACCACATTGCTGCGAGAAATAATGACTCCGCCCAGGCTGCCTGGATTGTGCCGAATGTCGTAGGTTCCCTCGGCAAGCACGACAGTTCCACCCACTTCAGGCAGGGCAGCGATGGCCGCGTTGACCTCGACTTGATCTGCATGACCGTCGGCAACAAAATCAGCTTGGCTGCGAGCGGTTTGACTTGAATCGAACGTGGCCACGAGTAGAGTGCCTTGTTGCGCCGCAGAAGCAGGTACTGCCTGAACTTGTGACTCAACCAACGCATTGGGCTCAGCGGCAGCCTTGTCGCCGGTGATCTTGTTCCCCTGCTGGTTCAACTCGATAGGCTGTCCCTTTGCTGCGGCCGCGAGAATTCCAGTCTGATTTAACTCAGGCAAAAATGGCTCCAAGTAGGACCAGGTAAAAAAGGTAGTTCCTGCGACCTTCAACTCCTGAGCGATTCTTAGGTAGTCGGCGATTTCACTAACCGAGCTTAACTGCCCGTGGCTGGTCTTGACTCCCAGCGCGAAAGTCAAACGAGCCTTGTTGCCCGCTTGATCGATCAACTGCTGGCTTTCACGCAACGCTTTGCGAAATACATCCAGATGGTTGCTGCCCCAGTTTTTGGGATACGACTCGGGATACCAATAGCCGCTGACATTGACCTGATCGATCAATCCCTTGGCAACCCAATTTGGCCAAGGCTGAGCCACGCGATGATCTTTAGTGACGTGAAAGCCCCACGAATAGATCGTTAGTTCAAGGTCTGGATAGCGCGAGCGAACCTGATTTGAAATCGCCTCCATCAACTCGGTCAGCATCAGTTCGCGGAATTGCTGCTCGGCCTGCGGGTCCTCCAGTCCAGCCTGCTCGGTTCTCCATTGTTGGTATCGGCCAGCGGTTGTCGATTCAAACTGAGAAGGCTTGCTAGGATACCGCATATAGTCCAGCAGCAGCCCATCGGGTTGATAGCGATCGCAAATTTCGGATATCCAGTCCAACACCCACGAACGCGCATCGGGATGTCCTGGCGAGATAGTGCCTAACGGCTGACCATCCTCGCCCAACAGCGCCCAATCCAAGTGATCTGCCAGGATACCTGCTGGACGATCATGCCCACTTACCAGAGCGGGAATTGTGGGTACGACGCGCATGTTGAGCGTTCTAGCGGCCTTGACCACACAAGCCAAAGCATCCCAGTCGCCATATTCATGATGGGGGTTGACTTGACTGGGATAGAGAGTTTTGCCCGAGGTAGTCGAGATGTAAGGAACCAAAGTCTGAAATCCAGCTTTGCCCGCGCGTTCGACCATCGCCACTAAGTCGGCTTCGCGCTTCGCGACCGGATCATTTGGGTTAAAGCACTGCGACAGATGAATATACGCAGCCAGATGCATTCCATGTTGGTCCGCAGCCCGCCCTGACGAATCAAATGACAACATAGCCACCAAGAATGCACTTACAATTCGAAAAGTACAACGTAACATGCATCGTTCCTGCCAGTTGCAAATTAGATAACGCCCTTCGGCTGATCAAACCGTGAACGGTTACTAAATATCGTGCCGAATAGCGCTATTATCCATTGTTGCCGTAGCCCGCAACAGATGTAATGAGCATCGAATGCCACAGAAGTTTGCGATTGTGCTGTGTCCCCGCGCTGGTGATCGCGTCGGTTTTGCGGCCAAGTTGCCACTTTCAGCAGATGCCAGTGGCGTAACCAGCCTGCTTCAAGAGATTCCCAAAGGTTGTTTCATCACGCATCAGTGTGCCGAAATTCAGATAGTTGCGAATATAGTAGCGTCCCGTCATCAGTTGTACGCGAGTGGGTGTGCACAGCGGCTGGACATAGCATTGCTCGAAGCGCATCCCGGCTACCGCACACCAATTCAATTCTAGTCCACTCATGACTGGCCGCGGGGGACAAGACTGTCCGTTAAATCGGGGCCACGTCAGTGAGCCCTAGGCAATCAATTAGGACTTCCCCCGAATTCTTTCTGTGACCCAACAGATTTAATTCCCGGTAGTTGCCAGGGTGGATTGAACCTGGGAAGATAAGTAACGTGAGCGCTGAGCGAATTTCCGTCTCATAAAAAATAGGGGTACGCCACATGCATCCGTTATCTTCGATCTTTCTGTTTGGATTCAATGTCGCAGTTACTTCCAGTCTTTGTTTGGTCGCTGCAATAGCCAGCGATACTCAACAGGCAAGCAAAACGGCTAGTGAAGCTGCACCAACCGCTGTTCAGAACGACAATCAGAAAACACAGCTCGAAGAAGGCGATCAAGAAAATCCTCTTATCATCGCCGGAACTGTGCTTGGAACCGATGGACAGCCGGCAGCCGGCGCGGTTGTTCGAGCAAGGCATCCATGGACGAAACTAGACCTATCAACTACTACTGACACCAGCGGCGCTTTCAGCCTGAAAGTCAAGCACAGGGAAGGCATAGAATGGCAGTTGGGGATATCGGCAGCCTCGGCGGATGGTCTACAACTGTGGTATCATTCAACAACGCCAGGCTCGAGTGTAGCCGAACTGAAGTCAATGACTGTTCAGCTCGAATCCGTCCGCGAGTCGCAAGTTCGTGTAACAAATGGGCAAGGCAATGGCATTCCCAGTTCTAATGTGGTTTGGCAGCTCAACTTCCTCAATAACGTCCGAGCCACTACGGATACTGATGGTCTGGCGCGGATTAAGGTTCCAGCTTCAGCGGAAATCCATGCTGTAGTGGCTTGGAAGAATCATGAAGGTCTTAACTACAAGGTCTATAGCTTGCCACGCGGTCAAGAGAATGACCAACTGGCAGCCAAGCCAGAGTTTCCTTGGGAGCAAGGTGAAACGCTTTCGCTCGATGGCGCTCAGCCACTGACGGTGAAGCTGGCTGACAGGAAAGGAGTTCCCTTAGCCGATATTGAAACTTATGTCTGGCGACTGCAAAAAGAACCGCAAGGCAATGATCTGAACTTCAGCGGTTTTTCAGACCACTTTATGGAAAGTAGCGACGACACAGGGCAAGTCACATTTAATTGGTTCCCAGCCTGGCAGAAGTCCGCTACAGTCGTATGGTCAAATAGCAGAGAGTTTGTCCCATCAAGGATTGAATACGACCCAACCATTCACAACGGAACGGTTGAAGCTCAGTTGGAACGCTTGGTTCCGCTTCGCGGCAAGGTGACGTTCCCGGCTGGGCCGCCTGCAGAGGGCGTTTCGGTGACTGCATTGGGCGCAGGTTACTCTAGTGACAGGTTTCGTGGTACCGCGATGACTGATCGCGCAGGACGGTATGAAATTATGGCGGCACCGAACCAGATCTACATGCTCTCCATCACAGACAAGCAATGGGCAGCAGCATCACAATCCGGCTTTGCCGTCTTGCCTGATCAAGAAGTTGAAGAGCATGATTTTGTATTGAAGCGCGCCACGAGAGTATTTGGTCGCGTTCTCAATGAATCTACTGGACAGGTCGTACCTGGGCACGGTTTCAGATTGTTTGAGCTGGGTGTCAATTTAAATTTAATGGGAAATGATTCTTTGCCGAATCCGAGCAACTCTAGTACTTGGGTCTGCCCGATTCGAGAAATAATAGTCAACAGCGACAGAGACGGGCAATATGAAGTATTCCTAAGTGCTGGTGACTATCGCTTGAACATGCATCATGACGCACCACTGTTCACGCTTCAGTCCGATGAAGCTGAAAAGCAAGTGGACATTCAGGTTAAGGGCGATTCGCGAGTCAAAGCGATCTTTAAAGGTTTGGTTGTCGATGAGGCGAACAATCCAGTGCCGGCCGCCAAAATTCAGGCAACCTCGCGAGATTTCCTACACTTTGATGATTGGCGGGCTACCACCGATAAAGACGGCCAATTTCAGGTCCAGCAATACGCTGAGGCGACTTATGTGCATGTCATGAATCCAAGTCAATCTCAAGGTGCGATGGTTGAAGTTTCTAAGGACGATACCGAAGTGACCGTAAAACTGTCCAGTACCGGACAGGCATCGGGTAGTCTATTGACAGAAGATGGTTCACAGCCTGCCGTTGGCATCAAGCTAGACTTTGGGGTTCGTACTCAAGACTTAGCGAAGAAAATGTTCTCATATCGCTTTGGCTCTTCAGTGACGACAGATGCCAGCGGAAAATTTACTTTGCCGAACTTGGTGCCTGGCTGGGAATATAAATGTACGCTAGCCGATCATCCAGGTGGTATGCTTCTGACTGTCGCCAAAGTACAAGTAGAACCTGGTCAGTCCATCGACCTGGGCGATCTGAAAATGCCGAAGGCACCCGAACCCTACAGGGAGCCAACACTCCAGGAGCAAATCGAAACGGCCTTCAACGTCACCGGTTCACCACTTCGAAGATTCGAGAAGGCTAAGCAACGAGTACAAAACGTCAATCAAAACTTGCTGGTCGTTTTTGCACATCCAACCGACGCACGAGTCCACGCTCTGATGCAGGTTCGGTTCGAAGATCCCGATTTTCGATCGCTCAGCGAAGACTTCCTGTTTATGGCGATTCCCACCGACAATCAGCGACTGGACGCCGCTCAGGAACTGGCCTCTGCTATGAAACTATCGCCGCTGGATGAGTCCGCTGAGTTTCAATTAGTTGTGCTCAATCGAGACGGCAGCATCGTCGCACAGTTAAATGCTGAGCAATTGTGTGATGTAGAGGTATTCTCGAAGACTCGGTTCATCGGGGAATTGGAGAAACATCGCACTGTGCCGCTCGATGCCAGGCAGTTACTTGACGAAGCTCTCGCCACGGCAGCCCGAGAGAACAAGCGGGTGCTGGTACAGGAAACAGCTACTTGGTGTGGCCCTTGCCACATGCTCAGTCGTTTTTTGGAGGCCAATCGCCAGTGGGAGCAGGACTACGTGTGGGTGAAGATGGACCATCGTTGGACAGGTGCCGTGGAAATTATGCAGCAGATGCGTGACAGTGCCGATGGAGGCATACCCTGGTTTGCCATTCTGGACTCCGACGGCAAAAAACTGGCCACATCTAACCTGCCCGAGTCTGGCGACAACATCGGTTTCCCATCGAGCGACCAGGGCCGCGAGCATTTTTCCAGCATGCTTCGGTCCACACGTCAACGAATGAGCGACAAAGAAATCGAGGAATTAGTCGCCGCTACCGTCAAGCAATAGAAGAATCGAGCAAATTAAGCAATGGACTCGGACTCTTTGCCGGAGTGATGTGAACTCGACTGATTGTTATTGATGTGCAATTTGAGATACTCTGCGAGTTGGCCAGATCGTGGCGGGTCGTGTTTCAATCAATCAATCGCTCGCCTTGTTTCCTGCCATTCGCCCAGTATTTTACTTTTGTCGATTGGCTGAAGAGCTACACTCCGTAGGGGAATTCGCAAGGGTTCGTGTTTTGAACAGGAATTCTGACGAAACCCATATAGTGGACGGGAATTCTGGCGAATCCCACTACGGTAGATTTTTTACAGATTGAAAAATCGCTTTGCCGTGACCCTTGTTGCCGATTCGTTGTCGAGATCCAGTCCGTCAAGTAGAATTAGACCAGTGCTGCAAGTCTGTTCTACTGTGTTTAGCCGATCAGTGGGATGCAAGTGTCTCTAAAGCGAAAAGGATTTTTGATGCGTTTGTTTGCGAGTTCGCTTGGCTTGCAGTTCATCTTCTTGTCGATCTGCCTGCAGGCTGCCCAAGGCGATGTGTCTTACAATAAGGATATCCGTCCTCTGCTGTCTGATCGCTGCTTTGCTTGTCATGGTCCGGATGATGGCAAGCGGGAGGGGAATTTTCGATTGGATGTTGCTGATGGTGTACTGAGTCCGTTTCATGTCAATGAGGGTGTGCAAGTCATCAAGCCAGGGGACCCGGAGTCGAGCGAACTTTGGAAGCGGATAGTTACAGATGATCACTCGTTGCAGATGCCACCACCGGATTCGGGTAAGAAGCCGCTCAGTGATGCTCAAATAGATCTGATTCGAAGGTGGATCGAGCAGGGAGCGACCTACGAAAAATTCTGGTTGTTTGAATCTCCTCAGCCGCAAGCTTTGCCCTCGGTGGAAAACGGGAATTGGAGCGCTGGACGGATCGATCATTTTGTCTTGGTTACGCTAGAATCGCAGCAGATCAGGCCTCAGCAGCCTGCCGACAAGCGGACGCTCATACGCCGCGTCACGCTGGATTTAACGGGACTGCCTCCCACTAGGCAGGAGATCAAACAGTTTGAAGAGGATAGTTCGCCGGATGCGTATTCGAAATTGGTCGACCGGCTGCTGGCGACTCCGCAGTATGGCGAACATCAGGGACGCTACTGGTTGGATCTAGTGCGATACGCGGACACCAACGGCATGCATCATGACAACTACCGTGAACTGTCGCAGTATCGCGACTGGGTCATCCGTGCCTTGAATGCGAACATGCCTTTCAATCAGTTTGTGACGGAGCAGCTTGCAGGGGATTTGTTGGGTGATTCTGGACAGGCTGGAAGCCCGTCGCCACTGGGCTCACTGGGTGATTTTCGACAGGCTGGAAGCCCGTCGCCACTGGGGCCGACCATCGATCAACAGATTGCCTCGGGTTACAATCGTTTGCACATGGTGATGGACAAAGGAACCAATCCTCCGCAGGAGAGCTACACTCGCAACGTGGTGGATCAAGTTGCGGCTTTTGGTACCGTATTCATGGGGATGACGCTGGAGTGCGCCGTTTGTCATGACCACAAGTACGATCCGATCAAGCAAAAGGACTTTTATCAGCTCTTCGCGTTTTTTAACAACATCGACGGAGATCCCGAAACGCCGGGTCGCAATCAACAACTGCCGCTGATTCAACTGCCAACACCCGATCAGGCAAGCCAACTTAGTGAGTTGGATACTCAACTGACAACAGCAAAACGTGATGTCGCCAAGCTGAAACACTCGCTCAAAGAACTGTCGGCCAGCAGCCAGAGTAGTGCCGGAGTTGGCTCTGGAGAAGACACCGGAAAGCCCAACGAAACACGGTCGCAAGCAACAGACAACGAACTTGGTGCTTTGGCAGAACAGGTGAAGCAAAAGGAAGCAGAGCTGAGCCGCCTTCAGGCAGCCCGTGACGAACTCGAACACATGATTCCGATCGCGCTGGTGATGAAGGAGCGATCCGACGTGAGGCCAGCCTACATTCTCACACGTGGTGCTTATGACCAGCCGGGCGAAGAGGTGTCTCGGAACACGCCCGCGTTTCTTCCGCCCCTCGAGTCCAGTGGTGAATTGAAGACTCGTCTTGATCTGGCACGTTGGGTAACGGACAAACAGCATCCGTTGACGGCTCGCGTGACAGTCAATCGTTTCTGGCAGCAGTTCTTTGGAGTTGGGCTAGTAAAGACCTCCGAGGATTTTGGTGCTCAGGGCGAGTACCCCAGTCATCCCGAGTTGCTGGACGAATTGGCCAATTCGTTCGTGGATTCGAACTGGGACGTCAAGCTGCTAATCCGCTCGATCGTATTGTCGCAGACCTACCAGCAATCATCGCGAGTGTCACCGGACGAGTATCGTTCTGACGCCGACAACCGACTGCTGGCTCGCGGCTCGCGAATTCGACTGGATTCCGAAGTGATTCGTGATCAGATCCTGGCCATTAGTGGTTTACTCAACAGCAGTATGTACGGAAAAAGCGTTAAGCCGCCGCAACCTGCAGACCTCTGGAAAACGGTTTCGATGGTCTCGTCTTCCACGTATTCCTTCCAACAAGACACCGGGGAAAATATCTACCGTCGAAGCTTCTACACGTTCTGGAAGCGGGCCATGCCGCCTCCGCAGATGACCATTTTTGATGCGCCCACTCGTGAAAGCTGTACGTCGCGACGCGAACGAACCAACACACCGGTCCAAGCCTTGCTGATGATGAACGAGAGCCAGTACTTTGAAGCCGCTCGGCATTTCGCGCAGCAGTTGCTACTCTCCCCGAATCAGACCGATGTTCAGCGACTGAGTGTCGCTTTCGAATCCGTCACTTCACACCTGCCCAGCACTGATGAACTAGCTGACCTGCAGAGCGGGTTAGAAAGCTTCCGCGCACTCTACCGTGATGATGAGGAGTCGGCTCGAGCGATGACTTCGGATCTGCCCTTGAGCAGCGATGTCGAGCGTGTCGAATTAGCTGCGGTTACGATGGTGGTCAATTCCCTACTGAATCTTGATGCCGCGAAAACCCGCGAGTAAGTAAAAATGTCTGAAAATTTTCTTGACCAATATCATTGTATACAGTCTCGACGGCGTTTTCTCAATCACACTGGCATGGGGTTAGGGGCCGCTGTGTTGGGTTCGATACTGGCCAAGCGAGCACCTGCAGGGCTGGCAGAGCTGCCGCATTTTCAGCCGAGGTCTAAGCAAGTCATCTTTCTTTTCATGGGAGGTGCTCCCAGCCAAATCGATTTATACGACTACAAGCCGGGGCTGGAGGCGAAACACAAACAGCCGCTGCCCGATGATATCCGCGATGGACAGCGCGTCACAGCGATGACCGATGGGCACGCGAAGTTGATTCAGCCATCCATCTTCAAATTTTCGCAACAAGGTGACTGCGGCATCTATATGAGCGAATTGCTGCCGCATCTGTCGACCGTGGTCGATGACCTGTGCTTCATCAAGTCGATGCGCACCGAAGCCATCAA
Source organism: Aureliella sp. (assembly GCA_044234105.1). GTDB lineage: Bacteria > Planctomycetota > Planctomycetia > Pirellulales > Pirellulaceae > Aureliella. The sequence continues at coordinate 100,952 of JBIIJD010000006.1, read as the reverse complement.
TCACGACGAGGGTAAGACTCAGATGTGTACCGGTTCACAAATTCAGGGCAAGCCGAGTTTGGGGGCTTGGTTGAGTTACGGACTGGGGTCGCTCAACAAGAATCTGCCAGATTTTATCGTACTCAACTCCGCATTTTGGTCTGGGGACCAGCAAAACGTTCAGGCCCTTTACAGCCGACTTTGGGGCACCGGATTTTTGCCTTCGAAGTATCAGGGCGTCGCCTTTCAATCCGCAGGTGATCCTGTGTTATTTTTGTCGAATCCCGCAGGAGTGACTCGCACAAGTCGCAATAAGATGCTGGACCTGGTAACTCGGCTCAATCAGAAGCACGCGGCTGAACTGGGTGATCCCGAGATTCAAACCACGATTGCTCAGCAAGAAATGGCATTCCGCATGCAAGCTTCGGTCCCCGAATTAACCGATCTGACGGGAGAACCCGATTCGGTCAAGCAGTTGTATGGCCCCGACGTCGAAAAGACGGGATCGTTTGCGCGTAACTGCTTGCTTGCCAGACGCATGGTTGAACGCGGCGTGCGTTTTGTGCAGATCTTTCATCGCGGTTGGGATCATCACAGCACGCTGCCTGCCAAGCTGCGAGGCCAATGTAAAGATGTCGATCAGCCATGGGCCGCGCTGATTCAGGATCTGAAGATGCGAGGGATGCTCCAAGATACGCTGGTTGTCTGCTCAGGTGAGTTCGGTCGCACGGTCTACAGTCAAGGCAAGCAGACCGACACCGATTATGGACGCGATCATCACCCCCGGTGTTTCACAGCTTGGCTGGCCGGTGGAGGAATCAATGGCGGCGTCGAGCACGGGCGGACCGATGAATACAGTTACAACATTGTCGACGCCGACGGCCAACGGACGACTCGATTCCAGGACGATGCTGTGCATATCAACGATCTGAACGCCACCATCTTGCACCAACTGGGAATTGACCATAGGCGACTAACGTTCCCCTATCAAGGTCTCGATCAGCGCCTGACCGGCGTTGAAGAAGCACACGTGGTCGAAAAAATCATCGCCTGAGTATTACATGGTCTTGCCGATAGCAGAAGCGATCTTGCGACAGCGCTGCATGGTTTCGGCGAATTGAGCGAAATCGAGCGACTGATAGCCGTCGGACATGGCTTGCTCGGGCTGCGGGTGCATTTCGATGATCAGCCCATCGGCTCCGATAGCGACAGCAGCTACAGCCATGTCGGGTACCATGTAGGTATGTCCGGTTCCGTGGCTGGGATCGATAACCACCGGTAAGTGAGTTTTGCGATGCAAGTAGGTCACGCTGGCCAGAGGCAAAGTGAACCGAGTGTGGTTCTCGAAAGTGCGTATGCCACGCTCGCACAGCATGACGTTTTGGTTGCCTTCGTTCAGAATGTATTCGGCGGCTAACAGGAATTCTTCCATGGTAGCGCTAGGGCCGCGTTTTAGTAGGACGGGCCGCGTCGTGTTCCCAACAGCTTCCAGTAAACGGTAGTTCTGCATATTTCGTGCTCCGATTTGTAGCACGTCTGCGTATTTGGCGACTAGATCGACCGATTCTGTGCCCATGACTTCGGTGACCACAGCTAGTCCGGTTTCGACGCGAGCGGCGGCAAGAAGCTTCAGGCCATCTTCTTTCATTCCCTGGAAGCTGTAAGGGCTGGTGCGAGGCTTGAATGCACCGCCGCGCAGCGCGGTAGCTCCTGCGGATTTGGCCGCTCGTGCGCAGGCCATCAACTGCTCTTCGCTTTCGATGCTGCATGGACCAGCGATCACGCCCACCACTCCAGCTCCGGCTCGGAAGCTGCCGACCTGCACTTGAGTTGGTTCGGGTTTAAGTTCACGGCTGGCGAATTTGTACGGAGCCAAAATGGGCAGCACTTGTGCGACACCTGGGCCTGTCTCCAACACTTCTGGTTTGGTGATGCGTTCGTCGCCAACGGCGGCAACTACGGTTCGCTCGGTCCCGCGAATGGTATGAGCTTTAAGGCCCAACTGTTGGATGCGATCTTCGATGTGCCGAATTTGTTCGTCGGTTGCACCGGGTTCCATAACTACGATCATAATGGCTGCTTTCGATTGCTAAAGTTGAAATAAAAAACCCTGAAGATCGGTTGATCTCCAGGGCTGTCAATTCGGCAAGTTCGTTAAGCTTTCAGTAGCCTACATACCCTTCACAGCCCCTGGGGAAAAACCAGGGTAATCGCTGAAAAAATAGGTAAAGGACCATTGGTTAAGCATGATCCCATTATGAACTGGCAACTTCAAGAAGGCAAGGGCCGAAGTTTTGAAATCGCTTGGCTTTCCTGGACGCATGGCTGGTCAGACAATCTCTTGATGCTCGGGCAACAGGCGCTGCTGAACTGAGTAGCCTGCGGTATGATTGCGAACCTGCAAGTGACCGGTTTGGCGAAAGCATGCCTTGAACCTGTTTTTTGACACTTTATCCTTTTGTAGGAACTATGAACAAAGCACCCCAGACAGCGATTACCCCTACCCGTTCTCAAGACTATCCAGAATGGTACCAGCAGGTCATCAAGCATGCCGACTTGGCTGAAAATTCTCCGGTTCGAGGCTGTATGGTGATCAAGCCATGGGGTTATGCGCTGTGGGAAAACATGCAGCGCGCTTTGGACAAGATGTTCAAAGACACGGGACATCAGAACGCCTATTTTCCGTTGTTCATCCCGATGAGTTTTCTGGAGAAAGAAGCTGAGCATGTGGAGGGCTTTGCCAAAGAGTGTGCCGTGGTGACTCATCATCGGCTGGAGCCCGATCCAGTTACCGGCGGATTGCGACCTGCTGGGCCGCTTGAAGAACCGCTAATCGTGCGTCCGACCAGTGAAACGATCATTGGAGCCATGTATGCCAAGTGGGTGCAGAGCTACCGAGACTTGCCGATCTTGATCAACCAATGGGCCAACGTAGTGCGCTGGGAGATGCGGACTAGGCTGTTTCTGCGAACGGCTGAGTTTCTTTGGCAGGAGGGACACACCGTGCATGCGACTCAGCAAGAGGCGATTGAAGAGACGCACAAGATGCTGAAAGTCTACGCCGATTTTGTCGAGAACTGGATGGCCGTTCCGGTCATTCAAGGTGAAAAAACGCCGGGCGAAAGATTTCCAGGAGCCGACACAACGCTTTCCATCGAAGCCATGATGCAGGATCGCAAGGCACTGCAAGCTGGTACCAGCCACTTCCTGGGCCAAAATTTTTCAAAGGCTCAAGAGATCCGATTTCAAGATCAAAACGGTGAGCTTGCGTATGCTTGGACTACATCTTGGGGTGTGAGTACACGGTTGATTGGTGCTCTGATAATGACACATGCAGACGATGATGGCATGATCATGCCGCCCAGACTGGCACCCGCACATGCGGTGATTATTCCTATCTACCGCGATGATCAAACTCGCAGCGAAGTTCTGTCGTACTGCCAGCAACTGAAAGAGGAGTTGTCAGGCATTGCGTATGCAGGCCGCGCATTGGAAATTCATATCGATGATCGCGATCTGCGAGGTGGTGATAAGAAGTGGTATCACGTGAAACGCGGTGTCCCCCTGCGGATCGAAGTGGGACCAAAGGATATCGCGAAAGACTGCGTGTTTTTGGCTCGTCGCGATAATGGCCAACAGCGCAGTGTGCCTCGATCAGAGCTGATGAGTACTTTTGTTGCTGTGCTGGATGAGATCCAGCAAGGTCTTTATCAGCGTGCCCTGCAGATGCGTCAGCAGCACACCGTCAAGATCGATAATCAAGATCAGTTTCGCCAGTTCTTCACGGCTCCAGCAGATTCTCCCAACGAGATTCACGGAGGCTTTGCGCTAAGTCACTTTGCCAGCGAAGCTGAGGTGCAGCCGTTGCTGGATGAGTTGAAAGTCACGATTCGTTGCATGCCTTTGGAAGGAAATCAACCAGGCACCTGCTTCTTAACGGGCAAGCCGACAGAGAAAATGGCAGTTTTTGCGAAGGCTTATTAGTCGACTGGATCTCTGAGTGTGATGGAAGGGCTCAGATGAGCAGCGATTTTGTTCTTTGATGCAATCATCCATGGCTCAAATCAAATCCACACCTCCGGCTTTGCTGCTAGCAGCTATTTTCAGCAGCCAGCGTCCAGCAATCCAGTGGGCAATTCGACAGATTTCGGATCACTGGGGAGTCATCGGTTTGGTTAGTCCCCAATTCGAACATTCTGAGACCGGTTATTACAGCCAACAGATGGGTCGGCCACTGCTGAAGCAGTTTGTCGTGGTGGACCAATTGTGGGACCCAGCCAAACTTGCTGATTGCAAAGTGCAGTCCAATCGTTGGGAACAGCAGCTTGTTGAGATGAAAACCTACATCCAGCCAAGGCCGGTGAATATTGATCCTGGATACTTGATGTTGGGCAAATTGGTGTTAGCATCCACCAAAGATCGTGCGCACCGCATCTATTTGCGGGATGGTATCTATGCCGAAGAATGTTTGTACTACGTGGCTGGATGGCAGAGCCGACCGTGGACCTATCCCGATTATCAGCGAGCCGACTATCAGCAGTTTTTTGATCAAGTGCGAGAGCGGCTCAAGCAATTGATTCATGAGCAATCGGGCAGCGTGCATTCTTAAGGTTTTGATTAGAGCGGTTGAGTGAACTGTGAACGCTGTAGCGATATTTGGAATAGTTTTGATTGGGTTCCTGCCCAGCTTGATCGTCGCATGGTTGGTCGTTGGAGGGATGCGTAGCTGGGCTGTTAAGCTGAAGTTGATGGATTATCCCGGCGATCGAAAAGTGCATACAGCAGTGATTCCGCGTGGAGGTGGCGTAGGGATATGGGCTGGTGTGATCGTGACGCTAGCCCTAGGTACAGCAGCGGTAACGATTCTTGGCGCAGTTCCCCAATGGAGCGCCTGGTTGCCGGAAGCTCTTGGTAAGCACCTGGGTGGCATGCAGTCCAAGATGGCTCAGGTGTGGATGATCGCCGCCTGTTCAACGGCTCTGATGCTACTAGGGTTGACCGATGATCGATGGGGGGTGCGGTGGTGGATCAGACTGATGGTCGAATTTGCAGTGGCCGGATTGTGTGTTTACGGTCTGGAGCTGCATTTGACGGCCTTCATCCCATATCCCTGGTTGACTGGACTGCTTAGCATCCTGTGGATCGTCGCCTTGGTGAACTCGTTGAATATGCTAGATAACATGGACGGGCTGAGCGCTGGAGTGGGTTTGATCACGTCTAGCCTGTTGGTGTTGATGATATTGGGTGGTGGTGTTTCGGCAGAGCCGCAGTTATTTGTGGCGCTGATGATGTCGATGTTGATGGGTGCTTTGGTCGGTTTTCTCAAACATAATTGGCCACCTGCCAAGATATTTATGGGAGATTCTGGCAGCTACTTTGTCGGTTTTTGGATCGCATGCGGAACCTTGTTGGCGACCTACAGCGACTATCAAGCGGGTCGGCCGCATGCGGTGCTGGCACCATTGATTATCATGGCGATACCGCTGTACGACATGGTCAGCGTGATCCTGATTCGACTGCGCGAAGGTCGCAGCCCCTTTGATGGCGACGCGAGGCACTTTTCACATCGGTTAGTGAGTTTGGGCATGACGAAACGGCAAGCGGTGCTAACGATCTATCTAGCCACGGGCGCCTGTTCGGTGGGTGCGTTGTTGTTGCCGCGAGTTGATGGCTTCGGTGCGGTGCTGATCTTGGTTAGTACGCTTTTGATTCTGGGTTTGATTCACGTTTTGGAAAACGTGGGCAGAGATGGATCTTAGGTACAGGGGCGCAGAGGACATTGACCGGACAAGAGAAGGTCTGCACAGGATGGGTACAGCACGAACAACCGCCAAGCGAGTTCTAACGTCGGATAGGCGGTCCGCCTTAAGTTCTTGGCAACATCTTATGTGGCCGATCTGCCATGCTGGTTGGGGCGTTTTGGTAGTCTGGTCGATGCTACAGCCACTAGATTCGGTCAGCGTCTTTGTTGGCAATGCGCTGCCACAGAATCTGGGCTGGCTGATATTAGCATGGATAGTTTCGATAGCCGTTTGGTCGTCGGGCTGGCGCTGGCCACTACGCATTGCCGAAGTGGGGGTGCTGCTAATGATTTTAGTGGGAATGTTTGCAGTCACCATTCACTCGGGTTGGAACAACAATCCGCGCACGGGATGGAATGGCTTTTGGCACATCGTTGGCCTGTTGAGCTTTTATAGTAGCCTGCGGTGTCTGTTGACTTCGGACATCGTGCGATCCATGCTAGCCGTCATCCTATTTGCAGGTTCGGTAGCGCTGGCCATCGAAAGCGCTTATCAGTTGTTGGTTGAATTTCCCGAGCAACGCCGTCAGTACGCCAGCGATCCGCAGCGCATGCTCAAAGAGGTTGGAATCAGCGCAGCAGAAGGCAGCGCCCAGCGCATGAGGTTCGAGGCTCGTTTGCATAGTCCTGAACCGCTGGCGACATACGCGCTCACCAACTCGCTTGCCGTGCAACTGAGCGGTGCCTTGGTGGCCGGAATGTCACTGCTCTATGCAAGTTTGCCAGTAGTTGGCAGGACGCAGCGTAGCCGAGATCGCAAGGTAAAAGCCCCTTCGCCTGGTCCTCAACCAAAAAGTGGCGAAGTGGGCTCTGAAGCAATTATGAGAAAAGGCGGGTTAAGTCGAATTAGGGTGCAAGTTTGCCAATGGGCAATGATAGGACAAATGGCTATTTTGATCAGTATCTGGTTTGCGACGCGCAGCCGCGCCGCATTCTTGGCGGTTGGTGCAACGATGCTGATGGGGCTGATTTGGCGTTTAACGCGAGGGCTGCATGCGGGAGAATCAGCAGGCCTGCTGCGACTATTTAAACGCAGCGGACCGCTATTGTTCTGCGTTGCTATTGGCTGCCTGGCAACAATTGGCGTCTTGTGGATAGTGTTCCCTGATTGGCTGTCAGCCGCCGTTCGCAGCGCTGCGTTTCGTCGCGATTACTGGGCGGCCACTTGGCAAATGCTGGCAGATCATGGTTGGTTCGGAGTCGGGTTAGGTAACTTTCAGAGCTACTACCCCCGTTATATGTTGCCAACGGCCAGTGAAACGATTGCCGATCCGCACAACTGGGTATTGGATTTGGCGGTGACATGCAGTGTCCCTTTGGCTCTGTTGATGATAGGTGGACTATTTCGTCTGCTAACCATCAAGCCTCTGCCCTGCCCTGGTCGCGATCATTCAGATGGAAAGACCGCTGACCGGGACAAAAGGAACGCTTGTTGGTTAGCGGTAGGTGCAGTCTTTGGCGCGGTCGTAGTGCTGGCCGGTGTTGGTATTCTGGAGCGACCAGTTGGTTCGCTAGCTTTCGCAGTGGTTCTAGCTTGTTTGCTTGCCGCGTGGACCTGGCCACTTGCGCGCCATCAGGCGTCGGAAGTCTGGTGGGGGCACAAGTTGGCTGCCATAGCCATGTTGCTTTGCTTGCTGGTTAGTGGTTCTTGGCAAGCGCCAGGTTTGGTGGTTGGTCTGTTATGCTACCTTGTGTCGGGCGCAGGTTGGCAGTCAGAGACGGCTGGTGGCATAGCTCAACAATCTATGAGCAGTAAGCGATCGGTTGCATTGCTGGTGCCGGTCTGTTTTACTTTGCTTCTGATTGGTTTTATCTGGCAGAGCTGGAATCCAGTGCTCAGGAGTTCCGCAGAGGTCCATGGGGTTTTCTCAAATCCGGCCAGTCAGCGAGACGCTGCTAGGCGAGCTGCACAGATTGATCCCTGGGATGCCGGTTGGAATCGTTATCAGATTGAGTTGTCGGTACAGGCTGCAGTAGTCGCAAGGAACGCAGCCGACTTTGAGCGCTGGCAGGAGCAAATCAATCAGTCTATCCAGCGGTGGACGGAGCGCGAGTCGGTTTCGTTTTTGACCTGGCAACGGGCCGGCGAGCACTATTTGGAGTTGGCGGCCAAGGCAAATGATTGGGGGCTTGCTGTCCAGCCGCTTCTGCATTCTGCCGGAAAGTGCTACGAAAATGCCACCTACGCTTATCCAACCAGTGTCCAGTTGCGCATTCAATTGGCTTATTGTCTATTGCGGCTGGGCGACCTAAAAGCGGCTAGGCATCAGATTGGTATTGCTGAGCAACTGGATCAGGGAACCTTACACATTGACCGAAAAATCGGTAGTCAACTAATTTGGATGCCGGAGCCCCCCAATGGCTGGTCTGCAGCAACAAACCGAGAACAATACTGGCGTCCGGCAGAACCTGCTGTAGCCTGGATTCGTAGTCAGCTCTAAAATCGTTACAGTTTGTGCATGAATATCCTTCTTGGGAAGTTTGAAATTTTATGATTCGAATACTAGTGATCGCGGTTATTGCCTTAGGATTGGGCGCGACGATTGGCACGTTGCAAGCGAAATGGAAGCGGCGGGGCGTTGTGGAGCAATTTCAGGTGGCTAGTACAGCCGCTGGATACGGTCAAGCACAACCGATCCAAGATCGAGTGGTCGGCATTCCCAAGTTGGAGTTGCCAGACGGAGACACTTTTCGGTTTGGGCAGATGCTGCACGGTTCATCGATGAGCCACGATTTCCTAGTTCGGAACTCAGGTGATGGGCCTTTGACTCTTGAGCAAATCGGTTCTACCTGCAAGTGTACCGTTGGCAAATTGAGCAACAATGTGTTGAAGCCGGGTGAAGAAACAAAAGTCACGTTAACCTGGCGAGCGCAAGTGGTGGCACCGGTTTTTGGCCAGTCGGCTACATTCAAGACGAACGACACCCAGCAGCCCGAACTGCGTCTGCAGATCGAAGGCAGCGTCATTGATAGCTTTGTCTTTGAGCCATCCTCGGTGGACTTGGGCGACTTCATGACCAGTCAGGGAGCGACTCGTCAGTTCATGGTCTATTCTTACAGTGATCCAGACGTGGAATTGTCGCAGACGCAGTGGACGGACTCGAATTCTGTCAGCCATATTCAGCTTAGTCACCAGCCGATGGAGATAGATCCAGCCAGCCCGCACGCCAAAGCCCATCGGGCTTATCGCCTGAATCTCAGTGTTGGTCCGGGGATGCCTTTGGGACCACTGTCTACCAAAATTCGATTCGTGACCAACCATGGAGAACAGATCGAAGTTCCCGAGTTGGAAATCAACGGCCGAGTCGTTAGCGAGATATCGATTGTAGGAGGCACCGCGTTCAACGCACAGCGTAACATGCTGGACATGGGTACCGTGTCAGCCCAGCAAGGCGCTAGTTTGCATCTGTATTTGGTGGTTCGGGGTGATGATCGAGAGGGGTTTCAAGTGACATTCGAGCAAGCCGAGGCCAACGAGTCGTTAAAAGTGCAAGTAGCAGAACCAAAAATTTTTGACGACCGAACCATGATTCCCATCCACTTCGAGGTTCCCAAGGGAGCGCCAGAAGTTTATTATCCTGGGACAGGGGCGGGGACTTTTGTGCCCGTGCTGATCCGTACAAGCTCCAGCAAACTTCCCGAACTACCCATTCGTGTCAGAGTGGTGGTGCGGCCTTAGCTAGCAAAGCAGCGGTAGGCGGGAAGCTGCCCCTGGAGGGAGGCTTTTTATTTCCATGGTGGGGAGTTGAGCATGAAACTACGCATCCTGATTGCAACTCAGTTGGTTGTCGCAAATATACTCTTTACCAGCGGTTGTCAGCGGTCGGCAACTGAAGTTCCATCGACAAGTAGTTCTGTCAGCTCTGAAACGGTTGACACGAAAAGTGAACTGGGTTCTGTCATCGAACTGAATCCAGATCCGTCGGTCGAAAGTCAGGCTGCGTCGGAAATTCAGGAGCCCAACGAATCTGTTGCGCAGAATGCAGCTACATCCGCTGAACAGTCAATCGCTTCGCCAGCCGAAACCAGCGAGACTCAAAGCCCGCCAACCAGCGATGCTGCCAGCGTTACTGCCAGTGCGGCTACCATGGATGTGGTTGCCACTGAAGCGGAGCGAAATCAGAAGATCGCTCAGAATTGGCCAGAACCACAGGCGGTATTGTATTTGTCTGGTCAGCAGCAAGGATACATCGAACCGTGCGGCTGTACGGGTTTGGAATCACAGAAGGGTGGATTGATTCGGCGAGATACATTGTTGACCGATTTGCGGCAACGTGGCTGGGAAGTGGTGCCCATCGATGTTGGCAATCAAGTTCGCCGCGCTGGTGCACAATCTTTGATCAAATTCGAGACCTCAGCTCGCGCGCTCCAGCAGATGGGTTATCAGGCAGTGACGCTGGGTATTAACGATTTGAAGCTCTCCAAAGTAGACTTGATACAAATTGCCGGTAGCGAAGCCAGCAGCCCCAGGCCGTTTATTAGTGCTAACGTTGCCGTGTTGTTGCCTGACTTCTGGCCGAGTTCTAAAGTGGTTCAGGCTGGTGGGCGAAAGATTGGCATCACGGCAGTCATGGGACAACAGCATCAAGCTGATATCAAAGACGAGTTAGAAAGCGGCGAAGTCGAGTTTGCCGATCCTGTAGCGAGTTTGCAAAAAGTAGTTCCAGAGCTTCAGGCGCAGGGGTGCGATTACATTGTCTTGTTGGCCCATGCGTCGTTGGCTGAAAGTGCCGAACTAGCGAGGTTGGTACCAGGCATCGATTTGGTTGTGACTGCGGGCGGTTTTGGCGAACCAACATTGAATCCGGAGCCGATCGAAGGATCGCAGGCAATGATGCTTCAGGTGGGGACTAAGGGTATGTACGGAGGGATTGTGGGTTTGTTTGATGATCCGCAGCAGCCGGTGCGCTATCAACGGCTAGCAATTTCGTCACAGTTCAAGGATTCACAGAGGATGTTGGAGCTGTTCGCCAACTATCAGGATCGCCTAAAGGAAGCTGGGCTATCCGGCTTAGGATTGTCGCCAGCCACACATCCCAGCGGGCGTAAGTTTGTGGGTTCTGAAGTGTGTGGTGACTGCCATACAAAAGCTTTTGAAATTTGGAAGGACAGCCCTCACGTTCATGCTACTGATTCGATCGTGGCAGCCAACAATGATCGCGGTGGAATAGCAAGGCACTTTGACCCCGAATGTATTAGTTGTCACGTCACGGGTTGGAATCCACAAGGTTTCTCTCCCTATGAATCGGGCTATTCAAGTCTAGATCAGTCGGAACACTTGCTTGGAAGTGGCTGCGAGAACTGTCATGGTCCCGGGTCGGAGCATTCGGCTGCTGAACTGGGTGATATTGAAGCGAGTGCCGAGGTACTCAAGCAACTTAGAGAAGAAATGATTCTGCCTTTAGCAAAGGCTGAAGTCAAATGCATGGAGTGTCACGACTTGGACAACAGTCCGGCATTTCATGAGCCAGGTGCTTTTGACAAATTCTGGGAGCAAGTCAAGCACTACGGAAAAGACTAGCGCTGGTAGATGGGTAGGAGGCCGCGATCCAGTTGCAACATGATCAGGCTACAAGCGGTGATGTACACGGGGCTGATTTGTCCATCCCAGTGTCCGCCAGCTTTTTGTTCACTGACGATTCGTCTGTAAAGTCGATCGCGAAACGGCAGCCATTGCTCATCACCTTGACGGTAGACCACTTGGCTGTAGTACAAGTAAGTGTAGTGCCAGTGCCCAAAAGCTGCACCTTGATCTGCTAGTTCGTCATGCAGAGACTCGCGAGCGTGCTTCATCATCTTGGGGACATTCTCGCCATCGTAGTCGCCAGCATTGTAAAGTGCAGCCAGCGCAGCCGCTGTAATGGCTGGCCGTGAAGTGCCCATTTGCTTGCTGGAATAGCTGATGCCTCCATCAGCATTCATACAGCGATAGATGTATTGCTTGGCGCGATCGATCACTTCAGCCGGTACCGCGATTCCTGCGTTTCGGCAGCCACGCAATCCCTGGACCTGAGTGACCGTTGTGGAGCCCTCGTCGTAGTTGGCTCCATCCTTGGCGCTGACATAGCCCCAGCCACCCGCATCGGTTTGAGCGTTGCAGCAAAACTGTACTGCCAGGTTGAGTCTTTCGATCAATTCCTGTCGACGATCTTCGTAGCCTTCTTCGCCCAGGACCTGACTGAGCATCAGCATGGCAAAGCCGTGTCCGTAGGTGTAACGATTGTCCGTGGTTGGATCGCCGATCAATCCGTTGTCGCGGCACTTGGACAATAAAAAGTCGGTGCATCTGGCCACTTGCTTCGAGTACGGTCCTTGTGTTGTAGTCGAGCCCGAGCAGATCAGGGCTGTACCCGCCAGCGCGGTAATCGCCGTTGGGTAGGCCATGGTACTCCACTGCCCACTGGTGCTTTGCGTCTTGGCCAGGTAATCCAAGCCCGCACGAATGCCTTGTTCCCACGCGGGTTCCAACCGTCTGGGGTTAGCCAGTAATTGTCGACTGTGTCCCAGCAATCCCGTGCTGATTGCGGAAGCTATGGAGCCTGTCATCCATCGGCGTCGATCCCATTTCACCATAAAATTCCTTTAGGGCTTTTCATCCATCGGGCAGACACAGACTAATCGTCCACATCCAGGGCAGCCATCACCATATTTTTTTCTGACCGCCTGACCTAGGTCAATGCCAGCTACATTGGCTATAGTAGCTAACCAGGCCAGGACATCAGCGAATTCACCACTCAACTCTTCCATTGAGCCTTCGCGGAGTGCGCTGGCAAGCTCACCAACCTCTTCCATCAGCCACATAAATGTTCCGTCCACTCCGCGTTGAACATCCTTTTCATAATACATCGCCCGAATTTTAGCCTGAAAATCTGTCAGGGAAACATCGTCGACAGGACGTGATGAATCGGTTTCTTGATGACTGGACATTTGGGATAGCTCACAGGCTTGTAGTATCGATGTAACACAGAGATGTTTTACAGATTCACGACACTCTTTAGTATACTGAGAATTGGGCTAGTGAGAATCGCAACCCTTCACAGATGGCATTTTGCGGTTACCATCTCTGACAAAACTCAGCGAACCAGAGCAACCTCAACCAGTTCAATCTACTATGGATTTTATTAGGATAACCAGTCGCAGACAGCACGTGATTTGGACTGTGTTGTTGCTATTTGCATCCCTACATCTGATGGCTCAAGACGCTCAGCAGTCCACTGATCGTATCAGTTTTGCAAAAGAGGTTGCACCTGTATTGCGACAGCACTGTCACGGCTGCCACATTGCTGGCCAGCAGGCGTCAGGCGGTTTGCGCATGGATACCTTTGCTCAGTTGATGCAGGGAGGCGATAGTGGCGCAATCATCAATCCCTCCAATTCCGACGACAGTTTGTTGATTGGAAAGCTGACAGGGCAAGCATCTGGGCAACGCATGCCAGCCGGAGGTCGAGCGCCCTTGTCAAAACAGAAGATCGACTTGATTGCTGCTTGGATTCGACAAGGAGCGCGGTTCGATGGTCCTAGCCAGGATATGAACATTCAGACGTTAATCGATCAAGCCTGGGCGTCGGAGGCATCACATAATGATTTGATGAACAAACGCATCGAGCGAGCGCAGATCAATTGGAAACTTGCAATGCCTGATCAACAACCTGAGGAAGCTAGGTCGGAAGATTTTTATTTGATTGGCAATGTACCACAGGCTCGACTGATAGCGATCTTGCAGCAGCTTCAAAAGGCAACCGCTTTCGTAAGCAAGCAGCTTGCCGCGCCAAGTGATCAGCCATTGATACGTGGTGGGTTAGTCGTCTATGTGTTACGTTCGCGCTATGACTACAGCGAGTTTGGACGCATGCAAGAAAAGCGTGAATTGCCTCGTGGGTGGGTTGGACACTGGTCGGCTGATGCTGCACAAGCGTATGGTGTCTTGCTGGATGAGCAGTCAAAGATGTCCCACCTACCGGCTGTGATGGTGCAAATCTTGACGGGGGCATATTTGGGAAGCCACATCGAGGTACCTGTTTGGTTTGCCGAAGGCATTGCCCGCAATTTAGTACTCAATCAGTTTCGTAAGAACGACCCGCGTGTTGCCAGTTGGCAGCAAGCGATACAGGAAGTGGTCAGTAGCGTTCCCGATGCCAAGTCTTTGATTGCAGGTCAGTTGGATGAAGAGACTCTTGGGGTCGCAGGGCTAGCGATAACGCAGCCCATTTTGTCTAGAAAAAATCGCCAGCAGTTTAACAAATTGTTAACGCAGTTGCGTACAGGCAAACCGTTTCCGCAAGCTATGAAATCCACCTTTGGCGAGCCAGAGCTGTTGATCAAGAATTGGCTTAGCAAATAGACCTGTATAAGATAATCCGTTTCGGCTGCTTGGTAATAGCCGCTCGCTGCGTAACCGAGTATATTACAGCACTTTCACTCTGAATTCGTAATACAGCAAACCATTTCACTGGGAGATACGACAATGAAATATGGCATGAACCTTCTCTTGTGGGGCGGCGAAATCAACGAAGCCATGCTGCCGACGATACAGCAGCTAAAGAAAATGGGCTACGACGGAGTGGAAGTCCCCATGTTCAATTTAGATTTGGATTACGCGGCATGGGGCAAGCGATTAAAAGATTTGGGCTTGGCATGCACGGCGGTGACGGTTCGCAATGCAGATGACAATCCAATCAGTTCGGATGCCGCAGTTCGAGCGCGTGGTGTTGAACTGAACAAGCGAACGCTGGACTGCTGCGCTGCCTTGGGAGCCGAAACTTTAGTAGGCCCGTACCATTCAGCGATTGGAGTATTCTCTGGTGCTGGACCAACAACCAGTGAGTGGCAGTGGGGTGTTGAAAGCATGCGAGCTGTGGCTGAGCATGCGGGACAGGTGGGGGTCTTATTGGGCGTCGAAGCGCTCAACCGTTTCGAATGCTACCTGCTGAACGCTCATGCTGATGCCGCCAAGTTTGCTCGCCAAGTAGATCATCCTTCCTGCAAGATCATGTACGATACCTTTCATAGCAATATCGAAGAGAAGAACATTGGGGCGACGATCAATGCTATCAAAGACATGCTTTGCCATGTTCACATCAGCGAAAATGATCGCAGCACACCCGGAGCCGGAAATGTGCGCTGGGAAGATAATTTCCGAGCACTCGGCCAAATAGGCTACGATGGATGGCTGGTCATCGAAGCCTTTGGACTTGCCCTGCCCGAATTGGCTGCGGCAACTCGAATTTGGCGACGGATGTTTGATAGTGAATTGAAACTGGCCGAAGAAGGCTTATCCTTCATGAAGAGCCAGGTTGCTAAGTTTAAGTAGATCTAGTGGCATCTTTGTCACAGGCTACTTGGCAGTTTGGGCAGTGTATCGCCATGCCAAACACGCGGCCATCGCGCAGTCCCAAGGCGATCCATGCCACCAGGGCAACGACGATTGGTGCGATAAACGGGTCCCCGACTCGAACGTGCGTGGCCGTTGCACCGCCCAAATATGCGGTCAAAAGAACGGTGCCTACAAAAGCGGTTCTTGGAATCAAAAACATCACAGCGATGCCTATTTCCACGATCCCGATGTTGTACATGACTCCGGTGTCCCAGCCAAGTTTGGCAAACATATCCTGCTTGCCCTCCCACTCAGTTAGTTTCCCTAAGGCACTGGCAAAAATCAAGAATGCAGCCAACAATACACTCAGCACCCACCCGACAACTTTAGTTTTTGACACAATCAAATTTCCTATATTTTGAGTACTTGCCAACCTAACAGACACGCGAAATTTCGCCAAGTTGCCAACAAGTTCCGAAGTATTCTAACATAATTTGTAGCGATGGTGTTGCGACTTCGTTGGGCACTCAACATCCGTAGTTCAGTTGGAGGAATCTATGTCTTGGCTGGAATGGTACAATTCACTGGTCAAACCAAGTTGGACTCCATCGCCATCGACGATTGGCTTGGTGTGGCAGATTTTATATCCGGTAATCATTCTCACTTTCGGCATCGTAGTTTTGCAAGCGATGCGTCAAAAACTACCCTGGTTAATCGTTCTTCCATTTGTGATCAACCTAGCTGCGAACCTGGTTTTCACGCCCATCCAATTCGGCCTACGCAATTTGCCACTTGCCTCTTTGGACATTTTGATCGTTTGGGGGACAATCGTATGGATGATGATTGCCGTTTGGCGCTACCATCCCTGGGTGTCGATAGCGCAAGTGCCGTACCTGACCTGGGTTTCGATTGCCACTGTTCTTCAATTGTCCATTACTATCAATAATCGTTAATAACAGAGCCTGTCCCGACATTTTCGGCGCCCTCACCCTGCCCTTTCCCCCGAAGCGGTGGAGAGGGTTCTGGGATGGGCTCTAGCATTGACTGTAGTCAACTAGAGAAATGATCAATGGATTCGACACATCCCGAATTATTGCGTCGTCCCGACAGCAGCGAGTATTTCCATTACTATGACACCTATGTGCGGTTGGTGCCCGATGGTCGTTGCCTAGAATTGCTGCACGGGCAGGTCGATACACTGAAGATAGTTTTTTCATTAGTGTCCGATAAGGAAGCGATGCAGGTTCACCCACCGTATCAATGGACCATCAAGCAGGTCGTTGGGCATTTAATTGATACCGAGCGGGTATTCGCAGATAGGATGCATCGATTTGCGTCCGGGGAAACTCAGCCACAAACGGGCATGGATCAAGATTTGTACGTCACCCATCACGATTATGATGCTCCATTGCTACAATCTTTGGTTGACGAGTTGATATTGTGTCGCCAAGCTAACATCATGCTGATCGGCAGGCTGCAACCGGCTGCCTGGGATCGCCAAGGTCAGGCTTCGGCACATAAAGTGTCTGTACGTGCGCTGATTTGGATGATGGTGGGGCACGTGATTCATCATTTGAAAATTGTGCAAAAACGTTTAGTCAGACCCGTTAATTCACTCTGAAACGAGCATTCAAAATTATGGCCGAGATTTCCTGTCCGTCGTGTGGTAAGAAGTACCGAATCGCTCAAGAGAATCTTGGCAAATCGGTACGATGTCAAGCTTGTGATACCGTCTTCACAGCGGTTGAAGACGTTCCCATGCCAAATGCAGATCTGTCTCCGATGGTCCCAACGGACTTAACCCAATCACCCATCGCTTCAACCACGGCTAATGCGCCCGCTCGGACCTATGTAGCGCCTCCTGGCAAACGCGGGTCGGCAGATGAAATCGACTATGCAATTCACGGCGACGACACGCAGTATGTCGAAGTGGCTCTTGATCCAGGCGAAACGGTCATCGCTGAATCTGGATCGATGATGTATATGACCTCAGGTATCGAAATGCAAACCGTGTTTGGCGATCCTTCGCAAAGCGGTGGTGGATTTTGGGGCAAAGTTGTGTCGGCGGGTAAGCGTGTGCTGACCGGCGAATCGCTCTTCATGACCACGTTTACCAATACGCGCGGTCGAGGCAAAGAGATTGTCGCCTTTGCCGCACCGTACATGGGTCGGATTACGCCAATGCATCTAGATCAAATGGGTGGCGAACTGATTTGTCAAAAAGACTCCTTTCTGTGTGGAGCCAAGGGCATTCAGATTTCGATCGCTTTCCAGAAGAAGATCGGTGCTGGTCTGTTTGGCGGCGAAGGGTTTATCATGCAACGTTTAAAAGGTGATGGTGTTGCTTTGGTTCATGCTGGAGGTGCGCTGATGCATCGTCAGCTTGGTGCCGGAGAAACGTTGCGGCTAGATACCGGTTGCCTGATGGCTATGGGACCTTCGGTTCAATACGACATTCAACTGGTGGGCGGTATTAAGAACACACTGTTCGGAGGCGAAGGATTGTTTGTCGCCACGGTAGTCGGCCCTGGTCCGATTTGGTTGCAGAGCCTGCCATTTTCAAGGCTAGCGGGTCGAATCTATGCTGCGGCTCCTCAAGGCGGTGGCTCACGCCGTGAAGAAGGCTCCGTGCTCGGCGGCCTAGGTTCGATGCTCATGGGCAGTAACGAGTAGCCAGAAAACCGCGAGACGCCCTGAAATACAGGATCGTTGAGCGATCCACGACGACGTTCGCTCATAGTTTTCAAGCCACAGGTGCCGGTTGACCATCAATACGCTGAAAGTCGAAATACTAGGGAATGAATTTAAGCCACCGGGAAAACAGCCTTAAGCTATCCTATGTCTGGGAATTCTGGCGAATTCCACTAGTGGTGTTTGCAACTACTGCTTTGGCAGACGATCCGCCCGAGCAATTCTTTGAGGCCAAGATTCGTCCGCTGCTGATCGAGCGCTGTATCACTTGTCACTCTGACAAGGAACCCGATGGGGGATTGTCGCTTGAGTCGAAAGAGGGTTGGGCAGAGCGCGAGGTTATTAGTCCAGGTGAACCTGAGCAAAGCTTGCTGATTTCGGCCGTCCGCTATCAAGACAGTTCTCTGCAAATGCCACCCGAGGACAGTGGCATCAAGAGACTCAGTGAAAACGAGATTCAACTCCTAGAGCACTGGATTCGCGAAGGTGCCGTTGATCCCAGATTCAGCAAAGCGACACACTCTGGCCCTAAACTGCGTCCCCGTCAATTTAAGATCACTCAGCAGGATACCAGTCATTGGGCCTACCAGCCAGTTCTTGATCTGTCACTGAAGTATGTTGATAAAGGACCATCTGAAGTTGTCGACCAGTTGATCGATGACCAGTTGCGGCCGATGGGCGTGACTCGATCGCCAATAGCCTCGCCGCGAGAACTGGTTCGTCGCGCCTATTTTGATCTTTGGGGATTGCCTCCAGATCCCGAGGCCGTGATCGCCTTTCAGCATGATCCAAGTGAAGTTGCTTGGAGTTCGCTGATCGAAAAGTTGCTAGCTTCGCCGCATTACGGCCAGCGGTGGGGCAGATATTGGCTCGACTGGGTTCGCTACGCTGAAACCAACGGCTACGAACGCGATGGAAACAAAGCGGGCGCTTGGCGATATCGAGACTACGTGATCGACAGTTTTAATCGCGACAAGCCTTACGATCGATTCTTGATCGAACAGTTGGCGGGCGACCTGTTAATCGCTGACGAAAATCTCACCATTGAGCGCACTCCAGAACGCTGGAAGGAAGCGATCATCGCGACTGGCTTCTATCGGCTACACGTCTGGGATGACGAGCCCGATGATACCGAGGCGGCTGAACTGGATGATCTGGATGACATCATGGTGACGACGGGTGCGGCCGTGATGGGCATGACCACCGGTTGCAATCGTTGCCACGATCACAAGTTTGACCCGTTTAGTCAAGTTGATTACTATTCGATGCTTGACTTGTTTCGCGACATCGACCCTTATGGTTTGTCGAAAAAGGGTGGCGGTGGAAGAGGCACAGGTCGTATCTCCACGTTCTTGTGCTCGCAGCAGCAGTTGAGCGACTGGCAAGCCGAACAGCAAGTAAAGATGGAAGCCATCGACAACAAAATCGCTTCCGGCAATGAATCAGAAAAGAGCGCACTGCTCGAGCAGCTCAGAGAACAGCAGCCACCTTTCGATCAAGCTCTGGCCGTTAATCCACCGGCGCATTCGCGCAAGGCCACATTTGTGCTGGCCCGTGGCGATTATCGATCACCTCAGCAACAGGTATCAGCCGCAATTCCAAAGCTGTTTGATATCTTGAGCGACGGACAAACACAAATACCAGTGGAAGGTGACCAAGTGCAGCCTCAGGCTGCAGATTCTAACGCCTACTTACCGGTGCGCAATCGATTGGACTTCGCCCGTTGGCTAACTTCTCCACATCATCCGTTGACCGCGCGAGTGCTGGCGAACCGTGTTTGGCTGAATCACTTTGGAGCTGGCGTCGTGCCCACGCCGGACGACTTTGGCTATACCGGAATCGCTCCCAAAAACGAAGAACTGCTCGATCATCTAGCCACACAACTCCAGCGCGGTGGTTGGTCGATCAAGAACCTGCATCGATTGATCATGCTTTCGCAAGCCTATCGCATGTCCTCGCAGGCTCACCCTGAGGGTAATTCAGCGGCACTAGAACACGACCCTGATAATCGCCTTTTCTGGAGGCAGAATCTGCGTCGATTGGATGCTGAGGCGATCCGCGACTCGATGCTGGTGTACTCGGGCGAACTGACCGATAAGTCTTCGGGGCCAAGCGTTTATTCGTCGCTGTCAGCCGAGATTATCGAGACGGCCAATCCGGTTTCAGTAGCCACTTGGACTACCAGCCCCGATGACCAGCAGAATTGTCGTAGTGTTTACTTGGCCGTCAAACGTTCGCTGAAAGATCCGTTGTTGGAGTCGTTTGATTTTGCTAACAGCCACTCACCCGTCGGCCAACGACCGGTCACGACTGTGGCTCCGCAAGCGCTGATGCTGCTAAATGATCGCTTTGTTCGGAAGCGCTCGGAGACGATCGCTCAGTGGCTGATCCAGCAAACCGCAGATGAAAGCTTGAGAATCAAACGGCTTTGGAATTTGATCTACCAGCGGGAGCCAACGCAGGACGAACAAACTGTTGCAACAAGTTTTCTAAGGAAGCAAACTGCAGCAGAGCGAAGCGAACTGTCGGCGTGGACCAGTGTTGTCCGTTCCATCCTGAATAGCAACGAGTGCATCTATGTCCAGTAAGCCCGTTTACCTTCTAGCCGAAGTCGCCGACTCCCTTGCAGCGGCACGGCGCAAGCCGTCCGGTACTTTAGCAAATGCAGGAACCAATACCGGGCAGCTTGCGCTGCTCCGCTACTAATTGAACGACCGGGTGAATATTGAAGAATACCAAACGCATCGTGAAACAGAATGAACCCACTTGACCACATACCACCTTTTCGATCGCGTCGCCATTTTTTGCTGGACCTAGGTGCAGGTTTTGGTTCGCTGGCCTTGTCAGCTCTGATGACTCAGCGAACCTCCGGTGATGATCGGCAAGGCAATTCCGCCACCTACACTTCGCCACTGGCACCCAAAAGTTCGACGCTACCCTCGAAGGTAAAATCCTGCATCTTTCTGTTCATGTTTGGTGGACCATCACAAGTCGACCTGTTCGATTACAAGCCTGAACTGCAACGCAGCGACGGCAAGACGATCGACAACGAATTTCGTCGAGGCACTAAGACGCAAGCGGTTCTTCAGGCCAGCAAACGTACCTTCGCGCAGCATGGTCAGTCCGGTTTATGGTGCTCGGATGCCCTGCCTAACCTGGCCAGGCATATCGACAAGTTGGCTCTGGTGAAATCGCTTCAAAGCGACTCATTCGCCCATGGAAGTGCGCTTCTACAAGGCAATAGTGGTCGGATTCTGCAAGGTAGCCCTTCGATTGGCTCTTGGGTTACCTATGGTCTGGGTACGATCAACCAGAATATGCCCGGCTATGTGGTCATGTTAGATCCGCGCGGCGGTCCCACAAGCGGGTCGCTGAATTGGTCCAGCGGTTATATGCCAGCCGCCTATCAGGGCACCGTCTTCCGAACAGCAGACCCCGCTATTTTGAATTTACGATCCGCTGACGGAATCTCGCGCCAGCAGCAGCGCGATGAGATCGACCTGATCAATCAGCTTAATGCTAAGCACCTTCAGTCGCATCCTGGGTATAGTCAGTTGGAAGCACGCATCGCCAGCTACGAACTTGCGTACAACTTGCAAGCTGAAGCTCCTGATGCGCTGGACCTATCGCAGGAGACCGCCGAAACAATCGAGCTGTACGGTTTGAATCACCCCAAACCTGATTGGCATTCACTGGCATTAGGGCCAAGTACGTTTGGTAAGCAGTGTTTGATCGCCAGACGGATGGTGGAACGCGGCGTGCGATTCATCCAGATCTACTCGGGTGGTGGCAATGCTGGAGGGCAGAACAGTTGGGATGGTCATCACGGAATTGAAGAGAACCTGAAATTGCACTGCCCGGAAGTGGATCAACCCATTGCAGCTTTGCTTACCGATCTTGAACGACGCGGCTTACTAGAATCGACTTTGGTGGTATGGGGAGGCGAATTCGGTAGAATGCCTGTATCGGAAACGTATAACACTGGTGGCAAACCCGGCGGGCGCGATCACAATCCCAAGGGTTTTACCTATTGGTTAGCCGGAGGAGGTGTCAAAGCGGGTACCTCGGTGGGTGAAACCGACGAGATTGGCGAAACCGCAGTGGTCGATCCCTTTCATTTGCGAGATTTGCATGCCACCATTCTGCATCTGATGGGCTTGGATCACAACCAGTTGACCTACTTCCACGGCGGCCTCGACAACAAACTGACCGGTGTCATCGACGCTCATCCGATCCAGCAGATTATCGCGTAGAATACTACCAACGAAGTCGCAGAGCGATCCGCCTGTCAGTTTATAATCAACCGCTTACCACAAAAACCAATGCCCCGTCCATAAGACGTAAATGGCTAAGATGAAATTACTGGTGGCATGTGCGACTACGCACTGCCATAGATCTCGCTTCCAATAAAGAAGAGTGTTGATCAACAAGCAGTAACTGGCCGCTGCAAACCACTCGGGATGCGCTAGCGTGAACAGAGCGGTGACAATCAGGCAACTGGACCAGGTAAATGTTCCTAACCGAATCTCCTGCCAGTCAGGATCGATCGTCCACCGCAGCAAAAAGCATCGCCAGAAAAATTCTTCGATCAGCGGAACAATTACGGCGATTCCCAACAACCGAACCACCAAGAAAGCCGCTTTAGCAAACAGACTATCCAGTTCATCCAGCGGATTGAAGCTAACTCGCTCGCCAACTTGCAGCCAGGTTGGTAGATCGGCGGTCAGACGTCGTTCCAGATGTAAGTGGCTGAGTACAATCCAAAGAGCGATGCCAACTACGCCAACCAACAATCCCCATACAACTCGACCGTGAATCGGCATGACCAAGCGGCGTGTCTGGGCTGGCATCAACCACCACAGCGATAGTGCGGATAGGCCTGCTACAACGGCATATCCAAAGGGATACTGCTGGGTGGTCAGGCGACCCAAAAATGAACCGCCTACGACATAAATCACAAAGGGAATGGTGCAGGCTTGAGTAAAGCTGCCAGACTTGCTGGTCATAGAGTATTTCAACCGATGGATACGAGTCGCGACTAGTGAGTCTGTTTTGGCACGAGCGGTACAAGTGTCTATGGAGACGAAGACTCCAGAGGTGCCGGAAGGCTGGTGGGTGCTTCCTGGTCACACAGCCTAGCAATGACAACGCCCAGCAGGATAGCTAAGATAAACATAATGACTAGTCCTGTGATCCAAACAATTCGCTTGCCACCCTGCGATGGTAAAGGTATTGTTGATGTCGCAGGTCGAGCGTGACTGTTTGTGACGGGTTTGGCCGTCGAGCGCCCAGTCGTAGTTTGACGAGACGCAGGCTGCCGAGTTGCCGCAGAACCGTGCAGCGAACTGTTGCCAGCTTTGCCACCAGGGCGTCTGGATTCTGCCTGCAGGTCGATTTGACTGCCACTAGACGAAGTGCTAGCCAATTTCACTAGGACTCCACTATCGCCCGCTGAGAGGTGAGTGATATTGCTTCCCGATGGATCGGATAAGGTGTCGCTGCCACGATTATTGAGCGTGTCAGACAAAGCACTGCCCATGCCACTAGAACGCATACCAAATTCGCTACCAAACGAACTGGAGTCTCCGGAGCGCGACCCTGGATCACTCAATTTGGAGTTCAATTGACTTAGAGCATTATTGCCGCCGCGTGCTTCCTGCAATTGGCGAGCGTGAGTGCCCGCGCTCGACTGAACGGCTCGATAGTTAGCTAACCAAGCTTCGAGCACCTCAGCAGTTTGCTGAGCTGTCGTATATCGATAGATCGGGTCTTTCTGAAGCAGCTTCCAACAGATGCCCTCTAATTCTCCAGGACAATCCTGTCTCAGCTTGCGGACTTCCTGAGGCATTTCCTTCTGGTGTTTCGCGATGCGCTGAGCAATAGAACCCGACGGGAAAGGTGGACTACCCGTTAGAAGATAGTACATCGTACAACCCAGGGAATACAAGTCGGCACGGTGGTCGACACGATGGCTGTTGAGCGCTTGCTCTGGCGACAGATAGTCAGCGGTGCCAAGTACTTTGTCGTTGTGCTCGATGGTTAGCGAGGATTGCGATTCATCCGCAAACATGGCCAGACCCAAGTCCAACAGTTTGACCTTGCCATCTTTGCGCAACAGCAAGTTGGCAGGTTTGACATCGCGGTGGATCAGCCCCATCTCGTGAGCATGTTGCAATCCGTGGGCTGCCTGAGCAATATAGTCGGCTACTTGATCATAGGGTAATGGCCCACGTTTCTTAACGATGTTTTGAAGATCGCTGCCTTGAACGTACTCCATTACGATGTAGTGGGTATCGCCATCATTATCGATGTCGAACGCTCGCACTATGTTGGGATGGTTCAGCGATGCGATGGCTTTGGCCTCTTGCTGGAATCGGGCCAGGTAAGAGGACTTGCCGATCTTGCTGGGCGGCAACACCTTGATAGCCCGTAGATCGTTCATGCGAGTATGTTCAGCCAGATAGACACTGCTCATACCGCCACTGCCGATGTGACCAAGCAGCTTGTATTTGCCCAGGAAGAAGCCTTTGTACTTGCCTTGCAAAAGCTTTTCGGTGTGCCAGCGCGTAATCAACTTGTGCCGCTGCAGTGCTTTGGACAGAGCTACCACGTCGGTAGGAAGCTGGCCATCGTTCTCTGTGCGCACGATGTCTAGCACCGATTGGATTTTATCCTTATCGGCCAACTGGCTCTTCTCTACCAGTTCGACAAATTTCTCTGCGGTTACAACTGGCATACGCTTGACGGGTTGCTGGCCCGCGCTTGAGCTAACTATCGGTCAGAGGAAGAAGCGAAGACTAAGACGGATTAACTGACAGTGTACTCCATCATTGTATCATTGAAGACCGTTCCTACCTATTATTTTATTGTAATTCGGGGTGAAGCCTGACAAGTATCTGTCGGGGGATATGCGAAATCTCCGAATGGTATGAAAATGCAGGCCGGGTGGGGTGACTGAGATTCAGATTCAACGCTCCGACAAAACGTGTTCAGCGGGCTGACCGCTGCTCGACCCTAGCCACCGCTTTCAAGCATTTCTAAGGACGATCTCTACTAATCAGTATTCTGATCCATCGCTATGAAGTCTTTAACTAAGGACCGTGTGTTGATCATTGGCGGAGGCGTGATCGGGCTTTCGCTAGCCTGGGAATTGGCTCGCCGCAACCAGCAAGTTGAACTGATCGAGTCCGATCCGG
Organism: Aureliella sp.; assembly: GCA_044234105.1. GTDB lineage: Bacteria > Planctomycetota > Planctomycetia > Pirellulales > Pirellulaceae > Aureliella. The sequence continues at coordinate 75,973 of JBIIJD010000006.1, read as the reverse complement.
TGATCCACCCATTAGCTTCCTGGGCAGGAGCCGGTATCTTGCCTCCGGCGGCAACTAGCGCAGTGGTCGATCCTTACGAACAGCTAAAGCAGCTTAGTTATCAACTGCACCCACAATGGGCGGACCAATTGAAAGCGGACACCGGCATCGACACCGGTTTTCGGCAGTGTGGCGGAATCTATCTAGCCAGCAGTTTGGCCGAGCAGGCTACGCTACTGGCCAATGAATACTGGTGGCAACAGCACGAAATCGCCTTTCAGCGACTGAGTACAAATGAGCTGTCTGAGCGGGAGCCCGGCTTGGCTGGCTCCGGAACCCAAAGAGTTCGACAAGCTTGGTTTCTGCCGGGCGAGTATCAGGTGCGCAATCCACGGCATCTCAAAGCGCTGCGTTCAGCCTGTCAACAGTTGGGAGTGATTTTTCGGACTGCGACAGTTCGGCAGATCGATGTGGATGCGTCCCAGCAAGCCACGGTTTGTATCGATCAAGGGGATCACCTGAATTCCGATCGAATTTGCATCTGTGCAGGGGCTTGGTCGCGCATGCTGCTGGAACAGTTGCAACTTGCCAACGGTATCATGCCTGTGCGAGGACAGATGGTTTTGTACCGTTCCGAGACACCTCTGGTTCGACATATCATCAATGACGGAAACCGCTATTTGGTGCCCCGCGATGACGGTCACCTGTTGGCCGGTAGCGTCGAAGAAGAGGTGGGATATTGCTGCGAAACGACCGAAACCGCTCTGCAAGTCATCCAACAATGGGCTTGCTCTGTCCTGCCTCAATTGCAGGATTTGGCAGTGATCAACCGTTGGGCCGGTTTGCGACCTGGTTCGTTTGACAGCTTGCCCTACTTGGGTGCGGTTCCTGGAACAAAGAATATGTTTGTGGCGGCCGGACATTTTCGCAGTGGATTGTATCTGTCCTGCGGAACGGCTGTGGTCATGGCCAATCTGATGCTGGGGCAACCCAACACCATCGACCTTTGGCCCTTCCGACCTGGTCGCGGCTGACCGGCTGGCTGGAAGTCAACGGGCGGCGAGTCTTTGATTGCGCCTGCCAATTTGATTCGGACTACCGCAAGTGGAGGTCTGATTCTGACGATTGTAGGGGCGGCTAAGCAAGGCCATGGCGGAAAGCAATTGAGATGCTGCTCTGCCATTAGTTTTTCGAAGTTACCAATAAGCTAGAGTTGCAAAATCGGTCGGCTGAAGGGAGCACTTTCATCCAGGATCGATCCTTTTGAGTAACACTCCGAAAGACTCAGCCGCTTCAACTTCCAGCCTCTTATAAACTCCCTTTATGACCGCATAACGCGGTCGAGTACCTTCATGACTTCAGGAGATACAGTTCATTCAAAACCAGCACGTCAAGCTACGGCAGTGGCTGGCGATGCGTTTATGACTGGACTGGTGGCGATGTTGGTCATCAACATTGGCCAGCGAGCTGTCGGTCTGCTACGCAATTTAGGATTTTGCAATTTCTTGTCCGATGCCGATTTAGGGATGTGGGCTTTAGCCAACAGCTTTTTTATGATCGGTGCGCCGATTGCCGTTTTGGGGCTGCCGGGCTCTTTTGGAAAATTCGTCGAGCACTACCGGCTGCAAGGCAAGCTGCGTTCTTATCTAATACAACTGATGATCGTCAGCGGACTGGGGGTTGTGTTGTTAAGTGGGCTAATGCTGGCCCATCCCACCACTGCCGGGCTGACACTTTATGGCAAAGATCTTGGTTATCAAGCGATCTTCTGGACCGTGGTCACATTGATCTGCGTTATCGGCTTTAACACCACTTTTGAACTCGTGGTTTCATTGCGGCTGATTCGCTTGGGATCGATGATGCACTTCATCAACACGACGGTATTCACCGTTTTTGGAATCGGTGGCATCATCTGGTATCAGCACTGGATCGTGCTGCTGCCTGCCTATAGTTTAGCCTGCTTGCTGGCGATTTTACCAGGTCTTTGGGGTACGTGGCGAGCGGCAGCCGGTGAACTGAGATCCTCAAACGCGATTTCATCGCGTGCGATGTGGCGGCGAGTGATGCCATTTGCCGTTGCCCTTTGGTGTTCGAACTTGATTAGCAATTTGTTTGATTTGAGCGATCGCTACATGTTGCTGCACCTAAGCCAAATGGGTGCCGAAGCCGGACAGGCCATGGTTGGGCAGTTTTATTGCGGTCGAGTGTTACCTAATCTACTTTTAAGCCTAGCCATGATGCTGGGAGGCATGTTGCTGCCTTATTTAAGCGCCGATTGGGAACGTGGCCAGTTCGCAAAGATATCGGTCAGCATGAATGGCATTTTGACCTTGTTAGCCCTTGCCTTCACAGGGCTGTCTCTGGCAGCAATCGTAGCATCACCGATCATGTTCCAAGGAGTGTTGTCGGGACGCTATCAACAGGCATCGGATATCCTACCGTTGGGCATGGTGCTGGCAGCTTGGTCGGGGCTATCCACGGTGGCGGCTGCCTATCTGCTGTGTGCCGAGAAGGCCAAGCAGAATGCCATCTTACTGGCTATCAGTCTGGTGATGAATGTCATACTCAATTGGCCGCTTATCCTCTGGTATGGACTTTATGGAGCCGCGCTGGCAACGACTGTTACTAATGGTTTGCTGCTGTACTTAGTCCTTTGGCGAATGCATCGCGAGGGCTGCAAGATCAAACTGTCCACACTGCTGTTCTGTGGCATGCCAGTCTGTCTGTTGTTTGGCCAAGTGGCCGCCATCACCTTGTTGTCTGCAGTAATCATCGCCTGTGGCCGAACCAACTGGTTGTTGACCTCGGCAGATCGCCGAGCCATGGATCAGTTGTTGGTGCCCTATCTTGAAAAGCTTAGACTGCCCATGCGGTCCATTTGGCCGCTGACGGAAGGTGCCAAAGGGGCGGCCTGACTGCAGGGAAGGCAGTGAAAAAGCTAGGGGAATCCGATTCGGAAATAATTCGCAAAATGCCTTCGCCTAAAGCGAGAACTGCAACTGCTTGATTCTCGGTAACTGAGTAGCACCATCTCGATCGGCGCAATAGATGGGGAAGCGATCCCCGTGCCGCTCACGGTGAGTGGCCAGAGCGACCTTAGGCGAGTTATTCTGCCCTGACAAATGCCCCAAGCAAACCCATTGCAATTGATTCGCCTGGCACTGATCTAGAAGCTGTGCAGCATCCTGATTCGAGATATGCCAACGCTTGCCGGCGATACGATTCTTCAAGTGTTGTGGGTAAGGCCCATCGCGAAGCATTTCATCATCGTAGTTGCTTTCGATAAGAACCGCGTCCAGACTATTGATAACCTCTTGGAGACCACTAAAAACATGTCCCAAGTCGGTCAGCAATCCGAATCGTTGTCCATAGTCGATATCCTCGATGACAAAACACACACCCTCGACGGCATCATGAGGCGTTCGCAGAGGCTCGATGCGCAGTGAACCAATTTGAAACGGCTTGCCAGACACAAAATGGTTCGGGCATCTAATATGGCCGGTAGAGGGCTTCGCGCGAGTCGCATTCCAAGTTCGCAAATTCGCGAAGACCGGCAAACCAAACTTACGATGAAATGCCCCTGCTCCGCTGATGTGATCACTGTGTTCATGCGACAGCACCAGCGCTTGGCAATCGCGAATTTCATAACCAAATTCAGCCAAACGGGACTCAGCTTTGCTGGCACTAATACCAGCGTCAAACAGAACACACGTATCACCGCTACGAACAAATACGCAGTTGCCAGAACTTCCTGATTGCAATGTGATGACTTCCATGAGGGTAGTGTACATTACCCCGTCATTGGCTGAAAGCCGTCCGCTGGTTCAGCGCTCCGAACAAGTCCGATCCGCTATGAAAATATCTTGACGAGCCGAGCGTGGACCGAATCGCAACGTAAGTGGTTAGAGCGGATTGGCAAGCGATTGGAACATAAGATCATCGTCGATCGCGATGCGCTCGATACCGGCCAGTTCAAAGAAATGGGCGGCTTTAATTGTTTGGACATTGTATTCAAGGGCGAGTTGGAGTCCATACCGCGATACATTGCCGGCGCAATGTGGGCGTTCGCATACCATGTTGTACGGGCTTAAGCCATCAATAGCTGCAGTATGACGATTCTTCGAATGAACCCGACAGTTGGGCCACATCTTGGTGAATTCCTTGGCAACGGCTATACTAAGAGGTTTCTTTGCGTGAAGGATCTTAAGGGTGTCAGCTAGTTCGAATGAAGCGACCACGCACGCTCGAGTGCCTCGAGTCTCGTTGTCGGATGAAAAAATTCTGGTTCTGGATTTTGGTTCTCAGTATGCTCAACTGATCGCGCGACGAGTGCGCGAACAGAATGTTTACTGCGAACTGATTCGCCACGATTTGCCAGCGAAGACCATTGCGCAGAAGCGGCCCAGTGGCATCATTCTGTCAGGAGGCCCGGCCAGCGTCTATGCGCAGGGAGCCCCGCAGTGTGATCCTGAGCTGTTTCACCTGGGCATTCCGGTACTGGGCATCTGCTATGGAATGCAGTTAGCTTGTCAGTCGTTGGGCTCGCAAGTAAGCAATTGTCAGTCTCGTGAGTTTGGCCGGGCCACTCTAAAGATTCACCAAATGCAGGGACTGCTTGCCGGTTTGCCGCCACAGATGGATGTGTGGATGAGCCACGGGGATCAAGTGGCTGCGGTGTCGGAGGATTTTGTGCCGCTGGCGGCAACCAGCACCTGTCCTTTGGCTGCGGTACAGCATCTTCAGTTGCCCGTTTATGGCCTGCAGTTTCATCCCGAGGTGACTCATACGCCACTGGGAGCCACGATTCTTCATAACTTTTTGTATGCCGTCTGCGGCTGCCAAGGACAGTGGCATTTGACAGATTTTGCTGCTCGCTCAGTGGAACAATTGCGTGAGCAGATTGGCGACCATCGTGTGATCTGCGGATTGTCGGGTGGCGTGGATAGCGCTGTGACAGCCGCACTGCTGGTCAAAGCAATCGGCAGTCAGGTCAGTTGCATCCTGGTCGACAACGGATTGCTGCGCAAGGACGAACAGGCGGCGGTTATTTCTGAGTTCACCAATCATTTCAAAGCTGATTTGCATGTCATACAGGCCGAGGATCGGTTCCTGTCAGCGCTCAAAGGCGTGATCGATCCTCAAGACAAACGCCGAAAAATTGGCGGGCTGTTTATCGACTGCTTCAAAGAGGAGGCGGCCAAAATTGTTGGGGCTAAATTCCTAGCGCAAGGCACTTTGTATCCCGATGTGATTGAATCGGGGGCAGCCAAAGATGGACCGGCTGCGACCATCAAGCTGCATCACAACGTTGGCGGATTGCCTGAGCAGTTGGGATTTGAACTGGTTGAACCGCTAAGAGATCTATTCAAAGATGAAGTTCGTCGGTTGGGATTGGAACTGGGTTTGCCTGAGCAGTTGGTTTGGCGACATCCGTTTCCTGGCCCCGGTTTGGCTGTAAGGTGCTTAGGCGAGGTTACCCAGGAGAAATTGTCCGTGTTGCGTGAAGCCGATCACATCGTGGTTAGCGAAATCCGCGCAGCGGGACTGTACCGTCAGACCTCTCAGGCCTTTGCCGTTTTACTGCCGGTACAAAGCGTGGGCGTGATGGGAGATGCTCGTACTTATGAGAACACGGTGGCCGTGCGCTGTGTCAACACCGATGATTTTATGACTGCGGATTGGAGTCACTTGCCTTACGAATTGTTGGCTCGTATTAGCAGTCGCATCATCAATGAAGTTCGAGGAGTCAATCGAGTGGTGTACGACATCAGCAGCAAGCCGCCTGCCACCATTGAATGGGAATAGACATGTCTGGAAATCGAGCGACCGTACTAGCCGGTATTCCCAGTCAGAATTCGGCATTGTATCACCGAGTTCGCTTTGGTACGGGAGATCCGGCGGCTTGGATTTGTATCCACTGTGCAGAAGGGGATCACACCGAGTTTCTGGTCCGCGATATCGAAGTGCAGCGGGCGCAGCAAAGCGTAGGCGTCAATCGTGTAAGCAGCCCAGGCGACCATCAGCCTAGCGGTGGTCTGTCGGGTGACCGAACAACGGCGACAGCTCAAGCTTTGGCCGAGTGCCTTCGCAAGCACAGCGTCACCTGTGCAGTGGCCGATCGCACTTTGCCATACGTCTATGCTTGGCATATTCAAAAGGCTGGTATTGCGATCGAGTACAACGCCGATTTGGGCGTTACCGATCGCCGTCGTAAGGACGCTCAAGAGATAGAGTGGTTGGCTACCGCGCAGGCGATTACTGAGCAGGCGGTGTTGATGGCTTGCCAGACCGTTTACGGTGCACGAGCCGCTTCCGATGGTTTATTGCTGCATGATGGCAAACCGCTCACCAGCGAACGATTGCAGTTTATGATTGCACAGTTCTTGCTGCAGCGAAAATTCCACTGCCACCATGGACTGATCGTGGCCAGCCATCCGCAGTCTGCCGATTGTCACCATCGCGGCCAGGGTGTGCTGCGAACCGGTCATGCAGTGATTATCGACGTGTTTCCGCAAAGCGCAACGACTCAATATCACGGCGATTGCACTCGAACGGTCGTTCACGGTGATGCACATGATCGACTACGTGACATGCACGCTGCCGTTTTGGCGGCTAAGCGTGCTGCGATTGGATTGGCTGTTGCAGGTGCTTCGGCTGATAGTGTTCATCAGGCCGCTAAAAGTGAAATTGCACGAAGTGGCTTCCGGTTCGCTCGTGGGCAGATCGCTGATGACCCTGTGATGCCTCACGGAACAGGCCATGGCATTGGTTTGGAAGTGCATGAGCCTATTTTGCTTGATGACAATGGCGGTACACTGATGGCGGGCGAAGTGCTGACTGTCGAACCTGGTTTGTACAGCCGAAACTACGGTGGCGTGCGAGTCGAAGATATGATAGTGGTTGCTGAAACCGGTCCTGCGCAAAATCTAAATCGATTGCCTGAAGGCTTACAGTGGCCGTAGTTTGCCGATATTGGAACGGCATGCCATCTTACCGAATCATCCCAACACTCATTCAAATAGGAGTAGAATTTGATGAAACTGAAATTGATGCAACCACAATTTGCTTTGCTTATCATGGCAAGCTGCGTTTTTTGGACCGCCTGTGCGACTCAGGATTTTGCTCCTGGTACATCCGCAAAACCTTCTTCAATCGTAGGACCAGCAGACAGTTTGGAAAAAGCAACTCCTGGACCAGTTGAAACGGCGAATGCTGAGTTCGCCCAAACCGCCAGTGGTTTGCGATATCGCATTCTGCGCTCCGGACAAGGCGCGAAGCCAACCGCATCCAGTTCGGTGGTCAGCCACTACAAAGGGTGGCTAGATGACGGATCGATCTTCGACAGTTCCTATCGAAGCGGCCAGCCGATCGAGTTTCCGCTTGACGGTGTTATTCCGGGTTGGACTGAGGGCCTACAACTGATTGGCGAGGGTGGCATGATCGAACTCGAAATACCATTTCAATTGGGCTACGGCGAACAAGGCATGCCTCCCGTCATTCCACCTAGCTCAAGGCTGCATTTTATCGTCGAACTGGTGAAGGTGCGTTAGTCGCGCTTCAAGCCAATGGCCATTGAAAGCGACTGCTGGCCGGTGCATGGTGGAAGTCTGTGTCCGCAAAAAACAAACCGCCCGCCCAGTCGGATTGTGCTTGTCGCGACTCGGGCATGTGTTCGACCGCTGTTGTGATGACCAATTTGACACTGCCGTCGGGATGATCGATCAGCATGGGACAAGTTGCTTGTGGACTTCGTGGCGTACGCCATATCCCTTCCAATTGGCCGTCAAGCAGGCTGTACTGTCGCGTTTCGCCAAAATCTGCTGGATTGGGATTATAAAAACTGATGATCGCACTTTGTTCGTCAGGTGTTAGAACCATTCCATCAGGCACTCCTGTTAGGCCCGATAAGTCAATGATCGTTTGACAATCGGAAAGCTGGCCAGCTTGAGTGTCCAGCCGGTATCGAACTACTTTTCGAGTGGGCGAATCGATATCGATCAAATGCAATCCGTCACCTGACGAGATAACATCTTTACCGTTGCTGCAAATCTGATCGCTGCGAAGCTGAACCAGGCGCTTGTCGCGACCACGAAACAGATACAGACCAGCTTTCTTCGTCTTAAAATCCAAGTCTTTGCAGCCAAAAACCAGATTATCACCAAAGCAGGTGCCATCATTGATAATCGTGTTATCGACACCTGAGTCGATGCCTTCGCAAATCACCTGCCAAGACTGATCAGAGACTCGAAAAATGCCCAGCGATCGTTCACAGCCGACCACAAACACACCTTCCTGCTGAGTCGGTTTGGCAAAACCGGGGCGTCCAGGCAGATTGAATTGTTGATTACGACCCGTTTTCAAATCGAAAACGTTCAGCGACCCGGTAACAGCTTCTGGGCCGTGTTGAATCGCCACCCAACTGAACATGCCGCCCCCCAGTGCTGTTGGCCCCTCGGGCAAGAATCGGACCTCCGGAGATTCAGGCAGATAAAGCAGCCGAGCATCGCGGCTTGTAATTTTTGGAGTTGACATGGTTCCTCTGTTCATTCGAAGAAATTGTTCAATGATTTCAGCAGTAGTTGATGATGGAAAAGTAATACTAGGCACCCAAGCACAATTTCTTGATGACGACACCACTCGTGCCAAATGCCCAGACGGCTGATTTCTGCCAAAAAAGTTCTTGCTTGAGTACTTATCTGGCTTCAAAAATCGCAGTACTCGTCATAGGCATCTCGCAGCAAAGTTAGATCGACCGCAGCTCCAGTCCATCGAAGAAAATCGTATGCTTCCCCGGCTACCGCGAGTTCTGACTCACCAATGCGGCGCACCGGGCAACCGGCCAGCAGCTTTGGCAATGCCGCTGAATGGCTAGTTATCATCAATAGCGATGAACAATGGAGATCTGATATCTGCCCACCGATCGAGTCAGGGATTGCTGCCGTCTGAGTGACCAGCGCTAGATGTTTTTGCGTCGAAGGATTGGAGTCGCCTTGAGTTGTCATTAGTTGCTGCTGCAGCCAACTTGTGTTGTCGATGGTCTCCGCCTCCGTCAAGCGACCTTCTGTCTTCAATCGCTCAATCTGTCCAGGCAAAACCGTTGCAGCTTGGTCTACTGGAGCCAGAGTCCACAACCATGGCGGAGCGACAGGTACTTGTGATAAAGCTATGAACAAACTGCGTGTGGCACGACTGTCTCCGTGCAGCCAGATCAAGCTGGGCGGCGGCTGATTCAAAGTCAAGCAATCCAGCCAGGCAAATCCACAATTGTCCCACAACTGCCATCCGTTATCTGCCGGGCAACCCGAAGTTACTCGACCAATAAAATGAGCGTTCGTGTCCCCGTCGGCTAGCGATGTCACGGCCTGACTTTCGTATTGGCCAAACAGTCGCAGTCCGCGAAATCCCATCGCCAACATGCCGGCACAGGCGAGGCCAAATTTGTCTTCAGCCACTTCCACTGACAGCGCTCGCCAATCCAACGACTGACTGGCAAAGGCGCGTTCCAGCAAGAATTGCGTCGGCTGCCCAGCCACACTAGGGCCGATGCAGACGATCACTGACTGAGAGACTGAATCTATTTCTCTATTCATCGGCTGCACTCGGTGATGAAGGTGTCACGGATTGTAACGACTATACCGATATTGTAGCGAACTTTGTTGGACTTCGTAACGCGGGTGCCGGTCCTCTTGCGGTCAATCCGAACGGGCCAATTATGATGAAACTGTGAACCATCCAGCGTTCAGCTCCAAGTTTTCCAAAAGAGATATTTCGTGAATCATCATTCGGTATCGACCGTTCCTTGCAACCAGCGTGTAACCACCAGTGGGAATCGTACCGCCCCTGTATGGGGCTTGATCATGCTGGCGACCTGTACCTTTGTCTGGTATCCGATATCCGGTCATATCGTTTCAGCCTGGTTTCAACCGACGCTAGTGGGCTGGTTATGGGGATGTCAATTCTTGCTTGGATTTTGGCTAGCCGGATCAGGTCGTTTTTCCGCGCTGAATCTGATTTTGACCGGGCTGACGTTTGGCTGGCTGACCACTGCCTTTCAGTCGCTTACCGATTTCAAACTAGTTGAAAGCATTGTTCTGAACGCCTTATCCTTTGTCAGCGGTTGGATGCTGATTCGAATGCACGTGTCAGTTGCTAAACACCACTGGTCACAAGTTTGGAGGCTACCCGGAGGTCAAATTACCCTGCTGGAACTGATGGGAGTAATGACCATTGTGGCTTGTGTTTTGACGGCCATGCCACATTTTTTAACGCACCTGGAATTAGCCATCGGAGTATTCAGCACACTGATTGTCTGTAGCGGCATGTCTTGGACTTGTTATCACTGGGTTTGGAACGATCACCAGCCGGTAAAAATTTGGACCATTAGGGGCCTAGCGATCGTAGTTGGCTCCGGCGGTATCATCTTGAGCGCTTCGGTAACGTCAGAATGCAACGACCCGCTGACGGGTATGTTGCAGGGGCCTGTGAATGTGATTGCATCCCAAGTGATATTTGTGCTGCTTGCCATGGGTTTGACTCGCAGCAACTACTCTGTCGCCAGTCGTACGGAAGGTCAGCCCATGGCGGACTGACTGCCAAGCAAAGCGATCTAACCGAGTTGGTGTGCTTCAAAAGTTCAGCCGCATTGAGTACGATTGCAGGGCTTTGAAGATCAGTCGCTTCTTGCTTTCCTGACCCAAGCACTAACCAACTCTCGTTTGGAATTGAACGTGACGCACCCACCTAGTCCCTATCGTTGGCCTGCTGAATGGGAACCACAAGCAGCCACATGGTTATCCTGGCCACATCGAGTCAACACATGGCCTGGACATTTTGGACCTATTCCCGCAGTCTACGTGCGATGGATCGAAGTCCTGACGAAGTGGCAACACGTGCATTTGATCGCTGGATCGCCACATTTCATGCGAGAAGTCGAAGAGGCCGTGGGGCATCTTACCAATCTAACCATTCATGCTTGGCCCACCAATGATATTTGGATACGCGACTACGGGCCTACTTTTGTCAAACGCATTCGCGATGGAAAGCTAGTGGCTGTCGATTGGCAATTTAACGCTTGGGGTAATAAGTACCCAGACTTTGACGATGATGCGCGTGTCGTCGAGAAGATCTGTCACAACCTCGGTTGTTTGCGCAGTCGGTCGCCTATGTACTGCGAAGGCGGCGGACTGGAAACAGACGGGCAAGGGACGCTACTGACGACCAGCAGTTGTCTGCTGAGCCCTCAGCGCAACCCCGGATGGACTCGGGAAATGATCGAAACTGAATTGCGGCAGCAACTGGGCGCTGGGCAGATCGTGTGGGTTGACGGTGGAGGATTAGAGGGAGATGACACGGACGGGCACATCGACCAGTTGGCTAGATTTGTGGCTCCCGGAGTTGTGGTCGCTGCTGTTAGTTCATCACCCGGAGATTCCAACTGCCAAGGATTGCTGAGAAATCAAGAGATCCTTCGCCAGTCCAGGACCAGCGAAGGAACGCTGCTGACAGTTCATCCACTTCCGACGCCTGCTCCGCGTATGGTGGGAAACCAACGAGTGCCAGAGAGTTACTGCAACTTTCTATTTGTCAACGGTGCGGTCATTGTGCCAACGTTTCGTAGTCCATCGACCGATCAAGCAGCCATGCAACTGCTCAGTCAATTGATTCCCGATCGGCGAATCATACCGCTGGATGCCTATGATTTGATCCTAGGGCGAGGCGCATTTCACTGTGCCTCGCAGCAGCAGCCGTCGTGAATTTCGAATCGAATATTACCAAGCGTAACCCGCTCCTAGCGAGAATCCGACGAAATGAGTTTCCAAGTCGACAGCTTCTACAACATGTAGCGCGCTGCTGTTGGGTATCAGAGCGCCGCTAGACAGTGCTTGAGCTGGATCGTCAGGGCTATTCCAGTATTGGTATTCAAAACCTGCCCTGGCAAAGATCTTGCTGTTTCGACTCTTCAGATTGTGGTGCCACATCAGCCCCACCTGTCCCTCGAATATGAACAGGTGATCGGCGCTTGAGGAATCGGCTGCGGCATTTGCAGTGGTTCGTCCAGTTTCGCCGGTTCCGACGATATGGGTATTTGCTGAGGCTTCATTGGATCCAAATAGGTTGCTCAGACGTCCGCCTCCGTACAGCGATAGCCAATTGGTTGTCGGATAAATGCCTGAAAGACTGTAGGTAAGACCCGTACCATGAAACCCGGTCTTGGCTTGACTGGACATCGTATAGATATCCGGACCTAATACTGATGCGGTATTAGCAATTCCGACGGCCATCGAGTTGTCGGTGTGCTCAAGAAGCGCATAGCGGGCTCCCAATGTGCCTGTAAATAGAGTTGCCATGGTAGTGAATTGCCGAGTCGCCTCCACATCGAATGTATAAGCTCGTGAACTGGCCGACTCACCAAATATTTCTAATCCGGCACCAGTCAGTCCGCCGGGTGGCAATCCATTGAACCCACGATGGGTCGACTGGCTGAAATCCCAATAGGTTGTCTGAAATCCCCAGCCGTTTTTCACGGTACCACCGATCGATATGCGGGGTGCCGCCGTCAGTTGATCAGAGGTAACTTCGTTGTAAACCGGGCCAAAGGGCGTGGCTCCGTCCAACATCGCGTACTCGGCGACCGCCGTGTCGCGCACAGCGGAAACTGCCGTTACATCAACTGTCATAAACCAAAACGGCACATCATTGGCAGCTTTTGGTAGAATCTCCTTAAACGCCGCCTGGGTGACAGTGTTTTCGGTTGATTGAAGCGTGGTTTCTGCATGGACTTTGGTCCCTGCAATCACTATCAGCAGGCAAAAAAAGCGAGTGACTCGCATAGTATGACCTCCTTGTCATAACGGCCAGTATGTCATCGATTCGTGTCAAACTACTCGGGCGAGTATGCCTGCTCGCAGATCACGCAAACTAAATCCACAGTTTCGAATTCTGCTTCTTGGGCACTCCCAGTATCGTCGGAGCCAGAATAAACTGTCAGCTATTTCTTAGTTCTACGTAGAATGCCCGCAATCGCTACATGGCTTAAGTTCGCTACTTAAATCAAGACCGTTACATCCCCTACAAACGAACCACCGATCCCGGCTATATCTTTTAAAAATGGCTGAAGAACAAACCAATATGCTGTTTTCTTCAGTCTCTTGATAAGCGTTTTGTTTATTATTCCGGCTGGCGAATCCGTAGTGGTTAATCCGGAAAGGTACGACGTTAGGAAACGGGTTCAGGGGGGTTGTGCTTGAGGTCGATGCACCGACAAGCGAAGCACCATCACGGATGGTTGGGTGCTAGCTAAAGAGTAGAAATGGATTTCTAACTTCGGACTGGAGAATGCGATGGATCGCATCAACTTGGGTCGATTATGTGCCGTATTGTTAACCGCAGTGGCTACTTCCTGGCAATTTTCTGCCTTTGGGCAGCCGACTCAAGAGGCTCAAGTTTTGAACTTGGGCTTCGAGCAGGGCAACTCTTCGGGACGGACCCCGGCTCGTCTCGTGTCTATCGAAGTGGCGGCTCCCGTTGAACTTCCGCAGACCGACAAGTTGCAACCGGATAAGCAGCAAAATCCGCCGAAGCCTGCGGCAACGGACAACGATGCCAAGAGTGCGCCGGCGCAGGTCTTCAAGTCGCCAACCGCTCCGCATCACCGACCTACCAGGTTACCGCTGTTCGCTGAGCAGACCGATACCGTGCTGTGGCCTAAGATTGGGCTGCTGGCCAAATTGGACTCAGCGGACACCCCTGCAAATCACCAAGCGGAAGTCCACAATCCTGCGGAGCTGGCGGCAAGTGAAGCGGTCAGTGCGCCACAGGACAACTCTGCGTCTGACCAGAATTCAGACTCGACAGGGACCGATGACGATGAATCCGAGTCTGGAGACCAGTTAGACGACGACTACACTTCAGAGCAAGAATACGACAAAGCCACTAACGATGCGGTGGCTCGCAAACAGGAATATGGCGAAAGACGGACTGACAATACTCGCGCGTTTCTTCGAGCACAAACTCCGCTGCTTAAACCTCGGCAGTGGCAGTTCGACTATGGGTTGACCTACTCTCTCTTGGAAACAGATTTTCCAGTTCTGCTACCGCCAGGCCCCATTGTTGGCCCAGATCCGGTATTGACCAACGAGTTGGTAAAATTTCGCACCGCCGACGCTCTGCTTGGATTTCGTTACGGAATCACCGAGCGGCTTCAATGGGCAGGCTCGACGACGGTTGGTTGGCAAGGAACTGAATTTGCCAATGGCTTCTTCCACCGCAAGACCGACGCAAGCGGGATTGGCGATATCGCTACCGGTTTGAATTACTTGCTGTTTGCTGAAACTGAGTGCTCACCGTCAGTGATCACGTCGGTCAATATGACCGCCCCCACTGGTAATCCAAGATCTCCTCGCATACTTACCGACTCGGGAACAGGTCTGGGCGCTTGGACCTTCGCTTCCGATGTCCTGATGGTCAAGGCATACGACCCGCTAGTGTTGTTCTGGGGAGCCGGCTATCGCTGGTTCCTTGAAGATACTTTTCATGGCGAGCGAGTGAAGATTGGTGATTCAATTCAGTACAATTTGGGTACCGGCTTTGGAGTCAACGAGCGGGTCACACTTAGCTGTGCACTGTTAGGGGCCTACGACCTGGACACTCGACTCAACTCAGTCAGGCTCCGAGGCACCGGAGGCGATGCCATTTCGGTGCGACTAGCAGCCACTATCTTAAAAGACTGCAAGATCGTTGAACCGTTTGTCAATTTTGGGTTGACTCAACGGGTTCCTGAAGCATTCCTTGGTGTCATCTGGACTCGATAAGCACTATGAAACGCTTTGTTGATCGACTATTGGATTATCCAGTGTTACTCGGGGCAGTTCGCTTTAGCATCCTTGCTTTAGCCGCAAGTCTCCAGTTTCAGGAGGCCAGGGCTGAAGTCTCAGGACGCGCACCGGTACGAAACGGGCAACGCACTTTTGCGCGACCCGTGTTAACTTGGACTGAAATCAAGTATCAGAATGTTGTGATGCAGGAAAAAGACTATTCCTGCGGAGCTGCCTCGCTGGCAACCGTTTTGCGATACTATTGGGGCAAAGATGTAACGGAAGTCGACGTTTTGGCGGTTGTCGACCGCAGCCTGAAACCCGAGGCATTAAAAGATCGCATCGAATATGGATTGACCATGGCGGACTTGAAAGTGGTAGCAGATCGCATGGGTTACGATGCGGCTGTCGGCAAACTGCCCAATGTTACCAAGTTGAGCGAATCAAAGATACCGTTGATCGTAGCGATTCGCGTCGATGAGGATCTGAAGCACTTTGTTGTGTATCGCGGATCAGCATGTGGGTTTGTCTATTTGGCTGATCCCTTTGCTGGCAATATCAGAATGAGCCAGTGTCAGTTTGCAAGAATCTGGCTTGAGAACGCTGTCTTTGTAGTCACCTTGCCTGGCAAGACCTCGTCCGCCGTGTCACGACTGACGCTGCGTCCAGAAGAGATTCAACAAGCTAGACTCAATAACCAAGTGATACGTCGGGAACTGAGTACAATCCGATGACATCAAAAATAAAGGCGAACCTTGAGAGCTTGTTGAATGCTCGTCAAGGTTCGCCTGAAATTCTAATCCAATTCTAGACGAACTGAAGAAAATTATCGTGCAGACGAAGTTGATGTCGTGAAGGCATTAAACGGACTGCCTTGTGAGAACGACGATCCTGTAGCGCTCTTGCCGCCAGTGGCTGAGAAGCTAGAGGTCGCACCGGACAGATATCCGATTCCGCCGCCACCGATGATGATACCATTACCTACTTTGCCGCCACCGCCCAAAAATACTGCGCCGGCGCTACCATGAATGGTTGAACCACTGACACTAGCTCGGTTACGGCGAGTTTGACCGCGAACGTTCTTAGCTTCACTGTGAGTCATCTTCGTCATGGAAGAAAGACCCATCGCTGACAAATTTGGCTCGCCAGCTTGAACCGATGGAGCAGCGGCTGCCATGCACGCCACTAATGCTGCTACTACAAAACTCTTTTTCATTGATGCTTCTCCTTAGGACGGTTTCTGTTGAGCAGGGCAGAACAACTGCCCCCACGTGGACACCAGCCTAGTCTGCCTAATTATCAAACTCAATCACCCAAAAGGGATTATTGATAAGAAAAATGCGGAAACCCACCAAAATACCCCCCCTCAATGGCTGGGGCGGCGATTCTCCTGGGCCAATCCGGCAGGATTCAACTTTGCAGGTCGTTCCATTCAAGGCACAGTTAGGGTTGGCCGGGTTCCTAACTAAGAATCTCTTGAACAACATGGGCTTCTTCCACACCCGTCAAGCGAAAATCAAGCCCCGCGTGGCGGTAGGTTAGCCGCTGGTGATCAAAACCCATCAAATGCAAAATCGTCGCATGGAAGTCGCGGACATGGACCGGTTTCTCGGCGGCCCACAAACCGATCTCGTCCGTTGTTCCGTGAACGTATCCGCGCTGGACACCCGCACCCGCCAGCCAAGAACTAAAAGCCCACGGATGATGCTCACGCCCTTTGGCTTCGGCCGTGTTGTTGAACGGAGTTCGGCCGAATTCCGTAGTCCAGACGATCAAAGTCTCGTCAAACATGCCGCGTGCTTTCAGGTCTCCAATCAAGGCCGCGATCGGTTGATCCACGTTTTTGGCCAGCGGCCCGTGGGTCAGCATGTCGCCATGTGCATCCCAATTGTTGGAAGAACCCACGTCGATCAGTTCCACAAAACGAACACCTCGTTCGATCAATCTTCGCGCAGCTAAACATTGCCAACCAAAGCCTGTGGTTTGTCCTGGCTGCAACCCATAACTGGCAAGCGTTCGGTCATCTTCCGTAGAGAAGTCGAAAGCATCAGGCACTGCCATTTGCATGCCAAACGCAGTCTCAAAAGACTGAAGTCGAGCCAGAAGCTGTGGATCATTGGCACGTGCAGCCAGATGCTCGGCGTTCATCGCCTGCAACGCTGCAAGTTCCATCTGCTGACGATCGGATGGAATCGATGGTCTCACATTGGCAATCGGCTCGGCACCAGGAACCACCAAAGTCCCTTGAAAGGAACCAGGCAAAAAATCGCTGGCATAGACCTGAGTGCCCGCATAGGTCTGCGCGGGCGCAATGACAATGAAGCCCGGCAAGTTACGGTTGATGGTGCCTAGTCCATACAGAGCCCACGACCCGATGCTGGGCCGTGAAAATGTAAAAGAGCCAGTATGCATGCCCAGCGTCGCATTGTAATGATTCGAATGTGATGTGTGCATGGAACGAATCAGCGCGATGTCGTCTACGCAACTGGCCAAATGAGGAAACAACGTACTGACCTCTATTCCACACTGTCCGTGAGGTTGGAAATCCCACTGCGGTCGTTTTAGATAGATGCGTTCGTAGCCCGGCCGGTCTTTGATCTCGGGATGATCAGCCTTGATCTCCTTGCCATGTTGTTTGCTCAATTCCGGTTTTGGGTCAAACGAATCGACATGTGATACTCCACCGGTCATGAACAGGAAAATTACATTCTTTGCTTTAGACGGAAAATGTGGCTCGCGTGGTGCCAGCGGATCGCCGGAATCTGCCAACAATTGATTCACGATGCCGGGCAATAGCAGGGAACCTGCTGCGGTGGAAGTCAGAAAGCTGCGGCGGGATGGGTACAAGAGCTAATTCTCCAACAGATTCAAGAAGGCCAACAAATCAAGCATCTGGTACTGAGGATTCGAATTTTGCAGCGTTGATTCATTCTACCTGGTTTAAATCTCAAGATATGATTCTCTTACATTCTAAATAATCTGTTGGCTACTTTGAATCCGCTGAAAAATTCTCAACTATTCCACATACAAGAACTCATTGGATGCCAACAGGACTCGGGCGAGTGCTGCCCATCTCTCTTCAGGACTGCCTGGGTAGTTTTCTCGAAACTCTTGAAGACGTGCCATCTCGGCAGTCGTTGGCTCGCGCTGAAACAGCAACCGATAAACTTGCAGTAATTGAGCCTCTTCTGGCGATTTTTCTAGCATTATCTCAGCCAGCGATTTGGCTTGCGAGTGGAAAAACGGATCATTGATGAAATACAGTGCCTGAGTGGGAACAGTGGTCGCTGAACGTGACGGCGTAGAGGCATTTGGGTCTGCTCCGTCGAACAGAGCCAAAAAGGGGTGTCGCCGTTGCCGTTGGACCATCATGAAGGCGCTTCGACGGTTGGTCTCATAGACGGCGTTGAACGGTGCATGTTGGGTAAAGGTCCATGTCTTCTCTTCGGGAAACGGATGTCCTTCAGCGGCACTCAAATCGACTTGCCCAGATACAGCCAACAAACTGTCACGTAGCTCCTCTGCCGTTAACCGCCGCCAACCAAAATGGGCTAACCAGCGATTGTCAGGATCGGCAGCCACAGGTGTCGCGCTGGCTCGTTGATAAGCGGCGGTTTGCAGAATTAACCGGTGCATCTCTTTGATACTGTAGCCACTTTGTACAAATCTTGCTGCTAGAAAATCGAGCAGTTCGGGATGCGTCGGCGGTTCCCCTCGTGAGCCAAAATCGTTGGAGGATCGCACCAGACCCTGACCAAAGTGCCACTGCCAGATTCGATTGACCATCACGCGTGCGGCTAACGGATGCTCGGAAACCCACTTAGCCAATTCGCGCCGACCGCTACCGGCGCTTTCAGGAACTTCCATTCCGCCGAAGACTGTCAGCCAGCGTCGCAGCACTTGTTCTCCGAGCTTATCCGGGTCGCCGCGCAGGTGCATTCTGGAGTTTTTCGTTTCTCCATCGACTACGGAGTAGGCTACAGGAATAAACGGTGGCGAGCCAGCGTCCGGCAGACTCGTGGATGCGCTTCCAAGATCGGCCAGCGCATTACCCAAATCGGGCGCGGCGATGTGCGACAGGTCAAAGGACACTCCGTCCAGTTCAGCGGGATGCGCATCGGCTACACGACCCGAAACAAGGATCTCGCCATCGATCGGGCTTGTCCATGCCACGGATACCGGACGCCCAGAACCTGGATGCACGAAGAAAGATCGTGCTGGCAAGGTAGTCCAGACCTGTACCGGCTCGGAGGCTGAATTGACAAACACAGACGGCTCCGAACCGAGGCTCCAAGAATTCAGTTCAGCCCTCCCCGTGATGCCGTCATGCTGTTCGTTAAGATAAACGGGGGTAGAGGTCGTTTCCAAAAAGCTCCAAACGGCATCATCTTGATCCAGCCATGGATTTCCTTCCAACAAATCGGGAACCAAGTCATGGACGCTCCAAATTCGGTGAGCACCGGTTGTCTCACGAATCGTCCATTCAACCAGCGTGCTGTCGGCACCGTGATTTTCGTTCGGCAGTATGGACAATAACATCAGTTCACCACGTCGAACCGTGAGCACGCTCTGAAATTCAACCGAGCCGCCCTCAGCGACCTTGGACTCCGCCAGCACCCGCTTCGACGAATCCCAATGGGTTGCGATCTGTTGTTGAGCTGACTGAATGGATTCCTGGCGACGTTTTTTTTCCGCTTCGATGTGTGCCACGCGTTCCTGCCAAGGCTGCATCAGAACGTCTATCTCCGCTTGCGCAAGCAGCGGCACCAAATCGCGCGGCTGCCCCTTGGGTTCGCAACCGGGGAATGCGAAACGCGTGCTGTCAAAAATACCGTACAGTGCGTAGTAGTCTTCGGAACTAATAGGATCGTACTTATGATCGTGACAGCGAGCACAGCCCAGCGTCAATCCGAGAAAAGTTTTACCAAGGTTATCAATCACGTCTTCGTAGGTGAGATACATATCCTTGTCGATGTCGTGGCCAAAGCGGCGAGCAATCGCCAGATAACCGGTTGCAACAATGCCATCAGACCGCTCAGCTCCGGTCAGCTCATGCGTCAATTGATCACCAGCTAACTGCATGCGCACAAACTGATCAAACGGCAGGTCCATTTGAAAACTCTTGAAAACCCAGTTGCGATAGCGCCAGGCATGAGGCAACGGTCGGTCCGTGTTCTCGCCGGCCGTGTCAGCATAGCGCACGACATCCAGCCAATGCCGGCCCCAATGCACGCCATATTGCGGAGAATTCAGTAGCCGCTCGACCACCTGCGAACAAGCATCACTAGAACGGTCAGCTACAAAAGCTTCCACATCTTCGGCGGTCGGAGGCAAGCCTGTGAGTCCGTAACTGAGTCGCCGCAACAAGGTTCTTCGGTCTGCCGGAGGAGCCAACGTCAGTGACCTGGCCACCATTTCACGCTGGAGCAGATCATCGATTCGCCGCGCATCAGTGGCCAGCTCTCTTTCTGTACCCGACAGTTCAGGCAGCGGCTGGAACGCCCACCAATTCACAGCATCCTGACGGGACATGCCGCCCAGCACATCATGACCATCGCGCGGATCTGGCGCACCCATTTGAACCCACCGCGTGAGTACTGCAATTTCCCGATCCGACAATTTACCTCCGTGGTCAGCAGGTGGCATTTCAAGATTGCGATAATTGATCGCATCGATCAATAGGCTCTCGTTCGGCTGGCCGGGTACGATCACCTGACCACTTTCGCCGCCCTTCTGCCAAGCCTTGGCAGTTTCCAGCGACAGTCCCCCGCCAGCCTTTGTTCCCGCGTGACATTCGAAGCATCGTTCTACAAGCAGCGGACGAACTTGTTTCTCAAAAAAGTCTTGCTCTTCTGATGAAAAAGTTCGTGGGGACTCTGATGATGAAGCAGGCTCGGATTCCCTTGAAATCTTTTCGATCGGAAGGTTTTGGGCGCATGCGGCAGCCCAACAGATAAAGCATGCCAGCAACGTGACAATAGTTTGAACCGGCAACGTACTGCGACCATGGGCCATCATCCGATGCGTTCCTTGTGGCTCTCTATGTGGGCTCGCAGTTCGTCGGTAGCGGCTTTGACTTTACCTGCAGCCAAATGGTCGACCAACCGCCGGTGCCCTTCAAGTCCTTCTTTCCACCCAGCTCGCTTGACACTCTCGCGAAACCTCTGAAAGAATACGTGTAGCAAATCGCCAAATGCCACCAAGGGCTGCAATCCGCTGGCCTCCAGTAACGTGCGATGGAATTGAATATCCAATTCAATAAAGGTCTTGAGATCGCGAGCTACGGAGAACTGTTTAACCAAATTCCGAAGTTGTTTTTCGATTGCCGGATCGGAAGCCATCCGATTGATCACGTGTGGCAGCACACCCGTTTCCAGAATCACGCGACTGTCGATCAGTTGCATGGGATCGACGTCCAGTAGCGCGGTGTGAAAACCAAGATGCTCCGTCAGACGGCACATGTCGATTCGGCCAACCGTTAAACCCACTCCGGTTTTTGATTCGACGATCCCCAGGAACTCCAGGGCTTTGGTGGCTTCGCGGACGCTCAACCGACTAATGCCAAACGTCTCTGCCAATTGCGTTTCCGTTGGCAGTCGATCGCCCGGTGCCAGTCTCTGAGCGACAATAAAATGCTTGATTTGCTCGGTGGCTTGATCTCGGACTTTGGGACGTCGTAGGGTGTGCATTTCAGCTTAAAGTGCGGCTAGGGTTGTATTCGTAGGGCCTTCGGGATAGATTATCTGACAATCTGACCAGCGTCAATAGAGGGCCGTAACGGGCTGCTATATCACAATTCTCTAATACCCAATGGCAACACCTCACAATATGTCAACTGTTGCGATAACCGACTACACTTTCCCGAATCTGGACTTGGAACAAGCGATCCTGACCGCAGCAGGCGCGCAATTGCGAAGTGGTAATGACAAGCAGGTATCGGCACTCAAGCAGATTGTTGCTCAGGCCGATGCGGTCATCACACAGTTTGCGCCTATCAATGCAGAAGTCATCGCTGCAATGCAGCAAGCCAAAGTGATTGTTCGCTACGGAATTGGCGTTGACAATGTTGATCTACAAGCCGCTCGACAGCGCGGCATTCCGGTCTGCAACATACCCGACTACTGCATCGACGAAGTGGCCGACCATACGTTGGCGTTCATTCTTGGCGTCACGCGGCAAGTCGTCCCAAACACGCTGCACGTCCGAGACGGCAAATGGGGACTGGCAACGCCGCTGGACCAGTTGCGCACGCTTCGAGATCAAACCGTCGGTCTGGTCGGCTTCGGACGCATTGGTCGTGAAGTGGCCACGAGACTGGCTTCCTTCAAGTGTCGTCGGCTCGTGCATGACGCCTTCGTTCCGGCTGACACTGTGCGAGCAGCCGGATGCGAACCGGTCACGCTCGACGACTTGTTGGCTCAGTCCGACATCGTGAGTTTGCATTGCCCATCGACGCCGCAGACGAAGAAGCTGCTTAATGACGATTCGCTCAGTCGCATGAAGCAAGGTTCGGTCGTAGTGAATTTGGGGCGAGGCGATCTAATCGACTCGGGATCACTCATCGCTGCGTTACAATCGGGAAAGATCTCAGCCGCCGCGCTCGATGTATTTGAACAAGAGCCGCTGCCGGCGGAAAACCCACTGCGATTCATGCCGAATGTGATTTCAGCTTCGCACATCGCCTCGGCGAGCCCCAAGTCTGTGCGAACGCTTCGCGAAACCGCTGCAAAGATCGCAATCATGGCTTTACGCGGAGAACCGTTGCCAAACATCGTGAACTGATTCCATCTGTGCTAATACCACGCGGGATAGGATTAGCACAGATGGCAAAGCCGAGGCGCAGATGGAGAAACAGAAGAACCGTATCCGCCAAAAATGACGCTAATTTCTAAATCATTCACGAGTAACCACGAGGCCATTGGCCTGAATACGATTGTTTTCTGATAGAGGAATTACCAATGCCCAAGTCTTTATTTCGCGGAGTCTGTGCTTCGTCGATTACGCCCTTTCATCCCGATGGAAGTTTAAGGCTTGAACGTTTGAAACCGCACATCGACTGGCTGATCGCTGAGCGGGTTGATGCCATTTCTCCACTTGGTAGTTCCGGTGAATTTCCGGCGATGGAGTGCTCCGACCGCGAACGCATGCTGGCGGCGGCTCTGGAAGCGATCGCGGGGCGCGTGCCTGTCGTCGCTGGGACACACGATTATTCAACGGCGCGCACGATCCGGCTGTCGAAGTTTGCCGAATCTGCCGGAGCCGATGCGCTACTGATCGTGCCACCGTATTACATGGCCCCCACTCCAGCGCAGGTGATGGATCACTATCGTCGTATCGCCGAGGCGGTCTCGATTCCAATCATTGTGTACCACAACATCCCGTTGACTTCGGTCGACCTGACGACGGAGCATCTATTGAGACTGTTCGAAGAACGAGCGATCGCCGGAGTGAAAATGTCGCATCCGGAACCGGATCGGCAGTGTCAGTTGCTGCAAGCGACCGAAGGTGCCTTCAGCGTCTATGCGGGGATCGACACGGCGGCGTTTGAAGGTTTGTGCCATGGTTCGCATGGCTGGATCTCAGGGATTCCAAGTACTGTCCCACGCGCAGCTCGACGCCTGTACGAACTGATTGCCATCGAAGGCAATTTAGCTGCGGCTCGCGGTTTGTGGGCAAAGCTTGCACCTCTGATGCGATTGCAGTTCCAGGCTTATCACTCCAAAGGCGAAGGAGCACACTGGTTCAGCACGATGAAAGCGGCGCTTAACATGATCGGTCCGCCAGTGGGTGATCCTCAGCCGCCGATTCAACCGTTGCCGGAGAGCCTGCGCAAGACGCTGGCCGACATGCTGATCAACTTGGGCTATGAAATTCACTCGGAGATACGTGGATGAGTCGCACAATCGTCACCTTCGAAGAATTGCTGCGGTTCACTCAACGGTGTTTGCAGAGCGTCGGCCTGAGTCAGGTTAGTGCGCATGATACTGCGCTTTCCCTGGCGACCACCGACGCCATGGGCGTCTTCACGCACGGTACGAAACTGCTTCCGGGTTACCTCAAAAAGTTGCAAGGGGGCGGTTACAGCTCGACGGCCGAACCACGAATTGAACGCGAGGGACCGGGCTGGGCGATCATTGATGGGCAGTCCGCGCTCGGACAGGTTGGCTGCATCAGCGCGATTCGACTTGCGATTCTCAAAGCTCGCCAAGTTGGAATCGCCTACGTGGGCTTGAGAAACACGGGACATATCGGCGCGGCTGGCTACTACGCGGCTCTTGCGGCACGCGAAGGGATGATTGCGATGGTCACGGGCAACGACATTCCCAGCGTGGCTGCTCCAGGTTCTCGCACCGCCGTGCTTGGTAGCAACCCGCTTGCCTACGCAGTGCCTGTTGAAGGCAGCGATCCGATTCTACTGGACATCGCAACGGCTGCGGTCGCAGGCGGTAAGGTTTACGCGGCTATTCAGCGTGGCGAGCCGATTCCGAATACCTGGCTAGTCGACTCCAGCGGCCAGCCCACAACCGACGGCAGCTTGTATCCGAACCAAGCAGCTTTGGCTCCGATGGCTGGTCATAAAGGTTACGGATTCGGACTGTGGTGTGAGATTTTGTCGGCATGTATTCCAGGCGGAAATATGACTTGGCAGGTCGGTAGCTGGATGTTTGACCAGCCGAGTCGACCTTCTTGGCACAACGCCTCGTTCACGGTGATCGACGTGTCCGCGATTTCGCCGCCAGGCGAGTTTGAGCAGAAAATCCGCCGACTGATTGACGAACTTCATGCGGCACCCACTGCAGATGGAGTGGATCGAGTATTACTTCCAGGCGAACGCGAGTGGGCGAGTCTTCACCAATCGCAAAAGAGCGGAATTCACTTGCCGCCCGACGTGCATGACAAACTGCGACAGGCGGGGGAAATGACCAGCGTCGCACGACCATAATGCGTCAGAGTTGCAACCAAGAGGTAGGACAACTTCCAGTCCGTCCTACAAAGTCCATAGTACAAAGATGTGCGCATTTTACAAAGTAAGAGTATCAACCAAAGAACAGGAGCTTCACTTTGAAAATCGTTCGATACCAAACCACAACCGGACAGACGGCCTACGGGCGTTTGCACGCCGATGGTCGCACGACACGACTCATTGGAGATATCTTCGCCGGGCTGACCGACACCGGGGAACCGGCCGTCGTCACAAAACTGCTTGCACCGATCGAGCCGCGCGACATCATCTGCATTGGGCTCAACTATCGAAAGCACGCCGCCGAGGGGAACCAGCCGATTCCCGAGTGGCCGGTCGTCTTCATGAAGAATAGCGGCACCCTGCAACATCCTGGCGACCCGATTATTTTACCGCGACAACTCACGAGCGACGCTGTCGATTACGAGTGCGAACTCGCGGTCGTGATGGGCAAGGAGTGTCACAATGTCTCCAGAGCCGACGCTCTGAAGCACGTGCTCGGCTACACCTGCGCCAACGATGTCAGTGCCCGCGACTGGCAGATGAAGTACGGCGGCAGCCAGAGGTGTCGCGGCAAGACGTTTGCCACCTTCTGCCCGATCGGGCCATGTCTTGTAACCGCCGACGAGATCCCCGATCCCAACAAACTCGGCATCCGTACGATTCTTAATGGCAAAACAATGCAGGATTGGAACACGGACGACATGATCTTCGATGTGCCCACACTGATCGAGTTCCTCAGTGGCAGTACTCGGTTGGCAGCAGGGACCCTCATCCTAACCGGAACACCGCACGGTGTCGGTGGTGCACGCAAACCTCCGATCTACTTGCAACCAGGCGACAGCGTCACCATTGAGATCGAATGTATCGGTTCGCTTACCAACCCGGTGATTGCGGAGGAGACGACCGCTGCATGAAGGATCGCTTTACTGTCCAGTTGCGGGAATCGGCTAGCGAGGAAACACTCGCAGGATTGCTCGACATTGCACGACATGACATACTTCGACAACTTGATTAGGGGAGTTTGAGCATGAAAAGCCATCGTAAATACATCACCATGCTAATGAAACAAGTTGCGTTCGCTTCGATCGTAACGGCTACATGGTGGAATGGTTTCAGCCAGGCCCAAGAGACGAAGGCAGAGCTATCGCGTTTCATGGACCATTCGCTGTTGATTGCTCCAGAGTATCCATGTACTTGGCCCAGTCATCCATTTCCCCGATTTGCTATTGTTCATTCGCGGACGATAGGCGCTGAATCGAACTACAACATCGACACGTTGCTAATCGATGGCAACACGGGGACTCAACTGGACGTTCCACCACACTCGGTTGCGCGTCCAGAATTAAAGCGTGAGAAGTCGGGGCCGTTGGGATTGGCTTACACGGACAAGATCGAGCCGTGGCAATTCGGTGGTGAAGCTTGCATCGTAGATGTGCGCGATCTGTTGGATAAAGCCCTCAAAGGCGAAAGCCCGCTAGTTACACCTGAGCATGTAGAAAAATTTGAAAAGAAGCATCGTCGGGTCCGATTGGGCGACGTGGTGCTGTTTCGGAGCGACTATTCCGACAATTATTATCGACCACTTCCCGAGGGCCGTCGTTACATCGCAGATATTTTGGATCGCAAGGCTCCAGGATATCCCGACCCAAATCCTGAGTGCATGGAATTCTTAGGAAAACGCGGAGTACTCACCACCGGTACCGACAGCGCAAGTATGGGGCCTCTGCCGGATCTGGCTGAACCGACTCATTACGCCGGCTTGAAGTACGGCATGATCTGGACCGAAGGAGCGACCAACTTGCGTGCGCTGCCAGCGACGGGTGCGTTCTATTGTTTGCTGAGCCCCAAACACGCAGATGGTCCGTATGCTGAAGGTCGAGCGTTCTCCATTGTCGGCGGCAAACTGCCCGGGCGCTTGATCGAAGCCTGCCGCAATAAGCGAGCTGTCGATCTGTCACCAACACTTTCGCCGAAGTTGCCACTCACTTCACCCGGTATAGGTACCGGAAATCATCGGCAAGTCTATTTAAAGATCGATTTTCTTTATTCCGATTATCTCGACATGTGGCATCACGGTCATTTGATGGATTCGATGGCTGGCACACATCTAGTGCCTCCTGCGTTCGCGCTGCCCGCCGATGACAAGCCAATAGCGTACGAGCCTGAGGTTCGCGGATGGTTGGAAGAGTACGAGAAGAAGTACGGCAAGCGCGGCTCGAGTGCTTTAACCGCTGAGCAAATTCCCATCGAATGGACCTGCGGAGAAGCTCGATTGATCGATGTCCGCAGTCTAGTGGGCTCGACCAATCCCTCAAGCTGGCCGAGTTCACCCGAGATCACGGTCAAACAAGTTCAGGACTACGAGCAAAAGGTTGGGGCACTGCGAGCTGACGACATAGTGATTTTTCAGACTGGTCACAACGATAAGTTTTTGCGCGAGCCTTCGGACAATCCTGCAATGTGGATCGATCCACTACGAGGCAAAACGGAAGGCTGGCCGGCACCTGGCCCCGATCTGATTGTTTATCTTGAAGAAAAAGGTATTCGCTGCATCGCCAGCGACGCGCCCGATCTCGGTGGCGTCGATCCGCGTCGCGCGCTCATGACCTATTGGGCGCTCGGTAGTCGGGAAATGGTCGGCGTCGAGTTTCTGGTGAACGTTGACAAGATTCCCGCCAAGGACGCTTATTTCCTGTTCGCCGCATTGAAAGTTCGCGACTGCCATGGCGGACCAGGCAGAGCGATCGTGTTGTGGTAGTAGGGAGTAGGGGCGCGTCGGCATGAATAAAGATCAAATCTCAAACGACGATTCAGAAGGGCGCAAGCCGGAGGCACATTCCTCACTCCCCATTCCGAACTCCCCACTCCCCACTCCGCATTCCGAACTCCGCACTGCCTTGCAACGGGTTGCTTGGCGGATCGTTCCGTTCATCTGTCTGCTGTACGTACTGAACATTCTTGATCGAGCCAACGTGGGGTTCGCGCGGTTGGCGATGCAAGACGACTTGGGACTGACCAAGGCGATGTTCGATCTGGGGTATGGGATGTTTTACGTTGGGTATATCCTGTTCGAAGTTCCCAGTAATCTGTTGATGCGACGGTTTGGTGCGCGGCGGTGGATCGCTCGAATCATGATCACCTGGGGGTTGGTTTCGGCGGCCACTATGTTTGCGCAGGATGTGTGGACGTTTTACTCGCTAAGGATTCTGCTCGGGATCGCCGAGGCAGGCTTCTTCCCCGGCATCATCCTTTACCTCAGTGATTGGTTCCCAGATCGGCAGCGTGCCAAGATGACGGCGTTCTTCATGCTGGCGATTGGACTTTCAAATGTGCTTGGCAATCCTCTCTCGGGTTGGATCATGGACAACTTCGACGGTGTCAATGGTTGGCACGGCTGGCAGTGGCTGTTCTTGCTGGAGGGGCTGCCAACCTCGCTGGTTGGGATCACGGTGCTGTTCTACTTACAGGACTCGCCGCGAGATGCGAAATGGCTAAGCGACAGCCAGCGGCAGTCGCTGATCGAGCATCTAGCCGAGGAGGATCGTCAGCGACAGGCTCAGCACGGACCCGACCGTTGGCAGGCGATGTTGCAGCCTCGAGTCTGGTTGCTGATCGCGATCTATTTTACCGTGGCGGTCGGGTCGAACGCTGGTGGAGCCTATTTCCCCACGCTCATCAAAGAGCAATTCCAACAGGTGACGAATTTTCAGATTGGCCTGTTGACGGCGTTGCCGCATCTGTGCGCTATCGTGGTCATGTCGCTGGTGGGAATAAGTTCCGATCGTACCGGAGAGCGGCGTTGGCACCTGACGGGTTCGGCGCTGCTGGCTGCTGTGGGATGGAGTCTCGTGGCCTGGGGGCCGTCCCCGGTCGTCGCGCTGGTCGGGCTCTGTCTAGCCCAATCCGGAATGATGAGCATGCTGCCGGTGTTTTGGACTTTGCCCGGTGTGTTCCTGTCGGGAGTCGCGGCTGCGGGAGGCATTGCCTTGATCAACTCGGTCGCCAACATCGGCGGCTTCTTCGGCGCGTCGATCCTGGGCCAACTCGGACTCTGGTCGATGGCCGCGATCTTAATGTTTGGCGGTCTACTCGCCGCAAGCGTCCTACGAAACTGGAGTCCGAAGCGTACTCGTTCCAATGCTCATGATATCTGTGCCTCGGCTTTGCCGTCTGTGCTAATCCAACCGGAAGTCGATAGCATAGATAGCAAGGCCGGAGCACTTATGGAAGAAGGAAAAGATGATGGAAATGTTTGATTTGACTGATCGCGTTGCCGTTGTGTCCGGAGCAGCGCAAGGTTTGGGACGAGCGACTGCGCTGGCATTGGCCAAGCATGGCGCTCACACTGTGCTCGTCGATCGCAATCGCGTGGGAGCCGAATCCACCGCTGCGGAAATCCATTCGCTTGGTCGTGAAACGTTGATTGCCAGTACCGACGTCTCCAATCCCGAGTCGATCGCTGAACTGTTTCGACAGGTCGATGCCCGCTTCGGTCGAGTTGATTTTCTAGGCAACATCGCCGGAGATGGGCACCTCGCAAAACCAGAAGATCTAATGATCGCGGATCTTCAACGCGTGTTGCAGAATCTAGTAGTTGGTCGTTTCGCGATGTGTCAGGAAGCGGGTCGTCGCATGCTGGCGCAAGGTCGCGGCTCGATCATGAATATCGGGTCGCTGGCTAGTTCGACCGCGCTTGGACGAGGCCATATTGCTTATAGCATGGCCATGGGCGCGGTCATTCAGATGACACGCGAGCTAAGTACCGAATGGGCCTATCGCGGAGTGCGGGTGAACTGCGTCACGCCGGCTCAAGTGGTCAACCCGAGCCTTGAAGCCCGCATGGCCGCCGATCCATCTCTTGAGGGCCGGTTTCTGCGCGGCATTCCCGCTGGGCGCCTCGGAAAGCCAGAAGACATCATGGGGCTCGCGGTGTTCCTGGCCTCGGACAGCTCCGAGTGGATCACCGGAGCGATCATCCCCATGGACGGCGGCAACATGGCCATGAATGCCGGAGGAACGGCGGGGGGCAGTGGGGAGTGATGAGTGCGGAGTGCGGAGTGCGGAGAGGGATCATTATGAGTGAACATGCACAGAATCGTTTGTTGTTAGAGAGAACCAAAGCATTTGCTTTTCGAATCATTCGTTTATGCAAATACATTCCGGACGGTCGAATTGAACAGATGATTACTTCACAACTCATGCGTTGTGGTACTTCTGTTGGAGCTAACTATCGCGCTGCATGTCGAGCGAGATCGGCCGCCGAGTTTCGCGCTAAATTGGGAATCGTCGAAGAAGAAGCTGATGAATCCATCTATTGGATGGAACTCATCGCTGAAAGTGGCACGATGCCGATCGAGCGACTTCAAGACTTGATCAGTGAAGCCAACGAAATTCTCGCAATGGTAGTCGCCTCCATACGCACCAGTCGTGCAAGCGCCGAGAACTCCAATTCGAAAGGAATATAGCATAGTGCCCCCGCATTCCGTACTCCCCATTCCGCATTCCGCACTCCGCACTCTTTATCGGACCATGCAAATCATCCGTCAGACCGAAGAAGAACTCGCGCGCTGTCATCAGCGTGGGCTCATCCACGGGGCATGTCACACCTATGTCGGACAGGAAGCGATTGCGACCGGTGTCTGCGCGCATTTGACCCAGCGCGACCCGATCTTCTCCACGCACCGAGGACACGGTCATGCGCTTGCGAAAGGAATGCCGCCGCGCGAATTGATGGCGGAACTATTGGGACGCGAGACTGGCTGCTCGCGGGGACGCGGGGGAAGCATGCATCTCTTCTCGCCCGAGATCGGCATGATGGGGACAAGCGGCATCGTCGGGCCGTGTTTACTACAAACCTGCGGTGGTGGATACAGTTCCAAGATTCTAAAAAACGGTACGGTGGCGGTTGCCTTCTTCGGCGACGGCGCGGTCAACAACGGTGCGTTTCATGAAGCGCTCAACATGGCCAGCATCTGGAAATTGCCAGTTCTGTTCATTTGTGAAAACAATCAGTTTGCCACCGAAGTTCCGTTCTCGTATTCCAGTGGCAACCCAGGCGTTGGCTCGCGCGGCGCTGCCTACGGCATGACCGGAGTAACCGTCGACGGGAACGATGTTCTGGAAGTCTATCGAGTCGCCGGAGAATCTATAGCGCGAGCGAAAAATGGCGGCGGCCCGACACTAATCGAGTGCCTGACCTATCGCACCCGCGCGCATGCCGAGGGTATGGGCGATTTTACTTATCGAACGAAAGAAGATGTCGCAGCCTGGAAGGAAAGATGTCCGATCGCCAGGCTGCGCCAGGGAATAGCGAGTGGGCAGTGGGTAGTGGGTGAAGGCGGTAGGGAAGATGGCCACAATATCACCACCGCCGACTGCCGACTCCCCATTCCCCTCCTTGACGACATCGATCGCGAGGTTGCGGAAGTCGTTCGCGAGGCCCGTGAATTTGCAGAATCGAGTCCCATTCCTGCTGCCAACTCGGCAACCGCACACGTCTATTCCGCGCTCCCCACTCCGCATTCCGCACTCCTCACTCCCAACCCCCGTCCTCTTTCCTTTGTCGCAGCAACACTCGAGGCCCTTGACCGAGCAATGTCTACTGATCCCACGATCTTTGTGATGGGCGAGGGAATCGGCGTTCGAGGGGGTAACTTCATGACGACGGCCGGA
The DNA here is from genome assembly GCA_044234105.1 of Aureliella sp. Lineage (GTDB taxonomy): Bacteria > Planctomycetota > Planctomycetia > Pirellulales > Pirellulaceae > Aureliella. Next base: position 44,545 of record JBIIJD010000006.1, on the reverse strand, counting down.
CTTTATGAAAAGTACGGAGCCGAGCGACTGTGTGACACACCCATTTGCGAACGCGGTTTTGTAGGTCTGGCCTGCGGAGCCGGAATGACCGGTACCCGACCCATCATCGATTTTATGTTCATCGACTTTATCAATGATGCGTTTGGTGAGATCGTCAACCAGATCGCCAAAATACAGTACATGAGCAGCGGACGCTTGAAGATGCCGGTATTGCTGCGTGGTTGCGGCGGCGTGGGACATTCCACAGCCACGCATCACTCCGGCATGTATCACTCGATCTATTCCCATATTCCTGGGCTTCGAGTCGTCCTGCCGTCTAACCCTTACGACGCCAAGGGACTCATGGCTTACGCACTTCGCAGTGACGATCCAGTTCTCTTTCTTGAGCATCGCGAACTGATGCAGTTGAAAGGTCACGTTCCTCAGGAACCCTACGAAATATCCTTTGGTCAAGCGAGAATTGCCCGCGCCGGTAATGATGTCACCGTTGTTGCACTGTCATTGATGGTACAACATACGCTTAAGGCCTCCGAGCAGTTGGCAGTCGAAGGTGTGTCGGTTGAAGTGATTGATCCTCGCACCGTTTCGCCGTTGGACGTCGACACGATTTTGCAGTCTGTATCAAAGACGGGGCGTTTGCTGATTGTGGACGAAGCCTTTGGTCCCTGTGGATTTGCCTCGGAGATCGCCGCGCAAGTTGCCGACGCCGGCTTTAATGACCTCGACGCACCCATCAAACGCCTACAAGGAGCATTCGCCCCAACACCTTACGCCCCAACGTTAGAACAAGCCGTTGTTCCCAATGCTCAACAGATCACACAAGCCATCCGCGAACTAGTGATGGAGTAGGCAATAGGCTTTAGGCGATAGGTATTAGGTATTCCCCACTCCCCACTCCCAATTCCCCACTCCCCATGCCACATCCCATTACAATTCCGCGTCTCGGTTGGTCTATGGAAGAAGGAACTTTTGTCCAGTGGCTAAAGGCACCGGGGGATTATGTCACAGTCGGAGAAGCCATCTACCTTCTGGAAGGCGAGAAAGCTGCGCAGGAGATCGAGTCCATCGACGCGGGGATACTGTGCGTTCCCTCCGATGCCCCTCAACCCGGCTCTCCGGTCAGAGTTGGCGAAGTAGTCGGCTTTCTACTAAGCGACTCAGAGCAACCACCCACCACAGTAGGCAACCAGCTCTCCTCGTTTACCGCCCAGCCGCTGGCACCGGCTTCATCGTTCACCTCCCCGACAACTTCTTCTTCATCAACTTCATCGCTCCTCATCTCGAAAGCAGCGCCAGTCGCTCCCGCCACAAGCCGCAACCCAATCCACTTTCCAACCTCGCGAGTCGCAGGGCCGGCAGCACGTCGACTGGCCCGCGAGCTAGGAATTGATCTCAGCACCGTGCCAACTCCCGATCCCACTGGTCGCGTTTTGAGCGGCGATCTTCAGCAGGCTACTGGTCAGTGCGGCGAAGATGTACTGATGAACTCGAATACACTTCGTGTAAACGCTACACCCCGTGCTCGTCGAACCGCTCGCCAACTGGGGATCGATTGGACACAACTTGAGGGTTCAGGCCGCAGCGGGCGAATTCGCGAGCGAGACATCATTTCCAACCACCACCAAGAAAACCCGAATTCAGCCCACAACCCGTTTCAAGAGATACCGCCCACCGAACCCGGCAGCTATCAAGCAGCTTCCAAACTTCGTCAGTCTATCGCTCAGCGGATGTCGGCTGGAGTTCACCAAGCCGTGCCTGTCACGCTCACCACTAAAGTCGATGCTCGATCGTTGGTCGCCTACCGAGAGCGGCTCAAAAAGATGCTTTCCGCTGACGAGCCGACTCCCAGTTACAACGATATTCTGATTTACCTAGTGGCACAGACTCTGCGAGAGCAACCCGAACTGAACGCCTGTTGGTATCGTGGCGGCATCCATACCTACTCAGCCATTCACATCGCAACCGCTGTGGACACTGCCAACGGATTATTAGCTCCTGTCGTTCCTCATGCCGATCAAATGTCGGTGATGAATATCGCCAAAACCACTCGTCAATTGATCGATCAAGCGCAAGCGGGTAGGCTCACTCAAAACCAACTCACCGGTGCAACCTTCACCGTCTCGAATTTGGGCATGTTTGGAGTCGACGCCTTCACACCGATATTGAATCTGCCGCAAGCCGCGATACTGGGCATTGGGCGAATTGTCCAGGAACCGGTAGTCCGTGAGGGTCGAGTAGAAGTCGGGGAGACGCTGAGCCTGAGTCTGACATTTGATCACAGAGTGACAGACGGAGCGCCCGCAGCGCGTTGGCTGCAAAGTTTGAGTCAACGAATTGCCAGTTTACAAGATTAACGGAGCCCGTTTGTGAATGGCATATCATGCCAAGCCAGAACTAAGAAGGCGAAGAACCTTCGAGAACCTTCTGCCAACGTTTGGGAAGCCCCTGGTAGGCAAGATTGTAAGTTTTCTCAAGCGTGCGGCAACTTGCATGGCGGCTTGCGTGTGCGTATCCGAGTTGTCTGGGTTGCTGACTTCACGCCTATTGCCGGCCATGTTGAATTTAGATTCAAGGCTGTAATAGATCGACTGTGCTCGCGATTGAACCAGCATCTCCGCATAGCGTTTCGGATCAAACTTCGCCAGAAAAGCCGGATCCCAATCTGGAACGTGCATGTCGATGACAGCTCGACGCCAAGCTTTGGAGTACCAGGGCCCCACATCGCCAGCCTGTGGTTCTAGCGGCGTGGTCCAGCCCCAGGTAAAGTTGTTGGCCGTAGTGGTCACGGCCATACTGCCCGAAGCAGCCATGAAAAATCGTCGAGTCAGTGGTTGCATGAAAGGGTCCTGAAAGTAGTTGGTTATAAAAAGTGTTGGTTGTAGCGAGTAGTCGATCGCTAAGCGGTGTGTTAAATTGTAACTCCAATACACGCGCAGTTCCGACAAAGTCTAGCGGGTCGGTGACCTATTTTTCAACAGAGTTAGTCGCTCTCGCGGACAACTTTCAAATTGCGAGTCTGGTGCGAGATAATGCCACTTGAGTAATCATATTATGAAACAATACTTGAAGCCTCCTAGCCAGAATCGATTTGATTGTTGTTGCAAAGCGCTATGGTGGTTTCTTTCGACTTCGCTTGGTTGGCTAAGTGCGTCGGCGGTAGCTGATCAAGAAAGTCGAGATGCTCTGCCGCCACTGGTGAAGGCTACCGTTCGCAGTACGCTAGACGAACACGAGCAGCCAATTCTTTATTGGGCTCCTGCGCGGGCTAAGGAGCAAGCGACGCCGATACTAATACTACTACATACCTGGAGTGGCTATTTCTCACAACGTCATCACGACTGGCAGGCCGAAGCTGTGCAGCGCAGTTGGCTTTACCTCCAGCCAAATTTTCGCGGCCCTAATAATCGCCCAGAAGCGTTGGGTTCTAAGTTGGCTCGCCGCGATGTTTTGGACGCAATCGACTTCTTGAAGAGAGAGTTTAATGTAGATAGTCGCCGCATCTTTCTGGCAGGAGTCTCAGGTGGCGGGCACATGACCATGCTCATGGCGGGGCATCATCCCGAAAAATTTTCGGCTGCGTCCGCCTGGGTCGGAATTTCGGACGTCGCCCAGTGGTATCGCTTCCACACAAGAAACGGAAAGCCGGACGAATACGCGCAGGATATCCTCGATAGTCTTGGGGGGCCTCCTGGTGAGAACGATGAGCGTGATGCTGAATATCAAGACCGTTCACCGATTCATTGTTTGCATTGTTCAACCAACTTGCCAGTGGACATTGCGGCCGGCATCTTCGACGGACATACCGGTTCAGTACCAGTGTCGCATTCCGTATTGGCCTTTAATGTCATTGCAAAGGCCAATGGAACGCCAGTTGTCAGCGATGATGAAATAGCTCAACTGTGGGAAGCTGGTAAGACCGCAGTCCCACAGGCTATCGATCACGTCGAGGGCCAGACGTTCGGCCGCGAGATATTATTGCGCCGCACAAGCAGGCTGGCTCGACTCAGCATCTTTCGCGGAGGCCATGAAGGTCTACCCGAAGCGGCTTGTCAGTGGTTCGACTATCAAGAACGGCAGTAGTGGGCCGCTGTTTCATGCCACGCAATCAATTCTCCTCACACATGCAACCGTCATGCTCGACTCACGATGGCGGCCCTCATTCTGGCGTGGCGTCACAATCTGTGTATACTGAGAACGGTTGCTACAATCGAAACGCCGACATTTCGGCCCCCACCTTATGAATCGATCCATCTCATTACCATCCCGTCGCAACTTCGCCTCAGGCTTGGGTAGCGGTCTAGCCGGTCTCGCGCTCACTCATCTCCTAGCACGTGATGCAGCCGCCGAAATTGCCTCGCCAAAGGCGGAACTCAACGGAGGCCTACATCATCACGCCAAGGTGCGGCGTGTGATTCAATTGTTTATGAACGGTGGCGTCAGTCCGATGGATACCTGGGACTACAAGCCCGCGCTTGCCAGGCTGGATGGTCAACAACTGGGCTCCAAGACTAAGATCGAGGGAGCTACGGGAATGCAAGGGGCGATCATGAAAAGCCCTTTCGAATTCCAGCAACACGGCCAGTGCGGCAAATGGGTCAGCGGCGTTTTTCCTGAACAAGCCAAACTCGTAGATGAAATGGCCTTTCTGCAAGCCATGACCGGTCGTTCCAACGTTCATGGCCAGAATGCCTATCTTTTAAACAACGGATTCCTGCTGCCTGGCTTTCCATGTATGGGTGCTTGGATTTCATACGCGCTAGGGAACCTGGGTGACAACCTGCCGAGTTTTATTGTTCTGCCGGACGCTCGTGGTCTACCCTACAATGGCCGTGGTTGCTTCACCTCCGGATTTTTGCCAGCAGTTCATCAGGGGACAGTCATCAAGGCTGAGTGCCCGCAACCCATAGCCGATCTCTTTGCGTCGGATCAGTACGCCTTCGCTACTCCAGAAGCCAGTGGCGAGGGGCTTGTACTATTGAAACAGATCAATCGCGAGCATGCCGAGCAACATCCTGGCGACTCGCGATTGGCCGCGAGGGTTGCGGGTTACGAACTGGCCGCCAAGATGCAACTGAGTGCTCCGGAAGCGTTCGATGTCATGGCGGAACCCGAGTCGGTTCGCAGCGCCTACGGTTTAGACCGCTCAGACAAGCCGACCGCCGACTTTGCCAAGCGTTGCTTACTGGCTGCCCGTCTGGCCGAGCGTGGTGTGCGATTCGTGCAGGTATGGAGCGGCCCTGAAGGCGCGGTCAACAACTGGGATAACCATGGCAACATCCCCAAGGAGCTTCCCCCAATGGCGCAAAGTGTCGACCAGCCGATCGCTGCGTTGTTGCGAGACCTCCGCCAGCGCGGGCTCGCCGAAGACACACTGGTTGTTTGGGCTACTGAATTCGGTCGCACGCCATTTTCGCAAGGTTCTCTGGGTCGCGATCACAACTGTGGTACGTTCGTCAGTTGGTTGTGGGGTGCAGGGATCAAGGGCGGAGTCACTCACGGCGTCAGCGACGAAATCGGTTACCAAGCCGCAGAGGATATCACTACTGGCTACGATCTGCATGCCACCATCCTGCACTTGATGGGCATTGATCATGAAAGGCTGACGGTGCGATCCAACGGCGTCGACCGCCGCCTGACGGATGTTCATGGGCATGTGGTCAAGCAAGTTTTGGCATGATCTAGAAAAGTGCTAAACATGCGGAATGCAATTTACACGGAATCAGTACGGCATAGATCTTCCATTGCAGTTTTGGCTAGTGCATGTCCGGTCAGATGCTGGCAGCGGAACCGGACGGCTTGCGCGGTGCCGCTGCAGGGCCGCGTACTGTGGATGTTCTGTGTTCTGCTGCATGGCTTATTTGGTTTGTGGGAGGCTCGCGCGGATGATTTTTTTACAGAGAAAATCGAACCGATCTTTAAGCAGCGATGCTTCGAGTGTCATTCGCATGAGAAGACGATGAAGGGTGGGCTCACAATCGACTCGCGTTCGGGTTGGGAGCAAGGTGGCGATTCAGGCCCGGCAGTAGTCCCCGGAAAACCCAGCGAGAGTCTACTCATTCAGTTGGTCAGTGGCTCGGACGATGGGCAACAAATGCCGCCAGAACAAAAGCTCCCACCCGCCGAGATTGCTTTGCTGGAAGAGTGGGTAAGCCGTGGAGCACCAGATCCTCGCATCGCACCTACTCAGCATCCCAGTGAATCCGATTGGTGGTCGCTCAAGCCGCTTGTTTTGCCCGAGGTGCCAGACGTTTCCGGCCTAGAACATCCAGTGGACTGCTTCATTATCGCTCGATTAGCGGAACGAGGGCTTACCCTATCTCCGGAAGCCGACCGCCGCACATTGATTCGACGACTCAATTTCGATTTACATGGTCTGCCGCCATCACCTGCCGAAGTCGATGCGTTTATAAAGGACACCGACCAAAAAGCGTATGAGAACCTGGTCGAACGTCTGCTGGATTCGCCGCATTACGGCGAGCGTTGGGCGCGACATTGGCTCGATACGATCCACTTCGCCGAGACTCACGGCTGTGGTCACGACCTGCCACGCGATTACGCCTGGCGTTATCGAGATTATGTCATCAAAGCTTTAAACTCAGACAAGCCTTGGTCACAGTTCATACAGGAACAACTGGCCGCAGACAGACTTTTTCCGGAGCGGCCAAAGCTTATCGCTGCGCTCGGATTTCTTGGGGCAGGCGTTTTTGATCACAGTGCCTATCAAACCGCCTCGATAAATTTTGACTACCTGGACCGAGACGATTTGGTGACGCAAACGATGGGTGCTTTCACCAGCACCACGGCCAACTGTGCCCGATGTCATGCTCACAAATTCGATCCGATCTCGCAGGAAGACTATTACGCACTACAAGCGGTCTTTGCAGGTGTGATTGAAGGCAACGTTGACTTCGATGAAGACGAATTTGTCGCGCAGTCTCGAAAGCACTGGCAAACATTACAGGCTGCCGCTGCTTCGGAAGACAAAGCCGTTCTATTGGCATCAGATATCGAGAAACTAGTTGGCGAGTGGGAGAAGTCGCACGACGCTCCAGTCAACTGGATTTCTCTAAACCACGACAGTTTTATGAGCTCGGATGGGACCAGTGGTTCGACTCTAACGCGTGACGGTGATGTGTTGCTATCTTCAGGGACCAAGCCGGACAAGGACACCTATATCATCACCGGTAGTCTGCCGCTAAACTCCATCACTGCGCTGCGTCTTGATGTTCTGGTCGACCAATCGCTGCCGATGAATGGGCCTGGACGCCAGGACAATGGTAATTTTACGCTCAGCGAATTCGAAACGCAGCTTTTCGAACCCGGCACCGCGCAACCTGTAACTCTAAAGTTTGCGCGGGCCACAGCAGATTTTGACCAGCAGGATTGGACATCCGCTATGGCCATCGACGGCAACGAAGCGACTGGCTGGGGTGTGCATCCGGCGATTGGAGTTTCGCATTATGCGGTCTTTGAACTTGCAGAACCGCTAGCCTTAGCAGCGAACGCAAAGCTGACTCTGACCTTGAAGCAACGTTCTGGAAATGCGCATCTCATAGGCTCGCTGAGAATCTCAGCTACGGACCAACCAACGGATCGCGCGGCGGCCATTCCTGAACTGGTGGAAAAGTCATTGCGACTTCCCGCTGATCAGCGCAATGAATCGCAGCGACTCGCGCTGGCGGCGTTTGTGGCTCGCCAGATGGCAGAAGAGGAACTCGCAAAATTGCCGCCTCCTGTTCAAGTTTATGCCGCCGCCACGAAAGCAGATGTCCTGCTAGCTGTCGGACAGGGAACGTCCACAACAGTTGCCGCACCGAAGGTTGTCCACCTGTTGAAGCGAGGCGACTTCGACAAGCCGCTGAAAGAAGCGACCAGCGGTGCATTGAGCGCCATTACTTCACTACCATCTCGTTTCACCGAACTGCAAATCTCTGATGAAGCTGCACGTCGCGCTGCTCTGGCTAACTGGCTAGCGGATGCCAAGAATCCACTCACTTGGCGTAGCATCGCCAATCGTGTTTGGCACTACCATTTTGGTCGTGGTCTGTGCGACACACCGAACGACTTTGGACGCATGGGTGGCTTGCCGTCGCATCCAGAGCTGCTTGATTGGCTGGCCTGCGAGTTGCGTGATGGCGGCGGTTCGCTGAAGCATTTGCACCGTCTGATCGTTACAAGCGGTACTTATCGGCAGAGTAGTTCACATCGCGACTATGCAGCGAGTTTCGATGAAGACAATCGCCTTCTATGGCGCATGAATCGTCTGAGACTAGATGCCGAATGCTACCGCGACTTTGTATTGGCCGCTGCCGATCGGCTCGACTTAACGTTGGGTGGTCCGAGCGTAAAGCAGTTTGTCACTGGCCCGCCGGTGCAACTCACGCCGACGCTGGACTACAATGCCTACGATTGGGCGGCGTTACCGAAACATCGTCGCAGCATCTACCGGTTTGTGTGGCGCGGCGTGCCTGATCCATTTATGGAAGTGCTGGATTTCCCAGACCTCGGCATGCTTGCCCCCACCCGTAGCTTCTCTGCTTCTGCGCTGCAATCATTGGCCCTCTACAACAACCGATTTGTATTGCATTTCAGTGATGAAATGGCGAAGCAAGTCCAAACGCCCGAAGAAGCCGCGCGCCGTATCTTGCTCCGTGAACTCACCGATTCCGAACAACTCCTGATGGCAGCCTACATCCAGAAGCACAGTCTAGCCGCCTTCTGCCGAGTCTTGTTGAACAGCAACGAATTTCTGTTTGTGGACTGATTCAGTCTATCACCGCTAGCAAGATGCCCAACACTCAGGCGACAGGAAAGATCAGAACCACTGATGAACACTAATCTACGCATCTCGAATTAGTTGCTCAAGTAATTCAACGCATCGTGGAACATCCTTACACCAAGTTGCTGGCGCTGCATACGATGACATGGAAAGCTGGAGTGACAGTGAGTGTGCTGCTAGCGACGCAGGTCATGACCTGGCTGGGAGCCTCGATAGAAAACCCAGCCGGCATCTTCTGGGTCGGACCCGTGGCTGGACTGTTCTGTCTGGTGGCACCGGTGATGGCTCTGTTCTACCCTTCGCCGAAACGATGATTGGCTAGTCGTGCATGCCGCGACCTTCCAGAATGGAAGGCGAGTACTTTCCAATGCGAGCCTCTCTGGTCTTCGACTGTATAGCTGCAGAAAAAAACAGGACATATCCGCGTTGCCTTCCAGGAGTAAGCTTCTCCCAAGCAGTTCGCAATGCAGGTCGTTCCTCTAACTTTTTCACCAACTCGTCAGGAAGCTCCAGTTCGTTCTTAGCCTTGAAGTCCACATTCGAGTACAATTGTACGTAACAGTTTTAGTTCCTCGGGCCAATAGTGTACCTTACACTCCGGCGTACCTCCCAACGGGCAACGACCGCATCCCACTTGCAGGTAGAGGTCAATCTGAGGGTTCTTCTTCACTAGGGATGCTCCCAATTGGCTACGGAGGGCACAGCTATTTGCCATTGAAATTAGAAGTCAATTCTAAAGATTGTCGACTTGAGACAAGCCCAATTTCATAAAAAAATTGCCCCCGTCTAATCACCAGCCGCTGGCCACCGTTTGCTAGTCGATACATACTTACACGCCTAAAACGGGAAGAACAAGACGCAGTGTTACAAAAAACGCAGACAAAATTCCATTTACTCTCCTCCGTACCCTGTGTGCCCTCCGTGGCTCTGCATTTCCGAACAGTGTGCAACGATTGATTGTTGCCCAGGAAGTTGTTGTTAGAATGACATTCAACTTAACGAGAGGAGTCGATTCATGTTACCGAAGTTGATCATTGTAATGTGGTTAGTCATTTTCAGTGGACTATCTGCTTCCGATTCGGCTATGGCGATAGCACAGACTGATGTGGTATCGCCGACGAATCAAAATGCTGACGAAACGCTTGTGGACAAGGAAGGGTTTACCGCGCTGGTATCCGATTCTGGATTCGATGGGTGGGAAGGCAAGCTTGAGTGGTTCCGCAACGAGAACGGAACAATCATTGCGGGTAGGCTAGACCAAAAGATCCCGAGAAATGAATTTCTGTGTACTCAAAAGGTCTACGGCGATTTTGATCTGCGATTAGAGGCGAAATTGGTCGGTGAGGGTGATAACGCAGGTATTCAGTTTCGAACGACTCGAATTCCCAACAACCATGAGGTGTCCGGTTATCAAGCAGACATGGGTACTGCCTGGAACCGAGCGGTATGGGGAGCGCTCTATGATGAATCTCGGCGCAATAAGATGTTGGAACTTCCAAAGGCGGAAGTCGTCCAGCGAGCCTATCGACCTGACAATTGGAATACATTTCGCATTCTTTGTCAGGGGAATCGGATTCAGATCTGGCTGAACGACATTCTTACGGTCGATTATTTGGAAGCGGACGAAAAAATCGACAAGAAAGGAATCATCGGCCTGCAGATTCACAGCGGGCTGCCAGCCGAAGCTCATTACCGCCACATCCGCATCAAGGAGCTTTGATCGCCGATATGAGGTGACAAACAGAGAGCAAGCGATATCTTGGCGCTTTCAATTCATCAGCCAGTATTGCGAAGTCCGGCGGCGATTCCATTGATGGAAATGTGAATTCCACGCTTGACTTTTTCGGCTTGGCTGCCGGCGCGGTATCTCCGAATCAATTCGACCTGCAAATGGTGCAGCGGGTCAATGTACGGGAATCGGTGTTCGATGGATCGCGCCAGCGCCGGATTGTCGGCTAAGCGGCTTGCCTGCCCGGTAATGGTCTTCAATGCCTGGTGAGTGCGGTGCCATTCCGCTTCGATGGCTGAAAAGATTCGCTTGCGCAATTTGCTGTCGGGAACCAGTTCGGCATAGCGTCGAGCCAGCGATAGATCGCTTTTGGCCAACACCATGTCCATGTTGGACAGCAGAGTGCGGAAAAACGGCCATTGCTTGACCATCTGTCGCAGCAATTGGTTTGCGGCGTCTTCACCGAGTTCCTGCTGCAACTGGGCGACGGCTGTGCCCAAGCCAAACCAGCCAGGAAGAGTCAGACGGCACTGGCCCCAACTAAAACTCCAAGGGATGGCACGCAAGTCTTCAATGCGCTGCGAGGGCTTGCGTGAAGCAGGCCGAGAGCCGATGTTCAGTTCCGCGATCTCGCGAATGGGAGTGGCACTAAAGAAGTAATCAGTGAAGCCAGGGGTCTGGTAAACCAGTTCTCGGTAGGCGGCCATGCTGGCCTGCGACAGACGCTGAGCCGCTTCCAAAAACCGTTTGGTTACAGGTTTGCCGGGTGGCTGTAAAGTGGCTTCCAAAGTGGCTGCCACGAACGTTTCCAGATTGCGGCGACCAATATCAGGGTTGGCATATTTAGAGCCGATGATCTCGCCTTGCTCGGTCAAGCGGATTTGACCGCGCACCGTACCGGTCGGCTGTGCCAGTATGGCTTCGTAGCTGGGGCCACCCCCGCGCCCAACGGTCCCGCCACGACCGTGGAACATGCGCAGGCGAAGGGGCTTTCCGAGTTCACTGGAAAGGCGGTCAAAAAGTTGGGCCAGTGCGGTTTCCGCCTGGTAGAGTTCCCAGTTGCTGGTGAAGATGCCGCCATCTTTGTTGCTATCCGAATAACCCAGCATCACTTCCTGCTCGTAGTATTCATTCGCGCCACCGCGGAGCACCATTTCGGTGATTCCTGGTAGACGATAGAACGCATCCATGATACCAGGTGCATTACGCAGGTCTTCGATGGTTTCAAACAGAGGCACCACGATTAAATCGGCGCGGGCATCCTGATCCAACGTGCCAATCATCAGGCCGGCTTCCTTCTGTAGCAACAGCACCTCTAAAAGATCGCTCACGGTTTCCGTATGGCTAATAATGGCGTGACGAATGGCCCCAGTGCCATAACGTTGCCGAATGTCGCGCGCGGCTTCAAAAATGCCTAGTTCACTTAGCGTGTGAGGCTGATAACTGGCGTGGGGAATGCGCAGCGGTCGGGCATCATTGAGCAGTTTCAATAATAGTCGCTGTTTGCTCGCTTCGTCCAGCGACGAGTAGTCCGACTCCTGTCGGGCCACCCTTAGCAAGTCGGCAATGGCCAGTTCGTGCTGGTCAGAACTCTGGCGCAGATCCACAGTGGCCAGATGAAAACCGAAGACCTCGACGGCTCGGATAAGCGGCTTGAGACGGAGTTGAGCTAGGGCTCCGCAACCTTGCTGGTCCAGACTTTGTTCAATAGTTCGCAGGTCGTCCTGAAAAGCCTGTGCGCTGAGGTAGGGATCCTGCGGAATCACTGCATGCCGCGCGGCTTCACCACCGCTCAACAGTCGCAAGGTAGCTGCCAGGCGCGCGTAGATGCCCGTCAAAGCCCGGCGATAGGGTTCGTCCTGCCGGTGTTCGTTGCGGTCGGGCGAACGGTCGGCCAGCGCCTGCATGGCCACTGGTACTGGCAACAGCATGGCGGACAACGATAGCTCGATACCCAACCCATGCACTTCCGTCAGGTAACGTCGCAGTGCCACGTCCGACTGCCGCTGCAGAGCCAACCGCAAAGTGGCAGCCGTCACGTTGGGGTTGCCATCACGGTCGCCACCAATCCACTGACCCATGCGGAAGAACGGCGCAATGGGACTACTGTCCAGTGCCTCTTCTATACTACGGTACAACTTAGGGATTTCGGGCATAAAGGTGCTGCGGTAATAGCTCATCGCATTTTCGATTTCGTCAGCCACAGTTAGTTTGGTAAAGCGTAGCAGTCGTGTATGCCACAGTTGGAGTACGCGGGCGCGCATGAGGGCTTCGTTGCCTGCCAGAGCGCGGGGCAGAGTGAGCGTATCTCGCTCGGTCAGCAATCGGGCAATTTCTCGCTCGGCATCCAGAATGCTCTTGCGCTGCACTTCAGTGGGGTGAGCAGTGAGAACCGGTGACACATGAGCTTCGTTCAACAATGCCACCACTTGCGACTTTGGAACCGCCGATTTGTCCAACCACTGCCAAGTGTGTTCCAGGCTCCCTTGTTGCACATGCCCCGCCTGTTCGTGAACCGCACGCCGACGGATGTGGTGGCGGTCTTCGGCCAGATTGGCTAGGTGACTGAAGTAGGTGAAAGCTCGGATGACGCAGACCGCTTGATCGTCGGTCAGTGATTTGAGTAGCTTCTTCAGTGCCTTGTCGGCAGCTTCATCGGACTGCCGCCGGCACGCTACAGAAAGCTGCCGGATGCGCTCGATCAACTCGTAAGTGGTTTCGCCTTCGTGCTCCCGGATCACGTCGCCCAACAGGCGTCCTAGCAGGCGGATATTGTCGATAAGAGGCTGGTCTTTCAAAGAAGCGGCGTGTCGAGCGGTCATGAGCAGGGTTTCACGGGTTTCGAGATCGAAGCAGGTGTTCGAGTAAGTTCATCTCAACTGCACTTCGAACCAAGGAGATTAGAAAGATTATAGCCACAGAGAACATCGTGAACACAGAGGGTAAAAATCGACAACCCCTCAGTGGACGCGGTGAGCTCTGTGGATACGTGATTCTATATCTTTCTGACGACCTCAGGCCTGCCATAACTGATTGACGATTTTCAGTGCAAGGCGAGCCTTGCTCCACGCCGCACCCCGTCAAATAAGATCTGAGTGTCTGCCTGAATCACAGGCATACGGGGACATTAGTCATCATTCACCGCAAAGTACAAGCGGTTCAAGATTAGGTTCCCGAAACTTGAGGTTGTCTTAAAAGCTAGGGCTAGATCATTTGGTGAGTTGCAACATGCCTAGATAAGTCCAGAGTTATCCGTTGTTCGCTTTGATCCCACTCGTTAACGGTCGGTAGTGATCGGCGAGAAGTGTCAAAAAACTCCGGGCAACTAAAGAGCAACTACGTTGATCTGGTAGGTAGGAACAACCAGAATTCAAGTTACAGCGCGGCGGCGGCGGCGGACGGAACGCGGGGGTCGGATGCTGATAAGAATTGTCCGTCTTTGAGTTCTATGGCTTGTGCTACGGCCAGCGTGTCCGTGATGTCTACGCTGTGACCACACTGTTGCAATTGCTCGACGATGGAACCAGGCATTCTGTCTTCAACCATGATGCGATCGGGCGACCACTGGTGGTGGACTCGCGGAGCCCGCAAGGCATCGGCCGGTGCCATGCCTAAGTCAAGCATTCGAACCAGCCCTTGCAGAACCGCGGTAATGATTCGCGGCCCTCCAGCGGCACCTACAGTCAAACGCAAGGTTCCGTCAGAATTCAGCACAATGGTTGGGCTCATGCTTGACAGTGGACGTTTCCCGGCCAAGATCTGATTGGCTTGGGAACCCAGCAAACCGAAAACATTGCGCACACCGGGGGCTAAGCTAAAATCATCCATCTGATTGTTCAGCGTAATACCTGTGCCCGGCAATACCATCTTTGCCCCAAAACTTGTATTGATTGTCTGAGTAAGTGCCACCACATTGCCATCTGCGTCGGCTGTGGCGAGATGCGTAGTGTGTCCCCCGCGTCCAAACAGATCGATATCGGCCGCCGGTGGAATTCCATGGCCGGTCACTCTAACTGATCGCGTCAGATCGATGTCTGCCGCTCGCTGACGTAGGTAGTCTCGATCCAGCAATCCGCGCGGTACTTTTGCAAAATCAGCATCACCCAGCCAATGAACGCGGTCCGCCATAGCTCGCTTCATAACCTCGACCAGCAGATGCAAACCGGTAGCAGCCGACCGTTGGAACAATTCGGCCACATCAAACGGCTCTAACATGCCCAGCATCTGGCCGACATGAATGCCGCCAGAACTGGGTGGCGAGAATCCGCAAATTTGATGTCCTCGATAGGTTCCGACAATAGGCTCTCGACGGATCGTCTTGTAGTTGGCCAGATCGTCGGCTCGCAGCCAGCCGCCCTGCTCAACCATGTAGCGTTCCATCTTTTCAGCGAACTCGCCTTGGTAAAACCAGTGGGTGCCTTCCTGCGCTATCTTTCGTAGCGACTGTGCCATATCATTTTGGCGCACCACATCGCCGGCTTGCCGAGGTTTGCCACTGGAATCCAACCAGATTGCGGCTGACGCTGGAAAGCGACTCAGTTCGCTGGCTGTTCGCTGCAAAACTTTCGCAAAATAATCGGAAATCGCGTAGCCTTGCTCGGCAACCACAGCCGCTTGTAACAACGCGTCCTGCCAGTTCAATCGCCCAAATTCTTGAGACAGCTCCTGCAGCAACGACAAAAGTCCGGGTACTCCCACCGCCAAGGCACCTATCTGCGAACGGCTTACATCCGGCTGACCTTTTTCGTTCAGATAGTGTTCGGCCAAGCTGCGCATAGGCGCCGTTTCGCGCCCATCGATGGCCAGCAGCCGACCATCAGCCAGTCGCATCAGTGCTAATCCACCACCGCCAATGCCCGAGTTATGCGCATCCACCACGGACAGCATCAGCGAAGCGGCTACGGCAGCATCAATTGCGTTGCCGCCACTTCGGAATTGTTGGACAGCAGCTTGAGTTGCCAATGGATGTGCGGTGGCAACCGCCCATTGATTTCCCTGGGCAGATTGACTGGCCGCAGCATAATCAACTGGTACTTGGGCAAACAGACGGCTTGGCAGAAGCCCTGCCGCGCCCATCGCAGCGCTTTGAAGCAATCGACGTCGACTGATCGGCACGCGAAACATGAAGGATTCCTTTTGTGCTGAAAAATGCCCCTGAGCGAGCCTCCTAGTATAGCAGTTCCACCCAGCGATTACCGGCTACCAGCTCAGCTTTTCTACGCTGCCACCTGTCGATCTTGCCTGCAAGCTGCACAAACACGGTATCCAACTGATCACGGATTTGCTCCAGCCCAGCCAAGTAGACATAGGTCTTGGGGTCCGAGAGCAGTCGCCACAATTCCTCGCCTCGATCTGCCATCGCCCCTTGCCAGTCGATCGACTCGGACCAGTGAGGACGCTGGCTCAAAGCGGCTATGGCCTCAAAAGTACCTCGATCATAATATTGAGCGAAATCATCCTGCAAGCTATTCATGTACAACAAGTCGAGTCCGGTTTTGGCTCCGTGAAACAGCCAAATTCGCCCATGGAACTCAGGGGCATGATAGTGCAAATGCCGCACAAACGCACGAAACGGAGCGATCCCCGTTCCGGCACCAATCAGAATCAGCGCTGCATCGGGTTCCTCAGGTACTGGAAAGGCCTGACCATAAGGCCCACACAATCGCAAGTGGTCACCGGGTTGCAGATCGCACAGATAGTGCGAGGCCACACCGCGATACCGCTCGCCGCTATACGGATCGATGTACCAGCAACGTTTAACACACAGACTGATACGTGTCTGGCCGTTATTCAGTTTCTCTGGCAAGTCGGCAATGGTGTACAAACGCAGGTGATGTTGCTGGCCGAATTCGCGTTGCCCTGGTGCCAGCACCCCTACGTTTTGTCCCACTTGAACCTCCAAGCCGCCTTCCACCTGCAGCACGATGTCCCGCACCTCGTCTGAAGAATCGGCGGATGTCAAACGTTTACTTTCCAACACTTGCGCGTCGTATTGCGTGGCAATGTCATAGTCTAATAGTCGCATGATTATCTACTCCTAATCAAAAGCTAAGATTGTTTCCCGGCGGACAGGCTTCCACTAAGAGCCTAACTCAAATCCGTAGAGCCCCCTCACCCTACCCTCTCCCCCGAAGCGTGGCAGAGGGTTCTGGGGCTGGCTCTAAAATGTCGCGATCGCTAACAGGTTTTTGTCGACTGCAGTCGTTTGTATGGGTACAACCAAGACAAACTATGCAGCCAGCTTGATCGCCGGCGATAGCAGAACCATTCCCATGACGTTTGCGGCAGGCTTCAACCGATATCCAAACCGCCAACAAACACAGTGTCCCCATGACGGCTTTGGTCACTTCGAACAGCATGATCGATCGCCTACTTTCTTGCGAATTGAAACATGGACTGTGAAAGCTGGATATCGCATGACTTCTAGCTTCCCAATCCTGCAAAGCCCATAAAACAGATTGACAACAGGCCAGCCACGATCAACGTGATTGCAGTGCCTTGAACCAAATTCGGCAACTGTGCCAACTGCAGTTTCTCACGCAGGCCAGCCATCAATGCCAACGCAAGAGTGAACCCACCACCAGCGCCAAAAGCAAAGACCAAGGATTGAATCAACCCGTAACCTTTATTGGTCTGAAACAGTGCCAAACCTAGAATGGCGCAGTTGGTTGTAATCAGTGGAAGAAAAATCCCTAAGGCACGAAACAGGGTTGGACTGGTCCGTTTGATGAACATTTCCACCAGTTGGACCGTCGAAGCGATAACAACGATAAAAGAGACTAGCTGCAAATAGGGAGCGCCCACCAGTTTCAGCAACCACTGAATGCAGAACGCGCAAATCGCGGTTACAACCATCACAAAAGTAACAGCGCCACCCATGCGAATTGCCGTAGCCATCTTCCCGGACACTCCCAGGAAGGGACATATTCCCAAGAAGTAGGCTAGGACAAAATTGTTGATCAGACAGGAATTGATAAAGATCGTCCACAATGATTCTGGATTCATTTCAATTCTCCCGTGCTTGCAAGCAATGTCTGCCTGCGTTGGCTGAACCAATTGATTAGCAGAAGCCATCCTGCTAAGGTAAAAAAGCCGCCGGCTGGCAAAATCATGATCACCCACTGCTGATAGCTGTCTCCCAGCAACTGAAATCCAAACAAGCTACCGCGACCAATCAACTCACGAACGCTACCAAGGCACAACAGGCCCAGCGTAAAACCGGTTCCCATTCCCAGTGCATCCAAGACGGAACGATAAATGCCATTTTTCGATGCAAACGCCTCGGCGCGTCCCAGGATCAAACAATTGACAACGATCAACGCGATGAACGCCCCAAGTGCTTTGTGTAACTGCAGGCTGATCGCTTGAATCAAGTAGTCCACAACGGTAACAAAAGTGGCGATCAGCAGAATGAATGTGACTATTCTGACTTCTTTAGGTACCCATTTGCGCACGGAAGACACAGCCATATTCGACATCACTAGCACACCACTGGTGGCCAAGCCCATGGCCAGCGCGTTGGTCGCTGAATTAGTGACTGCCAGCACAGGGCACATGCCCAACACCTGAACAAACACATTGTTCTGCGCAAAGACGCCCTTCAAGAATTCGTCTGTTCCGGTCACGACTGTTTCGTCGTTGCTACTCATGTTTCACTTTCTTTCGCGTCGTCTTACTGCATTGTTTCGATGGAATGGCTACTGAATTCAGCACGTTGCTGCCATAATCGCGGTACCCAGTACGCCGATCCTTCGGACAAGATTTTGGTAACGGTTTTGGACGTGATCGTGGCCCCGGTGATACCATCGATTTGCCAGTCAGCCGTCTTTTGTCCTGGTTTGACAAACTCAATAGGATTTGCCAGTTGCCTGTGATCGGGTGTCAGTCGCACATCCAGGCGCTGGAAGTTCTTCAGGAAATTTTCATCGCTTTCCACACGATCTCCTAAACCGGGAGTTTCGCGACTGGCCAATACTCGGAATCCCAAAATCGTCAGGCTTTCAAAGGAATAACCATAAGCCAACTGAACTACATCCTGGTATCCAGTGCTCTGACCAATCAGCGCAATACCGACCAATTGTTGCCGATCGTCATAACCAGCGTAAACCAGGTCGCTCCCCTGACTTTCCATAGGCACCGCCAAGAATTTACCATCTGTTGCCAACTGAAAAGCTTGACTGCTTGTCGCACCGAGTAGTACATCAAACACCGCTTGCTGCCTGAGCGCTATCTGATTGCGAAGAATCAATGGCTTGGTCAGCAGATAGGCGCTCACCATGGCCAACCCGCAAGCGGTTCCCAGGCCCACCAAGACAATCATCATTTGTCTGGACGCGCTGGAAGCTTCCAAAGGTTGCGGATGGACCTGACTGGTTTTATTCTGATCAACTTGTGGAGGCTTAGAGTCGATCCTAGAACCCTCTCCCCCGGCTTTGCGGGGGAGAGGGCAGGGGGAGGGGCGTGAATATGTTTGGGATAGGCTCTTAGCATCGGCCGTGTTCATTTCCGAAGCAGCAGTAGCCACATTCGACAGCGCGGAACCGTCAGGCCGAACGTCCGTACTAGCAGCAACCTGTGACGATGCAGATGCGACAGCGGTAGCGGCAGCTTGAAGTTTTTTGATTGGTTGAGAACCATAAACTCTGGGTTGTATCCAGTTGTCGATGTGAGGGGAGATGGCGTTGCCAAGCAAAATGGCATACATGACTCCCTCTGGCATGCCGCCCCAAACACGGATGACAATGATCAATAGGCCAATAAAGACTCCATACAGAACACAACCGCGATGCGTCATGGGTGAGGCGACCATATCTGTTGCCATGAACACCGCCCCCAACATCAGCCCCCCAGACATCAACATGAATCCGGGACCAGCATAGCGAGCTGGGTCCATCCCATTCAAAACGCTGCTGCATACGAACACCGCGCCTAAAATGGCCAAGGTAATGCGCCAGTTCATCATTCTACGTAGGCTTAAGTAGATTCCGCCCACGAGGATCAATAAAGCCGATGTTTCTCCAATCGAACCCGCAACCGAGCCTACAAAAAGATCGAATAATTCTGTGGTTTCTTGGTCAAATTTCCACTTGGATAGTGGCGTTGCTCCAGACAAACCATCGTAGATTGGCTGACAAAAGGGAAAGGTCAAGGTAGAACTGGGCAGCGAGCTAAACCGCTGGCTGCCAACAACGGGCCAGCTCGTTAAAGCGGTTGGGAAAGCGGCCTGTAAGAAGGCTCGACCCACCAACGCTGGATTAAAACAGTTGCTCCCGAGACCACCAAATAGAGTCTTGGTAACGCCAATGGCAATCACCGCACCCAGCACGGTCATCCACACTGGCAAGCTGGGCGGCAAAGTCAGTCCATATAGCAGACCAGTCACGGCGGCGGACCAATCCCGATAAGTCGTTGGGCGTCCCGTCCACACACACAAGAGATGCTCGGTCATCACACAACTGATTGTCGCGATGGTCACGGTGATGATGGCGGCCAAGCCAAACCAATAAAAACCTGCCAAGGTCGCAGGCAGCAGAGCCAGTACCACGTTGAACATGATACTGTCGGTACTAGCGCCACTGGCTATATGTGGCGAAGTCCGAATCTCCAGCGTTTTGGAAAGGTGCTTCATCCGCTAGCCCCCGATTTGCGAACCGCCGACTTAGCCACGCGGAAGTGTTGTACCAAGGGGATGTGTGATGGACAAACGTAGGTGCAGCAGCCGCATTCAAAACAGTCCATCAAATGAAACTGTTCGGCCATCTCTTGATAGCGACCGTGGCCAGCCAACAAACCCAACTGAGAAGGGTTCAAGAATATGGGGCACGCATCCACGCAGTAGCCGCAGCGGATGCAGGCGTATTGAGTTTGGTGACCGACTTTGCCCGTTTCTCGCTCAGTAAACGCGATGACGCCCGTGGTACCTTTGGTGATTGGAATATCCAAGCTGGAAACCGCTTGACCCATCATGGGGCCACCTAAAAAGACTCGTGTGATGTCATCTGCGACACCAACGGTCTCTAGCACAAATCGCAGCGGGGTTCCGATGGGAACTCGATAATTTCCCTTGCGCTGAATCGCAGGTCCAGCTACTGTGATCACTCGATCCTGCAGGCCAGAACCATACGGCAGCAACTGTCCGATCTCAGCACATGTCGCCACGTTGACACAGATTGCCTGCACATCCAGCGGCAAACCGCCAGAGGGAACTTGGCGACCAGTCAACGCAGTGATCAACATTTTTTCAGCACCTTGCGGATATTTGACAGGCAAGACTTCAACCCGAACGTTGGCCCCTTGTCGAGCAATCACTTGACGCAAAGAATCGGCTGCGTCCGGCTTGTTCGCCTCGACGGCAATCACAGTCTGCCCTGCCGATGTCACACGTTGCAAGTAGCCGATCCCGGTCAAAATATCTTCCGGGTGCTCCAACATGACTCGATGATCTGTCGTGAGATAGGGCTCGCATTCAGCACCGTTGATGATCAGTGTTTCAACTTTCTTCTCTGGTGGAATGCGCAGCTTGGCATGAGTCGGAAATCCAGCTCCACCCAGTCCCACGATGCCTGCTTGTTGAATCGCCAGGACAATCTCTTCTGCACTTGCCTGCCCTACGTCAACCGCTGAACCATGGATCACCTCTTGTGTCGAACTTGGGAAAGGCTCGATGAAGATGGCCGGTACCATCTTTCCACTAATACTGGGGGCTAATGCAATGCGTCGAACAGTTCCGGAAGCCGGTGCGTGCATGGCCACGGACATCCAGCCATCTGGACGAGCAATGCACTGTCCCCGCACCACTTCCTGACCTTCACTGACTGTGGCCACGGCGGGCTTACCGATGTTCTGTAGCAAAGGCACTACCAAGACCGGTGCAAAAGGAAACTGACGAATCGCCAAGCCACAGGTTTCATCTTTGGCCTGTGGAGGGTGAATCCCGTGCTGAAAGGTCTTGGTGCCAAACAGGCTCAGAAATTGCTGGAGCATTAGTTATGCTTCTCCCCGCGTGCAATCCACTTGTCGATTCCCTTTTCCTGACGATCTTTGGGCAATCCAGGATGGATCACCTTTGCCGTGCATCGCTCCGCCGCTTTGACCAAGTCTTGATAAGGTCCGGCTTGCGGATCGCGGATGGTAGCCTTTTTCTGAGCGTTGTAAACAAAGATTTTCGGATTGATCTTGATACACTCGTCACACGAGGTGCAGCGAGGAGTATCGATCCAAGGCGCCTTGTACTGACCGTCCTTTTCGGGGGACCCGTTTTGATTTTGGCCGCTGGCATCTGAGGCATCTGTCGAATCAGATTTTTCCGACACGTCGATTATGCCAGATTCTTGATCAGCAGAGCCCATCGCCAGTTTCATGATGTTTGAAGCGATCCGTTGAGCCACTTCCTGGCGGATTCTGGCTTCGACTGCGCCAGAATCTGGCTTGGCCTCGCCCGCTCGCGCAATAGCTCGCAACATCGTCCAGAAATGCAGTCTGTCTTCGCAAGACTGTACGATGGGCTTGGCAACCAGCAGTCGCAACAATTGTCCTTGGCGATCCACACTCCAGACAAACGGGAATCGACCTTCGCGCTGTTCAGAATCCAATCGTAGGTACTCGGCGATCGGCAACATGTTGTCGTTCCAAGTGTCGGATGGTGCCACGCGAAAGTGTTTCCGGAATCGATTTTCTGTCGCCGCAAAGTCGGCAAACGTCATCGGCAGCTCCATCGACCGCTGGCGATGACCATCCATGTAACTGAGTGTATAGACTGGCCATTCTTGTTCCAGATCGGGATTGCCTTCTAGATCAAAACAGTCCTCTGGAGTCAGTCCGGCGTCTGGATCGTAACGGAACAGCGGATACGCTCGGGCCTCAACAACCAACTTGGCCTGATTAAAGCTCTTGTCATCGCCGATACCATGTTCTGGTTGACATGACGTGTATAAGTTGAACAGAGCGGGGCGTCGAGATTTTAGTCCCTTGATAAAACCTTCGATCATGTGGTTCGCATGAGCAATCGTACTTTGCAGAACATAAGTCGTGCGGTGGGCCATGCCGATCAAGCCGATCTCTTTGCGTATTTCCGACTTACCGTGCTCGACCTTGCCATACTGGGCCATGTCCGAAATTTGACCGAAGAAACCGGAGGTACACGCCTGTCCACCCGTGTTGGAATAGACTTGAGTATCCAGCACTAGAACCTTGATCGGCTTGCCACTCATCATCATGCGAGACAAATTTTGGAAGCCAATGTCATACATCGCCCCATCACCACCCACGGCAACCACGGGCGGACACAGTTCCCATTCCTGGTCTGAAAACTGATGCCAATTGAAGTAGGTGAAGAAGTCTGCGTGTTGACTGGGATTGTAGCCACCGGCTAGCTCCAGTTCTGCTTGGCGAATGGCCTTAAAACCTTGAGCCATTTTCAGCATGTGTCCTTCAAAGACACCCATAGCCAGCGAAGTCGAATCTTGAAATAGATGGTTTGACCAGGGGAATGGATAAGGATTGTACGGATAGGTGCTACCCCAGACCGACGAACAGCCGGTAGCATTTAACATTCCCATTCGGGCTCGTCCACGCCCCGTGGTTCCCTCGGTGTATTTCCAGCGCAGTTCTTTCAGTTGAGCGATCAAGGCGGTGACGCGCCGCAACCACTCAGGATCGATCACCTGACCTCCAGTGCGCTTTTCGGTGTGTTCTGCAATTCTAGCCAAAGTCACATCGCCGCCGCTCACTTCGCGCAGAAGACTATCGAGTGCGGATGGGTCGCTGACATCGATCTCCTTCATCAGTTTCTGCTGAATGTGCTTTTCCAAATTGTCGATCAGTTCACTAATTCGCTGTACATGGTGTTCGATACGTGGCTGCATTAGCGCTTCCACTGTGCTGACAAACAGATGCATCACCGTCTTTTCGCCGCAGCCCAGGCACGCGCCTTCTCCACTGGCAAATGCCAAATAGTTGTTCTTATCTAGTAGAATGGTTTGCAGCGCACCGACACACTCTTCTAGATCATCCACGCGGATGTAACGACGCGGTGTATTAGGCAAGTCTAACCAAAAATCCCAACCATGCCGCAACTTGTCGACGCTTTCTTTAGTTTGAGGCACAGCGCGCAATGCATCGTCATTGCATACCGCCACGCACTCCATACAGCCTTTGCAGGTATAAGGATTCACGGTTATACTCAGCAGGCCACCTGATCCGGGTTCAGCCTGTTCTTTAGCGGTGAAGTAGGGTCGCGTCAGCGAAAACTGAAAATCGGCGATGTCTTCGCTGAACCATTCGAACTCCTGTCGCAATTCGTTACGCTGTGCATCGGTCATCTTGGCTTCACGAATGGTTCGATGAATGGCATCCTCCAGCAGCCAAGAGAAATGTTCTTTCTCCTGGCTCTCGCTGAGCATCTGTCGAAGATACTGCTCTGTATCGCGAACCGCTTTAGGCAAATGCTGCAGATTTCTCCCCTGTTTGCGCAAGCGTGCCACTACGGAATCAAAAACTGCCGAGACCTCGGTCACCAATCCAGGAATAGCCGTATCGGGACATACCGTGTAGCAATTGCCGCAAGCGGTGCAGTTTTCCGCAATCCACTGCGGATGCGAAAAGCGAATACCGGTCATATCACGAAACAGCGTCGTCACCGCCGGTACGACACTCAGACCGATAAATGGATCGCTGATCGTGTCGCTGCCCTGACCACGAGCGTAGAAGCTGCCAGTCTGCTCCCAAAAACGATGAATATCCGAAGCGGCCATTTGACTCTGCGGTTGACGCTTCAGAAGCACCGGCAATTGGATCGGTTCTTGCACCGACTTGGAATCCTTCTCTTGAAGTTCCCCTAGGGGACCGTGGGGAACTGGGCGCACTTCGCTGTAGCCTCGCATGACCACTCGCATGTTGTCTTCAACGATGCGAGCGCCTTTGCTGCCGAACTTCGATTCCAGTTGAGCCCGAATCGCACCCAACAGCCGCTCATCCGATAAACCTGCTTGGCGAGCCACCGGTGCTGCCGCGAAGAAGGCTCCTTGAAACGCGTTGCCTTGCATGCGCAGTTGCAGATCGGGATCATTGGCTTCCTGCCTGGCGATGGCAAAGGCGTCCAAATAAAACAACTGAATCTTTTTGTTGACGATCACCTCACGAAATGGAGCTGGAATGCTTTTCCAAACTTCGGCTGCGTCAGACAGATCGCTTTGCAAGACAAACACGCCGCCTTCTTTCATGCCGGCCAGGGCGTTGGTGTGCTTGAACACGTTGGGATCAGGCGACAAGACGACGTCGACATAAAAGTATTCGCTGTTGACTCGGATCGGTTCAGGAGCTGCCGATAGATAATAGGTTGTCGGTTGGCCTTTCTTCTCCGAGCCATACTTGGGGTTAGCCTTGATGTGATAGTTCAGCAAATCGAACAGAGTCATCGCCAAATTTTTGCCGGTCGTGATGGCACCCCAGCCACCCACCGAGTGCATGCGCACGGTGATGCTGCCCTTGGGCATTAGATTTGGATTCTCTGAACCGCGCAGAGCCAAATTGCGAACGTGCGGATAACCGCTTTCGATCTCCTCTTGGTGCAGACGCTGTTTGGGACTGGCCGGTTTATCTCGCAAGAAATCGATCGATAGGTAGAAAAACTTGCGCTTGCTTCCTGAAGGAATCATGTTTTCAACAGCAGCGATAATCCCTTCGGGTTGCAGATCGCGGCTACCCATACCAAATGAGCCAGAGTACAGCAACGGTGCATCGTCGGGCTTCACATAAGCCGCTAATTCTGGATAGGGCGGATTCTTGGCGTCACGTGCATTTTCGTAACTGCGACTGATGGTAGCTCGTACTTCACGCATAATGGGCAGTTCGATCGCCAGAGGCTGATCCAGTCGCTCCAAGATAGCCACGCCCTTCTTGCCTTTGATGATGTGACTCAGCAGGTCCGCAGGAAAAGGTCGAAACATGACTAAATTGACTACACCTACTTTCAAACCGCGAGTCTGTCGCAGGTAGTCGGCTACCACTTCCGCATTGGGAATCAAACTGCCCTGACCAAGAATCAAATATTCCGCATCATCGCAGCGATAGGTTTCCACTCGTTCATACCTGCGACCTGACAGCGCGTGGTACTCGTCCATGGCTTGCTGCACCAATTGCGGAATGTGGTCAAAGAAGAAGGGTCGCTGAGCCGCCACGCTTTGCATGTAGGAATCTTGATTTTGCACTACGCCGATCATCAGAGTATTGTCTACGTCCCACAACTCGGGAATGCGCCGTCGCTGGGCTCCGTAGATCATCCGCTGCGCTGGCGTAGGCGTGTCGATCAAATCTTCTGGTCGCCCCAAAAATTCGGCGATCAACGCACGTTCAGGCACCATCACCGATTCGATCAAGTGGGTTGTCAAGAAACCATCCTGAGCGATAGCTCCAGGAGTCAACGACAGCTCAGCCGTGCGATGCGCAATCAGGTTCAAATCAGCGACCGATTGACCATCTTTGGCGAACAACTGAAAAAAGCCCGTATCATCAATGCAGTGGTAATCATCATGCCCAGCATGTACGTTCAGAGTGGCCTTGGTCATCGCTCGAGCGCCGATGTTTAGGACATAGGTCAGCCGCTTGCCTACCGCCGCATACAGCGATTCGTGCATGTAGGCGATGCCTTGGCCAGAGGAGAAATTGATGGCGCGCAGTCCAGACATAGATAGTCCAGCAGTTACTGCTGCGGCCGCATGCTCCCCTTCGGGCTCGATAAAAATCAGCGGGCGACCGGAGATGTTCAAATGCCCCCGCGCCGTCTCTTCGGCCCAGTATTCACCCATTTGAGTTGAAGGTGTGATCGGATACGCGCCAGCCGCATCGCTGGCTTCTCGCTCACACAAGATGACAACCGTGTTGCCATCAACTGCGGCTAACTTTCCAGGATATTTATTTTGTTTGAGTTCTTTTTTCATCAACATCTGGTTAAGCTCTCCCGGCAAGGCATCGAACGCAGTTAAAGTCTAAATGAACAATTGACACTTCACGTTGAACAAAAATTCTTTGGCTACCGCTCAGCCATCAGGCGCTGGTGCGTAAATTCTGCAAAAAGTCTAGGTACCTTGATCTTTTAGTGAACTTTGACGTACCACTTTGGCTGCAGCCTGTCCCTTCATGGGACCTGACTGAGCGTCCAACCACACGATCGCTCCAGTCGGACAGCGCTGAGTGGCCTGAGCTGTTATGCCCGTGCGCGAATAATCGACAACTGGAAGGTTTCCAATCATTTGAATCTGTTGCGGCGCGTCCATCGCACAACGCCCGCAAGCGGTACAACCAACCTGGCACTGCTCCAGTACGTGGTCTCCGGCTTCTTGGGATCGGCAGGCAACCCACAGGCGGTGACTGATGGCTTGGATGGAAAATAGGTCTTTGGGGCAGGCTCGAACACAATCTCCGCAGGCTGTACAAAGATCCTCGTCGACAACCGGCAAGCGGTGATCGTTCATCGTGATGGCATCAAACGTGCAAGCCTGTTGGCAATCGGCCAATCCCAGACACCCCCAGAAACAACTCTTGCCACCTCCGGCCACCAAGGCGGCTGATGCACAAGTCTGCGTGCCAATATAGTGCGCGCGATGTGGAGCCACGTTATCGCCACCAGCACAGGCCAAACGAGCGACCCGCTTCTCGAAGGCCCCAACATCTACGCCCAGGTAGTTTGCGATGAGAACATGGACTGACGGAGAACTAACACTACATTTGGAAGGTAAAGTCAAACCCGTCACCAGCGCTTCCGCGAACGCTCGACAACCTGGATAACCGCATCCACCACAATTGGTGTGTGGCAGCATCTCTTCCACTTGATCGATGCGAGGATCTTCAACGACCGTCAACCAGCGCTGTGCCGTCGCGATAACTAGCGACAACAGAAATAGAAGGCTGGCCATCGTCGCGACAGAAGTCAGTACTTCATACATCGATTGCCGTGCTCCATCCTATTCGCCAAACTATGAACATTTCTCAACCGGCCATTCATGCGATATGATTTAAGAAATCAACAGTTCACATGGCTGCTGAGGCGCAGAAACCAGCCATCGAAAATAATCCCCAAGCAACGGAACAAGGTCGCCGGGGCGACGTCCGCAGCGTTCATTATTGCTTGCGTTGACATGCTACACAATCAAAGATTCGTCTCTCGAAGGTTAAAGTCAAGTAGTTCCTCATTTCTCCAACTAGACGGGAATTGTGACATCGCATGATTTGAAAAATGCTGTGCTGCGAAAAAGGACTTATCATGACTTTTAGTCAAAATACAAGTGCACTAAGAAAGCTTTCAGTAGTAAAATAGACATCCTTACCGAACTCTACAGACGAACCCGGATCGACTAAGTGCGTTCAATTGTTCCGCCAATACCGATCAATTGAGGCACGTAGGATACAGTCACGTCAATCGATACTTAGACTAAAGGTAGTTCCCAAGTATGCAAGTTGAAAGCCGTTGTCGCAGTGAACTTCAACAAACGATTTTTGGTGAGCACCTCTCTGCAAAGAGTTTCGACAGATTGTTTTCTCATGCCAAAGAGCTGTCGCTAGGCAGCCAGCAATTTCTCTTTCGAGAGGGCATGGAAGACCATCATGTCTATGTCTTGCTGAGCGGCCAAGTCGATTTGTCGATGAATGTGCCTGGTCGAGGTGCGGTGCGCATTCTCAGTCTGGGTCCTGGAGATTTGATCGCATGGTCTGGTGTTTTAGGAAGCGGCATTATGACTAGCACCGCACTTTGCACAAAGCCTAGCCGTCTAGTTGCTTTTCCATGCAGCGAAATTCGTTTGCTAAGCAGTCAAAATGGCGATTTTGGCTACGAGTTTATGCAGCTCTTGGCCAGTGCTTTAGCAAAGCGATTATTGGCCACTCGGCTTCAGTTGTTGGACCTGTACTCTGCCAAATCGTAGTCCCTTGGCTTGTGGAAAGTAGTAATGACGATAATAGAATCTGATTCAACCACTGAGCAGTCATCTTCAGCCAAGTTGTACATGCCGCGCGGTCAGCTTCAGCAACTGCTCGACACTCTACATCAACTGGGCTACGAAGTGGTTGGACCGCGAATCGATCAGGAGGCGATCGTATATGATCGTCTGGAAAGTGTTCAGGAACTGCCTATTGGCTGGTCTGATCAGCAATCACCTGGGCACTATCGATTGACCCCACGGCAAGATCAAGCCATGTTTGGCTATGTTGTCGGTCCACATTCTTGGAAAAAGTTTCTTTTCCCACCGCTGACTGATTTGATGGTTTCGCGACGTACTGAAGAGGGCTGGAGCATGCAGGCTTCAGAACCAGATCAACGTCGCTACGCACTGTTGGGCGTGCGTGCCTGCGAACTAGCTGCTATTGCTATTCAGGATCGCGTCTTTATGTCTGCTGGCTACACAGATCCGATCTATGCTCAGCGACGGACGGCTGTGTTTATAGTAGCGGTTAACTGTACTCAGGCCGCCCCGACCTGCTTTTGTACGTCCATGAACACGGGGCCACATTGCACTAGCGGCTTTGATCTGGCCCTGACGGAGTTAACGGATGGATTCGTGGTGGAAGTAGGTAGTGAGGGCGGACAGTCAGTTGTGTCCAAGCTTACTTTACAACCAGCCAATCCAACAGACTTATCAGAAGCGCAGGCACGTCAACAGCAGGCAGCAGACCAAATCACTAAACATCTATCCACCGAAGAATTGCACGATCGGTTGCTGGAGCGTTTGGAGCATCCGCAGTGGGACGATGTGGCTCAACGATGTTTGGGATGCGCCAATTGCACGCTGGTGTGCCCTACCTGCTTTTGTCATTCAGTAGATGATGTGACCGATTTGACCAAGCATCAGGTTACTCGACAGCGTCGATGGGATTCGTGTTTTAATTTTGACTTCAGTCATGTCAGCGGAGGCCCGGTTCGCGACCAAATTCGCTCGCGTTACCGCCAGTGGTTAACCCATAAGCTGGTTTCATGGATCGATCAGTTCGGGACATCTGGTTGCGTTGGTTGCGGAAGATGTATCACTTGGTGTCCGGTGGGTATCGACCTAACTCAGGAGGTAGCCGCCATCTGCGGTGAACAAGATCAATGACGTTGCTGGCCGCCCCTTCGCAGACTCAATCGCATAATCCATGGCTGTCCCATGTGGCGGTCGTTGAATCGATTCAAAGCGAAATCGATTCGGTTGCCACCTTTCATTTGAGACTGACGGATGCAAAAGCGGCTGCCCCGTATCGTTTTCAGCCAGGCCAGTTCAACATGCTGTATCTACCTAGTTGTGGCGAATCGGCAATCAGCCTAAGCGGAGCCCCTACATGCGACGGTACTGAACTGATTCATACCATTCGTTTTGTGGGTCGTGTCACGCACTCGATGGCTCGCATGCGAGTGGGAGATCAGTTGGGCGTGCGAGGACCCTTTGGCACCGCATGGCCATTGGAATCATGTCAAGGCAACGACGTCGTGATTTTGTCTGGCGGAATCGGACTGGCTCCTCTAAGGCCAGCCATTTATCATATCCTGGCCAATCGCAGTCAATTCGGTCGCGTCGTGTTGCTGCATGGAGCGCGTTCACCTGACCTGTTGCTTTATGCCGGCCAGCTTGATGCTTGGTCCAACCAGGGCATCGAAGTGCAAACAACTGTCGATCGAGCAGACGGCCAATGGCAGGGCACCGTGGGCGTGGTGCCTCTTTTGCTCGACCGACTAAGCGACCTGCGCTCAGATAATACGCAGGTCATCACTTGCGGACCAGAAGTCATGATGCACTACTCAGCCCTGAGCGCTCTGAAGCGAGGAATCCCTGAGCAGGCTATCTGGCTATCCATCGAGCGGAATATGCAGTGTGCCGTCGGTTTGTGTGGCCACTGTCAAGTAGGGGCCGTCTTTGTATGTCGTGATGGCCCAGTTTTTCGCTATGACAAAATCAAACACCTTCTTAGAGTCAGGGACTTTTGAAAATGAGTGAACGTCCCAAATTGGCGGTGATGAAATTCGCTTCCTGTGATGGCTGTCAACTAACCTTGCTGGATGCTGAAGATGAACTGTTGGCAGTGGCCGATGCTGTACACATTTCTCATTTTGCCGAAGCTTCCAGCCGGCTAGAACCGGGGCCTTACGATGTGACTCTTGTGGAAGGTTCGATCACCACACCGGAAGATCGACACCGCCTGATCAAGCTACGAGCGGAATCCAAATACCTGGTTTCGATCGGTGCTTGTGCCACGGCTGGTGGTGTCCAAGCACTGCGCAACTTTGCGGACCATCAAGATTTTATGCGAGCCGTGTACGCAAACCCGCAGTATATTGATTCCCTGGCAACATCCACTCCCATATCGGCTCACGTAAAAGTGGATTTCGAGCTGCGAGGTTGTCCAGTCGATAAGCATCAGTTATTGGAAGTCATCGCAGCGCTGGTTGCCGGCCATCAACCGCGTACTTCGACTGAAAGTGTCTGTCAGCCTTGCAAGCGACGTGGAACCGTTTGCGTGGTAGTAGCCCGAAATACCGCCTGCTTGGGACCAGTAACTCAGGCGGGCTGCGGATCGATTTGTCCCGCCTTCGCGCGAGGTTGTTACGGTTGCTTTGGGCCGTCAAAGCAACCTAACATGCCTGGCTGTAGCGATCAGATCTTGAGCCAGCGTTTGTCGGCTATCGACTCGGCACTGTTTCTGCAGAGTTTCAATACTTATGCGCCTGAATTTGCTGCCGAAAGCCAAAGATTGTGGCATATCGCGGGGACGCCTAAACCGCTGCATCCGAGCCTTATCAGTCCGTCCGAGGCAGCGGACATTCACCCTTTATCTGCGCAGAAGCCGCCTGGAGTTTAATGATGGACTCACAGTCCGCTCAACCACGCAATATTCGTGTGCCCATTCTGACGCGTGTCGAAGGCGAAGGGTCGCTGGTGGTCAAGCTTATGGGACAGAACATCTTAGATGTCCAATTAGCTATTTTTGAACCACCCCGATTCTTCGAAGCTTTCTTGCGAGGGCGATCACACGAAGATGTTGCCGACATCACAGCCCGCATTTGTGGGATCTGTCCCATCGCTTATCAGATGACGGCTGTACAGGCTCTGGAACATGCAATGGGAGTCACGATTCGACCAGACATTCGGGCCTTACGGCGACTAATGTATTGTGGCGAATGGATCGAAAGTCACGCCTTGCATATCCACCTGTTACAAGCTCCGGACTTTTTTAACTGTGCCAGTGGTATCGAATTGGCTAAGCTGTTTCCAGACCAGGTTAATCGTGGTTTACGACTGAAGAAACATGGCAACCAACTGTTGGAAGTATTGGGAGGCAGAGCAATTCACCCGGTAAATCTGGCGGTGGGTGGCTTTTATCGCCTGCCCGACTATCGACAGTTGCAAGCGATGATTCCAGATTTGGAATGGGGCCTGCAAGCGGCGCAAGACACCGCCATTTGGTTGGCCTCGCTGCCACTTCCAGACTTCCATATGCCCTACGACTACGTGGCCGTCTCGCATTCTGAAGAATATGCCATTATCGAAGGACAGGTTGCCTGCTCGGATGGGTTACGCATCGATCATGGGCAATACGAGCAACACTATGCTGAGCAGCATGTTGCCCACTCGACCGCACTGCAGTCCAGGCGATCACCGGATGGTCGAACCTATTTTGTTGGACCTTTGGCTCGTATCAATCTGAATCGTTCACAACTTTCTACAGCAGCCCAGCGTGTTGCTGACGAAATTGGCTTTCATACTCCGTGCTACAACCCCTATCAAGGTATCGTGGCACGAGCCATCGAAGTGGTGCATGCATTTGAAGAATCTTTGAATATCATCAAATGCTGGCGACCATCTGGTCCTGCCAGATCGACCTACTCACCGCAGGCCTGCTCGGGAACGTCCGTAACTGAGGCTCCGCGCGGTCTGATCTACCATCGCTATGAAGTATCCGAAGATGGAAGGATCCAATTAGCCAAGATCGTGCCGCCTACGTCGCAGAATCAGGCACAAATCGAAGCCGACCTGCGGGAGTTGTTGCCCACGATTTTACACCATTCAGACGATCAAATCGCCGTGAAGTGCGAACAACTGGTAAGAAACTATGATCCGTGCATCAGTTGCTCGACCCATTTCCTGAAGCTAAGACTTGAACGGGACACCGATAGCCAGAATGTCAACTAAACGAACCTGTATTATGGGAGTCGGCAGTTGGCAGGCCGACGATTGCCTTGGTTGGCAGGCCATAGAACAATTACATGGTCGGCTGCCTTCATCTTTTTTGTTGCGCGCGGTTAAAGCTCCCATTGATATCATCGACTCGCTGACCGATTGCACAAGGCTGTGGATCGTAGACGCCTGTATCAGCCAAGATCCGCCTGGAACAATCCATCGATGTCAGTGGCCGAGCGAACAACTGGCATTGCTCCGCTGGTCCACTACTCACGACTTCAGCGTTAAGGCTACCCTTGCATTGGCCAACCAACTAGGTTTATTGCCTGCCCAAGTGATCGTTTGGGCAGTTACCGTCAAGTGTATGCAGTTTGGGGAAACAGCCAGTGCTGAAGTTAGCCAATGGCTTAGTCGTTTAATTGAACAGATCGTCAAAGAATGTCAACAATGATACAAATGCGCTGCGTGTACAAGTGCTATCGTGAATCTGCCCACTGCTGCCGACGTCCGAGCGGCCTGTAGGGGAATGCCCGATAGCGGTGATCGTTTCCTGAAAAATAACATTAGAACTAAGATACGGCACAAACAACGGAATCCATAGCCAAATCTGAATTTCCAACCCTTAGACAGTAGGAGCTTTCCCATGACAATTAGTTATTCCAAAATCAAATCTCAACTAGAATCGAAACTTCGAGAACTGGAGGATCGTGCTGTGCGACTGGAACAACGCCTAAGTGATCCTGGAGTGGCTGATTCGGAGGAGAACGCTGCACTGCATAGCAACGACGAGGTGCTGACGGGACTCAGCGATCTGACCGAGCATGATATCCACGAGATCCGTTTGGCACTCAATCGCATCGAACATGGAACGTATGGAATCTGCAGCGACTGTGGTTCACGCATACCCGATGGCAGGTTGGCAGCACTGCCGTTTACCTGCACTTGTATCGCATGCGCTCAATAAGCATCTATGCAAAAGTTCACGAACAAAATGAATGAAGATAGATGGACAAGATGTACAGGATGACTTCGAATGCACATCCGATAACTTTCTCAGTGTTTTCTCCATACTGTAAGTCGGATCGACGGTCATCCTGTGAATCCTGTCAATCCATGTTCGTTTCTTCAGTCTTTTCATCTGATGATGCCAGACATTAATTGATCCGGAGTGCGTTAGCAGCCGGTTTTTGCAGCACCCGAAACACCAACTCGCTAGCGGCCAATTAGGCAACTTATCTTACAAACGGTCACTTAGGCCACACATACCTTCAATCAGTCAAACGCAAAAGATAACTTGATGCTAAGAACTCAAACTCAATACACGTGGAGCAGATGTCTTCGTTGCCTAGCGTTCTGCTGTCTGGCGCTATCTTTGATTTCCGATATCCAAGCCCAGCAAGCATCGCGACCGAATATAGTCGTGATCTTGGCAGATGATCTAGGTTACTCTGATTTGGGATGTTACGGTGGCGAAATTGAAACGCCAAACTTGGATCGACTGTCCGCCGGCGGGCTGCGATTTACACAGTTCTACAACACGGCTCGGTGCTGGCCAACGCGAGCGGCATTGCTGACCGGCTATTATGCTCAGCAGGTTCGTCGTGACAAACTGCCTGATGACGAAGGAGGTACTCGCGCGAATCGTCCCCAGTGGGCTCCGCTGCTTCCCGAGCTGTTGCAAGCAGCCGGTTATCGAAGCTATCACAGTGGCAAGTGGCATATCGACGGCCCCGTGCTGCGAAGTGGCTTTTTGCGATCTCTCGATATGCGTAACCAAGGTAATTATTTTAGTGTACGCGGTAATTTTCTAGACGACCAACCCATCACCCCGTCTGATGACCAGTCCGATTACTACGCTACGGTCGCTACGGTAGAACACGCGATTGACTGCTTGAAGCATCACACCTCGCAATATCCCAACGAACCGTTCTTTCACTACTTGGCCTTTATCGCTCCGCATTTTCCACTGCACGCCCGACCTGCGGACATCGCCAAATATCAGCATCGATATCTATCAGGCTGGGACGACATGAGACAAGCTCGAATTGCGCGACAGCACAACATGGGACTGCATGACACCGATCTGTCAGCGCTGGAGCAAGAGATTGGGCCGCCTTACCATTTTCCTAAGGCTTTAGAAGTCCTTGGACCGGGCGAGGTAAACCGACCCGTGCCCTGGGATAAGCTAACCGACCAGCAACGTCAATTTCAAGCAACCAAAATGGCCATCCATGCCGCCATGGTAGATTGTATGGATCAGCAGATTGGCAGATTGGTGGAACATCTTTCTGAAACAGGAGTTTTGGACAATACACTGATCATGTTTGCGTCCGACAACGGTGCCAGCGCTGAAATCATGGTGCGAGATGGAGGCCATGATCCAGCAGTTGCTCCAGGCAGCGCCGCCAGTTATCTGTGTTTGGGCCCAGGTTTTTCTTGCGCCTGCAACACGCCTTTTCGAAGGCACAAAACTTGGGTACACGAGGGTGGTATCAGCACACCGCTGATCGTCTCCTGGCCCAAGGGTATCTCGGATCGCAACCAGCTACGCTCGACTCCCTGCCATTTGATAGACATCGTTCCGACGTTATTAGAGATCGCCGGACTGAAAAAACCCGAACAGTGGAAAGGCCAAGCGGTACCACCGGCCCCCGGAAAAAGTTTGTTGACCGCTTTTCAGCAAAATACCACCATCCAGCGAGATTGCCTGTGGTGGTTGCATGAAGGCAACAAAGCGGTCCGAGTAGCAGACTGGAAGCTAGTTGCTTCAGCAGGTGAGCCGTGGGAGCTGTATGACCTGAGTCATGACAGGGCTGAGCAGAACAACTTAGCCGACACGATGCCCAACAAAGTGGTCGAACTGGCCACACTATGGCAACAGCAAACCAACCTATTCGCTCGACATTCGCGAATGCCCGAAACCCCATAAATGATATGTATTACACAATCATTGCGAACCCTTACCCGTTAGCGCTGGTTACTTACAGGATTCAGAATAACCCTGGTCTCGACCGGAGAGATACCTTTTCCGATGGGTGTTCCAACGGAAATCGCGGTGGTAACCTCTTGAATGGCAAAATCGACGGTGGATCGTAAATCATTTCTGCCAAGTGATAATTGCGCCGTAATGCAAGCCGACAAGACGCAGCCCGAACCGTGAGTGCAATTCGATTTTATGTATGGCGTGCGAAATTGAAGCAGACTGTCTTCAAGCCCCAAGCAGACATGGTATTCGTCTTCTATTTTCCCGATTTTTAGCAGAATGCACTGGCAACCCATTTTGCGCATTGCGACCACAGCATTTCGGGCGTCTTCGAAAGAGTTAATCGAGATGCCGGTTAGCTTTTCTGCCTCCATACGATTTGGTGTAACCAAAAAAGCGCCAGGTAGAAGCAGACGCCGGTAGCAGTCAATCGCGTCATTCGGCAACAACCAATGCCCATGCTTGCTGACCATCACCGGATCAACAACGATCGGCACATCGATTTGCGACAATTCTTTAGCCACGGCCTGAATCACTTCGGCATTTCCCAGCGCCCCTAGCTTGATGGCTGTTGGTGGAATGTCGTCCAGCACAGATCTCAATTGCTGTCGAACGAAATCTGGTTCAAGAACCATGACCCTATCAACCGACTGCGTATTCTGCACGGTCAGCAGAGTAACAACTGACATACCATAGACGCCCATCTGCTGAAACGTCTTCAGATCCGCCTGCAGGCCAGCCCCACCGCTCGGGTCCGACCCGGCGATTGTTAGTACAATCGACTTACCGGCCAACTGAACGGTACGCTTGCCCTGACCTTGGTTTATCGCTGTTCCTATTTTCATAGTCCTTTGCCATGCCCACCAAAATCCACGCCAAAACACTGAACATGCTAAATTTACTCTCTACTACATTTTTACAACAGTCTTTTCGATGAAGCAGACGCTCAACGTGACCGTAGGGCTCGCTTACGCTTTCGATCATTCTATTCGAATGCGAGACAGAGGACATGCCTTTAGTCAGACTTTTATGCGGCAAAACAGGATAGTGGCGCTACAATGTAGAGGACTTCCACCTCAAATTGGCGGATGTCGAGATGCCTACACACCGTGCAGAAGGGCAGCTAGTTCGGCTAGAATGATGGCGGTGGCACCCCAGATCTGATCGCTTTGACAACGAATGACACCGGCTTTCCAGAGTACCGAGCCGCGAGAGAAGACGTCATGGTTGGTGGTTGTTGACTCAAGCAGTAGCTGGGCAACGGGCAAGTGAATGAGTCGTGCGACCTCACGCTGGCACGGCGAGTAATCCAAACGCCCGGCGTGTACGGCCAAGAATGGCTGAAGTCGATAGTTACTGTTAAAAACCCACAGCGGCAAGAGTTCCCCTAAAACTCGACCTGGGAAACGATCCAGTCCCAGTTCCTCTTGAAACTCTCGCGTAGCGGCCTCTTGGTATGTTTCAGCCTTCTCCAGTCGTCCACCGGGCAACGAGATCTGCCCTGGGTGATCCGCTAGATCATCGGGACGAACGGTCAGCGGTATCGTGCATCGGCTCCAATGAGCACCGGGCTCTGGTTGTTCCAACAGAATCATCACAGCGGCTGGCTTGGCCGAGGGAAATGGCGGAGCAAAATGACGACCGTAGGACAGATCGGGACAGTAGCGCGCTCGGGATTGTTGCCGCTGCTGAAGCAATTCATTTTGAAGCAATAATTGCTCCAATCGGTCGGTCCAGTTCATAGTGCTTTGTCCATCGATCTGCAGACGTCGCTGCCTATTACCGCTCCGCTTGACTAGCTGATTGACCATTATTGCGCCAAAGCCTCCTTGATTGATAACGTTTTGAATGTTAAGGGTCACGCCTCAGATCATCCGCCGGTGGTGCGTAAACGCTGGCATACCAAGCCTTCCAGCGAGACTTGTCAAAACCCAGCGCGCCCTGTCCAGTGATCTGCGACAAACCCGAACGAACCTCTTCGTTTTGCAAGTCTCGAACCTGCTTTTTATTTCCTCCCAAACTCAGGCCACCCGCACTAGGTGAGTAGGTGTCTGCACCGGAGCCTTCGAACTGATGCCGAGTGATCAGTGCGTCGATCATTGGTAAAATCGCACTATCAGCTTGTAGTTGCCCCAGAGCGTACCCGGCCCGATTGACCAAAAGATTATTGGCATGTTTCAAGTAACCAACCATTACAGGGATGGCCCATTGTCGACCGTTGGCTGAAAGTGCATCCAGCGCGACATTTCGCACAGACTGTTCAGAATCATTCATGCAGGCATGAGTCAGCGTCACGTACGCACTGGCGTCATTCAATTTTGCCAACACCGCGATGTACGCCTGCTTGACAGCTACGGTTGCCGCAGGCTGCCCAGCTTTCTGTTTGTCTAATAGCAATTGAGAAAGGTAATCGATCACCAGTGGATTATCCAACTGACTTAGACTAGTCAGCGCCTGAGCGTCACCTTTGACGGCCGCGTTGTGCCATCGATTGATCACCTTTTGCAGCTCGGCCTTCTCCTTGGCCAGCAACTGCTGGTCGTCATCCATCGGAATGTACTCAGGGAATTTCCATTTGCCCTGATGGAATACCTTGCCACGCTCGACCATCTGATCATCGCGCTTGATCCATCTTCCCGAAGATTCGCTGCGCGTATGCTTGACTGCGGCCCGCGCTTCTTTGTGATCAGGCTGCAAGTCGATCGTCCGCAGGTAATGAGCCCTAGCTAGATCGTTCAGCCCTTGTTGGCTGCACCACTGAGCCATTTGATAATGCGACTGAGCTGTGTCCTCCAGCTCGACCACCCGCTGCTCATATTCAAGTTGCCTGGAATCACTTTTTTGATGACCACCGCGCACTAAGTCCGACTGATAGATTCGTACCAAGACCCCCGGCTCAATTTCGACGGCCAAACGAGTCTCCTCGCGATCCCCTTGCTTCTGCGTGTCGGAATGTACCACTTTGCCGGTCAATTCGCGGCCATCTTTCAGTTGAAATCGGTCAGCCATGCAACAAAGGGGTGTCCCAAATAGTATCGCTACTGCGCAGCCAATCAGCTTGACCAGTCGATGATGCAAATTCAGTTTCAGCGGCCTTGTCACCATGATTTCATCCAGCATAGAACAACATGCGGCAGTCGGACCAACAATGTGTCCGGCTTTCCAACAAGCTAACTCCAATTCGTTAGCTCAGAACGTACAGAACCATTATAGTCCCTTGCCGTTACGGTCCAGCCGATATTCAGAACCGATTTCTAACGACGGTGACGAAAGGCTGAAATCAGGCTGGCACCGATCATCAGACAAGGGGTACCCGGTTTGGGTATCGTCTGGAACTGCTCCACTGTCACTCGGTAATGATCGAACTGTTGGTTCAGGTTCAGA
This sequence comes from Aureliella sp., assembly GCA_044234105.1. Taxonomy (GTDB): domain Bacteria; phylum Planctomycetota; class Planctomycetia; order Pirellulales; family Pirellulaceae; genus Aureliella. The sequence goes on along the minus strand of JBIIJD010000006.1, from coordinate 5,531 downwards.
AGTTCTCGAAACAAAATAAACTTGTCGTCGTTCCAAGGTAAGTGCGCAGCGGCCTCTGCGGCTTCGAATCGACCGTTAGCTCCGCCGCCTGGGAAAACCGCCGAACGTCCATCTTGATTAGCCAGACCGATCGCGGTATTAAGCTGGCTACCCATGGTTAGCTGGCTTTCCCGAACAATCGAAAATCTGGCAGGCACAGCGGTCGCAGCTCAGCGATGTCGTCCACATAACCATCGGCAGCCAGCGCCGCTGTGAAAAGCGGCTGAGCACCAATAGGGTCGATCACTAAATTGGCACGCACCTGAGCGGTGATTGCCAGCCAAGCCCAACCGCCTAAGACCAGCAAGCTTCGAATCCAGTAATTGGGGTTAATGAGTATTCTCATTTGATTCATTGATGCAAATCCATTGCCTAGGAGAATTCGTAGACGGTCGCGTGAATTAGAAAGTGACAAACCCAGCCACGCGCTGGCTCCCCTTTTTCTAAAACAGTCCGATGCGCCAAACGCCAAGAGAATAGGAAAATTCCGTTTCCAGGTCAAAGGCCGGATTCTAGCAATCCTGGACTCGCAAAGGCAACATGAATCCAGCGGCCGAATAACTGATAGCAAGTCCTAGTAAAAGGGTTTAGTAGCAGGTCACAGAAGATTGGTAGATCGCACCTCCTAGTAAAATAGTAGCTAGCAAGTCCCAGAAAAAGCCCGTCCGACAATCGTGGGGCCACTTCCACGCCCCCACCATTCCCAGTAAAATTTAAGGTTATTCGCGTCCGTGGCGCAATTGGATAGCGCATCGGTCTTCGGAACCGAGGGTTGCTGGTTCGAATCCAGCCGGGCGTGCTTTCAAAAAAACAAGCGAATCATTGGGAAAACTGATTACCTGCAAGTGTTTTGCATGGCGCTTTTGATCCTGTTAATTCCGGTAGTCTACCGGATTTCATGGGAGATTGCGCAATATGAAGAAAATCAGAGTTCCATCTTACCGGCTGCATAAGCCGACCGGGCTAGGTGTTGTCACCTTGAGTGGCAAAGATTTTTACCTTGGTCCATACGATTCCCCGGAAGCTAGGCAGCAGTATCTCAAGCTGCTGTCGGAATGGGAATCCAGTAGCCGATCCCAGTCTTTTGGAGAGCCCAACGAGTATCTTACCATGGCTCAAGTGGCGTTGTCTTACCTGGAGTATGCCAGGGAATACTACGGACCAGACTCTAGCGAGTACGTTAATCTGAAACTCGCGGTAAAGCCGATCAGCAGCCTTTATGCTGATTTCCCAGCACGTTCCTTTGGGCCTGCTGAGTTCAAAGCCTGTCGACAATGGTGGCTGACTAACCCAGATCGCACACGGCAATATGTGAACAAGCAAGTCAAACGACTATTGCGGGTGATCAAATGGGCTGTCTCCGAGGGTAAAATGCGACCTGAAGCTCACATGGCTTGTAAGTGTGTCGAGCCTCTGAAGCTAGGTAAATGTCGAGCACCCGAGTCACTCAAGGTCACAACAGTACCCGACGATAGAGTGACTGCTGTTCTTGCCGAGCTTTCACCAATTGTTGCTGATATGGTACGTTTTCAGCGTGCAACCGGGGCTCGACCTGGGGAGGTCTGTTTGTTGAAACCGTCCATGGTTACTCGTACCGGCGATGTCTGGAAAATCGAGCTGACTGAGCATAAGACGGCTTATCGCAACAAATCTCGAACGATCTTCGTTGGACCCAAGGCGCAGGCTATCCTGACCAAATACCTGTTGCGAGACAAGAATGCGTATTGTTTTAGTCCTTCCGAGTCGATGCAGTGGCTTCTTCGCAAACGCGAGCTAGCCCGGAAGACTCCTCCGAGCTGTGGAAATCGTGCAGGTACTAACCGCAAGCTGCGACCCGCCAAGAAACCGGGAGAACACTACACCAGCGCTAGCTATGCACAGGCAGTTCGTCAGGCTTGCTGCAAAGTCTTCCCGGAACCAGAAGAGTTGGAAGGCAATGGTCCCGCACTAAAACGCTGGCGCAAAGCGAACTGGTTCGCTCCTAATCAACTTCGACACAATCGAGCGACAGAAATTAGGGCGGAACTTGGGCTAGAAGCGGCGAGCGCCGTATTGGGCCACAGCTCACAAGTCATTACCCTTATATACGCAGAGAAAAACGAGCAGCTCGCCAAAAAGTCTGCTCGGCTTAGCGGCTAAGATCATTTTTGAAGCAATATCGCCAGGGGATTCATGACCCCGCGTCGGACTCAGCTTCAAGTAGCTCCATTCGTGAAGCTTGAGTCCGGCAGCGATTCCCATTTAATGGAGTACTTATATGGACTACATGATTGAAGAATTCGATCCATACATTTTCGCCCTACATCAAAACGGAATGTGGCTTCGGATTCACGCGAGTTGGTATGACGGATCGGAATTAGCTAATGCCAAATTGGAAGCTGCGATTAGTTCCCGCAAGAATAGGGAGCTTAAATTCCACAGGTGGCTTGAGAAATTCCATCTTGTTTTTTTGGGTACCGGCCCCAATGTCAGCAAGTATGTGCCATCGCTACAAGTAGTGGACCCGCCACAAGTAAAATATCTGAGAAAATGGCTAGAAATTGATGGTGTAAAGGGGGATTGGGAAAATAATCGCGCGGGATGCAAGGCTTGGAAGCTTCAATTCGATGAGCTCCATGAAGACGTTTACACGTTACTTGGTGCTCACGGACTAACCCTCCTTTGTGAGGAACACTTGAAAGAATACTTGCTTGAACATTTTCAGATAATACCTTCTGATAATGTGAATCTTGGCGGCCTCCGAGAGCTTCTGCGTATCGACTCCATCCGTCTAATGCCAAGCGAATATGAAGCCAGTGACGACTATACAACTGTAGAGTTTTGTGACGAAACCGGTCAATTGATAAAATTTTCATTTAATGACAAACAAGCCAAGGTGGTTTCGATTCTTGCGAACAGCAAATACCCAGTTTTAGATCGGGATCTACTTGATTCCTTATCCGACGAACAATCCGTTGGTGCACGCCTAAGGGATTTATTCAAAACAGGTTCCGGCAAAAACGCTTGGAACAGCTTTATCGTGCCAGATGCAGAAACTAAGCCGGCGCGTAGAAAACTTGCTGGAAGGCGAAAGATTCCCAGATAGTTCCCAGATAGTTCCCACTTCATCCTTTAAAACCCTTTTCAGTTTGTTCTTAACTGGAAAGGGTTTTCTTATGCGCAATTCGTTTACGTGCATTTCTGAGCCAAAAGACGACGAGTCACGACTTCGCCCAATTGCTAGATCGTTTGAACTTCTCACAGGTAACCGCCCGAGCCCACCAACCATTTGGCGATGGAAAAAGCGAGGATGCAAGGGAGTATCGCTGCCATTTATCCAAGTTGGCGGCGTTGCAATGATCAGTGTGAGAGACGCCAAGAACTGGTTGCAGGCCGTTACCGAGGCTAGTCGTGGAGCGACTAGAAGATCTGCTAAATCCAGCTCAGCCAGAGCACAAAGAGCTGCTCAACAGCTTTCTGACTTGATTCGGTCGTAAAACGCGAAACGCCGGTTCGTGGCCGGCGCGTCGCTAAGGTTAAGTGTTCAGCCGTTTTCCAGTCAGTGAACAGCAGGATTATAGCGAAAAATGGATTCTTTTCAAACCGGCGTACATAACAGCCCTCTTCCGCACCATGTCGAGCAACTAAACGCCAGCGGGATATCTGAATCGACAGCTAGGTTAGCAGGCGTTTACAGCGAAGTGCGATTTGACCGCATCCAGCATCTAATCAATTGCTCCGAGTCAGTCGCAAAAAAACTTGGGGCTTGCATCGTGTTTCCCTATCACGATTTGGCGGGTCGATATGTTTATTCCCGCATCCGACCGGACCGACCGAGGACGCGTGGCGACCATGTTCTAAAGTATGAAACGCCAAAGGGTGAGTCCACCCGCGTTTACTTCCCACCGGGCGTGGCTGACAAGCTAAACGGAAACTATGAGATACTTTTCACTGAGGGCGAAAAAAAGGCTCTTGCCGCTACGCAAGCGGGTTTTCCTACGATTGGTTTATCCGGCGTTTGGGGTTGGAAGTCAAAAAGCGAGGCAGCTATCGCAACTGATTTGCGTGGCGTTAACTGGAAAGGCCGCCGGGTTATCATCGCGTTCGATTCCGACGTTGAGACTAACGTCGATGTCCAAAAGGCTGAAAGTTGGTTGTGCCATTACCTGAAGTTAATGGAGGCCGATGTCGGTATTATTCGGTTCCCGGCAAGTCCAGACGGCTCAAAGGTTGGCCTAGACGATTTTATAGTCTCTCGTGGTGCGGTTGCGTTGCGTAGCCTATGCGATGCACCCGCCGACCCAGTCGAATTAGTGCAAGCGGTCTCTAAGATTCGTGCAAAGGATGCCGACCCGTCGATTGAGGCCCAGCGACTTGTCGATGCGAACAGCCAAGATGATTTTTGCAAGCTGCGATATTGGAGCGGCTCGTTCTGGTTGTGGTCCAGTGGACGCTATCGGGAAATCCCAGATTCAGAAGTTCGGGCGATTGTGACGCGGCATCTAGACGTGAACTACTGCATGGTAGAGCGGGGTCACATCGCCAACACGCTGGAGCACTTGAAAGCGAAGTGCCTGCTATCGTCGGTCATTCAGTTACCAAGTTGGTTGAAGCCATTTGATTGGGCGATGAGTGAAATAGTATCGACGAAAAACAAAGTTGTTCATTTACCGAGTTACGTTGCAGGCAAGGATTATTCTATCCCAGCCACCCCGGCACTGTTCACCACATCCACAGCGGACTATGAGTTCTCCCATGAGGCTAAGCCATGTGACCGATGGATGCAGTTCCTGAATGAGCTTTGGCCGGATGACCCCGAAAGTATATCGCTACTGCAAGAGTGGTTCGGCTACTGTCTGACACCAGACACCAGCCAGCAGAAGATGCTGCTAGTGATCGGACCGAAACGAAGCGGCAAAGGAACATTCGCACGGACGTTGCGTTCTCTGGTTGGTGAAGGCAATGTATGCGGACCGACGTTATCGAGCCTGCAAACGAATTTTGGATTGTGGCCGCTTCTGGGAAAGTCGGTTGCAATCATATCGGACGCAAGGTTGAGCGGGCGCAGCGACCAGGCGGTTATTGCGGAACGCCTGCTGTCTATTAGTGGCGAGGATGCCCAGACGATTGACCGTAAAAACATGGAACCAGTGACGACCAAGCTGCTAACGCGGTTCTGTATCATTTCCAACGAGCTACCAAGGCTACAGGATGCGTCTGGGGCTTTGTCATCGCGGTTAATAATCCTCAGGTTGACCAAGTCGTTTTTCGGCATGGAGGACCGTAAACTAACCGACCGTCTGCAAGAGGAACGCGACGGAATTTTGCACTGGGCTATCGAGGGTTGGCGGCGAATTAATGAACGCGGCTACTTCCTACAGCCGACTACCCGGAAGCGAGTCGACGAGCGGAATAGCCATTTCGGAATCATGAACATTGGCTGCGGTATGTTCGATGATCAAAGGAATTCCTTGGCCGTCGGTAATCAAGTGGCGCTTCGAGCCATTCTTGCC
>JBIIJD010000058.1:0-34341 GCA_044234105.1 Aureliella sp. | reverse complement strand
GGAATTGCTCGATACATTAGGCTTAGGTGCCCATGCAAACAAGCTTCCCAGTCAACTCTCTGGTGGCCAGCAGCAACGCGTTGCCATCGCGCGTGCTTTAGTGCACTCGCCGAAGTTATTGCTTTGTGACGAGCCAACAGCAGCACTCGACGGTCAGGCGGGGCAAGCAGTGATGACCTTGCTGAGAGACCTTGCCGTCGCAGAGGATCGAGCTGCCATTGTGGTGACGCATGATCCACGCGTCTACAGTTTTGCGGATCGAGTGGTGCACATGGAGGATGGTCTCATTTCAAAAGTTGAAAGTGTATCACTTCAAAAACATACAGTAGATCCGCATTCGCCTTCACACTAACGTTCTTGTCGAAAACAGGAAGCTCCATTTCGAAAGGAAGATAAACGATGTTGATCAAGTTCGGCATTCCGCTCATCGCCGCCATCGCGGTTGGCTTTGGAATCGCGACATTGAGCCACTTGACACCGAAAGAGCAACTGTCGGCTGCCCTAAATCCGCCCCCTTTGACGAAGCTTGGAGCGAATACCATTTCCGGGCTAGGTGAAGTTCAGATGGCTGGTGAGCCCATTTCGATCGCAGCGCCCATCTCCGGAATTGTCTCGAATGTGCATGTGGCCCCTGGCCAAACGGTTTCCATCGGTGAGCCTCTGTTTACCTTGGACGATCGTGCATTGCGGGCAGAGTTGCACAATCGGACTGCAACGTTAGCCACCGCCAGCGCGAAGCTTCTGAAGCTAAAAGCAGGTACACGCCCCGAGGACCTACCGCCAGCACGTGCGCGGCTGGCGGCGGCCACTGCAACTTCCAAACGCAACGAAGATGCTTGGAATCGTGCGAAACTGCTGGTTGAGCAGCGTGCGTTAAGCGAAGAAGAGCACATTGCGCGCAAGTATGCCTACGACCAATCGAATGCTGAAATGGCACAAGCCAAAGCGGATCTCGCAAAATTGGAGGCCGGAACCTGGTGTCATGATATTGAGATCGCGGAACATGAAGTAGCATCGGCCAAATCGAGTGTAGAACAAGTGCAAGTAGATATCGACCGATTAGTCGTTCGAGCCCCCGTCGATGGTTTGGTCCTACATGTCGATGTTCGCCCAGGTGAATTTGCAGAGGCGACGAAAACTGAAAATCCACTCGTCCAGCTCGGAGTGCATGGTCCACTCAGAGTGCGAGTCCAAATTGACGAGGAAGATGCGAGCAGAGTAAGCCCCAATGCGCGAGCTGAAGGCTTCGTGCGTGGGCGCGATCGAACCTCTATCGAATTGCGTTTTGTGCGTATTGACCCCCGCATTGTTCCCAAGCAATCCCTGACTGGTGGCACTACCGAGCGAGTGGATACTCGCGTTCTATTCATTGTTTACGAGGTCGTTGGCGCACCGCCTCAAATCTATGCAGGTCAAAAGTTGGATGTATTCATGGAAGGCTAATGGAATCCATCAGGAATGACTTCAAATAGTGCAACCTTATAAGTGACTGAGAACGAAAAGAAAACATGGGTAGTTCAATGGCTTGGCTGTGTTTGCTGCTAGCAGGTCTTTTCGAAATCGGTTTTGCAATCTCGATCAAATTGATGGATGGTCATAAGAACATTCCTTGGTCGATCGTGTTTTATGTTTGCGTCGTATTAAGCTTTGGGTTCCTTGAAGAAGCATCGCGAGAAATACCAATCGGAACGGCTTATGCGGTCTGGACAGGTATCGGAGGATTTGGTGTCGCAATTATTGGGATGGCATTTCTAGGCGATCCAATTTCTGTCGCGAGAGTGTCGTTTCTGATTCTACTGGTAACGTCGCTGATTGGCGTCAATTTGACTTCGTATCACTAGCATGTGCTATCGCAGCAAGTCAGAAAAGTGAAGCTGAGCGAATTGTTTTGTTCAGATACCTTCGTTGTTGGTTGATGTAATCCAAACAGGCAGTTCAGTTGCCAGAGCCGATGACTGGATTCGCACCAGTAAGCGACTGAACGTCGGCCAGAATGTCGGCGGCCGTGGAAGTTGATTTTCACAGTTTATGCCAATCCCGCCGCCTTGAGTGCCTTAGACCAACTGTCAAATGCCCGGCGAATGGCCAGAGCGTGGTCGCGATTCTCTAGGCAGACTTCCGTGTAAATGAGTGATTGACCAGCGGCATGCCGATTACGCAACCACAGAATCATCATTTCCCGATCCAGATGCCGTGGACGACGATGACTGACGTTAGTCAAATTAATCCCAGCTGCAGACAGCGCCTCGCGCCAGCTACCAAAGTGTTGGACAGCGGCATCGTATAGGCTTACCAGCTTCCGATACATCTGATCCAGTTCCTTCTCTTCGGATTGCGTAAGAGCCTTTTTCGACTCAGCAGACTGGCTTGCACGCTCGTACTCTGAATCCACCTCTTCATTTGCCTGTGCTGATGCCTCAATCTGTACATTAGCGTCCTCTTCTTCACCTCTCAGAATTGCATCCAAGAAAGTGCGTCGATAGAAAACGGTATTCTTCAGCCGGTCACGCTTCTGATACTGGGCTCTCAACAATGAAAACAGCTTTGCCTGAATCACATTCACCGCATTGCGATCCCGCGTATACTGTGCTTCCACTTCTGCCAACCGATCTCGGACCGCTGCAATCGCTCGTTGCAAAATATCAATATCTGGATTGCTGTAGATAACTAACGAGGTGTTTGTACCTGTACCAGCAGTCGACTCTTGAATCGTTTGGGTCGATACAAAAATAAAGCTTTCATCAGGCTGATTACCACAAAATTCGAGTTGCTCTAGATACCATTTTCCCATGTTGGCGCTGCGCTCATTGGTCGACTGTGCCAACCACTCCAACCAAGCCCGAAGATCTCGGTTCGCCAAGGCATCCATGAAATCAGTCCCTTTGAACTTCCCCATTCGGATTCGACGTGGGTACCAGGGCTCGCTCATAAAGCTAGCCAAGTCGTCCCAGGTCCCCATGCCCTTGGATACAGCCATTGGCCGTAGGATGTTTTCGAGCAAATCAGCTACTGTCATCACATCCCCTAGCGCCGTATGGGCGCCGCGTTCCGGCATCCGATAGAACTGCCTCAAGGTCTGTAGCTTGCAATTCCCTGCAGGCGAAGGGTCCAGCAATCGCTGGGTAAGTTCCAAGACGCAAAACCCCCGCGTCCCGATACCCTTGATACCGGTTCTTTCCCAGTCGGGAGACAGCACCTGGTCCAGATCGTAGGGCAGATTGTAGGCACTGATTGGCAACCGACCTACGTAAGTGTCGAAGTCGCGATACACATCACTTGGCGCATCGCCATCGCGTTCAAGAATTTCGCGAGTATATCCGCGCCTGCAACGATGGTAACGAGTTTATTCATGGACTGAAGAAGTTTAATGATGCCTCCTGCGATAGTTCCCTTGCTGTAAACGGCAAATCAAGCGTAAATCTAGATATCGAAGGTAGAATGGCTCCCTATTGGATCACCTGCTTTAGTGAATTGGATGACAACTTTAGTCAATGGAATGGCTACTCTGATAAGGGCCGTGGAATGTGCATCAAGTTTGATTTGGATAATATCGACGTCAGTGACAAGTCTTTATCAATCCTTAGGATTGAATATGATGAAGAAAAGCAGCTATCACGCATGAAAGAACTCTGCGAAGCTTTAGCTGAAGGGAATGAGGAAGGCGACCCGTATATCGAAATTTGCCGATACAAGCAATCCGGTTTTCATACTGAGAACGAAATTCGATTGTTATGTCGCTCAGAAAATATCAATTTGTACTACGGAAATGAGGGAGAAAGTCGTAAAGTCCACTTCCGCCAGGCTGCTGGCAAGATAATTCCGTACATGGAAAAAAGCTTTAAGTCTTCAGCAGTCTTACAAGTAACTCTTGGCCCTCACGCAAAAAACGTCGGGAGTAATGAGATCTACTTGAAATCGCTGCTTAACCAATACGGATACCAATGCACTGGGTCGAAGTCCGATTTAAACTAGTGTTAGTGCCAGCTTGTTCTGCATGTGGTCAAGTACGCAGTCCTCAGAGTTTTCTTGATAGAGGCATCTCTGGGGACAGTACTCTCAGATGTGGAGCGAAATAAGTCTTGTCAGATTTTCAGCTTGACTACAACAACTTCACCCGTGTTGTCGAGCATATCCGATCCACGGAATACACTGCAATCAGGTGCGCTTGGCAAGTAGGGAAGCTCTCGACGGTAAAAAGTGCCGCTGCGACATGCCTAAATATGTTGAAGCAAAACGTCGCGCCGCAACAGATTAAGGCATTAAAATCCTATGAATAGCCGGAATCCAAGGTTCGACAACTCATACTCTCCTAGCTCAATCTCTTCCTCCGCTGCCACAGTCCCACGGAAGCCAACATCAACAACACTGCTGAACTTGGCTCAGGGATACTTGCGACACGAAAACCAACGTCGCTATACTCGCGCGTTGGAATGTTGCTGAACCGGTTGGACGCGGACAAGAAGTTGGAGAAGAAGAACCAATCGCCGCCACGCACGCCCCGGGCAGACGATGGACTATTGTTCACTAGGTCGAATTCAGTTTCCTCCCACTCCCTGACATTACCACCCAGGCCCATTACCATGTAGGGACTCAGGCCACCTGCGTTGGTGATGTCCGCAGGTCCCTGTGCGGTGGCCTGGTTGTACACTGCCGTGCCCGCTGTCGTGCCGCCACTGACGGCTAATGGTATCGTGTCAGTGCCGGTAGGGAAGTTCCAGTAACCACCCGCTCCACTATTAGCATTCGGATCGTAGTAGGCCGCCTTGTACCATTCATCCATACTCGGCAAGAAAAATTTGGCCTGGCTATTGCGGAACTCATTGGCTGAGTTGTAGCCAGGATCACTCGCCTGCCAAATAGTAATGTTTGCTAGAGCACTATAGCCGGGTTGACCGGGCTGAAAGTCGAATTTGTACGCTGGAGTATAGCCTTGGCTCGTATTCAGCCAGTTGACATAACGCGCCGCTTCGTTCCAGCTTACGCCCGTCGCTGGTCGGTTGGCTCCGTTGCCTCCAAACGATGTCATGTCATTCAAGGTAATCCCCAAATTTCCAACAGCATTGGCCTTGTTGATCATATCGCGGCTGACTTCGTACTTGCCCATGTTGTAGTGGTACCCTACCGAGCCGGCCGGATTGGGACTGCCCGTCGTATCGGGAGCATTGCCTGGATTGCCAATGGGCTCAAAGGTCATCGTGAATGTGTTGGTTCCAGTGCCAAACGATTCTATTAGGGCCGCATGTGCCGTCGGCACACTCAGTAGTGCCAAGCTCAAGAGTGTCATAGCTGCGATAGTCTTCATAAGTTGCTCCTTTCGTGAGTAAGTCGTGCGACCTCAAGTTGGTCGGAATGAGTTCCCAGTATAACTCAAGCCGTAGTAGTAGTAGTAGTAGTTTTTCCGAAGATTCTCGGACCTTTCCAAAGTGGGGGGGGTGAGCATTCGCGACCCAATAAGATCATTGCCCAGCGGCGAGCATCATGGCACAGCTCATCCCTGTCTTGGTGCGTAAGGCGGGCGTGTCATTTGCAGGTGCCGACATCAATGTCCGTCACAGGGCATCAGGTAGTCGCGGACATCAATTCCTGGACGCTGAAGCCACCGGCAGGAGTCCGGGTATGCCGGCCAAGTGAGCGAAAACCCCACATCGTACACAGCTAAAAAGCAAGAGATGTAAAACCAGGGGACCGAAAGCTGGCTCCCGGACCGGACGTCTGGCCAAACTGCTAGATGCCTGGTCCGGATTGCGGCCTTGTCGACTTCTGGCCAGACTCCGTTAACCGAGCCGCCTTACAATACGGTATCGGTAGTGACGGTCGATCAAAAAACGGCTGGCCATCGATACTCGATCAGATTGCCGAAAGACCTAGGGCCAGCAGGTTGGCGGAATCGCATTGACGGCAACCTTTCAGCTTGGTCTTCGGAGGGACCATTGAAACTCTGACAACCGTTAAACTTAATCGAGAACCCCAGCGCACCAGACCAGGCAGGCACCCGGGCTCAGCGTCGAGCTTGCCGGAGGTCATGGAGGAGATGGAGGCATCGATCGTGACACTGCCCGGTACACATGTAAGAGTTAGACATGGCCGCTGCACAGATACTACCGTGACGATCGCCAGCGGTGGCTCAATGAGTGGTTTCCATATTCGTAGCCGAGCGATGGCTCATCGGTATCAATTAAGAAACTAGTCACGTGATGCTTCGAGAACTTACGGATAGGCAAGTTTAGAATGAAGCTTCGTAAGCAGTGTTGGTCTAGGGGGCTCAATGCCTAGGACATCGATTGCGCATTATTAATGTGTCTGATTTTCTATAGTTTACTTGACTGTACAATTGCCTAGCATTGATCACAGAACCTCATTTTTGTGGGATCTATCTTGGCCCTTAGTGCAACTTAAGAATTCCAATAGTCTCAAAAGCTCGGCAAAATGAAAGCAGCACTGATTTATCCTCACCAGCTTTACTGCGACCATCCGGCGCTGGCAGGAGTAGACAGTTTTGTGCTAGTCGAGGACCCTCTGTTCTTTCGGCAGTATCGCTTCCACGCACAGAAGTTGTTGTTGCATCGACTGTCGATGAAAGCCTACCAAAAGCGGCTAATGGAAGCCAACTTCAAAACATTCTATTTGGGCTCAACAGAGTTGAAGCACTCTTCGGAAATTGGTGCGACACTGACCCAATGCGGGATCACGCAAGTTCAAGTTGTTGATCCGTGGGATGACTGGATAATACGTCGCCTGACGAAGTCACTGCAAAAGTCGATGATCGGATTGGAAGTATTGAACGATCCCAATTTTCTCACTCCCATGTCTGAGTTCGAACCCTTTTCTAGCGGTCGCAAGAAGTGGTATTTCGCCGATTTCTACGTGGATCAGCGAAAGCGAATGAAGATTCTTCTCGAATCCGATGGCCGCCCCACGGGCGGCAAGTGGATCTTTGATCCGGCCAATAGAAAGAAGTTGCCGAAAGGTATCCAGGTCCCTCAGCCGAAATGGCCGCCAGCACCAAAAGACTTACAAACGGCGACTGCTGAAATTTCGACCCAGTTCCCAGGGGCATTGGGTAGTACCAGTGCTTTTCAATATCCAGTAAATGCTGCCGATACTCGCAGATTCTTGGAGAGCTTTATTAAACAGCGTTTTGAGAGCTTTGGAGATTTCGAGGACGCTATCGAACCCACACAGGCATTTCTGTTCCATTCGGTCATGACACCCGCCTTAAATGTCGGTTTGATTTCATCGATGGAAGTTGTCCAAGTTGCTCTAGAAAAGGCTGACAAAATTCCGATCAACTCACTTGAAGGATTCGTTCGTCAAGTGATTGGTTGTCGGGAGTACATGCGGGGCGTATACCATCATCTAGGTCGTCGTCAGCGAACAAGCAACTACTGGAACCACCAACGACCTATGCCTACTGCGTTCTATGATGGTACGACAGGTATTGAACCAGTGGACACAGTGATCCATCGTGTCCTCAAGTATGCGTACTGCCATCACATCGAAAGGCTGATGGTGATGGGCAATTTTATGCTGCTTTGTGAGATATCACCCGATGCGATCTATCAATGGTTTATGGAGCTATTCATTGACGCCTATGATTGGGTAATGGTGTCTAACGTCTACGGCATGAGCCAATTCGCAGACGGCGGGTTGATTACTACAAAACCCTACATCAGCGGATCGGCCTACATTCTGAAGATGAGCAACTTCAAGCGTGGGCCGTGGTGTGAAATATGGGACGCACTGTATTGGCGGTTTATCGACAAGCACCGTGCGTTTTTGAAATCCAATCCTCGCATGAGCGTCATGGTCGCTCAATGTGGCCGAATGGGACCGAAACTCCAGCAGCACCATCGCGTAGCGGAGCAGTTTCTCGAGCGACTGTAGGAGGCTAAAGCTGTACAAAGGCTACTCGAACAACAGCAACTGCTGGATGCGTTGCTTGGCGGCACTTTCATCAAAACTGCCTAGGATTGTTCCAACAGCAGACTGGCCGCTCAGGAATGCTCCGTCAATTCTTGATCTGCGAGTCCAATCGCCGCAGACAGCGATTCCAGCTTCTCGATCGAAACACTGCTGTAATGGCTCGGATGGAGAAACTGAAGCGTATTTCCATCGATGCGCCGAGGCATGTATTGGTTTCTGAGGTTCCAACGAGAGAGCCTTGAACAACTCCACGATTGCTAATTCAATCACCGACTCTTCGGGAGTGTCCCAATGGGCTTGAGTCCATTCTGGCCCGAGATGAATTAATACGGTCTCTGCATGATCGACATTTCCCGCAGATTGAATGTCGGACTCTAGGACTACGATTTTCGAGGCCCGAGGCCGTAGCCAGTCAACTAATGCCAGCCCAATCCCCTTGGATCCTCCCGCAACGACGAAGGTTTCCAAGTGTTCAGTCATTTCTCTCCATTACAAAAATTAAATTTTCAATATAGAATCAGTAGTCGAGAGACTATTGGATCACTTGCAAAAGGTTGGATGTTTCTTAAGCTTCGTACTGTAGACTGAGTGTAAGTGGATGCCCCAAGGCTCCATGCCCAACTTGAAACCGCTTGCGGATGAGCATTTAGGTGGCTTGTCACTCCGTGAAAAACCGAGTAGCCAGTAACGTCTAGCCAGACATTCTAAGTTGAATACGATGGGAGCATAAACCGATGAACTGGAAGCGATTCATAAAGCTGATGGCGTTGCTGATTCCGCTGTTGCTGCTGTTGGATGCTATTTGGCTAGGGATATTGATGAAGAGTTTCTACGCTCAGCAAGTAGGGGCGATTATGCGACAAAATGAAACTGGAATGGATCCGCGATGGGGTGCAGCCATCGTTGTCTATCTACTGATACCCATCGGATTGATCGTGTTCGTCAGGCCAAGAATTGGCGATCGAGCTGGAGTTGGTCATGCATTTGGATGGGGAGCGATTTTCGGGTTTGTATTGTATGGTGTTTACGACTTTACCAATCTGGCAGTTTTGGAAGTCTGGACCACCGCCATCACCCTGGCAGATGTGTTCTGGGGAGGCGTGCTCTGCGGTGTGTTGAGTAGCGTGATGTACGTGATCGATCGCAATTGAGACGCAGTTGCCTACTCACGAAATTTAGTCTTGTCTCGTCCTCTGCGAAGGATTCGAAAGGGAGCGAGCAGGTTGTTTCGGAAAGCTGTCGAAGTTCCATCAGCTCGCAAGAGGATCAAAGTGAAATCGTCATCTATGGGTGCTGAAGCACTTTTACAAAGATCCTCGACCAATGACGATAGGAAGCTTGCCGGATCTATATTCGCTAGAGATTGCGCTAGTGACCGCAATCCAGATGTATTTAACATTTGATCATTGGCTAGTCGCAATTCTGTTACGCCGTCAGTGTAAGCAAGCATCATGTCTCCCGGATTGAGCATGACTTGGGACTGCTGGTACTCTACGCCTTGAGTAATGCCAAGTGGAAGATCGGACAAAGTGTCTGGGCTATCGTCGACTTGCTCGCAAGTCTCCCAACTGCCATTCCCCTTGCGGAATAGTAGCGGCTGTGGGTGGCCCGCAGTGCAGAGTTGCAGCGAACCTGTACTGGCAAAAAAAGTGCCAACTACGGCTGTCGCAAAAGTACTCTCGCCCAAACTGGTGAAGTCCTTGTTGATATCGGCAACAAACTTCCCTTGACTCACGCGGTTAATATGTTTTCGCATCAAGTCTCGTAATCGGCTGGCAACTTGCGAGACTGCCGTGCCATGTCCGCTGATGTCCGACAACAGCAAGCGTGTTATTCGTCCTGATGCACACGAAGAAAGGTAGTAAATGTCTCCCCCACTTGCCACATTGTTGTGAGGTCGTGAGTAGAGCCAAACGTCCAGTCCGGGCAAGTGGAAATGACGCTCGATGCCATGATTTCCACCCCATACTTCCATACACTGAAGCGAATCGGAATCTAGAGTAGAAGTGTTCATTGTTAGCAAGTCTTGTCTGACAAATTTCCAAGATTGTGAATTTTGAGCGTCTAAATCAGCACCGAAGGAGTGAGTTTCATTTGGACGACTATTTGATAGTATCGGGGCAATCTTTGAGACAGGACTACGCCGCTAAAGAATCCTACCAACAGGATTGTATAATCAAAGCAAGCTGCAGTCATCGGGACTTTTCTTCCCTGAAGACACGCGGTGCGTAGCGAGTCAAAGATTTTAGACTTTAGCAGATTCAAGCTATGGCATCCGAGTGGACCAAGAACCTAAGGGATTAAATGCTTTGCAAAACAGGCTTGTCATGGTCCTAAGCTAACTAAGGACTACTGCTTTGGCATATCGCACAAAGCTTCCGCTGTTTGAGTCTTTTTCAACTAACGACTAGGATCTACTCTTTATGAGAAATCAGCATCTTGGAAAGCTGCTCATACTTTTTGCCGCCGGGGTTTCCTTTCTGATTTCAGTTAGCCTATGGTTTAGTGGGCAACGCGAAGAAGGCTTATTTGTAGGTATTTGGGTCCCCTCCATACTTTCATTTGGCACCTTGATTCTCGCTGGTAGAAAGGTGGCCTCATGAGCAGTTTGGGGATATTCTCAATCGGACTAATCGTCTGTGCTTTAACTGGATTCGGAGCTTATTTGATCGGTCTGCAAGAGGACGACGATAGGCGAGGCCGTACTACCTAAATAGACTATCGCTTCAGCAGTTACTTGCGTTCACGGACTTGTACTTGTACCAATGCCGATAAGTAGAAGGTTGAGTCCATACCGTTCGATCAAATCACGGGTTGGTATCAGCGTGACAAATTTTATTGCGACTATGAATTGATTCGTACTTGTTCCCAGGAGATTGGTCCGGCTATCAGTCAAGTGTGCGTGTTACAAAACGATAGACTTCAAACTGACGAGTTAGACATCACACTAAGTAACATCCATACCACGAGGAAGCCGCGAGCTGTCCACAAGACAGTTCTAATCCAATTCGAGGTGACTAGCCATTTGTGCGCACTGGGATCAAATCCAAGGGCTAGTGTATGATGACACGGAACTTGAATGAAAGCCGTAGACATCCAAATCAAGACCACTAGAGCCAGTCCTAAATACGTCAGCCACGTGCTAATACCCTCCATCGGATACCTGACCATCAGAATAGCCGTCGCAATCTCCACCAGCATGACTGGGCCGACGATATAAGAAATGTTGGTCTGATGTCTATGTTGATAACGAACGAAATTTTGATCGCCAACGTCATCAAACAACGGATAATGTACGACCTGTATCGTCCAAATCAATCCAGTCAGTAACAAAGTGGCGACCGTGTTCGCCAGTAGAATAGGCAGTGACCAATTCATGAGTTACACTCGTTTCACTGTTTGCTACAATGCGTTCCAAACTTGCCAAGATGATAAAAAATGTGAATATTCCGCTGTTATTTCGATTTGCTTAACTCCAGGATTAAAATAGTTATTCGACCAGAGCAAGCAAACCAACTGCAGCCTAAAACGTGCTCCGCCTCTCTCAGAGCCTTCCCCAGACTATAGAGTATGAGGGTTTCACCGAGATCTGGAGGTCTTCTCATGTTTGGAATGAAGTCGAAGAAGGAAAAGTTAGAATTAAAGCTGGCGAAATTACTCGATGAAGCGTACAAGCTTTCGCACACCAATCGCAAGTTGAGCGATCAAAAGGCCGTCGAGGCCGAAGAATTGAGAAGACAGATTGAAGCTATGGAAAACGACAATGCCTGTCAAGAACCCTAAGGCAAAGTGCAATTCCTCAGTGTCTCAATGGATGACGAGCCGAATCTGTTGACCGTTGGCCCATAATTGCTTCTAATCTTCCGGAATGATCGCTTTGTGTGACTGTTTGCTGACTTTTAATCAACGCTTACTGCAATCAAACGCAAGTAACACTTTCTCGAAATCAATTCACATTGACTGAAAATCTTCAGCCCCAAAAGATACTACTAACGGGAGTATCCGGCTACATAGGTGGACGTTTACTTCCGTTGCTGATAGCCGACGGGCATTCTGTTCGTTGCTTAGTCAGACGCTCATGGATTCTCTCAGAGGCAGATTCTGCAGGCGCTGAAGTGGCTATTGGGAATGCTCTAGATTTGGACACGTTGAACGCCGCATTAAATGGTATCGAAACAGCGTATTACTTGATACACTCGATGGGCGACAATGAGGATTTTGAGCAAACGGACCGTCGAGCGGCTGAGAACTTCGCCAAAGCCTGTTCCGCGCAGGGGGTGAAGCGGATTATATATCTTGGCGGTCTTGGCAATCCTAGTGACAAGCTCTCCAAGCATTTGCGCAGTCGTCAGGAGATTGGAAACATCTTGCGGACCTCGACGGCCAGTGTACTTGAGTTTCGAGCTTCTATCATTATTGGTTCCGGTAGTTTGTCTTTTGAGATGATTCGCGCCTTGGTGGAGCGATTACCGGTGATGATATGTCCTAAGTGGGTTCGTGTGGTCGCGCAGCCAATCGCTATTGAAGATGTACTCAATTACCTCATTGAGGCGCTTAAACAACCTATCGGCACATCAGAAATTTTCGAAATTGGAGGGCCGGATCAGGTCTCGTACGGTGAAATCATGCAGCGGTATGCCAAGCAACGCGGGCTTCACCGTTTCATGATCCCGATTCCTTTATTGACGCCTCATCTTTCGAGTTTGTGGTTGGGTTTGGTGACACCACTTTACTCGCGGGTCGGGCGCAAGCTGGTTGATAGTCTGAAGAATCCGACTACGGTTTCGGATCAAAAATTTTTAGAGAGATTTAATGTGAGGCCGCGAAAGGTTGATGAAGCGATCGCGCGTGCATTGGTGAATGAAGATCAACAATTCGCGGAGACCCGTTGGTCTGACGCATTTTCTGCTGGCGGTGAGCAAAAGAGTTGGGGGGGTGTGCGATTCGGCTCCAGGCTTGTCGACTCGAGAACACGTAACATTCCCGTTAGCGCCGATCAAGCCTTTGTGGCGATACGTAGAATTGGTGGCGATAACGGCTGGTATTACGGCAACTGGTTGTGGAAGATTCGCGGCTTTTTGGATCTCCTCGTAGGCGGAGTCGGAGTCCGTCGCGGTCGCCGGCATCCAGAGCAAGTCCGCATCGGTGATACTGTGGACTTTTGGAGAGTCGAGAAATTCGAGGAAAACAAATTACTTCGCTTGGCTGCGGAAATGAAGGTACCCGGACGAGCTTGGCTTGAGTTCGAAGTTACTGAGAACGACGGAATCAGCACAGTTCGTCAAACCGCGATATTTGATCCAGTTGGTTTGTTTGGTATCATCTATTGGTACTCTCTTTTTCCTCTCCACGAATTTGTCTTTCGCGGCATGTTGCGCAATATCTGCAAAGTTGCAATAAGGAATAGTTGACTTCCAAACGCTTATGTGTCGTTCCTGCGTCGAATCAGATTCTCCGACCAAATTCCCAACTGGCGATTTCTCTCGAAGCTGTTGCTGAAAACTCGGATGGCCGAATTGCCGAATCTTTCGTCCGAGCGCAATACACCGTAGCGCAGTACATCAGCATTACTGTCGAGTGTTTGAGTAACTTGAAAGCTGTAGACTTGCACCCAGCCTGGACGCTCAATGGCCCTCAGTTGAATGTCCGCTATCACTGTATCTTTTAGGTTGTACCCTTCCTTGACTAGCCACTGGCTGATTTCTCGCTCGACGGCCCCATACTTGTAGCAGGAACCAAACCACCGTGCTATCATTGAAATTAGTGATTTGAGCATTAGAAATTTAAGTGATTCAGAAAACATGAAAAGCAACGGTTCATTGAACTATAGACTAGGGACAACTGTTGTGCTCAGTAAAACAACAAAGAGCTTTACATCAATGAGACGACTTTCAGTTCCGTGAATCCTTAGATTGAGAAAATGAAGCAGATACAGTTAGCCATAAGCATTGTTCAACGAATTGTAGGAGACAAGATAGAAGTTCTCTTGCAGCTCGATCCTCATCGTCAATCGTGGTGTTTCGTCGTGGGGCAGCGCCTTCAGACAGAGAGTTTTCGGGAAACTATTCTTCGGGAAACTGCTTGGCGACTGGATCTAGACCGAAAGAAGGACTTTCTGGTAGCGCACATGCCCCTGCTGTCGGTTGAGCACGTGGAACGACCGCCGCATTCCGAAGACGATGCGAAATTCAAGTTAGAGTTTTATCCAGTACACCTTTATGGTCATAGGTCCGTTCAAAAGGTATCACAATCGTCTGCATGCGATTGGTTTAGTTGCCGCGAAGTTTGTAGCGGACTAACCAATCAAGGTATGCCCGTTGATCCCCAAATTGTTAATTGGCTGAATAAATGGCAAATCCTTCATCCCTGGAACTGAAACCTAGCTGCCAGGGCCAACATGGTTCTTGGCAGTGAAATCATAAACTTTTCCCCCTGAGCAAAACCAACATCGAAATGACGCTTAATCTGCTAAGCTTTCAATACCTTCGGGTAGAATGCCAGTACGTTGAGCCACTAGACGCTGGGCAAAGGATTGATGCAATTCGGGTCCGTTTTACCAGCAGGCAATCAACTGTCCAGCGGTAACCGCTCCATGAAGTAACCCAGGCAATCCTGGCGAATTACTTCTGTGTTGCAGGTCAGCATGGCGGGAACTGCGGGACGCTTCAGCGTGATGGTGCCTTGGTCCACTTGAATGAAATCGGGCGTACAGTCATCGCCCTGTTGATTCTGGACAATCAGCGGCAATGCTTCTCCGACCGGAATGCAGCCAAGTAACTCACCCGGTTCAAGCTCTCGAAAATTCAAGTGATCCAGGTCGGATCGCAGGACAACCTGGCCAGTCTCTTGTCGCGCACCGACGAACTCGTCAAAAAGTATGTCGACTCGATCTGCGACCCGCAGGGTGGCGATAGTATGATAGAGGTCCAGATCGCCTGCAGGCACCGGATGGTCGGGCAGTACTGCTATATGGAGACAGGCCTCCAGGAATTCGGTCGCACGCTGTATACCGACTGGATCACCGGTCTTGCCACATTCACATGTCACCGATGGACACAAGTCGCTGAAGGCACCTGTCTGGACCCCAACCGGATAACGAAAGTAAACGGCGGTTCGACCAAATAGTGTCGCCAGTTGCAGATGTCGATAGTCAAGTTGTCGCACACAGGAATAGTGAGGGTTCCAACCTGTATTGTTATGCAGGTCGATGCTGGCGAACAGCTTGTACGAAGTCATCTCTCTAACGACATGTCGCATCAGCGCATGCTCGGGGCATTCATCGATTTTTGAATCAGGCCAGACACGATTGTAGTCGGGCTGGGTCGGGAGATGCCGGACATTGGCCTCGGCAGCCCACACGTTGCCGATAAACACCGAGAGTGCTCTTGGCAATTCACGAATACGGTAGCGTCCAAGCAGTTGCTGCAGGGCCAACAGGCCTACGGGCTCGTTACCATGTAGCATCACTGAGACAAACAAGCGGTCCGGCTTTCGGCCTGGCAGATGAATTAACGTAGGACGACCCAGCAGCGCCCTTAGTTCGCCCGGACTGGTCGTCAGCAGCCCTGTGGGCAAACTGTCGGTGACGCACAGCATGGACTCGGGAACTGACGGAGTTGGCGATAATGACCCGGGAGCTGGTCGAACATTCCAAACATGCACCGGCTGACCAGATTGCTGGTGCTGGCGGTACAGTTGTACCAGTCCGGTAAAGTCTGGGCCGTGCTCCGTCACGTAGCTGCGCTGCCAGGCGGCCCCCGTCTGGCCGCTGATCACCCGCTGGCGAATGATCTCCAGATGCTGTGCGACCCAACTTGACTCAGTCCCGAGGTAAGCCAAGCCCTCTGCGGCACGCGGCAACAACTCATTGATGATCAATTCAGACAACGGAACAGAAGACTGGTTCAGCCAGGCAACGTCCGCCCTGAGCCCCAACTGTGCTGCGCGGTAAAAGTTGTCGCGTGCTTTTCCAAACGGCAGCAGGCTTTCGGGCGGGGTGGACTGTCGGCTTAAGTCCTCAACTAATCCGTAATAGAATGCCATGTTGGCCGCCATATCGACCAGTGTCGGACCAGCCGCCATAACGCGATGTTCGATACGCAGGTGTGGGCTGCCGTCGTCATCAAAACCCAGCAGCGGTCGATTCCATCGCCAGATCGTGCCATTATGCAGCCTCAGGTGGCCCAACTTCTGGGTGTCATCCGAGATTAGGGTGGGCAATAATACTGGATGCAGCTTTATGTTTTCGATGAACAGCTCTTCAAGGCTCTGCCGAGCATAATGGGAGCCAAAGGTCACTCGCGGACTAATATCAGGCCCCAGGTCCAAGGCTTGCTCGAACAGAGTGATTCGCGTTTCATCCCACAGGTCTTGGCCAAACAGATATGGTGAATTGGCAGCCAGGGCAACAATAGGTGCTGAAACGATCAGGGCCGAATTGTAAGTCCGTACGGACTTTGATAGTGGAACCTGTAGGTGGAGCTGAAACGAGGTGGTGGCCGATTCCAGCATGACATCGCGATGCTGGCTGGCGACCGATTGCCGACCGTTTATCGCGAGGCTGATGGGACGCCCCTGACGCACCCTTAGCACCTGCTCGTTTAAGGCCCGAAACCGCCCAGACTTGGTCATGCGTCTTTGCGTCAGCATCGGGTCCCGCAAGGTGGGTAGCAGACCGATGGAAACAACCGAAGTACCCAATTGTCGGGCAGCCAGGTCGCAGGCCCGCCAGCTTTGCCCTAGGTGTTGGATGATTCGCGCCAGGCCATCGCCTGCTAGCGGTTGTGGATTCGCATTGAACTCGATGTTGTAGCGAGCCAGTTCCGGTACTACCTCGGCCAATCCAGCGTGCCGAATCACTTGCTCATTCCACGGAGTCGGCTGGCCGTGTTGGTCAACCAGCCAGGCCTCCAGCTCCAGGCCAACAACCGAATCCTTTTGTGAGAATTGCCGGCTACGAAACAACTCAGCCAAAACCTCCATCTCCCGCTCGAGTCGTTGACCAAAAAGCAGGAAGTCGTGATGTCTAAAATGTGGGTTATCAATGTCTTGTCCCATCGACTTTTCCCTGTACGCAACCGTCGATCCGTGAATTTGATCGTTATCTTAGACTGAAGTCGAAATTGAGATAAGTGCACCGTTGACCACATCGGGGGAATCCGCTTCATGGTCCGAGATTCGAAATCTATCGGTGTTGATGTCCGGGCTACCCGTTATGCGTCGGTTGATCTTTTGCGGGGTGCCAGCATCCTGGTGATGCTGGTTCTGCACGCCATCATGGATACGCTGGACGTGGAGTACAATTTGGCAAGGTTGGAATCGGGTGCGATCATCAACATCCTGGCCCTGAAGGTCATTTTGGTAACGCAACTTGATCTGTTGACATCAGATAACTAAACAGATCGCGAATCTGTGGTTGCGATAAATTGTGTAGCAGACCATCAGGCATTAGTGATGTACTAGATTGAGTCATCGATTCAATCGCCTGGCGATCTAAGGTTATCGATTCCGTTGCGGATTGAAGTGTAACAGTTCGGTCTGTGTTGGCGGTGACCACACCATTGACGACGCGGCCATCATCCAAAACAACAATCATCGTGCGAAAATCTACGCCTACACTAGCGCTAGGGTCGATAATATTTTCAAGTAAGTAATCTAGATTCTTGCGATTGGAACCAGTAAGGTCTGGACCAATCTTGACGCCAACGCCGTAGAGCACGTGACAATTGCTGCAGGATTTCTGAAACAAAACGCGGCCTGCGGAAAGGTCACCGTTAGCGATTGCGTCAGAAGTAAGTTCTTCCTTGAGCTGTTTGATTTGACTCTTCTTTTCTTCAGCAGTCTCTCGGACATCACCCCAAACTTCGACCAATGCATTGGTAATAGCTTGATCGTTGAATGATCGAATCTGTCTAGCGTGAAATGCAGAAATTTCACTTGCTGAAACGGCTTTTTCTCGAACCGCTCGGAGCAACTCTTTTGCGTACGATGGTCGCGAAGCAAGCGTATTGATCATGACAACTCTCTCCTCCGGGCCAAACGTCCGTATTCGATTCAGTAGCGATTGAGGGGTACTGGGGTGTTCGTAGAACGCAAGTCCTCGGATGGCTTCTCCTATCAGAGTTCGGTCGTCCAACAACTGAAGAAGTGTCTCGGCATAGTCATTTGGACGGCTATCGATCAAAGATCGAAGGGCTTGACGCCTCGCTTGGGCGTCGACGCTCGTATCACTGATAATCTTCGTCAGTTCGTCGATGGCCCTGCCATCCTCGAATACCAGTCGTAAAGCCTGGATGTCGTGGGTTAGTTGTGTCGATTCAGAGCCGTCGAAGCGATTAGAAAACGCCAGCCAATTGGAGGGCGGACTAGCCTTCTGCCAGCCGTTTAGCGCTTTGGCCATACCATGGACAACCGATGCAGTCTCCTTAAATTCAGGTTCCTGTGCAGCGGATAGCAATTGATAAAGAATCTCAGGTCGCGACTGGATCTCTAGCGTGAGTCGGCGCGTAATATTTTCCGTTAAAAGCGGAATCTTAGATTGTTTAGCAACAGATATGGCCGCCAGCGGATCATGCGGTACCACAGGCTCAATCGCAAACCATAACATGGATGGCAACATTCGATCCGCGCGGAATTCGGTTTGAGCAGCAAGCCTAATCGCAATTTCCCATCGCATTTCGGCAGAAAGTCGCTGCAAAGCAGAGCATAAGTAGAGCTGTACCAGTCCTGATCGATCATTGCTTGCCATATCTACAAGCGCAGACTTCGCCTCTGGAGTTAACGTGCAATCGCCAGCTATTTCTCGATCAACCAAAAGCCGCAGACAGGCTACTCGCATATATTCGTTGTCACTTGAAAGGTAGGGGAGTAGCCAGGACTGATCGGCTGCACCGGTTGCATAGCAAGTCTCCAACAACCGAATTTTCGTTGTCCATTCATTGGAAGCCTGCATTGCTGTTTCGATGCGAGCACGAAGGAAATCGCGATTGATAGGTGACTTTTCAGTACTGTAGCGCTGGCTAAGAATTCGCCGTGCCACTCTTGGCCACCAAGTGTTTGGGTGAGAGTGAAGGTCGATGAGTTTACTGTCCGTTTTTCTTGATAGATCGAGTGCGACAATCGGCTTGGGGCGTCCATAAGTGAGCTTGTAAATACGTCCACTAGTACGATGGACACCGTCGTGATCATGGCATTCTCCCGTATCGCTCCAGTCAGCAATGAAGACTCCGCCATCGGGACCCGTAATCAAATCCATACCTCGAAACCACGGATCTGACCAAAAACAAAAGTCTGGACCTCGCTTACCGACATAGCCTGCCGCCTGCCTTTCAAGATAGTTACAGTTGATTCTTGAACCGTGAAGATTCAGTGTGTACAGTCGATTGCGGTACTCGTCGGGCCAGTTGTCGCCTTGATAGATCATCAGACCGATATGGGCATGTCCGCCTCCCGCTTGGCTTGTCTTATCAGACATACCCTTCTGGACAGCATGCCAATCTTCGCCAGTGTCCCAATGAACATGGTCGGCGGTTTGTTCGATGAGTTGATAAACGTGGGGATTGAGGTCCACACCATACATCCGTTGAACATGCGCACCAGGAACCGTATGCCACAGATGTCCAATCACGGTGTTAATTACAAACATCTCACCATGTTGATCATAATCAAAGCCCCAGGAATTAGTCATCCCGTGCATGACGACTTCAACCCTCTCTAAAACAGGGTGATATCGCCACACGCCCGTGTTAATCTTGATACGCTGCGAGTCGCCCGAGCCAGGCTTGCCAATGTTGCTGGTCGCCTGAATTCCATGTCGGGCATAAAGCCAACCATCGCTGCCCCACTTCAATCCGTTGGCCGGAGTGTGGCCGACCACATCTTCATCGATGCCATCCAACTTGATCTCGGGGGGACCATCTGGAACATCATCGCAATTTTTGTCAGGTATGAACTGAAGATATGGGAGGCAAAGTACCCAAACACCCGAGTCACCCACTTCGATGCTTGTCAGCTTGCGGGCACCGTCCCAAAATACCGTTCGCCTGTCATGCTTGCCGTCGCCATTCAAATCCTCCAAGATAACGATACGATCACGGGCGTTTCCATCAAACCCGCCGGCTCCCGAACCTGACCAACTATAGTTTTCTGCCACCCACAACCTACCTCGATGATCGGTGGTGATAGCGATCGGGTTTTGGACGTGAGGCTCAGCAGCAAAAACGGATAACTCGAAACCCTGTGGCAGCTTTGTAGACCTGACAACTTGATCGGGATCCATCGGACTACTGGTAGATTTCTCTGAATTTTCTATTTGGGGAAACTCATCGGCGATGCAAGAGCCAAAAATGAAAGAACTAAATTCAAGCAACGCGACCAGCAGCAAGCAGCGGTGAGAACACAGCACGTTAAATATCCTGTTGGATCGAATAAGCAAATAGGATGTCTTAGTTGAACTCGAGCAGAGCTATTGTACGGTGCGAACCGTTCTGATACAAATTGCCCTCTGGGTCGTTTAAACAAATCGAAGAGATTGGCTAATGAATACCCCCTGGTCATTTTGCCTCGCGGTCCTAGTTTCAATACTTTCGACCGGTTTGGTCGCTGGTGCCAAGGATTCCGCTCCATTTCCAGGAACGCGATCCGATTGGAACGCATTGCATCTAGTGCTAACGGAGCGATATGGTTTCTCTCAACGGCCCTCGCTGGTTGGCGTTAGTCGCCGGCGGGCTGTACTGCTATAATTGGGCCGCAGCCAATCCAGATAAAGTCGCCTGCATTTATGGTGATGCTCCGGTCTGTGATCTGAAAAGTTGGCCAGTCGGCAAGGGGAAAGGAACAGGTAATGCCAACGAGATTCCCAAACTACTGAAAGATTATGGCGCCGCAAACGAAACAGAACTGCTCTGGAAAGCCATCAACCCTATCGATCAGTTGGAACAGCTTGCTAAAGCCAAAGTGCCCATTCTGCATGTCTACGGTGACGCCGATGAAGGTGTCCATTGGGATGAAAACACGGGCATACTATCGGACCGCTATCGGACATTGGGCGGCGACATCACGCTAATTGCCAAGCCCGGAATGGCGGAGCTATTCTTGGATTTTGATTAGACGTGTTTCACCCGGTTGTACATCAAACTCAATGCAATGTTTTTGGCCGACACCAGTGCTCTCGATTCGCATTATTTCGCCACCAATCAGCTTTAACACTTTTGTGGGTTTTCCTTGAAACGAGATGCCTACGCGTTGGGTCGCTGCAGCATCAATAACTGGCGGCTTGTCAATATGCAACTCCTTGGTGATTCCCTTGTTATTAACAATCATCAGCGCCCAGCCGTCTGGCGTGCGATTGATCAGGGTTTGCACATCGCCTTCAATTTTGAACGGCAAGTATTGCTCGGTCAAGCTGACAAGCAACTCAGTCGGAAAAGCCATTTCCTGATTTCGATCTAGCTCTGGAGTTCTGTTCGATACGAACACACATCCCTTGCCGATGTCCCGTCGAATCAAGCGAGCGTTCCCGTCACTCGATTTGAGCACGACGTGCGCGTCTGCTGTGGGAACGAATCCATCGGTCCTCAGTCCTAGAAAGTCCTTATCCCAGCCGTTCGTGTGGATCTCGTTCAAGGCCAGCACTCCGCCTTCATTGACGTATTCCTTCAGAAATTGAATCTCGTCGGTTGTCCAAGGAATGTCACCCAATGCCAGGATTACGGGGTAGGATCTCCATGAGCTGCGATCAGCGTTATTGACTAGTACATCAAAGGAGTCGCCGTAGGGCGAGGAACAAAGATAACGCTCCTCTCGGCCCGGTCCTTGCGACTGCCCAGGAAACAACTGATCGAAGAATCGCTCGGTCATCTTGTCGCCGGTAGTCTGTTCTAGTCGGCCCCAAGGATTTCCCCAAACACTCCATCGGCCATGGTACTTGTTGGTAAGGATCGCGAACGGCGTATAGGGAACACCAACATCCTGGCTGTTCATCAAGGCAGCCAGTCGCTGGGCTTCCTTGCCGTAGCGAGAGAGTTTTGGATTCGCAGGGAACTCATTACTCCATGGCACTTCGTACAATACTTGAGGAGATGCTTCCAGCATGACATGGTTGGCACCGCTGAACCATGAGGTAACCCAGTGCCGCATCAGGTGACTAGCCGAATGCCCGGCCTCTCCGCCCACGGGCGTATTGGGCCAATAGGACAGTATTTCAGACTTGGGAGTGCCGCCCGAAACGCTCGCTCCAAACCACACCGATACCTCTTCGAACCAAGGTATTCCAAATTGTCTCGCCGCGCCTCGTGCATACGCCCGCTTGACCTGCGTCGCGGGGATCGTCTCAGAGGTCTCGATACCGATGGCATCCAAACCGATCTCCGCCAAGTGACTGAGCATCCCATATCCATTGGCCATCATCATCCGGGTGCGAAGGCTCTTCTTCCACCGCTGAGCAGTCTGCTCTAGCACCTCGAAATTGCCTTTTCGATCCATTCCGCTGAGTTCTGCTGGCGTTGCGCCATAAATGGTGGTCGTGTCTGTCTCCTTCTCCCAGTGACGGAAAAACGTGTTTTCCCACTCACAAACCCCGAATGTATAGAAGCCTTGGTGATTCTTCTCCACGTAATCCATGGCGGCGAGCATCGGGGCGTTGTTCTCCAGTTGGTGGTGCTGCACTGGGGTGATAGTGAAATAGCAGCAGATTGGCCGATTGGTGTCGATGAATTGCTGCAGCCCATCGTTAGAGAGCAGGTTCATCATCGCCCACGACCCCGACAAACTATCACGCTCCAATGCTGCGATGTAATTGGAACTCGAAGGACCTGCGTTCAGATTGATGTAATGCTGAAGACAGGGCTTTGGCTGACCTGGGAATAGCCGTACCTTCAACGGTCCTTGCGAAAGCGACCCATAGCAGGGTGCGGCGGGTACCGCGCCAGGCAGTATACCTGAGAGCGACGTTTGCCCGAACGCTGTGGACGCCAGTGTCAATACGCTAACGAATAGCAGAGTAAGTTTATTAACGCTGTGCTTCATACTTTTCCGTGCGCGACCTATCGGTTAGTTTCATTCAGAAGGCGACCATTGTTGCGGCAGCGTAGTTTTTGTTTGTAGATCGTTTGTTAAGACCGCAGAACTCTACTTCGTTCATCCATCTCAGCTTGTAAAATTTATGGCTCATCCGAATAGATCTGACACATCGCGACTATGGTACTCCCTGCGTTTTCAGGGGATTAGTTGTTAGCAAGTGACACTTTTTAGCGGTGAGCCCAATCTCCAACTCCAGGGCATTCGCAGCCTCATGTGCCACATCATCGTGATCCACACTTGTGGTTCTAGTTGGGCTGCCTTGCGCTCTTCGTTACGTTTGCGTCTTAGGCCTTTGGGCTTATTCTTTCTATATTTTGCCGTTTGGCCCTACCCATGTTCGGGCGCACGAAATGCCTTTTCATTCGCAGTTGAACGTGCGGCCTCTACGTCCCGAACGTAGCGCTCTAGCCAGGCTGAGCTACACCCCGGTTTGTTTCTACTATCCCATTTCAGGGCAGCCAGTCAAATAGCGATTCCACCGCTGAATGATCAGACAACGCAACCACTTGGGGGTCGAGAAAACGATTGACCTGTACGCTTCTGGGTTTGAGCTGTGGTGAGCCCGACTTGGGGTTGAGCGCGAAGATGTAATCGATGCGGCGACCTCCGTCTTGATCGCTTTGGTCTGAAGTTCCGCCCGGGCCTTGGCCAATCGCTGGCCAAAGATCGATCAACACGCTCTCGGGTCGAGCCTGCTGAAACCCTTTGGTCATCTGATTGTAGGCCGACCGAGCATCCGACATTTCCTCCTGGCCTCCACGAGTATTAAAATCTCCCATCAGCACGGCCGGACGCTCAGGCGAACTATGCTGCTTTAAGAACTGTGCGAATTCGGCATATTGACTGGGACGTATGGCCGGCTCGCGGGCCTCCAAATGAGTTACAAACACGTCTACGGCAGACGAATCTTTCTGATCGGAACTGAGCGCGATTCGCGCATGCAGTATTCCCTTAGTCGCATATCCATCTGCTAGTAACCCATACTTCTCGGGACTGCTGCTCTGCGTGTAGGTGTGTATATTTGTCTCCAAGAAAGGATAGCGACTGATAATGGCTAGCCCGCCGGTGAAACGATCTGGCCTAAGCTTGGGACTAAATAAACTGAAATAATCCTTGCCCCACACCTGCTCGATTTCCGCCAATATCTGCTCGCGTGGCTTGGCTTCAAAGAGTTCATTCAGGCCAATGATGTCGTACTGAGCGAGCTGTTTGCCGATGGCCTGAGCACGATAGGTGGGCTGGCCTCGTCGATTCGCAAGTGCTGCAATGCCTGGCAAAAACTGGACGTTGTAACTGATGACACGAACCTGCTTGCCGGCGGTGCTCTCGGCAGCTTGCAGGCTAGGGTTGATGCAAAGCGCTACCATGATCCAGGCCACTACAGAGTATCTGAAGTGCATGTTCGTTCCTTTTCTAGTGAATTACATTTTGATGAGCTTGGGCAGTTGCTGCCGCTCTGCTGCGTTTGGGTCACGTTTTGCCAATCACCCAAATCGCAACATTGAGATAAATAACGATTCCGGTAATGTCCATGATACCTGCAATAAACGGATTGGCCATCAATGCGGGATCCAGTCCAAGTCGCCGAAGGATCAAGGGCAGCATCGAACCAGCCAAACATCCCAGCGTTACAACTAACAAGATGGTCAGTGGGATCACCCATGCTTCTTGCGGCGAAGGGGCAAATCGCCAGCCGATCAATACGCCGATACTGGCCAACACTCCGCCCAGTAGCAAACTGACCAGCCATTCGCGGATTAACACCTTGAGCCAATCAGTTACCTTTAACTCACCTGCCGTTAGGGCTGTAATCACCAGAGTGGCCGCTTGATTGCCCGAGTTGCCTCCAGTACTGACGATCAGCGGCAGGAAAAACACTAGCCACTTGTAGTCTGCCAGTGTCTGCTCGTAATGCTCCAAGGCATAAGCGGTAACCATTGCCGTACAAAAGAGAATCGTCAGCCAAGCACCTCGTTTCCAGGCGAGCAGCCATAGACTAATCTTCAGATAGTCCTCGCGTAGGGGCGCAATACCACCGATACGCTGCGCGTCTTCTATTAGCTCCTCACGCACAACGTCAATCACGTCGTCGTGCGTGATGATGCCAACCAACTTGCGACTATCGTCCACCACAGGAATCGCCAACAAGTCCAGTTTCTCTACCTTTGACGCAACCGATTCTTGATCTTCCGTAGCCAGTGCCGTCAGAATGTCCGTCTGCATTAGATCAGCCAGCTTCGTGTGCGAACGTGCCAGAGAGGCGATCAACTGGCGCCCGGAAACAATTCCTCGCAGTCGATCTTCGGCATCCACCACATAGATGTAGTAGATCGTTTCCAAGTATTCGCCTAGCTTGCTCAGTGCGTCAAGTGCTTCACGGACAGTCAAATGCTCACTCAGCTTGGCCATCTCGGTGGTCATCAACGCACCGGCAGTTCCCTCGGGGTAGGCCTGCAAGCGCTGGATGTCACTGCGGTCCGACCGAGGCAGTAATTCCAATAACTGCTGCACACGATCGGGTTCCATTTCTTGCAGCAAGTCCACGCGATCGTCCGAATACAGTTCGGCGATCAATTCTGCTGCCTGACTTGGCTCCTGGTGACTGAGCATGTCGATTTGCCGATCATGCTCGAAGTACTGGAATATCTCCGCACGGCGCGAAACGCTGGTAGCCTGTAGCGCGGCCCAAACTTCGTCGTTGGTCAGGCCTTCCATGAACTCTGCGGTGCGAGTGGGATTAAGCGCCGTACAGAACTGACGCAACTCCTCCTGGTCATTAGTGGCCAGCATCTCGCGCAGTTCAGGAAGCAAAAGTACATTCATCACGATCAAACAGACTCCAACGCCTAACAAAACTAAGCCTGGAAAGTAGACCTTGTTTGCCACGCTCGGAGAAGGGGGGCTTAAGCGATTATTGCGTCCACTACGCGGCCATGCACGTCGGTCAAACGAAAGTCGCGCCCCGCATAGCGATAGGTCAGCCGCGTATGATCAAACCCCAACAGATGCAGTATCGTGGCGTGCAGATCATGGACATGCACTCGATCCTCGACCGCCTGAAATCCAAATTCATCGGTGGCCCCATGCACGTGACCACCTTTGACACCTCCACCGGCTAACCACATGGTAAACCCATGATGATTATGGTCTCGACCACTGCTGGAGCCCGAATTGGCTCCCGCCTTGGGAAGTTCTACCGTAGGAGTTCGTCCGAACTCACCTCCCCAAACAACCAGTGTATCCTTTAGCAATCCGCGCTGCTTCAAATCTTTTAACAGCGCACCGATTGCCTGCGAGCACTCACCTGCCAATCTCCGGTGGTTCTTTTCGATTTCGTCATGGCTATCCCAAGGCTGTCCCGCCCCATGCCACAATTGGATGTATCGAACACCACGCTCGACCAATCGTCTAGCAATCAAGATCTGCCTCGCCTGCACGCTGCTACCATACATGTCTAAAATCGATTGCGGCTCGTTGCTTAAGTCGAACGCATCGCTAGCCTCCATCTGCATGCGATAGGCCAGTTCAAAGCTTTGCAGACGAGTCTCCAATTCAGCTTCCTGCTGACGCTGCTCTTGATGGCGTCGGTTGATCGTTTGTAAAAGATCGAGTTGCCGTCGTTGCTGACTGGCATCCAGCCCCGAAGCGTTGCGAATGTTTGCGATCAGCTTCTCAATCTTTTGATGCCTGCTGTCGATATAGGTCCCCTGATAGGCACCTGGCAAAAATGCCGACTGCCAGTTTTCAGAGCCTTTGATTGGATAGCCTCCTGGGCACATCACAATAAAGCCTGGCAAATTCTGATTCTCGCTGCCTAATCCGTAAGTTACCCACGAACCCATGGATGGTCGCACCAATTGCGATTCGCCACAATTCATCAACATCAGTGAGGGCTCGTGGTTAGGCACATTGGCATGCATCGATCGGATGACACACACGTCGTCAATCATTTCCCCTACATGCGAAAACAGTTCGCTGACCTCAATCCCACTTTGCCCATATTTTTGAAACTTGAAGGGCGACTGAAAAGCGGCTCCAGTTTCGCGTTCGGTCCGCAAATTGTTGGGCAGCAACTGACCGTGTACTTGCTGGAGTGCGGGCTTGGGGTCAAAGGTATCGATGTGCGAGGGGCCACCATTCAAAAACAGATGAATGACCGCCTTGGCCTTGGGAGCAAAATGAGCTGGCATGGGCTGCATGGGCTGCTGCGCAGCCGAGCGAGTACCAGTAGACGACTGTTCCGATGGACCTCCATAGAGCTGAGTGCCTTCCTGCGACAATAAGCCCGCTAGAGCCATAGCTCCAAATCCAGTCCCACTGCGTCGCAAAAACTCACGGCGCGTGGCCGGTAAGCGACTGAATTGACTTAGATCAATCTTCAACTGTGGATTCTGCATAGCTACAACTCTACTGGGTCAGTCAATAAAAGCAAATTCATTACTGGCCAACAATACCTGTATCAACTGGACCCAAACGTCTAAGTTGGCTGAATCATTCTGCTCCTGTGAGGTCTCAACGTTCTCCTCAGAAGCCTTCGATGGCAAGGCGGACGCCGCAAAGCTCTGTGCTAGTTGCAATTCCTCTTCCGTAGGCTTGCGAGCCAGAATTTTCTGATATAGTCCGGTGATGCGATCTGCCGACGAGACTGCTTGAGCGGTCTGGTCGGCTAATACTTGGGCCTGACGAATCACAAAAGCCGAATTCATAAAGTACAACGCCTGTTGCGGCACGGTGGTGCGTGAACGACTGGCCTGACTGGCATCGGGGCTGGGCACGTCAAAACTTGCAAGAAGGTTAGGTACATCTTCGCGGTCAACATAGGCATACAAGGCGCGTCGTGTTGCCTCTTCGTGAATCTTGACCGATCGACCACCTATGCGAGAATCAAGTTGGGCAGATGCTACCAACAGCCGATCTCGCAGCGGTTCGAAGTCCAACCTGCGTCGCGGCATGTGCCACAGCAAACGATTTTCAGGATCGACCATGGAGTCATCGGCTACCAAATCGCTGGACTGCTGCCAAGTTGCCGACAACATGATTCGTCGCTGCAATCGTTTGATCGACCAACCATCCGCCATAAACTCCGCAGCCAGATAATCCAGCAGTTCGGGATGCGTGGGAGGCTCGCCGCGAGAACCAAAATCGCTCGGTGTGCGCACTAAGCCAAAACCAAAATGATGCTGCCAGATTCGATTGACGATCACTCGTGGTGTCAAAGGATTTTTGGGACTGGCAATGGCCTGAGCCAACTCCAAGCGTCCGCTACCCTGAGTGAATTTTTGACCACCCACATGCTCAAGCACCTGCAAAAAACGTCTTGGCACCTCTGGCCCACGATTGCCCGGTTGGCCTCGTAGAAAAACTACCGGCTCATGAGGCTGCGCAGAATCCAACAGTACCATAGCGCGTCCCGGTGCGCCAGGATGTGTCGACTCTACCGCTTTGACTTTGCTCAACTGTCGATTGTACGTATTGCGTTCGGCTTGATCCAAATGATTTAAGATTTGTGCCGTATCCAAAGTAGTCGGTGATTGGCTGTCCAGCATCATCGTCAGCAATCGCTGAGCCTGATCATCGGGAAGACCTGTCAGGGACGAATCCTCTTTGAGCGCCGCTTTCCAATCTGAGTAGATACCCTCCAGGTACTCTCCAATGACTTGTGCCGCTGCCTCAATCGATTGGGGAGGTGACGTTTGCAACTGACGAAGCAAGCCGGGGTCCACTTCGCTGATCCACTGAGCAGTCGAGGAGGGCTCCAGCAACTTGGCAGATTCAATGGCAAAGGTTTCGGGGGTTAAATTGAGCAACTGGTGCCAAATCGTCCAAACGGGATGCGGTTGCTCTGCTTGCGCTGCCAAGTAGTCTCGCCAACGCTGAATTGCCGGCGGACGCAGCACACCACGAGTGCCTTTCTGCTCCACCTTCGATTCATCGGCTGGTGGCCGAACGCGAGCCAGATAAACCAGATAATCTGACACTCGCATGCGCAGTTCATCTTGTGTTGCCTCTCTTTTTTTCTCTAACCACTGATCGACCTGTTGTTGCTGAGCAGCTTGAGCCGCCAGAAACTCTTCGTAGCCTGGCGTCGCTTCTGGCTTACCCAGCAGCGGCAATTCCCCTGGCTCATGACAACTGGCGAACACTCCATACAGCGAATAATAGTCCGCAATCGGAATCGGATCATATTTGTGATCGTGACAACGGGCACATGAGACGCTCAGCCCCAAAAAACTGCGAGAAACCACATCGATTCGGTCATCGATGATGTCTTGGACTCGATTCATGAACTTGCGGCCAACTGTCAGGAATCCTAAAGCGGCCAGTGACGATTGCTGATCCGGAGGCAATTCAAGCTGGTCGGCGGCAAGCTGTTCGATGATAAATCGGTCAAACGGCTTATCATCATTCAATGCGTTGATCACATAGTCACGATAGGTGTAAGCATAGGGGTAGGTCGTATCGGCGCTGCCTGCCAGATAACCAGTGGTCTCAGCAAAACGCGCCAAATCCAACCAGTGCCTCGCCCATCGCTCACCGTAATGTTGATTCTCTAGCAGTCGATCTACCAGTTGTTCAAACGCGGTCGGTGAATCATCAGCAACAAATTTTTCGACTTCTTCAAAACTAGGCGGCAAGCCGACCAACGTGAAGTAAGCTCGATGAATCAAAGTGCGGCGATCGGCTTGCTTGCTGGGTTGCAGCCCTGCCTGCTCCAACTTTGCCAATATAAAGTGATCGGTAGGCTGCTTGGGCCAATCGGCTCGACTGACCGGTGGCAGTTCGGGCGATTGCACCGATCGAAACGCCCAATGAGAATCTCGCATTTCATCGATCCGCCGACTAGGCGGCTGGCTGGAACCTTGATCCGCAGATCCTGCGTGGTTATCCTCTGGCCAATATGCTCCGTTGTGAACCCACACCTTCAGGATCTCAATTTCCTCCGCCGTCAATTTGCCCTCGGGTGGCATTTGAAGCGAACTATCTTGATAATTGACAGCCCGCAGCAGCAAGCTACTACCTGGCTGACCTGACACTACCAACGGACCAGCCCCTTCGCTTCGATTCTCCGCTGGCTTCTGATCCAATCGTAGATCCCCAGATTGCTCGTCCGCTCCATGACACTCAACACACCGACCAGCCAACAAAGGCCGCACTTTAGACTCGAAGAATTCCGATTGTGAAGATGTATCTGACTGTGCGAAGACGACCGCTTTCAAGCCCTGCGGCAAAAAAATGAGCAGACAGAAGGTCAACCAATTGACGAAAGCAGTCTTGAGGCAAGTGACAAGTTCAACCATAGAGCTTAACCTGTCTCGAATTGGGATTACCAGGTAGGGATGCACTGAGGAAAACCTGCTGGTCGCACGATTCGATCAGTGATCGGTGGAGGGAGGGTAGGCAACTGGACTTCGCCGAGCATCACGTAGCGATTGTGTGGTGAGGGATCGACTAGAAATACGGACTGTTTCCTGTCCTGAAAGTATCCAAGACAACCTAGGCATTGCGTTCTGAATACACCTACAACAGCCACGCGCCAAACACTATTTTGACTCGAGGCAATATCGCAAAACAGTCGATCCGCGTCGACCAGTCACTTGTATTAGATTAACCAACAGGCTATCCAATCGCAAGTGACTCCAGAGTTGGCCCAGGGCCAAACTCTGGACAAATAGGCAATTCACAGGCTATTGATGACTGGTTGCCAAGCTGGCTGTTCCCAAAGGTAGACGGGTTGTGTTGGCTGACAGAACCTTGATTTTCCCTACGAAACTTGACAAAGAATCGATTGACTCAGCGTAATTTGACTATATTCTGAGCTTCGATATGAGCAGCTTGGAATTGCGGTAGGAAGCCGCGTAGGCCTTGAATACCAATGGCTTGATTGACATAGCGATCCAGATTCAAGCCAGGCAGGGCGGTGACGTAGGCTACGATCTGTCCCGAATCGTCAGTGATCGCGTGTGTTGGTTGGCCAGCCACGGCCGCATGCACTGGTACGAGCCAACCGGTAGCGTCATACTTGGTCTCTGGCGTCGAAGTTACGCCGCCGGCTGTGGTGACTGGCCCGAGCTGGCTGGCGGTGCTGCTGGCCGAGTAACTGGCTGCTATCACAGGAGCCAAAGGCACCGATCCGAAGGTTGCGGCGGAGTTTGTTCCGGATAGATCGCTGGTTAAGTAACCGCCGATAATCGGCTGCGACAACGAGTTGCTCGCACCGGCCAAGGTATATCCCGATCGCATGGCTAGCTGCTCGAACGACTCAATACGTTCCATCAGCAATCTCGCTTGACCACGTTCGGTAGGTGAGCCGCCATTCTGGATGAAATACTTCGTCTGCTCCTTGAGCGCTCCGAAGTTCCACTGCAACATGGGACGAGTTACCATTTCACTGAGATTCTGCTGCAATCGCATGAGCGCTTCGCTGGTGGCTGCTACCATGGGCTGGGCGCTCCAATTGGCACTTTGTCCCAATCCAAACCAGTTGGTCCCGCTGGATGTCTGACCTGGCAACGCAGCGGTCGAGGAAAGGCTAGCCGGAGATTGACGGCTCGATTGAAAATCGCCGGCTGCGCGGCCTGAATAGTTCCCGTGAAGTGCCGATGAGTCTTCCAAACGTGGTGCCAGTCGGGGTGTCGGTTGACTGCCTGGCAGGCTGCTGGGTGAAACGTAATTTGGCGATGGTTCGTAGTAGCCACCAAGATTCGATTGCCCACCACCGCTGGACTGCAAATCGCCCAGTGCTTGCTGCAATGCTGATAACGTTCTCCCTTGGCCACGGTGTCCTGAAGCTTGAGGATAGCCGCTCATGCGATGATCACTTAACATGCGTGGATCGCGCCAGGGAGTGCGTCGACGTGGAGCCATCGGCATCGGTTCATCGATGGGCATGGGCCGCAAGACTGTTCCGCGATTGTTAGGCCGCATGGCCAACGAAAAAGGATCTTGCAGCAGTGGATCAGGCGACTGTGAATTTCTCGCTAAGGCGCGTTCCCATAATGGAAATCTAAGTCCTTCGTCAGTGAACTCAAACAATTGCCAATCATTCCAATGAGCCTGTGGTAGCGATTCCGCTTGGCCGTCAAGAATCTGACCATCGTCGATCACATAACCCTCATCTTCCACGTAGCCATCTTCGACGATGTAACCTTCGTCAGCATACTCTTGTTCGACGTAGTCGCCGGAGACAACCTGTCCATCGGCCAGTTCCTGAGCTACAATCTCTTCTTGA
Source organism: Aureliella sp. (assembly GCA_044234105.1). Lineage (GTDB taxonomy): Bacteria > Planctomycetota > Planctomycetia > Pirellulales > Pirellulaceae > Aureliella. Next base: position 2,111 of record JBIIJD010000058.1, on the reverse strand, counting down.
AATGCGGCTGGTTCCACTTCTTGTTGAGTCGACTGGGCTGCCGACGCTGGCACCACACTAGCCTGAGATGAAAAATCGACTGACTGAGTGGGTGGTTGGTCAGTGAGCATTCCCGACTGAATCCATCGGAACTCGCCGCTGGGCGGGGACACTCGATACCATAAGGCCTGTTGACCGTTCGATTCTGTGATTTGCTCCTCGCCTAACAAATTCAATTGTTCGCCTGGTTGAAGTTTGACTTGCCAGCGATATTGTTTTGCTGTCCCCATCGAAGTGCCGATCCAACTAACCGCGTTACCTGCTTTCACCTCGATGGCTCGTCCGCCGGGCAGTAGATAGGCCTGCGCTGCTGGCACCCAACTGAAACTGCCTTGCGGTGGCCGAATGGCAGACCATCCAGAATCGGTGCGATGAAATACTTCAACGGCAGCGCCCTGTTTGAGCTGCTGCGTTGGATAAAATTCTTCTGCCGGTCCGCTGTAGACAAGGGCTCGCGGCACATTGGCAAAGGCGACTGCCCCTTGTCTCGCACTGACCTGCGACGAAGTGGTTTGAGCGGAATCGGCTGGAGCAGAATCGGTTTGAGCAGGCGCGACGGAAACATTGACTGGGTTTTTGTCGTCGGCTCGTAGGCTGGCCGGCTGGCAGAGAATGCCAGACGCCAGAATGGTCAAAAGGATGCGCTGAACCATGGACAGTCGCGCCACTGACAATCGACCCGCGAACTGGCTGACTGCGCGGCACCCGAGCCACTGATGTGCGGTGAGTATGTATTTGCGATTACGAAAACTTGTCATTGAGGCGTTTCCTCGACAAAATCTACTTAAATTTTAAGGCAAGTGACCTGCGTATTTCTTTGGTCGCATCAGGCTTTGTTTAGGCTAATGAACATGCACCTAGTGCTAGTGACTGACCCAGTTCCCCGGCTGGTTGGTAGCTAAATCACTCGCCGCAGGTCAAGGGCAATCGGGCCTTGAGGAATGTTGCTAGCAAGCGACAATGTGCAATCTGTTTGACCCAGTTCCTCGGCTTTACTCATTGGCAGACCACCTGAAATGATTCGTTACGACCAACAGCACCTAATTGATTTGATTAAGCAGCATGCATTGCAATTTGGCGACTTTACATTGGCCAGTGGAAAGAAAGCCAGCTTTTACCTGGATTGTCGAAAGTTGACATTGCACCCCTTGGGAGCCAATCAAATTGGAGCTGGCATGTTGGCACTGATGGAAGGTAGCATGCCTAATTCGATAGGTGGCATGGCGATTGGGGCTGATCCAATCACCGCCGCGACGATTACCTTGGCCGGCCAGCGGCAACAAAATTTACTGGGATTCATCGTGCGCAAGGAGGTCAAGCAACACGGGACTGGACGGCAGGTGGAAGGACCTGTACAGCCCGGCATGACGGCTGTTATCGTTGAAGACGTTGTGACCAGCGGTGGCAGCGCTCTAAAAGCCGTTGACGCAGCTAGAGACTTTGGCCTACAAGTGACCGAAGTGTTGGCTGTGATCGATCGCCTGGAGGGCGGTCGCGAAGCGATTGAAGCTGCCGGTCTATCGCTACGGACTCTAGTCAATGTTCGCGACTTGGGTATTCGACGCTAATGATCGAGTAACGGCGGCACCATTGATTTTGGAAGCCTCCTGGTAACTGCGGACGAACCAACCCACCTGCGGTGCAAAACCTTTGGCGGACCGCAGTTCGATATCTTGCTGGCTACAAGCATCGGAATCAAGCATCTATCGAATGATTTTGCCAACGTGGAAACTTCGCTCCATCAACAACTAAAACGACTGTACGCTTGCGACACCGACCAGGTCGAAGTCAAAGTGGACGGGTATCGTATCGACGCGATCAATTCGGATGGGGAGCTGGTTGAGATCCAACAGGCATCCCTTGGGCAACTGCGCGACAAAACACGACAACTGCTACCACCAGGAGGCAAGCGACGGCTGAGAATTATTAAGCCGCTGATTACGCTGAAGAAGATCACAACTCTGGATCGTTCCCAACAGCAGGTGCTGCGCAGCCGCATGAGCCCAAAGAGGAATGACTGGCTGGATATCTTCATGGACCTGGTACACTTCGCCACGGTTTTTCCGCGCAAG
>JBIIJD010000108.1:0-10958 GCA_044234105.1 Aureliella sp. | reverse complement strand
CCGGGCGAACCTTGGCCCAGTGCTGAAGCACGCGTACTAGGTCACTACGAGGTGGCGGTTGCTTCCCAAGATAACGAAGTAATTGCGATTCGTTAACGCAGTCAACTTGTTCTAGTGTGTGCATGGAAGGGAGATGCTGTACCTTGCCTACCCAACTGGGTCGGTTGGTCTGTTGTTGGTAAGATGGAGATAATACTGTCGCTTGTTCTGGGTAGCTTGGCAAGTCACGTAGCATGGATTGATATTCTTTTGTACACTACTTGGCGGGTTTGATCGACATTTGGGGGGAATCCAGCCAATCGGCAGGGCTTTCCCGTCGTATAGTCTTATCGAGTCCCGATGAAAGTGGCTCATCTGAATTATGCACTTTTAAGCTGCGTCACAGCCAAAATTAGGGTTCTTGACCGATGCAGTTGTCAAAAACTAACAGTCCGAAAGATCAGTCGAAACGAAGGGGAAAAATGAATCGATCTGGGAGATACTGGCAATTGAGGCATTTGGCGCAGTATTGTAGAAGCGTTTACGAGTGCGATCTTTGAACAGGAGTCCTCTTTGACGATGTCTTTATCCGAACAATTGCAGGCTCAGTTGATTCATCAAGCGATTTTTGTTCGTCAGAGGGCCTATGCACCCTATAGCAACTACCGAGTCGGTGCTGCCATTCTTGGTGCGGACGGCAAAATCTACTCAGGTTGCAACGTCGAGAACGCCTCTTACGGACTGACCATTTGTGCCGAGCGTGGAGCGGTGATGGCGATGGTTGCCGGAGGTTGCAAGCAAATCTCGGCGATTGCTATCGCGCTTACTGCGGCGGGCACTCCGTGCGGAGCTTGTCGGCAAGTACTTACGGAATTTGGATTGGACTTTCCAGTGATCTTAGTCGACGCCGAAAGTGGTTGTATTCAATCCTTCTGGCAATCAGGGGAGTTGTTGCCGAACGCTTTCCGGCTTTTGAGTTGACTGGCCTTGCCGCTGATAGGGTGATTCTTGCAGTTGCTCTGCATAGCGAATTTCAGCCACTCGACCCAGACCGCCTATTCTATGCGCGTGGTAGCGATTATTCCGATTCTACCAAATGTTTGGCCAGCACTGTGCCGATAAGCACGGTTGTAACGAATGTGCGGCCATTGGCTTTTCTCGTTTTGCGCACTTGGTGACGCAGACAGTGGAAGGCGGTATGCAAACTAGCAGGAAAACTGCTGGTTCCAAGCGGCCCAGGTCAGCGAGTCGCATATTGGTGAATTTCGAGAACGTCTAAGGGGGCGCGGCATCGCTACGATCGAGAGCTAATGCCGCTGGAGAGAAATCAATGAGAATGCTCAACGCACGTGTGGGGTTGCTGTCAGCGTATCTGATTTGTGTTGGCTGCCTGATGACCGGTCGCTGTCAGCTTGCCATGGCTCAACCTCCGATGATGTCTCAAGATGGTCCTGGCAGCATGGTGTTTCACGGGCCAGCACCGATGGGCTGTGATGAGTCCCAGTGTGATAGTTATGCTCCAGGCGGTGGACCACTATTCGGCGACGGATGGCGGGGCGGTCGCAACACGCTGGGCCAGGGCTGTTACGATGGCTCCTGTGGTCCAAACGGATTCTGTGGCGATGGTACGTGTGGTGGAACTTGCTGGCTGCGAGGTGGCCTGGCCGGTTGCCTTGGATGTCAAAGTGGCCAAGGTAGTCTTCTGCCAGGCACTTTCGTCAGTCGCGTGTTAGGACCATTGGCCCCTTATTCAGAAGGCGTTGGTTCACAAAGATGGTTCGACGTTTATGCCGGGACCATGGCGATGGCCCGTAAGAGCGGCTTTGGTCCCTTTTCGACACCGGTTCAGGATTTGGCTCAAACTGAACCCGTATTCCAGACTTCCAATGTGATCAGCACGATCGGACAGGGGCCGAACACACCCGCACTGCGCACGACAGATTTGGATTTAGATCAACTTCGATACGGCTTGGAATTGGTCGGCAATATCTTGACCGGTCCGGGCACGAATTTTGAAGTGCGGTACTTTGGCTTAAACGACTGGAGCGATACTCGCTCGGTTCGTCGTGCTAATCCAGATCTGTTTAGCGTCTTTAGCGTGTACGGCACCAGTCCAGTTGGTGGTTTCGACGATACAGATCGCTCTTTCATTCACACGATCAGTTACGATTCCAAGTTCGACAACGGTGAAGTCAACTACTGTCGTCATTGGATGGCGGAAAACTCCACCTTTCAAGGGACTTGGCTGTGTGGCCTGAGATATTTCGAGTTGGATGAGCGATTTGGCTTTGCTGCAGTTGGAAGCAGAGATAACACGTTTACTTTTGATCAGTTGCGGTTCTTCAACATGGATACCAAGACTCGCAACCAACTGTTCGGTTTCCAAGTGGGTGCCAACTTGTGGGTCAATCTCATTCCTGGCATTGCCCTGGGCAACGAAATCAAAGCGGGCGTGTACAACAACAACGCCAAAGTTGACACAAGGGTCGTAGCCAATTCGGTTCCTGGAGCAACAGAAGTCATCCGTCGTGAAGCAGCGGCGTTCCTGATCGAATATAGTGCGTCGGCTGTCTACCGTTTAACCTACTCGTGGTCAGTCCGAGCCTCGTATAACCTATTGTACGTCGACAAGGTGGCTCTTGCTCCAGAAAACTTCAATTCGCGAGATATGACCAATGGTGTCAACAACAGCGTGTTTGGCATCAATCGCTTTCCGTTTATCAACAACGATGCTCACGCATTCTACTCGGGGTACTCCATCGGAGCTGAATACCTTTGGTAGCCCATGCTTGACGAGGCGTTTGTTAAAACGCGGATAGGTCAAAACCACACGCTGCAGAGTCGTTGTTTCTTCAGGTGGTTGTTCAAAAGTCTACTTGATCGAGGGTAATCCCTGGTCAGCCGACTGGTGATTGGCCGTGTAACGCCTATAATCTGCGCATCCCAATCTAGCCATCTTTCCTATGGTTAGCTGTTTGGCGTGAACTCATGCTTGCCGGAGTATCTTCTATGAGCGAAATCGAACGAACTGTTATCATCGGCAGTGGCCCAGCCGGATTTGCAGCGGCCATTTACGCCGCCCGTGCTAACCTGAAACCATTGCTATTTGAGGGAACAGTACATCCCGAAATGATCCCTTTGGGGCAATTGGCTTTCACCACGGAAGTCGAAAACTATCCAGGTTTTCCGGCTGGCAATGTCAGAGCCTTTATCGAGAGCGCAGTGGATGCGGATCGCCACTGGAATCTGCCACCGGCTCCACAAGGGCATCAGCGTGATGGCTTGCCGCATTACGCAGTTCAAGGTGTGGAACTGATGGAGCTGATGAAGCAACAAGCGCTTAATTTTGGCACTCGTATTGTCGGAGACGACATCGTCGACGTCGATTTTTCTGGACCGACCCATCAAGTCATTCCGGCAAGTGGTAGTCCCGTTCTTGCCAAAACCGTTATTGTGGCAACCGGTGCCCGAGCGAACTGGCTTGGTATAGAGTCCGAGGAGAAATACAAGAACCGTGGTGTCAGCGCGTGTGCCGTGTGTGATGGTGCGATTCCCATCTACCGTCGCAAGCCTCTGGCGGTCATTGGTGGCGGGGACACAGCGGTCGAAGAGGCGAGCTACCTGGCCAACTTGGATGGTGCCGATACGATTTATCTAGTGCATCGACGCGATCAACTGCGTGCCTCGAAGGTGATGCAAGAACGAGCCCAAAATCATCCAAAGATCAAGTTGGTCTGGAACAGTGTGGTCGACGAGGTCCTGGGAGACGACCGTCAAGTAACTGGTTTGCGACTAAAATCGACAATAGATCAGTCGACCAGTATTTTGCCAGTCGCAGGCATGTTTGTTGCGATTGGTCACACGCCCAACACCGCATTCTTGAAGGGGAAATTGGAAATGAACTCCAAAGGTTACATCAAATGGACCGAGCCTTTCCGAACTAAGACCAGTGTCCCCGGAGTATACGCTGCTGGCGATGTGGCCGACGATTACTACCGCCAAGCGATCACCAGCGCCGGAACAGGCTGCATGGCCGCTTTGGACGCAGATCGCTATTTGGCCGAATCACATTAGTCGACTTGGTAGTTAGTCTTCTGACGTAAACGCTTTGTCAGATAAGGGGAGGCTGAGAAGAAAAATGCCCACCAATTCTTTTGAAGCACCTTGGGTTTCCGTAACCGCAGCTTGCCGCCAGGAAGCGATCGGTACCAAAGTCCAAGTGCGCGGCTGGGTGCGAACCAGACGTGACAGCAAAGGTGGCTTCAGTTTCATCGAATTGAACGACGGCAGTTGCCTGAAAAATCTCCAAATCGTTGCCGAATCGACCCTAGAAAATTACTCGTCGGTGATCTCGGGGCTTTCCGTTGGCAGTTCGATCATTGCCACCGGCACGGTCCAGGCCAGTCAAGGCAGTGGGCAATCGGCAGAGCTGCTTGCCAGTGAAATTCGACTGATCGGTGATGCGCCGGCCGATTACCCGCTTCAGAAAAAACGCCACACGATGGAAAAACTTCGCGAGTGGGCGCATTTGCGTCCTCGCACCAATTCTTTTGGCGCATTGACTCGCGTCCGAAACCAGTTGGCATGTAGCGTTCATCAGTTTTTCCAAGAGGAAGGTTTCTTCTACGTCAATACTCCCATCATCACCGCCAGCGATTGCGAAGGCGCAGGTCAGATGTTTCGCGTGACGACGTTGCCGATGGAAAAACTGCCGATGCGCGAGGGCAAGGTCGACTATGCACAAGACTTTTTCGGCAAACCCGCGTTTCTAACTGTGTCCGGACAGCTTGAGGGCGAAATCTACGCGACTGCACTGGGACGCTGCTATACGTTTGGGCCAACGTTTCGAGCGGAGAACAGCAATACAAGTCGGCATTTGGCCGAGTTCTGGATGATCGAGCCTGAAGCCGCCTTTTTTGAATTGGCTGACAACATGGCGCTGGCCGAGCGATTTATTACACGACTGCTGCGCGACGTCTTGGACCGCTGCGTCGAAGACATGCAGTTCTTCCAAGAGCGAATTCAGCCCGGCCTGATCGACGCCTTGCAACTGGTGTTGAACAAACCGTTTGTTCACCTGAGCTACACAGAAGCGATCGAAATCTTGACCAACAGCAAGCAGACATTTGAGTTCCCAATTTCCTGGGGAGCCGATTTGCAGGCTGAGCACGAGCGATATCTGACCGAAAAGCACATTGGCGGCCCGCTGATTCTCTACAACTATCCGCGAACGATTAAGCCCTTTTACATGCGATGCAATGACGACCAGCGCACGGTGGCCGCCATGGATGTGCTAGTGCCTCAGGTTGGCGAGATCATTGGTGGTAGCCAACGTGAGGAGCGACTGGATGTACTGATCGCTCGCATGAAAGAACTGGAACTCAATCCAGACGACTACTGGTGGTATATCGACCTGCGCAAGTATGGTTCAGTACCCCACAGCGGTTTCGGTTTGGGATTCGAGCGCGTGGTGCAGTGGGTCACCGGCATGACCAACATTCGCGACTGCATTCCCTTTCCTCGCACGCCCGGCTGGGCCGAGTTCTAGTGCCTATGCTCCGACACTAGACGTTAAATAGGAAGTGGCAGATATCTCCATCTTGCAATATGTAGGATTTGCCTTCTGTCCTTAGCTTGCCATTGCTGCGAATCTCTTTTTCGCTTCCGTAATGTTCTAAAGCAGCCAGACTGTAGACTTCGCAACGAATAAAACCACGTTCAAAGTCGGTGTGAATCACTCCTGCCCCTTGCGGTGCGGTGGCTCCAACCGGAATCGTCCATGCCCGTACCTCCTTTTCGCCTGCTGTGAAATAGCTTTGCAAACGCAGCGTGCGATAAGCCTGCCGAGCTACGGTGGCAAGCGCTGGTTCAGCCAAGCCAAGTGAATCAAGCATCTCCTGTCGGTCAGGTAACTCCAATTCAGCCAATTCGGCTTCAAGTTTGGCACACACCGGCACCATGACAGCCCCGGTTTTTTCGGCGTACTGTCGAAGAGCTGCCGCTTGCGCCGCCTGTCCGGTCAAATCGTCTTCGTCGATATTGGCGATGTACAAAATAGGTTTGGCGGTCATTAGTCCATAACTGGCGATCTCCTTGGCCTCGGCCTCAGGAAGTTCCAACTTGCGTAAAGGTTGATCGGTGGACAGATGTTCCTGGCATCGCTTAATAGCTTGCACACGCAACTTGGCTTCCTTGTCACCGCTTTTGGCCGATCGCTCAGCTTTGGGCAGTGCATTTTCCAGGGTCTGGATATCTGCCAGCATCAGTTCCGTTTCGATGATTTCGACGTCGCTTACCGGGTCGACCTGACCAGCCACATGAATCACATCGTCGTCTTGGAAGCAACGCACGACTTGCAAGATGGCATCCACTTGGCGTATGTGGCTTAGGAACTTGTTACCCAGTCCCTGCCCTTCGCTGGCACCTTTGACGATACCGGCGATATCCACCAATTTTAAGATGGCCGGTATTACTCGCTGTGGCTGAATGATCTTAGCAATCCGATCCAGTCGACTATCTGGAACCGGCACAATGCCCTCGTTGGGCTCAATCGTGCAAAAGGGGTAGTTCGCTGCCTGAGCAGCCTGCGTACTGGTGAGCGCGTTAAACAGGGTGCTTTTACCGACATTTGGCAAGCCAACAATTCCTGCTTCCATAATCTTCGTTCTATCCAATCAAACTTGGGGAGGGCGAAAAGTGATTCTTGTGGCGAGTATGGTACTTGCGGCTTTACAAAAGCGAAACCGGGGGCGTTCGCAATTCGGCAACCGTCAAAATTACCGATTCGTCACAATCGGAACCAAGGCCAAGCGATTTTCGGGAAAGCTAACAATTGGATTCAGAAAAGCGTTTTATTTGGGTACGAAATCGACTAGATTTTTGTCGCACGTGCGCACTTGTAGCGCAACGACAAGCCAAGATTTGTGCATCGCCGGGCCAATCGGGAATCCATTCCTGAGCGTACTGTCGGGCTAGAGCGCGAAGCTGATTGGCCGTTCCAACATGGCTGCTCATGCCACTAGGGGGGTGCTGGTTATTTGGGTTCTAACGTCCCATGCATTAGAAATGCGACTATAAAAGTGTCTTGTCTCCGCTTCAACTTGGAAGAAAAGACCTAAGTTTGTTGTAAACCACCAATTTGTAGGCACTTGTGAAATTTGCATTGAGGTAGTGTGTTTTCCGGTTTTTGACCTTCAGGCCAGATTTTGGCAAAATGAATGTCGGTCACTTGTTTGATGTCGTGACACCGGTCATTCGTCGGCAATGCGATACAACGTTGATTGCGAGTAATTAAGATAGTTTTATTAGACAGCTTTTCTGGCTGAGCCAGCAATAGTATTGAGTTTGTGGAAATCTTGAATTAAGTGTGACATGCAAATGATCTCAGAAAACTTGAAACAACGATCCTTGGCAGCCGCACTGGCTGCGTTGACGATGACCGGTTGGGCTGCATCATCCTTTGCACAGTGTTGCCCGCCGGCCTATACGGTTGTCCCTCAAACGGTCATGGAGGAACACATCGAACAGCGGATGAGAGTTGTCTGGGATGTCGAGTACGTTGAGCAGGAGGTGACTCAGTACCGTCCCGTTTTGAAGGAGCGCACCGAGACTCAGCGCCAGACGGTTCGGCGACCAGTGGTCGAGTCCAGTACCGTCGAAGAACGCTACACGGTTCGTACACCTGTCAAGCGACAGGACTGGGTTGATCAAAATTACCAAGAGACTTCGTATGTAACTGAAACTGCTGAACGCGAAGAGACACACCTCAGCTATCGACCGGTTCAGGAGACTCACTATCAGACCCAAAATCATGTCGTCCAGCGCCCCGTTACAGAAACCCAGTATCAGACTCAGCAGTACACCACCTACCAACCCGTGACCACCTACCAGACTTCAGTGGTAGACCAAGGTCAGTATGTGGCTCAGCCTTTCTATCAGCCTGGCGATACGCGATATGGGCTTCGCTGGATGGGACCAGGGGTCTACACGGATCAGTTCAATCAAACAGGTATTCGTCGTGGAGGATTGGGATGGGTTCCCTACACTTCGCCTGGCACAATGCAAGCACAGATCCAGTATCGGCCCAATCCGGTTCAGGTCACCGTTCCACAAACTAGCCTGATGCCTCAGGTGCAAAGTGTACAGGTTCCGGTCCAGGTGACTCGCGTACATAACGAAGTGGTTCAGAGTCAAGTCCCCTACAATGTCACTCGTTACGAACCGGTTTACGAATCGCGGCGAGTTCCATACAGCGTCCAAAAGCCGGTTACTCAGACGTTGACTAGGAAGGTGCCCGTGGAGCGAGTGGACTGGGTAGAGCAAGTCATGGTTCGCCCCAAGACAGTCGAGCGAACGTCGTACAAGCTGGAGACAGTCGAAACCCCGGTCACGGTCAAGTACTATGAAAATGAAGCATTTAAGGTAAAGGTGACGACTCCGCGACGTGTTCAGCGTCAAGTTCCCTACGAAGTCAAAGTTCGAACACCGCGAGTCGTTCATTCTCCCGTTGTGCTTAGCTATTCAGATCCATACTCGGCCACCAGCCTGTGGTCGTCCCCTGTTGTTAGTTCTTCGGTTGAGTCGGTTCCGGCTGCCAGTGAGAAAGTCACCTACGGAGCCTCAAAACCCGTCACCGAGCAACCACCAGCTTCTAGCGTTCTGGAGTCGAGCCCCAGCGACAACAGTCCACGCAGCTCTCAGAAGCCAGAAGTGGTTGAGCCACCTCAGGCTGAAGAGGTCCAGGCTACAGCCCCTGCTAATGAAGGTTCAGGCAATCAAGGTTCGACCGAAATTGAACTGAACAGCTCCAGTGGCGCCAACTGATCAATTTCCTTTCGATCCGGTGCAACCTTTCGACAGTTCTTTTCTGTGAAACTCTTTACCGCAGATTTCACAGATGAGCTCAGATGGGAAATGCATTCGAATCTGCGAAATTTTGCGTAATCTGCGGTTCTCCATTTCTACCGCTTTCCTTTTTCAACGAGTTGCGGCTCATATTTCTAGATAAGCCTCTAAGCAAAGATACCCGTCAGCGCCTCTGCTTTAACTAGCTCGCGTGGTTGATTTAAGTGGTTGTATACGATCGTGTCGGGTGCAATGCCAAAGCCATGGTAGATCGAAGCTAACAATTCGATCGGATGCACAGGATCTTCGGCTGGAGCAGAAGCGGTCTTGTCGCTCTTGCCATGAACGTAGCCGCGTTTGACTCCGGCTCCCGCGACAATCGAAGTGTAGCAATATGGCCAGTGGTCGCGTCCATCGGCAGAGTTGCCATTGCCTGAAGTGCTGACACCGCGCTGAGGCGAGCGTCCGAACTCACCAATCGCGACTACCAGCGTTTCCTCCAGCAAGCCTCGATCGTCCAAATCTTCGATCAATGCGCTAAGTCCTGTATCCAGCATGGGTGCCGATTGCGTCTTCATCCGCCTGGGCAGATCCACGTGATGGTCCCAGCTATGATTGTCCGAATTGGCAATCTTAGGCCAAATCACTTCCACCACACGTGTGCCCGCTTCAACCAAACGCCGTGCCAGTAGACAGCTTTGGCCAAACGTATTGCGACCGTATCGATCGCGCAACGTAGCAGATTCCGCTGCCAGGTTAAACGCATCCCGAGCCCGGCCAGATACGACTAGATTCAAAGCCTGATCGTAATAGCTGTCCAGTTGCAGGTCTTTGACGGCCTGATTGATTTCAGGCATCTGTGAATTGACCAAATCTCGCAGTCGAGCCCGCCGCTCGAGTCGCACGGCAAATACGTCAGGTCGCAACTGCAGATCGTCGATCTTGATGCGATCCATTTTATTCATGTCCATATCATCGCCTTCGGGATACAGCGTGTACGGATCATAAGCTTTACCCAAGAAACCTGCGGTGCCTCCTTTGCCAATCACGTTGCTTTCTTGTAGCGGTCTGGGCAGCATCACCAGCGGCAACATGGGCTCGTCGGTAGGTCGCAAGCGAACGATGTTTGATCCGAAGTTGGGAAAATCCTTTGGACTGGGAGGTTCCAACTGCCCCGAGGGACTAACCTTGTCGGTGGTGTAGCCAGTCATTAGTTGATAGATGGCCGCCGTATGATTGAACAGTCCGTTAGGTGCGTAGCTCATGGAACGAATCATCGTGAATCGGTCGTTACACTGAGCCAGCCGAGGCAGGTTCTCCGTAAAGTGAATTCCTGGGATCTTCGTCGGAATGTTAGCGAAAACGCTCTTGACGTTTTCAGGTACGTTTTCTTTGGGATCCCAGAGGTCCAAATGACTAGGACCGCCCTGCAGGTAAATCATGATGACATGTTTGGCTTTACCCCAGCCGGGAGCGGTCAAACCCGTGTTTGCTTCGCTGGCATGCGCTTTTAGCCGGAGCATGTCGGCCAGCGATAAGCCCAGCAGACCAGAGCCACCCACGCGAAGTACATCACGCCGCGTTATGGAACCACGCTCGTTACACAAATCACTGCCCGGTGCGCCTGTCACTCTGAACATTATTTTCTCCCAGTGAAGACATTTCGAAATTTCAAAATTCCATATTAACAAAATCATCAATTTCTAGCACTAGCGATTGAATAAAAAGGCTGGACTGTTGATCAAAGCCCACGCCAGATCCTGAGCCTGTGTCAATCGCTTCTGCTTTAACTGCTGCTGACTGCTTTCTAAATCTGCTCTTAATTGTACAAGCTGCGGATCGTCAGCAGTCGTCTTTTCAAGCTCGGCAGTTTCGGTCTCCAACATCACCAATTGTGGATCAGCAGGTACCGGCGTTTGAGCCGTAGCTAGAGCAGCCCGCAGTTCATTCCACTTCGCGTCGCTTTTGTCCAGGAAGGCCAGCAGACCCTTCAGGTTTTCTGCTGTTCTGGCCGTCGATGCGATGGCTCTGGCCGCAGTGAACTCTTCCGGTTCGCCAAGCGGAATTTCGCCTTGATCGGTGGTTGCCGATATTCGAAACCTTGCCAAGCGATGGTTTTCCGCATTATGGTACTG
>JBIIJD010000168.1:0-2808 GCA_044234105.1 Aureliella sp. | reverse complement strand
TGTTGGAACGCGACCGAACAGGCGTGGGGCGGCACATCGATGTCAGCATGGCTGAGCAGATACTTCCGTTGATGACAACGCAGTACGCTTCGGCGGCAGCTTCCGAAAAGGACCCGGTTCCTGATGGCGAACTGCTTAGCGGTGCGGCTCCCTGCTACCGAATTTATCGAACCGCAGATGGTCACCAGATTACGCTTGGAGCGCTGGAGCCCAAATTCTGGCTGGCTCTGACCGAGAGCTTGGGATTGCCGGAACTAGCCAGCGCACCGTACCACGGCGGCCCTGGGGCTCAGGCGGTGATCGACACGCTAACTCAGGTATTTGCCACGAAGACACGCGACCAGTGGGCGTCGATTTTTAGTTCAGTGGATGCCTGCGTCGAACCCGTGCGATCTTTTTCAGAAGTTTGCCAGGACCCGCACTGGCAGCATCGCAAGAGTTTTATCCAATTACAAACGCCCGACGGACGAACCGCAAAAGTACCTAAGATGCCAGGTTCCTTGGCTGGTTTTGATACTCGGGAACGCGAGCAGTAGACCAAAACACGAATTTTTATCACTTCGCTCTGATCAAACGTAAAGATGTGGCCATGACCGATCGTGTTCGTACTCGTATTCGGATATCGTAGAAGTTGCGATCACAAGCACCGCCGAGGGCTGAACACGAGTACGAAAATGTCGCTGATTCTCGTTTTGAGTCTGTCGAGACTCTAGCGATTTGCGAGAGGATTCATATTTTAACGATTTTCGGACTGCACACGGAGTGTGCCTGCTACATTGTGAGCTGACGGCCCACGGAGTGTGCTTGCTACTTTGAGTGAACCACCACGACTGCAAGCGGGTCTTATGTATCGAACTGATAGTCTAGGATAGGCTTCAAGTCCCCGACTCAACACACCGCTGCGACCGCCACTTGGAAGATCATGGAAATACAGACGTTGAAAAGCCCTGAAAGGTCAACTGCTACTGGTGGCAACTGGTGGACCAAGCCGGCTGGTGGTCGTGAAGTAATGCTGGTGTCATTGCCGCTGGTCATTTCCAGTCTGTCGTGGACTGTCATGACCTTTGTCGATCGTATCTTCCTGAAATGGTTGTCTGGCGAAGCTATGTCGGCTGCCTTCGCTGCATCCACAGTTTGGTTCGTGCTACTGTGTTTGCCGCTAGGGATATGTGCTTATGCCAATGCTTTCGTTTCACAATATTTTGGCGATCGTCAAAACGACAAAATCGGGTCGATCGTCTGGCAAGCGATTTGGGTAGCACTTCTCGTTAGCCCAGTCATCTTAGCCTTTAACCCTCTGGCACCATGGCTGTTTCAACTGGGAGGTCACACGCCTGCGATTCAAGCCGAAGAGGTCAGCTACTTCCAAGCGCTTAATTGGGGTGCTGGTGGCATGTTGATTTCCCAAGCCGCGGCTGCCTTCTACAGTGGCCGAGGCAAAACGCGAATTGTAATGCTAGTGGATAGTGCGTTTGCTTTGCTGAATGTCGGACTGGATTATGCCTGGATTTTTGGTCACTGGGGATTTCCCGCCGCAGGAGCCGCAGGAGCTGGCTATGCGACTGCGGTTTCTCTATGGCTTAAGGCTGCGGTCTACGTGATACTGATGCTTCAATCGCAACATCGTTTGGAGTTCGGAACCGGTTCGGGTTGGCGCTTGAATTACAAGCAGTTCTCGAGCTTGTGGTACTATGGCGGACCTAGCGGATTGCAGATGCTGCTGGACGTTGTAGGATTTTCCACGTTTGTTGTCATGGTCGGGCGTTTAGGCAGCGTGGAGGCAGAAGCCACTTCGATGGCGTTTAGTATCTCCACCCTGGCGTTTATGCCGATTTGGGGATTTGGCATGGGTGCAGGTATTTTGGTCGGGCAACACTTGGGAGAAAATAACCCGAACTTGGCATCGCGCGCTGGATGGAATTCGCTAGTTATCGGTATGTTATACATGGCTATAATCAGCGCATTGTACGTGTTAACACCTTCTTGGTTTCTCTATTGGTTTTTTGCTGGCTCGGATCACCCAGGCGGTCTGACAAGCGATGTGGGTAAGCTGGCGGTCAAGTTGCTGCAATTTGTGGCTGCCTATAATCTCTTTGATGCTTCGCTTACGATCTTTGTCAGCGCCATCAAAGGTGCCGGGGACACGCGATTTGTTCTGGGGGTCAGCCTGCTGATGGGTGGTTGTCTGGCTGTCTTAAGCTGGATAGCCGTCGAAGTCTTGCAGCTTGGAATTTACGGTTGCTGGGCGCTAATCGTCGGCTGGGTTTGGGGTTTGGGGATCATCTACTTCCTACGCTTTGTCCAGGGAAAGTGGATGAACATGCGAGTCATCGAAATGGTTCACTCAATACAGGAGTAGTTGCGGTACCTCATGCCCTACTAAAAACCAAGCCGACAAACAAGGCGTGCTTTATCCAGTCGCGCCTACATACTGCGGCGGTACTGCCCACCCACTGAAAACAAGGCTTCCGTAATTTGCCCTAATGAACAACATCGAACCGCTTCCATCAAGACGTCAAATACGTTTTGACGATCGATCACCGCCTGCTGCAGTCGTTTCAGCATCTGTGGCGCATTAACTGCATGGGTGGTGTGAAATTCTTCTAAGCGACGTAACTGGCTGCGTTTTTCCTCTTCGCTAGATCGCGCTAACTCAATCGCATGCGGCGCGTCCTCCTGAGCTGGATTGCGAAACGTGTTAACGCCAACAATCGGCAGTTCTCCAGTATGCTTCAGATGTTCGTAGTGCAACGACTCTTCTTGGATTCGACTGCGTTGGTAGCCAAGTTCCATGGCTCCAAGCACTCC
>JBIIJD010000107.1:0-11043 GCA_044234105.1 Aureliella sp. | reverse complement strand
TCGTCTGGCAAAAGTTGCTTGGCCATAGCGTCCTCCATGACGTCGGGGTACAAAAATAAACATTTCTGCTCCAATGATTACCAAATCCAGTTCGCTGTGAAAATAGGTTTTGTTAGAGTGTCTAAGTTTAATTCAAAGCGGCTCTGCCAGTTCTGACGCAGATAGTTTGAACTACAACACGCCGATTCACTCAACTACTATTGCTCTAGGGATCGGCCATTCAACCGTCATCACTTATCCGGACGGCTCCAGAACTGAAATCGGTTTGTCCAGGCGTACCAATCGCCTGATTAACTGGAGTGAGTCTGGCTGGGGGGTACTTGATCCAAGTTATCCTCAGTTCCTTCGAGTCGCCCCGCAAAAAAGGGATCCAGCGATGCCCGGTTATGTTCCGTCGATTCCGAATTACGTTGTCGTCACAAAGTACCGGTCAGTCTCGTCTGAGCCATTGCGAACCATCATGCGAATGGAGCATCGAGGTCGAGTAATCTGGATGCTCAGGGAAACCTGATCGTTGTCAGCAACGCGGTTGCTCCCAAGACAGTTGCCTTCGTCTACAACTCGGCCTCTGAGATTCGGGAAATACGCCGATACGATAACACACTAGCCTCAGGTACCATGAAGGCCCACTCACGCTACTATTATGACTAGGCTGGGCGACTGTCGAATATCATTCAGGGCAAAGGCTTTCTTTCGTTCTCAGCTTGGAGCGGCACCTCTTCGGTACACCCCGAACTGGTAGCCGCCTATAAGATAACCTACGACACCGATAACCGCTTGACTAGCTTGGCTTCGTTCAACGACCGAACCAGCACCACCTACAGCTACGATACGCGCGATCAACTGACCGGTGCCGTGACAACGGCCATAGCCGGTATGGCCGCTCCAGTCTATTTGCCGCCAGCCGAAAGCAGGTCAATTCATAAATTCGATTTGGATAGCACTTTAGTGGGAGCGGTAGCGAATCGTCTAAGTGTGGCGGATATTTCCTTAAACCCAGACAATCTGAGTAGTGTTGGTGTTGCATTACGTAAAGCGGCTAGATTCTGTGGGATATGACCAGTTCGAGCGCGGCACTTGTCTTCGCCCAAAGCAACGTCTCGCACCCAATGCGGCTAATGAATGGCTTCGTCCCTGTCGCCCGCATTGACAGCAAACTCCCATCAGCGGGAACTCGCAAGATTTGACCTCCTTAACGTTTAACTACAATCCGTTAACCTCGCCTGACAATACTACGCTACTCGCTTCACAGAAACTACGCTACTCGCTTCACAGAATCAAACTTTGACTTGCCCTGGAATATTGAAACATATCTTGCAGAATCAGCACAGCATACCGGCTTGGTCAAAAACCAAAGGATGTGGTTGATCCAGAATTTCGAGATCACTACGCTCTTGCGCGTCGTGCCAATAGGCCGCGGAACAAGACAATTCGACCAAATCCAAGGTATTTCGTATCCACATCAGGCGAGCATCCTGAGGCTCGGTCAGTCCATTGATAGACAATGCGTCTTGGATGACCTCGCGATCGGTATGGCGATGAATTGGGATCATGGCAGCCTCGGGGTGATTGGCGGTAAGCGCATTGACATATGTCTTCTGCATGTCAGTCGCTGAAATCACTCTTGTCAGTGCAAACTCGGCCAGCCCTATCCCGGCCCCATTTCCACGTGAGGCCGGCGACAGCCCACGAACGATAATACTCTTGATCTTTGGCCACTCGTCTTCCCGCGAGAGATGATGAAGATACTTGCGTCCGATGACGTTGGTATCCATACCAGTGCCACTAAAATTCTTTCCGATCTCGTCAACCAACAGAATGTCAGCGCGATGAAATGGAAGTCTAGGAAGCAATTGCTTGGCTAGTTTTAGCAGCCCAACCTCGCGCTGCTGAAAATCTTCGGGACTGACCGCTTCTATGAGAGCTGTCTCGTCGTAACCATTTTCCACAATAGCCAATCCACCTAGAATTCGACACCGCTTGAGTACTTCATTGGCAACGCTATGAAGTATCTGGCCAAAGCTGTACTGGCTGATGGCTCGATGATAAACTTTGGCACCTTCATGTTTGCCAAGGCCCACAAGCATCATCTTCATCAGTCCACTTTCGTTGTCTCCTACAAAGTTAGTATGAGGTTTGACTCGTCCGCAAACAAATACGTGGTCAGCTTCAAAAGCATAGCGATCGAAGTGTACTGGGAACCCTTCGGCGGCTTGACAAACGACTACCGTCTCCATGCTCGCTCGAATCGGGCACCCACAATACCGCTCCGTGATTCCTAGCTCGCTGAGCAATTGCACTTGGCCCTCTGCCGTACCACCTCCATGGCTGCCCATGGCGGGCACAATAAACGGCACACCTCCGAGATTCCTCAAGTGTTCCACAAGACTACGAAGAATATCTCGGATGTTGGTGATTCCGCGACTTCCAGCCGTCACAGCGATGGTCTGTCCGGGCATTATGGACGATCTCAGATTCAATTTTTGTAATTGCGACTGTGTTTCTGAAAACACATCGTACACGTGAGGCCGTTCAAAACGTTGTCGCACTCGAAAAATCGACGGAAATACGGTCATTTCGAATCAGGTCTCTATCGAGCAATCTGCTATGATGTCTGTGGTAAACAGAATATCATATCACCGGAGTCTCGGAAAGTCCGTCGCGAGCGAGTGAGTGAGTGCTTTGAGTTGCAACTTCTCATACGCCCGGCCGACTGTGGAAGAGTCCCTGCAAGCCATCCGGGCAACATCGGTGGGCTCGCTGGGGCTCGTCCACATCCACCCATAAAAGGCCACCCAGCGCGTTCCAAACTGAGATGTGCATCGCGTGTTAAATTGTTTCATCGGCTATCAAACTATTGGGCACTGCCTGAATCGAGTGGTTATATGTTTAACGATCTGTGTCGTATTTTGCTTGTGATGGTCTTCGTGAGCTCTGCTCACGCTGCAAATATCGTATGCTTGGCAGTGGATGACCCTGACAACTACCAGGCAATTAGCTTCTTGAATGACTTTTCAGAACAGGAACTGCGGTCGGAAGGCCATCGAGTCACGATTGTTCAAGGCAATCACCCCAAACCTACCGACTTTCCCGGCTTGACGGAGGTGATACCGGACGCGGAGTTACTGGTTGTCTTCGTCAGACGAGCCACTCCGCCCACACAGCAGCTTGACGCCATCAAACGGCACTTGCATAGCGGAAAGCCGCTGCTGGGGATACGTACAGCCAATCATGCGTTTGCTCCTTTGCCGTCTGACACTGTTCCGGATGGCCGATCCGCCTGGCCTGAATTCGTACCAGAAGTGCTGGGTTGCCAAAATTCGGGTTACGAGACAAATGGCATGCCCTACCAAGTTGCATTGCACCCCGAGGCTCAGAGGGACACTCAGTTGCTTAAGGGAATCGACTTAAACGGTCTCAAGGGTCACACGTCGCTTTACCGAGTTCTACCAACTGCTGAGGATGTTCAGCCATTATTGCTGGGCACCGCACGCGATGTTCAGCCGGCTCAGCCTCTCGCCTGGACTCGTCGTTTTGGCCCTGCAAAAGCAAAGATCTTTTACACGAGCCTGGGTGACCCGTTGGACGTAAAACAACCTGCAGTCCGTCGATTGCTTCTAAATGCGGTAGAATGGGCGTTGAGCCCATGACGTTGCAGGAGTCGCGGATTAGCCAATTCCTACTTCTTGGCTAATTCTTGGGGTTAGAGAACCCGTGGTTGTGACCTTCCAGGTTGCAATGAGATTTGGCGGGGTTCCATGGACAAGTGGGAAGCTCGACGCCACTGTTTCACTTTGTACAAGCTGGAAGCTTGTACCCACTTGGTAGCCTGATTGAAACACTAGGCTCGATCAGCATTAGAATCTTTGGGAGGTGCTATATGATGCGTTTTGTGAATTTAGATAGGTACGTACTGAAAGCTTACCGCACTTTGATCGCTGTGTTGCGTATCGTCATTCTGCTGCTCTGTGCTGCTGCTTCGTCTCGCACCATCCTTGCTCAGCAACCGCTGGCTGAAACGACATTGCTGTCAGATACAGGCGACATAGCCTCTGTGATGATCGATGGCATCGATCGCTTTCTGCTGGAACAAATCCAGTCTACCGCTCGGCAACGTCATGAACGATGGAAACAGGTTGCTGGCAGCCTACCGGCAAATTCTGGCAACTTGAGTAAGACGACGCTTCTTGATAGCAATTTTCGAACTGAGAAACGGGAGCAGTTGAGCCGAATCATAGGTGTAGTTGATCCGCGTGTACCGTTTGCGCAAATTGACATTCTGAAAACAACGTCTCACAGTGGTTGTGTCGCTGCAGGTGTAATCCCGGCCTCGCACGAAAGCGGTGCTGAGCAAGTGATCTGGCAAGCGCAGGTGGTTCGATGGCCCGTCTTGGACGGGGTTTACGGCGAGGGACTATTGTTGGAGCCCGTCGCACCTCAATCGCCAGTCCATCAAGTCGTGATTGTGCCGGATGCTCAGCAGACTCCCGAGCAGATCGCCGGCTTAGCGCCAGGTTGCCCTGAAGAACTGCAATATGCCAAGCGATTGGCCGACAGCGGTTGCCGTGTGATCATTCCTATGTTGGTGAGTTATCGAACTGAGCGTCGAGGTCCACCTGGGCAGCCAGGGCGAGTTGAATTGAGCAACCGCGAGTTCGTCTATCGTCCAGCGTTTGAAATGGGTCGGCATATCGTAGGATATGAAGTACAGAAGATTCTAGCGATTGTCGATTGGTTCACTAAAAATACAGCAAGCAACGCGGCTGCGTCCGATCCGGGTCAACAAGCCAGCAACTCGCAGGTTTCGCTCACCAGCGGCAACTCGATTTTCGTGGTCGGCTATGGAGAAGGTGGGCTTCTGGCGCTTCTTTCAACGGCTTTAGATGACCGTATTGATGCCACTTATGTTAGCGGCTACTTTGGTCCGCGAGAGAGACTTTGGCAAGAGCCGATTGCACGCAATCTTTTTGGCCTACTGACTGAATTTGGCGACGCTGAGCTAGCAGCGCTGGTACATCCACGCATTCTGGTGGTTGATTTCGCGACAGGTCCCAGCCTAACACTTCGAACTCAAGGTGGCGCTCCTGGCGATTTGCTTCCACGTGCGCGGAAGTCCATCGTTGCCGAACTGCAACGCGCCACAGAGCTACTAAGGATCACATGGGATACTCATGAAGCGGAGACAAGCAGAGTCAATGCGACAAGTTCATCTGTCGACCAAATACAATACGCACTTCTCTCAAAGAATTCGGCTAGCTGGATCTACGACAACAGCAAGCCGAAAATGGTACCGGAACCCTTCGACCGCCTGGTTCGATCTGCTGCTCAGTCAAGCCATATCGACTTGCGAGACCCACTGCCTGATTCCATCGCCCGGGAAGAGAGGCA
The DNA here is from genome assembly GCA_044234105.1 of Aureliella sp. Taxonomy (GTDB): domain Bacteria; phylum Planctomycetota; class Planctomycetia; order Pirellulales; family Pirellulaceae; genus Aureliella. The sequence goes on along the minus strand of JBIIJD010000107.1, from coordinate 5,655 downwards.
GGTCCAGGAGCTAATTGGGCATACGCAGCATCTGCTCAATACCAGTTGGCAGGTCCGTCAGCAGTTCATGAGCCAAGTCGATACGCAGTCGGTTGCCGCATATCAGCAGTCGCTCAAGCCTTACCAGCAGAAATTTAGCGATGAAATCATAGGTGCTTTTGAACTGCCTTTACTGCCAGCTAATGCCCGCACGCGCAGATCCTGGCAGAATGACAAATGGAATGGTTATGAAGTGATGTTAGACGTCTGGCCAGATGTGGTTGCCTACGGTGTTTTGCTAGTACCCAAAAACATCAGCCACGATCAGCGACGACCTGTTGTCGTGTGCCAACATGGACTTGAAGGGCGACCTACTGACGTTTTCTTAGGTGACCATCCCGCATATCACGACTTCGCCGCGAGTCTGTGTAATCAGGGCTATATCGTTTTTGCCCCTCAGAACATCTATCTATTTGAGGATCGTTTTCGCACCTTGCAGCGAAAGGCCAACAGCATTGGCAAGACGCTCTTTTCCATCATGATCCCCCAGCATCAACAGTTCGTTGACTGGTTGCAGACATTACCCTTCGTTGATGCAGATCGAATCGCCTTTTATGGGCTCAGCTACGGAGGCAAATCGGCCATGCGCATTCCCGCGCTGGTTCCCGACTATTGCCTATCGATCTGCTCAGCAGACTTCAATGAATGGATACTCAAAAACGCTAGCACTAGCCATCCGTTCAGTTACGTTTGGACCGGTGAATACGAAATCTTTGAATTCAATCTGGGAAACACTTTTAACTACTCCGAGATGGCCGCTTTAATATGTCCGCGACCATTTATGGTCGAACGCGGCCATTTTGACGCAGTGGGCACAGACGAATGGGTGGCCCACGAGTACGCCAAAGTGCAGCGACTCTACAAGGCACAACTCGGGTTAGGCGACCGAGTAGAAATTGAGTGGTTTAACGGTCCGCATACAATTCACGGCCAAGGCACCTTTGCATTCTTGGCCAAACATCTTCAGTTTCCACCTGAAGTCGGTCAGCCGCCGTCCAAGCAACAGCCTGCTCCGTTTCAGTCTGATCGACTTCAGCAAAAGTGAGTCAAAAGTCCTAGCAGCTTGTTCTGCGTCATTTCGTATAGGCTTCTGGCGTGAAGTAAAGAACCTCTGGTGATAACACGCCGGAATAACTGCCTTCGCATTGCTCGGTCCGTGCGTCCTGTCCAGTGCGAACGCTCCACCGCTTACCCTGCATTTCGATCATGATGGGCAACGTTGCCTGGCGATCTGCCTGGACCTGAATGGCTCCATCTTTGGTCACAGTAATCGTCATAACCTGGTCGTGCAGATGGATGCGATCCACAGTTAAGCTTGGCCAATCTTCGGGAAGCTTGGGATCGATGCGAAAACCCGCCATCGTGGGCTGGAAGCCAAGGAACCCGTACAACATGACCTGAGGAACTAGAATGCTCTCGAAGAATTCACGATCCAGTCCTAACCCGCCAGGCACATTGCCACCTTGCATCGTGCCTCGCTGAGCGTCTTTTCCATAGTAGCCGCGATAACCGCCTTCGGACTGCACCTCCTGAAACCATACGAGAACTTCTTTCAGTCGTGTCCAGGTGGCGTCCGCACCATCAACTTTTAAGATACTGATCAGGTCGTGAAACGAGAACCCCAACACGGCACCTCCATCCTGAACTTGATTGCCCCACGGGACGCTCTCTGGGTTAGACCAACCCCAAAAATAGTAATCCAGGTTTCGCTGGGTCGATGCTCGAGGCCCAAACCTCCAGTGGTAGATGTCCTGGCCCGTCGATGTGTCGCCGTTGACGATTCTTCGCCCGCCAATCCAGTCCCGAATTTCGCGTGACTGATCTGGGGTTGCAAAATCGTAATAAATGGCTTCATTATTCAAAAACGTCCAACCGAAGTCGTGCATCTGATTGTCTAGATCAACTGTACCAAAACGTCCAGTGGCCGAGTTCCAAAACCGCTTGGTACCGTAATCCTTGACCTGCTGCGCATGCTCTCGCAACTCATCAGGTCGAAACGCATCAGCTCCCGTGGATACATTCCACTGGGGATGTTCCGCGATCAATTGTTCCAGCTCTGCCAAGTCAAGCAGAGCCGAATAGTAGTAGATAGTCGCCAGCGAATCTTCCCCGCCAAACGGCAGTAGATCCCAGTAATTGCTGCCCACACCTTCGCCACGCAGCAGTTCCTTTTTGCCATCTGCCGAGTAGCGGATACCGCTTCGCCCCTCATGTCCAACCCAGCTATTGTAGATGCAGTGTCGCAAGTGCGTATCAAATTCTCGCATGGTAAAACGCATGGCTGAACGCACTCGACCTATTTGACTTCGCAAAAAGTTTAGATCTCGCGACCAGGATAAATAATCTCTCACACCGCTAATAAAATTTAGATTATTGACACTGTGCCTCGTGTCGCAGGCCGTGTGGATCGACTTGACGACCACTTGAGCCGGCGCAGCGTTGCCAAAATTGATGCGCAGTCCAGTAATGGTGCCCTCCCAGCCTTTGACGCGGTAAACTGGAATCATCGTACGAGTCTCGCCCACTTGCAGAGCATCTGTGGCGGGCGGTGAGAAATAACAGCGACGTTCTAAACTGAATTCAGGCTGCTCCTTCGTGGTCCATTCCACAAAACATGGCGATTGGCTTAGGCCAACTGCCCACCAATTGATTCGCAGCCAAGGTGACACTCGTGCAGCAACCGAAAACGCGGGACTCTGGATCGTGGCCTGCGATCCGGTCAGCTCCACCTGCCATCCCTGATCATTGACCTCGCCTGATTTGCTGCGCTGGGCACTCCAAGAATCTGGCTTCGACAATGGCGCGTCGTAGCCCGGTATTCCTGTGCCACGGAAATGCCAGCCCATCCCTCCGGCTTGAGTCCACAAGGGAAACGGCCAGCCCTCGGCGTGCCCCAATCCATCGTGCTGCTGCGTATGAACGTAGCCTTCGTCATTCATCATGCGACCAGACAAAGCGTCTGACCATCGCTTTCGCATGGCATCGACTTCAGCGTCTGAACCTCGCGCAGGCCAAAGTGTGGCCATTGGCATCCACTCGTCCCACAAGGCGATTAGCGGTCCACTAGACTGGTAGTGTAACCAATAGAGCTGACGCAGTTGATCCATTTCTAGCTCGTGACCGGGGACAGTGAACCTCGGGAAATCATCTGGCACCTGAATCGCCTGTGCGTCGAGGCGTCGCCCCAGAAAGCAACTGAGAATGATAAGTAAAAGTAGTAGTTCTTTTCTGACGATCAAAACAGGACTCCTGAAATGCTTACAAATGGAGGCAAGGTGTACAGTGTCAACTAGTGTAATGATCAGTCCAATTTTCGCTGAGTGAAAATCGTCTACTACCTTCACAATGGATTCACTGCTTGACTGATCGACGCCAGTGATTGGCCAGAATCGATCCAGTCACATTCATTAGCGGAGCGAAAATCACGGCAGCCAGGCCAACGGTTTCCAGCTTGTTCATGCCTCTAGCAAGTCCGGTGGCCATGGCACCATTTTGCGTACCCACTTCGATTGCCACCGTACGAGCGTCGCGCTGATTCATACCCATCAGTCGAGCGCCCCAGTAGCCCAGTAGATAACCCAGCAGGTTGTGCAAGATGGTTGCTATCAGCAACATCAGTCCAACAGCCAGAAGCTGATCACGTCCCTTTGCCGTCGTGACCAAAGTAAAGTAGACAATACCTCCCATGCTAATCTGTGGCATGTAGCGTGGAAGCTCCGGCAAACGATCGACGGCCAGACGGTATAGCCATGCAACTACGAAGGCAGCCGCAATAAATCCTGGAATTGACAACAAGCTGTGCATGATAGGAAATTTCTGACTAGGATAGCTTGCCGCTAGCCATTGCCAGACTCCAACGCAAAGTAGCAGTAGCCCTAATCCGCTAAGGCCCACACAGGCCAGCATACAGCGACGCACACTATCGCGCGGAGATTGCAGCAGTTCGCTGACAAAAGCTGCCAGCAGCGGCACGATCACCATCTTGACTATGTCTAGCGACATCTGCAGTGCGTTGACTTCGATCATGGTGCCGGCCAGCACCTCCATCCAAATCGGCGTGATGATTGGTGCCATGGCTGTCGCCAAAGCCGTCATGGTCACCGAAAGAGCGAGATTTCCTTTGGCTAAAAAGGTAAGCACGTTGGAAGCCAGTCCGCTTGAGCAGCTACCCACTAGAATCAAACCAGCACCAATCTCTGGTGGAAACTGAAACAAGCGGGCCAGCGAGAAACCCAAAATCGGCATGATCATGAATTGGCATGTGAGTCCGATGCAAACCGCGCCAGGAATTCGAACCACCTGACCAAAATCTCGCAAGCTCATCTGCGTTCCCATGCCAAACATGATCGCCTGGACAACGATTAAAAGAAGCCACGCATCTGTTAAGCTCAGATCTCCAACCGCTTGAAACCATTGCGGAACTAACAAGGCCGTGAAGTTCGCGATCAAGATGGTGAGCGTAAATCGATATTCACGCACTTGACCTACGAAAAGCCCGCCAAGCATCGCAAGGATCGCCAGCCAACCACCCATACGCAACATCAACGTGAAACCGTACAGGTAGCCTGCACCGACGCACGTCAGGCCTGTTAGCAAAAGCACTAAAACGATCAGCGCCAGATTGCATTGCTTCAAGATTCTGCCTTTCAAGTTGCCTAGGTGGATTCCGGATAATCGCTAAGCAACAATGGCGGCCAAGCAGCGCGTAGCGCATTCAGAACGGCTAGTACATCGATCAATTCTTGGCAAAGTGCGCCAGCCACCGGTGGCAGGTATCCTAGGGCCGCAAAAAACATGCCAATCAGACTCAGAACCATGCCACCTACTGCGCTCTGCAAGGCAATGCGTCGCATCCTGGTGGCTATGTGCAGCAGTTCGTCGACCATCCCCAACCTATTGTTCATGATCACCGCACCGGCTGCCTGAGCAGTGACTTCACTATTCTGGCCCATCGCTAAACCCACGGTGGCAGCCAGCATGGCAGGCGCATCATTGATTCCATCCCCAACGTAAACCGTACCACCACGCGCGGTATATTCTCGAACAATTTGCAGCTTCTCTTCCGGTGACTTGCCAGCATAGACCTGGGTGATCCCGACCTGGCTGGCCAAGTAGGCTACCTCGGAGTGCCGATCGCCTGACACAAGCAGCAGTTTCTCAAAACCATGCTTTGGGCTCAGGTGACCAATAAAACTCGCGCTCTCCTCTCGCGGTTCGTCTCGAAAACGATAGGTCGCTGCGTATGCCTGATCAATAACAACGACACACTCCAGTCCAGACGATGCTGGCGGAAGTAGCGGCAAGAGGTCAGGCTGCTGGGCTAACAGTTGTTTCGTGCTGGTGACTCGCACCTGGCGATCATCCACTTTGCCGGACATCCCCTGCCCTGGACTCTCTTGCACACTCTGAGCACCGATCAAAATTGCACCGTCGGAACGGGCGCGCTGGATTACCGCAGTTGCCAGAGGATGCTTCGAATATTGCTCTAGACTTGCGACCAATGAAAGAACATCCTGACCAGACCACTGAGAAGCCACTATCTGCTCCACAAGCGATGGCTTTCCGTAGGTGAGCGTACCGGTCTTGTCGAAGATCATTGTGTTGCAAGTGCCAATT
>JBIIJD010000106.1:0-11055 GCA_044234105.1 Aureliella sp. | reverse complement strand
GCTGCAATTTCAGATTTGCGGCTGGTTGATGCGTCAGGAAACGAACTGCTGGTTGTCGATCGCATTGCGACCTCGAAAGGCATCATAGGCTGGCTTAGAAATCGACAGGATCTTGGCGTTATTCAAATCGATGGAGTAAAGGCCAGCATTCAGGCAGATCAAGGTTCGACCAACATCGAACAGGCCCTGGCCGAATTCTTGAAAGGATCATCTGACCAGCAAGCCGACCAAGAGCAATCATCGGCAGTGGCCTTTCAGGGAACCATTTCGCTGACCAACGCACAATTGCAATTGTCTCAGCCTGGTCGCCCAGAGCGCTGGAGCGTCCAGATTCCCACGTTGCAAGCCAAGTTGCCAGACGCAAATCAATTGATCGGCCCCATCGAGATGAAGGCTGTCGTCACCGAACTTTCTGGAACTCAGGGTGAAATCTCAGGGGAAATCTTGGCCAAAGCTGAGCAGAAAGCGGATGGTGCGGTTGAGCTAAAAGCCAAGCTGGAAAATCTGTCGCTGGATATTTGGCATATCATTGGTGCTCGACTACCAGACATCCCCATCCAAGCGATGACCGGGATCGCTTCAGGAACTCTGGCTGGCAACGCGGTAAATATAGACCAGTGGACTTTTGATCTTCAACAAGTCCAAGTACAAAATTTTGCGATTTCGGCGCCTGAACTCATTGGCACGGAACCTGCCCAATTGAATCAGATTGTGGCTGGCGGTCGCATTTCGTTAGCCAATCAGGTCATGCAATTGCAGGATACTCAGTTGGCCTGCGACGTTGGCCAGCTTCAGGCAGCCGCAGCCATCCCATGGCCACTCAAGATGCCTACTCTGACAGAGCCCTTTCAGAGCGGCGCCAAGCTGCAAGCTGCCGGCAGCATCGACTTGCCACGTCTGGCCCACGCAGCTCGGACGCTGTTACCGGTTCGTGAGGACACCCAGTTGATTGCTGGCCAAATGCAGTTCAGCGCCAATCATCAGACTCAGCAGGACAAGCAATCACAGCTTCAAGTGACATTCACCGGTCTGCAAGCCAACGCGGCGGGACAGCAAATTTCATGGCAGGAGCCGTTGACGGTGCGGCTGTCTGCCAATCAGCCACAACGAGCAACTCAGTTTGACGTGGCCGCAATCGCTGAGTTCTGTAACGTGCAGGGTAATGGCACTTTGGAAAACGGTTCCCTTAATGGCGATGTCAATTTAGATCTGCTTCATAAACGGCTAAGTCAATTTGTCGACCTGCCGGTCAGCACGATGTCTGGGGCTGCCAAAGTGGGCATGAAGTGGGCTATGGATTCCCAGCAGCGCGTTGAAGCCTCCGGCCAATTGGAAACTAGTCCACTGGTGATCGCAACCAGTGCCGGAGGCCAAATGCGCGAGCCTTCCTGGAACGGTCACTTCTCTGCCAACGCACAACTGCGCGACGGATCGCCTCAACAAATCAATCAACTGAAACTGCAATTAAAAGCAGAGAATGAACAACTGACGCTTGATCTATTCGAACCGCTCAGTTTCAGCGCTACAGGCCAGAGCGTAGCGACTCCAGCCGCCTTTCAGTTGGCTCTGTCAGGCGACTTGGCCGGTTGGAAGCGTCGAGGTCTGGTGTGGCTCAGCCAACCACCCGATGTAGATGCCAGCGGTAAAATCCAATTAGCTGTTTCAGGCAAAATCGACCTAGCTCATGTCGAAGTCCTTCAGGCGAATTGGGATGCAGAACCTGTTCACTTTAGATTCGCCGACTTGGCCATGTCCGAGCCAAAAATGGTCGGCAATTTCAAAGGACGAGTCGACACCAATGATTTGACTCGACTTCAGGTCGACCAATTGACGGTGCAAGCAACTTCTTTCTGGGTCGTCGCGCAGGATCAGGCTGCGACTGGGCAAGCACCGGGTCCATCTGGATCTGGTCGCAGTGGTCAGGCGAACTTCATGTTCGACTTGCATCGCTTGATGAACAATCTAGCCAACACTCCTTCGACTATCGCTTCAAACGCTGACACACAGTCGCAACTATCGGCTCTTGGAACCGTTCAAGGGAATTTGCAGTGGTTGATCGGCTCGGCAGGTGCCGACTTTGCGTTGAAAGCTAAAGGCGAAAAGTTGATCCTGCAAAGCATGACACCGCAGGCCCAAGCTGCTCAGCCGTTGTGGGCTGAACCAACGCTGGATGCAGCCATCGTTGGAAAATGGCAATCCGAAAACAGCTCGGTGGACCTAAGCGACATGCAACTGCAGACCGAATGGCTGAACTATCGTGGCAACTTGACTTATCGCACTTCGCCCGAAATGCAGAACGTTGCCATGAAAGGTCAGGCTGTCTACAATGCGGCCGGCCTGGCTGCCAAGCTAGGCCCCATGACCGGCAATTCGCTTCAGATGACAGGTCAGCAAAGTGTGCCAGTCGACGCCCAATGGCAACGCGCCGCTAACGCTGCCGAAAATTTGCCGATGCTGGCTGGACTGAAGGCTAGTACTCGGTTGGGATGGGAGCAAGCGCGAGTTGTTGGAATCGAGCTGGGTAAGGCCGACGTGCCAGTGACGATTGACGCAGGGCTTCTGACTACCGCTGCAGAGATTCCAGTTAGCGGCGGTATGCTGCGTTGGGATCTAACCGGCGATTTGACCAGTGATCTACTGGTCATTCAACAGAAGCCAATGGTTGTCCTGGAGAACGTGGCTATCACGCAGGAAATGTGTAGCGGTTGGCTAAAGTATGTAGCCCCCTTGTTGGCCGAAGCTACAAGCATCGACGGGCGCCTTAGCCTATCGATTGACCAAGCCGAACTGACACCGACCGATCTATCTCGGCAAACAGTGGCTGGGACGCTGGTCATGCACCAAGCTGAAGTAGGGCCAGGTCCATTGACCAACGAGATTACCGGATTGATTCGACAGATCGAAGCGATTCGCAAGGCCGATCCGGGCCAAACCGTCAGTTCGCAAAATCGGGTCTGGATGCAACTGCCCGAACAGAGAATCGCCTTTCGTATGGTGGAAGGCAGGGTACACCATCGCGACCTAAACATCGCACTTGGTGATGCACGGCTGTCAACATCTGGATCTGTTGACGTTGCCGGAAACTTGGAGATCATGACATCGTTGCCGATTCCCGACAATTGGACTCAGAAAGGCCCGGTGCTAGCGGCGCTTCGCGGGCAAACCTTGCAGTTCCCCATGAATGGTACCATCTATCGTCCGCAAATAGACGCTTCCACCTTGGGGCAGCTCGGTCGACAAACCATCCAAAACGCCGCACAGGGCATGTTGCAGCAGGGTCTGAACAAGGGGCTTGAGAAGTTGTTCAAGTAAGGCACGCGGACTCCAACGCTAACCAGGCTTCGCCTTCAAAGCACAGTAACCACGCCCCGCGAAGGCATACTATCTTAGATGATCCCAGTCATCTTCTAAACTGAATCTAATTTGTCAGCAATCGAATCGCTTGCATTCCAGGATTCCAGGTTTATCATTTACCGGTATCCGTTCAAAAGGATCGCTAGAATAGGGCCGTAGATGGAAAGGCAACGGAAAACGAAGGGACAATAATCAAAATATTGACAGCTCTGCGCTACTGTCGTGGAGTTGATTGACTGGCATTGGAAAGCAATCGAATGTAGGACGACCATCCCTGGCTCTAACAAGGAGATTGAGATGCGTTTAGTTGTTCTTGCTATATCAGTTACGCTGGCTTTTTTACTGTCGATTGGATGGCAACCTAGCACACTGGCCGGACTACTGATTGTCAATAGCGGTCACGGTGGCATTCAGCTTAACCCTGCGGGTGGTGTTCCCGGCTTGGACAATGTAGTTGGTTACAGCTTTAAGCCGATCTCCAATCATCTGATCGCAACAGCATTCGGATTCTGGGATGCCCAGCAGGATGGTATCCCCACTAGCATGCTCCTTGGCTTGTGGGATTCGGCCACAGATGAGCTTCTAGCGAGTGCTTTACTGCCCAGCGGCATCGGAACTAGACTAGAGGGCGAATTCCGCTTTGTCGATTTGTCATCTCCGCTCATGTTATTGGCAGGTCGAGAATATACGCTTGGGTACCGCCGTGGTCCCAATGTGGCAGGCTTGGTACAGACTCTCAGGGGTGGCGTGCCGATCGTATCGAGTGAAGTAGTCATTACTCAGGGTGGGCTACGCACACTGCCCTCTTACTTCTTGCCAGGGTCAATTCGGGCATCAAACTTTCCGAACTACGATGTCAGAGATTTTGCTGATCAACGCCCTGATGATTTTTTGGGTGATGCGCACCCGATTGTCTGTGTTAATCTGGAGTTCACCATAGTGCCCGAACCAAGCAATTTCGCGACAGCCTTGCTTGCCACTGTGACGCTCCGGAAACGCAAACGGCATCGAGATCCAAAGATAGCTTAGCCCAGCGACGTTGGGTGAAACACGGATACCCATTGGAGCCGCTCCGGGCCAGCCGAATGCGGACGCGAGTAATTCAGCGGTCTCTATGTTCGAATCTTAACCAGGACTGCGCTACGCTCTGACCTGGGCTAATATTGTTGAGGGCCATTCACGCCGAGGGCGAACGTTCCAACTCTGAAATGGTAGTACAACCACTGCGACCATGAAATGCCCATACAAGAAAACATCCCCAGATGGCAACGCCATAGCGGATTTGATTTGATCAACCGTCGGCACTTGCCGGCTTTTTCGCGAAAATATTGAGTGCCCCGATTCTCCTCTCCCTTAAGTATAAGACTGGACAAACTGACTTGCTGTCACCCGCGAATCAGTTCGATCAGGTCGCTTGTAGAAAGTTTGGCTGCGGTGTGACTGCCGTCGAGTACCCCGGCGACGAGATCTCGCTTGCTGTCGTGCAGTTTCAAAATCTCTTCCTCGATGGTGCCTTTGGATATCAGTCTGTAGACCATCACTGGTTTGTCTTGTCCAATTCGATGCGCGCGATCGGTTGCCTGATCTTCTACGGCAGGGTTCCACCACGGGTCAGTGTGAATTACGTAGTCCGCAGCCGTTAGGTTCAGGCCCGTGCCACCAGCCTTTAGCGAAATCAGGAATACATCGCTTTGGCCGCTCTGGAATTGATCAACGCGTTTTTGTCGTTCAGTCGGTGTTGTTGATCCATCCAAATATTCAAAGCTGATCCCTTCTTCAAGCAACATTTCTCGAATCAACTGCAAGTGCGTGACAAACTGACTGAAGATCAATGCGCGGTGGCCCTCTTGCCTAAGCTCACCAATCGTCTCTGCCAACAACTGTAGTTTAGCGGATCGGCCTAGCCAGTCTTCGTGGACCAGTTTGGGGCTGCAAGACAACTGTCGCAGCCGGGTCAGCAGCGCAAGCATCTTGAAACGCTGATCTTGAATATCGGACAGCTTGGCAATATCATCCAGCTCTCCAATTGCCGAAAGTCTCACGCGATCATACGCCTCTCGCTCGGCAGGGCTAAGATCCACATACAAATTCATCTCAGTGCGCGCAGGCAGATCCTTAAGAACCGCTTGTTTGGTCCGTCGCAACACGAATGGCTGAATGCGTTCGCGCAGCGCCAATCGACGTTCTTCATCGCCATCCTTTTCAATAGGTGCAGCAAAACGCTTGCGGAATTGTTCCCATCCGCCAAACACACCTGGAGCAACGGCATGGAAGATGCTCCACAATTCACCAAGATGATTTTCAACTGGAGTGCCCGTCAAAGCAATTTTCCACTGAGCATTGATTTCAGAGATGGCTGTCGCCGTTTTGCTACGGGCATTCTTGATCGCTTGCGCCTCGTCCAGTACCAGCGTACCCCACTGAGTCTTGGAAAGTATCTCTGCATCGCGAAGCGCCAATCCGTAGCTACACACAACGATATCGCCGGGCCCAACGCTGGACAAGAAATCTGCTCGATCGGTTTCGCGGTAGAGGTGCGATCTAAGTTCTGGAGTAAATTTTTCAACTTCGCGTACCCAGTTAAATCCTACCGATGTCGGTGCGACGACCAGGGCTGGCCCGCTGTCCTTGCGATCAAGCAATACAGCCAATGTTTGCAGAGTCTTTCCAAGTCCCATGTCGTCCGCTAGTACCCCACCTACACCCCACTCGGCCAATCGTCGCATCCAGCAATAGCCATCTCTCTGGTAGTCTCGAAGCTGAGCGCTGAGCCCGTTGGGTAGTTGTGGGTTGATGTTTTTCGATCGTTCAATCCGCTCTAGGCACTGAGTCCATGCTGACGTACCATCCACTTGGATCTGCAGCTTGCTCAAATCTTGTACGACCTGAGCCGAACTGGCATCGAAGACAAGTTTCTTTCGGTCTTCGTTCACCGAGTTATCCAATCTAGTGAGTTGCTTTCGCAGCGACTCGGAGATCTTAGCCCAACCATGTTCTCCCAGCTTGACGTAGTTCCCCTGAATGGAAGAAGCATCCAAATTCCTCAAGCTATGCAGCAACGTGGACAGCTCCATCTTCTGGTCGTTACCAAAATCGCATTCGCCGTTGAGTTGCAACCAATCGCGACTTTTTTGGACGCCTACTCGAAGATTCTGTGGTGTCACATTTCCAAGCAGTCGCAGTGGCTTCTGAGACCTTTGATCCCACATCACCTCAAGCTGCAGCTCACCTTGCTCTAGCTCACTAACCTTTTGGAGCACTTGCAATACGGCTTCAAAGTCGTTGATGCTGCCTTCGGCACCGATGTTGGGGAGTCCTATTTTCTGGTTTAAGTCTTCCCATAATCGCATTTCATCACGTTGACAACGAGCCAACTGAACGGGCTTGCCATCTTGTGTCTGGGAAACCACCAGCACGCCCTGCCCCGGTTTGGCCACTCGTCCGGAAGTCAGCCGCACGCGATTTCCGTAACTGAGTACCCCCTTTTCGTCCAACAGCAACAATAGCAAAGGTCTGGCGGTGTCCTGAACCGTTGGACCTGCGACATCGGCTGGCAAACTGACTGTCAAATGGGCCTGAACTTGCCGAGCCAACGCGATCACGTCGTGACGCATTGCCACTGGGAAAACGGGCATCTTGAGTATCGCTCTTGCACAGGCGCTTTGCGTCTCCGTCAAACGACATACGCTCAGTACGTTCTCTGTACCATCCAGTTCCAGATATCCTTTAGAGTACAATCCCCGCTGATTGTTCAATTGACCGACTCGCAAGGTACAGTTCGATTCATTGTCTTCAAAAGTTACTCGCAGGTTGCCAGCTTCAATGGAGCCAGGTTTCTCATTGATTAGTACATTGGGTTCGCCAATCAATTCGAAGGCAGCATCCAGAGGATCAAGTTCGTCCTCGTAGTATGAATCGTAAACAATTTTGCCGCAAACACGCAGATCCCCTGGCGACAGAATGGCTGCATGCTCCGAAAGTCTCTCTAGCGGAATTCCTTTGCCCTTATTCCATCCTCCACCGCGCTTCTTCGGCATTTGGAATACCGGGCAGACCTCGAAATAGCGGTTCGGTTGTACTGAAAAATTCCAAACAATACGACCCGCGACCACAGGCGCGGCCACGGCCAGTTCGACGGACTGTTCCGAATTGGATGCGTTTAAGTTGCCGATCGTTCTTAGGGCAACCGTTAGAAGCAGTTTATGCTCTGCAAGTGGGTCAGACACAAAGTGGCCGTGGTCCGGCGGGTTTTGATCCAGTTGGTCGCCATTGATCCGACGCGATATTGCGGCATTGTTTCGCAGTTGCTGCGAGATGAAACGCGTGAATTGATAACCATGCACACAAGGAAGCTCGCCACTGGATTCTTTGCAACTACAACCCACAGGGCATTCATGATTTCTATCTAGGTACAACTGAAATTCTTCATTGGAAGTTCGGCATGCCCCTGTAATCATGTCCTGATAAACACCGGTCAATCGAAATTGAAGATATCCAGCCTGGCGTCTTTGAATTTTGTCAGGAAACATCGACTTAATCTCTTCCACATCATCGCGCCAAACATCGGCCTTCGATCGCAGTGCTTCCTGAAATTTGGATAGGTCGCTTTGTGAGACGGACAACTTTCCTGAGAAGATTTCCCTGAGCTGTTGCTGTAGTGATTTTACCATTGTGCATTCCTTGCGAGAAGATGAAGTGGTTTGATCCTAAGCTTCCAGCTAGAGTTTGGGAAGAGGACGCTTGGGTAGCGGTGGTGCCAACATACGCCGCTGGTCATCCTGTGGGGGAGGAGGTGGAGTTAGGGGAGGGTTTGCGTCTTCGCGTGGTCGGGGATTCAAGTCCGTGTATTCTTCCACCCACTTCCATCCAATGGGATTAGCCAATTCACGCTCGGCCAACATGCCCCAAGGAGTGCCTGAGTGGTTTTTCATCACACCTCGCAGCAACTCGACAGCTTGCTGGCCCTCTTTCTCCAAACGACTATTGATGTCGATCTTGCTGTCTGGCTTAAGTATCCAAGTGTTACTCTTCTCGGTCTGGAATTTCATGCCGCGACGAGCCTGGGCTAGCATTTCATTGTAGGTTGCCGCTCGCACTTTGTTAGCAAGCACACTACCTAGAGAAAGGTCGAAGCTAGCGAGCCAGCGAGGCGAGACCTCTTTGTCGCGGTGCATCAGGCCCGTCTTTAGCAACTCGGACAATCGTTCCAAGTCAGGCGCAACGCGGGCCGCCGACTGTTGGGCTACAGCAAGACTACTGACCAGCGACGCCTCGTCGCGTTTGATAAATCGAGTGGTCACCGAGTCCAGCACTGCCGCCTTGGAAAGCTGCGACGTTTGAATCAGGGCAGAGCGCAAGGGACTGGATTGAACTCGTTTCATGTACTCCGACTGGCTCACATACTCGGGCCGGTACTTGTCGATGACCTCGGGATCAAAAAAGTACTCAATGTCAGAAGCGAACGCTTCAATCTGCTGCCTGCGCACGCGGCGCTTGGTCTGTCGATTGGGATGGATCGCGAAGTAGATGCCACCGGTTTCGTATGCCAGCCGACTAAGCGAAAAGGGACCAAAGCCTGAATCCACAACCGGTTCGTCCAGTTCGTTTTCCTTGTAGCCCAATCGAACACGTTCCGGCATGATCGATTCTGGGCCTTGATCCACTTGCCCCCACTGGGGAGTCTGGTCGTAGTCGGGATTAGGATCTACATATTTGACAAAGGCTACGTCGCGTCCGAACGGAGCCGGCACACCAAGAACGTAGACAGGAATTGCAAGTTTGCGGCAGTCGCTGATGGTGCTGTCCAACAACTGCGAGTCGTCCCCTCGTTCGTCGGTGACCACAACAAACAGGATGCTACGTGCTTGACCGCGACCGGACCGCGCGCTTGCGTAGGGCCGGAACTGATCCAGACCAGTGCCTAGAGCGGTGAAGACGTTCTCGATGCCCGACGGATCGTTCTCGATCGAGTCGATCGCCTGGCGAATAGTTGCAATGTCGGCCGTTGGCTTTTGAGTCACCACTTGAACTTGCTGACCAAATGCAATCACGGCCGTCAGAAGCCGATGGTCGCTTAGTTTCTGCTCCTTGGCATCCATCGACTGGGCCACGATGCCAAGTTCCTCGTAGATCTTGTCGAATCGATTGCGCACCTCTTCGCGCTGACGCGTTAGGCTGCCACTTTGGTCAAAGAACCAAACCACCAGCGTGGGACTCTCCTCCATCGATCTCAAGATTTCATAAGTGACACGATCCACGGCACCGTTGATCCCCTGCTCACCAACACCCGTCATGCCTTTAGTAACTTGCTGACTGCGCACTAACCCAACGGCCTGCTGTAAAGTGTGGTTGATCGCATACTTGGCATCGGCAACAGGTTCGTAGCTGGTGGGCGACGGAATTTCAGACAGATCTGCTAATACTGGTGCGGAGCTTAGCGCCATGCTGGAGGCAGTGCCATCGCTGTTAGCCCCAACTTGTGCGCTCGGTTGTTCTGCCACAGCCACTTGGTCAATCGTAAGCACTTGTTCGACCTCTTCAGGCACTTTAGCTATGATGATCGACTGAACGATCTTTAGCTGGGACACCACTGGCAGAAGTGCAAGGGTTAGCAGCAAGGCCAGGTGAAGCATGAAGCTGATTAGAAAGGCTTGGCTTTCAGGTCGCATCCAAACCGCTTCGGTAGAGTCATTCTCGAGGTGCGACTCCATCTTCAGATTCGGCTCGTCGGAGCCAGTCGACCCAGACAGCGATGACAACGAAGCGTCGGGCAGCCCGCTATCCGCAATTGTAATACTGGCAAGTTTCCGCTGGTCCAGCCGCTTCAGCATGGAGAGATAAGCCTTCGAGGAGTAGTCCAACCCTGCCTTGCGTCGCTTGCAAAGGTAAGAACACGCAGTGGTGAGAAGGGTCTGGCGTTTGCCAACACTCCAACATTCTAGCACGAAACCCCATCGCCGTCGACGCAGATCCTTTCGGAAGCTCGGCACGTGTGCCTTTCAGAGATACGAAATTCAGGTGAATTTCAAGACTTGTGAATTGGTTTGAACGGCACATGGAATGTGCCAACCGCTTTGGGTTTTGTATCCTGCGATCAACTGAAGCTAGTCAGCAATCACAGGCTCTACCGCCGGCTCAACCGGGGCCGGCTCTCCATTTGGTTCCGCCGGCGGCTCGGCAGGCGGCCCCAAGTCGGGTTCCACGGTTGGCTCGATAGAAGGTTCGACAGTGGGTTCGACAGTTGGCTCTAATGGCGGATCTACAGGACCAGGAACTTCGGCTGGTGCTGGTTCCACGGGCAGTTCGGGTTCGGGCGGTATGGGCATTGGGACGTCCGGACCGCTTGAATCAGGCTGCTCAACCTCGGGCAGATCGCCTGCTGGTGTGGTTGGTTTCGATTCGGAAGGTTCCGTGCTAGTCTGTTCCGCCGGCAAATCCGCTTGATCAGGCGGTACTGTCGACTGAGTGTCAGGCTGGTCCGCTTCGACCTTAGGCACATCGGTTTGGGCGTCACCAAACGAATCGGTCGGAGCCGAAGATTGATCGACTTTCTCGTCATCAAGCAAAACGTCCTCCAAGAAGTTGCGACCTGGAAATCGCTTTGGCCACTGAGAGATCAGGCTGGTCACTACCGGCTTATCATTCCAATTACCACTTTCGTACAATTGACGAAACTTCAGGAATTTGTTGAGCGGGAAATCG
>JBIIJD010000167.1:0-2857 GCA_044234105.1 Aureliella sp. | reverse complement strand
GCAGCGAATCAGACCTTTTAATAGACCCCCATATTTAGTGGGTAGTCGATTTCCTCGGTTGATGCTGTTCTCCCTGAGTTGTGCTTGCACTCGCAGGAAGATATCTTCGTCGACGATTGGTTGATGCTGGCCTTGGTGGAGATCGGTCTTATGCTTGATCTTGCCACAGTAGATCGGATTGGTCAGCAAGGCATGCACACTGCACTTATCGAATGAGCGTCCGCCTTTGGGTAGCCCTTTCTTGGAGTGCCACAGCTTGTTCCTCCAGCCACGCTTGTCCAGCTCTTCGACTACCGGTAGTAGAGTCTTCAGCTCCAGGTAGAGCGAGAAGATGCGGCGCACCTGGATGGCCTCTTCAGGGTTAATCACTAGCTTTGGAGTACGAGCGCTGCGATCCACGTCGTAGCCAAGCACCGGGTAGCCACCAGTCCATTGTCCACGCCGGCACTGGGCGGCTAGTTTATCACGGATGCGTTCTCCAATGATTTCTCGCTCGAACTGGGCAAAGGATAGCAGGATATTGAGCGTCAATCTGCCCATGGAGTGTGTTGTGTTGAAATGCTGAGTCACCGAAACGAAGGAAACATTGAATTTGTCGAATGTTTCCATCACACGGGCGAAGTCCAGCAGGGATCGGCTGAGTCGATCGACCTTATAGACGACCACGCAGTCGATCTTGCCGGCCTGAATATCTTCCATCAGTCGCTGGAGCGCCGGGCGTTCGATGTTGCCTCCAGAGAAGCCGCCGTCGTCGTAGCGATCGTAAACGATCTCCCAGCCTTCGCACTTCTGGCTGCGAATGTAAGCTTCAGCCGCTTCTCGCTGGGCGTCAAGCGAGTTGAACTGTTGGTCGAGCCCCTCTTCTGTGGACTTCCGTGTGTAGATGGCGCAGCGGATGGTCTTTGGGTGTGGTGTGGGTTTATTGTTCATGCTAGCCTCCCGAGTCGAAAGAATAGGAATCCGTTGCAGTGGGTACCGCTGACCTCTTTGGCGATGGCAGTCAGCGATTTGTAGCGCTGGCCTTCGTATTCGAATCCGTCTTTTAGGACGATCACGCGAATCATCTGGCCTTTGTACAGCCGCTCGACGATATTGCCCGGAGGTGGCAAGCGCGGGTCCCAGTCGACGAATGCCGTTGGCTCTGGTACAACCAGCTTCACGCCGTCGGAGCTGTGCTTGCGTGGAGCGGTCACACGTGTTTCAGCGTCAACCGCTAGTTCTTCGGCTTTCTTGAGAGCTGCTCTGGACAGTCCACCCTCCGCGTTGGCCTGCAATCGCCAGGCGATGCGACGAATCAAGTAGGGCTTGTTGCGGCTACGGCATTGCTCGTTGAAGATCTGCTCGTAGCGCTGGACAAGTTGGTTGACAGTCTTGTTCTGCAACTCTGCAATCTCGATAGTGACTTGTGGGCTCACTGATCACCTCCTTGCTGCGTTTGGTCCTGCGAAGCTTCTGATGCGCTGTTCACATGATTGGCCGACAGGTGGCTGACGTCCTGCTTAGCCGTTATTGGTGATTCAATGGCTTTGGTGACTACTGGCTGCTTCTTTACTCGTAACACACCTCGGGCCAGCAGCGCCACGATGTCTCTGTATCTCGCTTGGTGGCTCATGATTTACCTCCACTGTGAATATCTGGCTTTGCCCCAAAACCCAGCGTTTGGGAGACGTGGCACACAGAGAGGGGTTTGTCGGAAGCGAAATCAAGCGGCTCGGGTAAAGAGTTGGCGAGATTGTCCAAAACAGGCTTTTCTGTGTTGGAAAACTGCTCCGAATCGCCATCCAGTTCGCGGTCTGCTGCCACACAGCGGCGGATGCTTCGAAGCAGGATTTCAGCGATCGATCGAAAGCGGACCGTCGCCGGATCGCGTGATAGATTGCCCAGATAGGGACTTGAGTTGAGAGAATTAGCGTCGATGATTCTGCCTCCATAGAAAGACCTGCGAGGGAGCCGAAATGGCGTCCCTCCCAGATCTATCTATGCAAAACGGCTGAACCGAGACTCATTACCCAGCAAGAAAATCGACAAATATGGGCTAATTGGTAAGACAAATGTTCAGAATTACCTTGCCCAAAACTATCGCGTTTGCAGCAACTTTGCTAAGAATTCGTTGTCGCTGAATTCGCGGCCTTGGCTGTCTCCCATACGGATCACAACCATCTCGCGAGAAGGAATGACATAGCATCGGTTCTTGCCTTTACCCATCGCGGCTACAGTGTCGGCGGGTGGTTGGAAGTTCAGCTTGCGGCGTTCCTCAATTAGCCGCTTCGTCTTGGGAGCCAGTTCGCGACCATTCGCCGCCTCAGTGCTACTCTCGTCACCATCCCCCAGCAGCCACCAAGTCATTCCATACGCAGGTTGAGCCGTTGATGGCTTGAAGCATTCAGCAAGAAGGGCAGCCGGCACAATCTCCGCCTCATTCCACTTACCTCCAAGTCGGACCAACTCACCGAACTTCACCCATTCGCGCGGTGTTAAAAATGCGCCGGCGGGCAAGTTGATATTGCCATCCGCATCTTTGCGCCACAATCCAACCTTCATGCCGATAGGATCTAGCACTCGACGAAGCAAATACGCCTCGACCGATTCCCCTTGTGGTTCAAGCTTCCGGCGCATCAGTTCGCCGAAGCACTGGAATGGAATCGGACCATACGAAAACTTCTTGCCAGCGTCCGCAGTGGCATTGGCCATCGATACGGCCCGCTTGTAACTCGGTACTGTCCCATTGTCTCTCCCTTCAATACCACTGGATAGGCTCAGCAGTTGACGAATCGTGATCTGTGACTTGCGTTGGTCGTCTTTCCATTCCGTGAGTGTCTCTGCGACTTTCTCATCCAAGGTTAGTAGCCCGTCATGC
>JBIIJD010000057.1:0-35150 GCA_044234105.1 Aureliella sp. | reverse complement strand
GTAGCCAACTTTGGCAAGCTATTCAAACTAGTGGCTGGCAAGCCGCATGCCGTCGACCAACATCGCGGGGTGAAGCATCCCAAGCGATTCAAGCTAAGCAGCCGGGCTCGCGAGCTGCTTTCGAACTCGTGATGCACGGTTCATTACAACAAAACGAATGGTTGTAACTCTATCTTAGACAAATGTGCCTTCATCTCGATACGCCGACCTCTCGCGTAGTCGTCATATAGCGGGTTTCTACCAGAGAGTCTCTTGGCAGGCGGTCCTGAAGAAGAGAATCTATCGCCTAAGCGGCCACAGTCAGACGCTATTCCGACTCCCACTCTGGCAAGCAGCACTGTCCCCAGGGTGCTGCTCTTGATCCCTCTAGCAAGCTGGACTGTCCCCAGGGTGCCCTTTTCTCTTCACCTCGAGAAAGAACATGAGGGACGTATCCGCATTCTACCAACGTTGATCGAACATCCGCTGCGTCATAGCCTTTGTCCATACACATATGCTGCTTAACCGAATCTTTGTCCGGTGGTTGAAGCGGCATAGACTCTAGGGTCGCATCGACCAATCGTTTATCGTGCGTGTTGGCGCCGCATGCGGCTAGTCCAATCGGCAGACCGTTGCCTTCGTTCATTAAGCTCCGCTTGGTTTTCAATTTGGCTCGATCGATTGGATTGGGACCGGTTTTTTCCCCGCCAAGCGGTGCTTTCGTCATCGCACCATCCATTGATTGCCACTTCCATTGCAATCCATGTAATTGGTCGTATTCTTCGAGAGCCATCGCCCAAAGCTTCTCAAAGATCTTTCGCATTACCAAAAGCTGAAAATAACGATGAGCCGAACTCCCAGACCCAAACTCCGGTGGCAAGAATTTCCATTGGCAACCCGTTCTCAGTACGTAGAAGATGCCGTTAAGAACTTGACGCCAACCCAAACGTGGTCGGCCACCTTTCTTGGATTGTCGAAATTTCGGCAACAATCCTTCCATCCTCTGCCACATCGCATCATGCAGACAAAAATCTGCCGCAAACGTACGACCTTCCGTTGTCATGATCCAATCCTCCATGGACAATATGATCACCGAAACGGGGACTTCAAATCAAGACTAGTTTTGGGATAGGCTCTTAGAATTCGAGCTGCTATTTCAGTTTTAGGACCGGTCAGTCCAGACGCACCCATCCAAAACACCAACACAATCGTGAAAATTCTGGTCAGTTGGTCAGAAACTGGTTAAACTTAAGTCATAGGGGAGGCCCCGGGGACAGTGCAGGTACTTGGGGAAACAAGAAATTGAACAGGAAGAAGCGGAGGTAGCAAAGGTACGTGCAGGTGGTGGGCTACAGACTATTGCCGACATCAGCGATTGAACAAAGTTTATGAGCTGTGTGAACTCCAAGTTGTTGTAATGGCGATCTCTCCACGCACCCTACGGCTGCCAAACCACATATCGTCGAGCAGCATCGCGGCGTGAAACGGCACAAGAGATTCAAGCAACTCAGCCGGGCTCACGATCTCCTTTCGGATGCGTGATGCACCGCTCTTTTGAGCAAAACGAATGGTTGCACCTCGCTTCGACAACTTATCAGCGATTGGTGGTACTGAGTTTTCCGTCAGTAGAGTGCTTTGCGTGCAGCGATAGAAGCTTCCGGAATCCCGCCTCGCGAGGTTGATGGGACTGGGTGAAGGCAACTTGCAACTGCTCCTGGTCGTCGCTGCGCTGGGTGACCTGGAGCGGTACCGACAGGTTGTCACGAAGGCTTGACGATTCAAATCCTCTGGGTCCATTGAGTACGCAAATGAGACCTTCGGGGCGTTTAGTGTGCAAGACGATCCAGGGCTCGGTTTGGCCGTCCAGGAAATAGCGAGCCTGAGTCGCATCGTCCCAGCGCCAGCGCCCGCCACCTACCGCTTGATGCACGGCTTGAATAAAAACGCTCAGCGTCTCCGCCGGCCAAACGATGTCACGTCCTGCTGGAAAACCTTTGCGAAGCGCATGCCAACGCTGTTTTAGAATTTGCCAAGGAGCCTTTGCATTGGAACCATCGGTTCGATTTTCGATCTCATCTGAGTCGGTTGTCTTTCCCAGGAAAGCATGAGCCGCCTTTTCCAACCACTGCCAGAATTTTGGCTGGTCGATCTCGCTGAGTTGATTAGGGCGCAATTGCAGTTCCATCCAAGCACCGGCCGCTTTGGCGCGCACACGGGGCTCATTCCCGTATGCTTCCACTCCTTCCAGTTCATTCAGCGTCGTCAAACGAACAACCGATTCTAATTCTGCCTTGGTGAACGATCGGCGAGGTACTCGAAATTTCAAAGTCACAAGCCACGTGTCTGCCGTGATCGCGTGCAGGAACCATCCACGACTTTTGATTGGCCCCGACACCTCGACGATGCTACGATTTTCCCACTGAACCGGAGCAAAGCCATCCATTTGCTCCATCCGATCGATCAATACCTTCAGAATCTGACGATCCCATCGTATTGGCTGACCAGAACGATCGGTACTGTCCGCGCAGTGCCAACGGCGCCCGTCCGCCTGCCAAGGCAGTAGCGTATCGCGTCCTATCTGTTCCAGTTCCAGATCGCCTTCTTGCTTTTGATGAACTGAAGAGGGATCGTAATTTTTTCGTTGATGATACTGGCCTTGCTGAATCAGTTCTGCCAGGGCCTCGCCCGTGTAACTGCGCAGCCGACCATCAGCCACGCCCCGGCGCTTCTTGGCTGGTTTGACCGCATGGTCGACCAAATCCTCTGGTGTGCCAACAAAGACAACTTGCCCCCCTTCACTTCCAGCCTCAGGCCCCAAATCAATAACCCAGTCGGCACATTTGATTACATCCAGATTGTGTTCGATTACTAGAGCGGTATTGCCCAAGTCGACAAGCCGCTGAATTACATCCAGCAGCTTGGCAATGTCCTTGAAGTGCAGTCCAGTGGTCGGCTCGTCTAACAGATAAAAGGTGTGTCCAGTATCCGGTCGCGAAAGTTCCGCGGCCAGCTTGACACGCTGCGCCTCGCCGCCCGAAAGCGTCGGCGCGCTTTGACCTAGTGACAAGTAGTCCAAGCCAACATCGACCAGCGTTTGTAGTATTTTGCGAATCTTCGGTATGTTGCCGAACACGTCCAGGGCTTGGCCAATTTGCATCGAGAGTATGTCGTGAATGTTGAACCCATGATACTGGACGCCCAGCGTCTCCTGAGTAAACCTGCGACCTTGGCACGAGTCGCACTGAATCCATACGTCAGGCAAGAAGTGCATTTCGATGCGCAGTTGCCCACAGCCTTCACACTTCTCGCACCGACCTCCGGGAACGTTAAACGAAAACTGCCTAGCCGTATAACCCAGCGCTCGCGATGCTGGCAACTGCGCATAAAGCTGTCGAATCAGATCGTAGACCCCTGTGTAGGTAGCGGGAGTGGAACTAGGATTCGACCCCAATGGGCTTTGATCGACGCGGATCACCTTGTCAATTAAGTCCACACCGCGAATCGCCTCATACAAACTTCTCTGGCTTGCCTGTTTGGCCAATCGCTTTTGCAGGGCAGGCAACAGGCAATCATTGATCAAAGTGCTTTTGCCACTGCCGCTAGGTCCGGTAATAGCGATCAGTGTTCCCAAGGGAAATTCTACGTCGAGATCCTTCAGATTATGCGCACGGGCTCCTATGAGTTGAATTTGTCCAGACTTGCCCTTTCGGCGATTGGCGGGAATGGGGATCGATAGTTGATCATTCAAGTAAGGACCAGTGACGCTTGCTTCATTTCTTGAGAGCGAATCAGCCGTTCCTGAGGCAATCAATTGCCCTCCCCAGCGGCCAGCAGCCGGACCAAAGTCGAACACTTGGTCAGAGTTCTCAATCACCTCGCGATCGTGCTCGACGACTAACAACGTATTCCCAAGATCACGCAGCTTTTGCAATGCGCCGATCAAGCGGCGATTGTCGCGCGGGTGCAAACCGATCGTTGGTTCATCCAAAACATATAACACTCCACACAGCCCACTGCCAAGTTGACTGGACAGTCGAATGCGCTGCGATTCGCCGCCGCTGAGCGTATTGGCAGGCCGTGAAAGACTTAAGTAGTCCAGTCCAACGTCCAGCAAAAATTCTACGCGGGTTCGGATCTCACGAATCAGTTCACCAGCAATCTCTTGCTCTCGATCCGTAAGCGTCCAGGTTGACAACTGCTCGTCCAACCACCGCAAGCTGCCCTGAGTGTAATCGCCGATCGTTAGTCCCTTAAACCTTGCGGCTGCCGCATCTGCGTTCAGACGTGAGCCATCGCAGCTCGAGCAGGCAACCTCTGCGATAAACGGATTCAGTTTGGCTCGCAGACTTGGACTCAGTCTTGATGCCTGCTCCAAAGCCGGGTAGACACCTCGCCACTGGAATTCCAGCCTGATCCCCTTGGATGTGCTGACATGGAACCAACGCTCCGGTGAGCCGTGTAGAATCTGGCGGCGTTGTCCGCTGGACAGTTGCTCGATCGGCGTGTCGAGAGGTATGCCAAGTTCTGTAGCCCAAGATTCCAGCATCATGCCTGATAAGTCATGTGTCGATTCCGCAGGGCTGGTCTGCTGCTGAGCCATAGGCCACATGCGGATAGCACCTTGACGAAGCGACATGCGAGTATCCAGAAGCAGGGCCGGACTGGTACCTGTTTGAGTGCCCAGCCCTTCGCAGTCACTGCACCAACCCAAAGGCGAATTGAACGAGAAGGAGTGCGGCGTGAGCGGGCTGATGCTGTGCCCACATTGGCGGCACGCGAGATGTTGACTATGTCGGACCGACACCCAATGGATTTCGTCCACGCCATCCTGAGGCTGCAAAGCATGTAGTGTCCCCTGTCCCAACGACAGAGCCAGCTCCACGCTTTCCGCAACGCGGCTGCGACTGGCAGGCGAAATGGTCAATCGATCGACCACGGCTTCCAGGTTATAACTGACGGTGCTGCTGAGCGTAGGCGGCGAGTCCAAAGATACAGTGCGTCCGTCGATACGCACACGTACTAGTCCGCTGGCGCGAAGGTCTTGCCACAGTGCTTGTGGATCTTGATTGGCTTGCCAGCGCAAAGGAGCTGTCAGCATCAGACGCGTGCCCTCGGGCATGGCCATCAAATGCTGGATGATATCGTCGGCCGTCTGACTGGAGACAGGCACGTCACAGGTTGGGCAATAGGGCTGCGACAGTCGAGCCATCAGAACTCGGAAGTAGTCATAAATCTCAGTAACAGTGCCTACCGTACTGCGCGGATTGTGCGCCACGCTTTTCTGCTCGATTGCAATTGCCGGAGCCAGACCTTCAATTTTCTCCACTTGCGGCTTAGCCATCTGACCGACAAATTGCCTAGCATAGGAACTCAGGCTTTCCACATAGCGGCGCTGGCCTTCCGCGTAGATCGTATCCATCGCCATCGAACTCTTGCCGCTTCCGCTGGGACCACAGAAGACGCTCATCTGCCGATGCGGCAACTGCATCGACACCGACTTCAAATTGTGCTCGGTAGCCCCCTCCACTTTTAGGACTGGCAATGCGATTGGCACTTTCTTTTTCGACTTGGCTTTGCCATTCTTCTTCGCACTAGATTCTGCGACGATTGCCGGAGCGCTGAGATGTTTGGCCAAAGACTGACCGGTGTGCGACCGTCTGCAATCTACGATTTCTGAAGGAGTGCCAGCAAAAACGACTTCACCACCTCCGTGCCCACCCTCAGGACCAATGTCGATCAGCCAGTCAGCAGCTTTCACGACATCTAAATTATGTTCGATAACCAACACCGTATTGCCAAGGTCTACCAGATCCTGCAAGACCTTTAGCAGTAGTCTGATATCATGAAAGTGTAGGCCCGTGGTTGGTTCGTCCAGTAGATACAGCGTCTTCCCAGTCGATCGACGCGACAATTCTTTAGCTAGCTTGATGCGCTGAGCTTCACCGCCGGACAGGGTCGGCGAGGGTTGCCCCAGCTTCAAGTAGTCCAAGCCCACATCGTGCAACGTCTGAAGCTTTTCGATGATACGAGGTTGATTCTCAAAAAGTTTGAGCGCCTGGGCGATATCCATATCCAGCACTTGGGCGATCGAGTGGCCTTTGAATTTGACCTGCAACGTCTCGTGGTTATAACGTCGTCCTTCACAGACAGGACATGGCACCCACAGATCGGCCAAGAAATCCATCTCCAACCGGTTCGATCCGTTACCTTGACAGTTCTCACAACGGCCGCCCTGAACGTTAAAACTGAATCGACCTGCCGAGTAACCGCGCCGCCGGGCTTCGGGCAATTCCACAAACAGGTTTCGGATCTCATCAAAGACCTTGACGTAGGTGGCCGGGTTGCTGCGTGGAGTTCGCCCAATAGGGCTTTGATCGATCGCGATTACTTTGTCTAGATGCTCGATGCCTTCCACCGACCGATGCTGGCCGGGAACATCTTCGGCTGCATGCAGTTTGCGGCGCAGTACCGGAGCTAGGATTTCTTTAATGAGCGAACTCTTGCCCGAGCCGCTGACGCCGGTAACGCAGACCAACATGCCTAGCGGAATGTCGATGTCTATGTCTTTCAGGTTGTGATGCCGAGCACCCAAGATGCGCAAGGCGTTTCCGCTGCCAGAGCGTACCTTTTGCGGCACCGGAATTTCTTCTGCACGGGACAGATATTTTCCTGTGGTACTTTTCGGGCTTCCTACCAAGCTGTTCAGATCTCCACAAGCCACAATGTGACCGCCGCGTACACCTGGACCAGGGCCGAAGTCCACAATCATGTCCGCCGCCCGCATCGTGTCCTCGTCATGTTCGACTACGATCAGCGAGTTGCCGATGTCGCGAAGGTGCTTAAGCGAATCGATCAATCGATCATTGTCACGCGGATGCAGGCCAATGGACGGTTCGTCTAATACGTAAAGCACACCTACTAGCCCCGAACCGATTTGGCTGGCCAAGCGAATGCGCTGCGTCTCGCCACCGCTGAGAGTTGGTGCCGAGCGACTTAGACACAAGTAATCCAATCCGACATTCAGCAAGAACTGCAGTCGACTGGTGATTTCCCGGATAGCTTCGCCACCAATCCTCTGCTCCATCTCGCTTAGAGTCAGTGATTGCAGGAATCGAAGTGCGGAATCGATTGGCAGATCACATAGTTGTGGCAGGTTCAACCACTGATCCGCTTTTTTGGAGCCCACTGAGCAGCGAAGTCGCAACTGTCTGGCAGGGCGGTTTAGTCGTGATCCGCCGCAAGCGTTGCACGAACGCTTGTCCATATATTTTTCAAACCGCTTACGAGCCGTAGCACTCTTGGAATTTCGGTACTGATCCATTAACCCAGCGATGATGCCTTCAAAAACACCGCCATATTTCATCGGGCGACTGCCACCGCGCCAAGTGAAGGTGATGTGGCGATCTCCGGTTCCAAACAGCCACTCCTCTCGCGCTCGGACCGGAAGATCCTGCCAAGCGGCGGTCAGGCTTTCGTTTGCCTGCAATCCATGAACCTTTTCGATCGACGCACCAACGCTAAGCAATTGATGGCGCTGCCACCTGCCCAGATCATCCCAGTGTCCCAGCAGTTCAATGGCACCGCGCCGAAGGGACAACGTCGGGTCGACGATTAACAGTTCGGGGGCAAAGGTATACTGCTCACCCAGACCTTCGCACGTGGTACACATGCCGGCTGGGCTATTGAAGCTAAGCAGTTGCGGTGTGGGTGGATGCCCCGAATATCCGCACTGGGGGCAGGCGTACTGACTGCTGAGCACCAGATCGGGGCTGGCGCGCTTGCGTCTTCGCCGGCCGCCGGCGGGCTGCTGTTCGGCCGCAGCCAGCTCCGACTGATCCTCCTGGGACGACTCGTCCCAAGGCGCGACAATCAGAGTGTTTTCGCCCAATTTCAGAGCTTCGCCCACCGCATCGGAAATCACCGTGCGAGCCGTATTGCTAGGTGAAAATCGAGTAATCACCACTTCAATGTCGTGTTTTTGTTGCCGCCCAAGGTGCGGAGCATTGGCCAGTCGATAGACCTGGCCATCCACGCGAGCTCGAGCGTAACCCTGGCGCTGCAAAGAACTGAAGAGATCTTTGTATTCCCCCTTTTGACCACGCACTACCGGAGCCAGAATCAGGTACTCCGCCGAATCGGTCAGGCTTTGCAGACGAGCGATAATCTGGTCGCGAGTTTGCGAAGTGATGGGCAAATCACACTGAGGACAGAATCCGGTAGCCACCCGAGCGTAAAGGACGCGAAGAAAGTCGTATATTTCAGTGATCGTTCCAACGGTGCTGCGAGGGTTGCTGCCGCTGGCCTTCTGGCTGATCGAAATTGCGGGACTTAATCCACCAATATAATCGACGTTTGGTTTGGGCAGTTGCCCGATAAACTGCCTTGCGTAACTTGACAGGCTTTCCAGGTAACGGCGTTGCCCTTCGGCATACAGCGTGTCAAACGCCATCGAACTCTTACCACTGCCGCTGACACCCGTGAACAGAATCAATTGATTGCGTGGCAGACTAAGGCTGACGTTCTGCAGATTGTGCTCGCGTGCGCCTCGAACCTCTATGTTCGTTTGATCCATAATTTCCGTTTCTCGATAGCCATCATGACCCAAAGGGGATTCACCAGCAGGATAACTGGTCTGACTAGGCATCAGGTCATACAATAGTCGCCGTCAGGGTGTTGATTAGGGAACCCAGTATTGTAAAGGAATCTGAGGAAAGTGAATCAGCCCCTAACGATTTACAGCGGTCAATTTGCCTTGCTCAGGCATTGGGCTGAAAACAGCCCTCCCGCCGCCCAATGCGACACAGGACACCCTTGCCACTGGGATCTGTTGCTAGAAACCGATTCCGATCATTTGTTGACTTGGCGATTGGACTGGGTTCCGGACAGGCAGATCATGGCAGGCCAACCACCCATGGCCATATCCGGCAGGCGCCTGGCCGGGCATCGTCGTCTCTATTTAGACTACGAAGGCCCGATATCGGGCGATCGAGGCTGCGTTACCAAGGTGATGACCGGAAAGTATCGGGCTGTTCTTAGCTGCCTTGCCGAATTTCGCCT
Organism: Aureliella sp.; assembly: GCA_044234105.1. Taxonomy (GTDB): domain Bacteria; phylum Planctomycetota; class Planctomycetia; order Pirellulales; family Pirellulaceae; genus Aureliella. Next base: position 26,114 of record JBIIJD010000057.1, on the reverse strand, counting down.
TCAGTGGTTAACCGATACTGTAGCGACTGGTCTTGAAGCGGATTCAGAACGACCAATCGTGGCCGATTCCGTGTGTTTTCCGCTGTCTGACCACGATTTTACTGCTGCCTGCCAGCCCCTGGGAAGACAGTACCTATGGATTCTCTTGATCGATTCGCCGCGTGAGTGCCTGATTGCCGTCGATCTAACCGAAGTTGGCCAACCAGCGACAATTACGGTAAGGCATTGGAACATTGCTGCCCAAACGTTCAATGCGTAAACTGCGACTCTTCTCGCTGATCGTCGCCCTGGGGACGGATGGCCAGCTTAACTTCACAGAACCCTCAACTTATTGGAAGGCCATCCGACCCCAGCCACCCTTTGACCGCTCCCAAGCCGGAAGATCTCCACACCGCTGGGGCTTGAAGGTAAACCTATAACCATGCACAATAGCTAACTAACGTACTGCATGGGGCGTGACGGCTCTCCATCAAGCTGCATGAAGCATGCCCCTTCAAATATCGCCAGGAGATCATTTAAGTGACTTTACGAGCCAACTTTCAGAGCAGTTACTTGTGGCGATACCTGATCATGTCCATAGCCGGACTGTTCATGGCTGGCTGGTTCGCTTATGACGGCTTGGTTGCCTATCCTAAAAAGCTTGCCTACGCACAGGCCTTCGAAGAGATCAAGTCAGAGGTTACCGACCAACGGCAGTTGGCGCTTCGTTGGCAGGAGCTTGCCAATTCCAAGGGATGGCCGATCAAACAACCCGAGAAGCCGTCCAGCGCCATTCGCAACGACATCTTTGGTCAATACATTTTTGGCGTGCTGAGCCTGTTTCTGGGCGTTCCGGCTGCTTGGTTCTATTTTCAATCACGAAATCGCTGGGTGGAAGCCACTGACGAAGGCTTGCAAACCAGTTGGGGCCAGCAAATGCGATTTGCGGACGTTACCTTGCTTAACAAAAAGCGTTGGGAGGCCAAAGGGATTGCGCGAGCGTTTTATACTGCCGCTGGAAAAAAGCATGTCTTCGTTTTTGACGATTTCAAGTACCAACGCGAGCCGCTGGGACAGATTCTGCGACGGCTAGAAGCCGTGTTACAGCCAGATCAAATCGTAGGTGGAATCAGCGAAGCTCAGCGAGATTTACAAAAGCAAGGCAAGACGCCCGAGGCAAATCAAACCGAGGCCAATCACGCTGATGCCAACTCATGAGCGAACAAGGTTCGCAGCGAATCCTTTGAACAACTACGGCGACTAACCTAGAACCAAGGTAATCAAGAACCCAGGCCAGACTTTTTACGGAGAGCTATCGTTGGCCGATTATCAACTGAGGCGCAATCGACTTAGGAAACTGCTGGAAGCTGTTGATGGTGCAGCCATGCTTGTCACTAACCAGCGCAACGTGCGGTACCTAACGGGTTTTACAGGGGACGATAGTTATCTGCTGGTCACTGCCGACAGCGAATTACTGCTTAGCGACCCACGATTCCAGCAGCAGCTTACCGAAGAATGCCCAGGTTTGGAGACCTGGATTCGATCGCCTGGCGAGCAGCTTTGGGAAGTCACCTGTCAGCAATTGAGTAAACGTCGGTTGACGCAGCTTGTAGTAGAAAGTGGTACGATGCCCGTCGACTTGTTTGATCGCTTGGACGTATCGTCTGGAGTGGATCGATTACACAAAGGGACGGTACAAGTTGAAACGCTCAGGGAAATCAAAGACGCAGAAGAAATTCAATGCATCCAGCGTGCCGTCGATCTCGCTCAGCGAGCCTTGCAGGCCATTATGCCGCAATTGACCAGTCCAATGACAGAACTGCAAGTGGCCAACGAGATCGACCGATTGATCCGGCACTTGGGCGGAAGCGGCTGTAGTTTCCCGCCAATCGTTGCGGTTGGGCCTAGAGCCGCATTGCCTCACGCCACGCCAGGCTCTACAAAGATCGGCAGCAGCAGTTTCGTCTTGATCGACTGGGGTGCCACTCTAGATGGCTATCGCAGCGACTTGACTCGTGTACTAATGACAAGTAAAATTCCGGCCAAATTCCGGCAGGTTTACCAGAACGTCTTGGAGGCTCAGCGGGCTGCGATCGCCATGATTCGACCGGGAGTTACTACGGGCGAAGTGGACTTTGCGGCCAGGCAAGTGATGGAATCTGCCGGACTGGCAGATCATTTCAATCATGGTACCGGTCACGGTATCGGATTGGATATTCACGAAGCACCGCGACTGGCTAAGGGCCAACAACAAGTGCTACAGGCCGGAATGGTCGTGACGGTAGAGCCTGGGGCTTACTTCCCGCATTGGGGCGGCGTACGCATCGAAGATGATGTGTTGGTCACGCAGGCTGGCCAACAGGTGTTAAGCAGCCTACCGGTTGACTTGGAATCCAATGTCATAGAACTAGAGGAATGGAAATGACCAAAAAAGCGGGTGGAATCTCAACCGGCAACGATGTGTTTTGCGTTGACAAACTGCGCGAGCTGATGGAACTGATGAAAGAGTATGATCTTTCCGAACTGGAGATCATGCAGGACGATCGAGAGATTCGACTTGCCCGAGGCGGCCGCGCGATGGTGGCTGCCCCCAGTGTTGTTGCCGCGTCTGCACCGACCGGCCCGTCAATTGCCGCAGTCGCACCGGCAGCGCCTGCAGCAGATGGACCTCACATCAAGGTGATTCATTCGCCGATGGTAGGCACCTTCTACGATAAGCCTAAGCCCGGGGCTGATACTTTTGTGAAGGTCGGATCAAGGGTCACCGCTGATACTGTAGTATGCATCGTGGAAGCGATGAAGGTGTTTAATGAGATCCCCGCTGAGATTAGCGGTACCATCGTGGAAGTCTTGGTCAAACACGAGGAAGCGGTCGACTTCAATCGCCCTTTATTCAAGGTTGACACCCGAGGATAAGAGCCACCAAGGTAGTGGAACTCGCCAGAGTTCCCCAAACCAAGTCATCGTCGTCGTTGCCTGTCTGGGCCAGCGTTTTATTGAATTAGGCTAGAAGCAGGAAAACAAGCAAGGCGAAATGTACAACCGAATTCTGATTGCAAATCGTGGCGAAATCGCTCTGCGCGTCATTCGAGCCTGTCGCGAGATGGGCATCGAAACTGTCGCTGTGTTCAGCGAGGCGGATCGCGACTCAGCGCATGTGCGTCACGCCAATCAAGCTTTCTGCATCGGTCCTCCGCGATCCAAAGATAGTTACCTACAGATCGAACGCATTATTAGCGCCGCCGAGGTCAGTGGGGCTGAAGCGATTCACCCAGGCTACGGCTTTTTGTCCGAAAACGCTCACTTCAACGAGGTGTGTCGCAGCAGCGGATTTGATTTTATCGGGCCATCTCCCGAAGCCATGGAGCGTCTAGGTGACAAGAATTCGGCTCGCGCCATGGCTATCTCCGCCAAAGTGCCTGTAGTGCCCGGTAGCGAAGGTCTGTTATCCGACGAATTCCATGCGGTTCAAACGGCCGGCGAAATCGGATATCCGGTACTGATCAAGGCTACGGCGGGAGGTGGTGGCAAAGGCATGCGGATAGCCGAAAACGAAGCCGCACTTCGCACCGCCTTTCATCAGGCACAGGCCGAGGCGCAAGCGGCCTTTGGCAACGCAGGGGTCTATCTGGAAAAATTGGTGCTTCAGCCGCGACACGTGGAAGTTCAAATCATCGCAGACCGCTACGGCAAAGTCTGTCACCTCTTCGAACGCGACTGTTCGGTACAGAGGCGCCATCAAAAGTTGATCGAAGAAAGCCCTTCGCCGCTTCTGTCCTCGAAGACTCGAACTGCCATTTGCGAAGCGGCAGTCCGGTTGGTCACGGCATCCCGCTACGAAAACGCAGGTACCGTAGAATTTATCGTCGACAAGGATGGCAACTTCTATTTCATCGAAGTCAACGCTAGAATTCAGGTGGAACACCCGGTGACCGAACAGGTTACCGGCATCGATCTAATTCAAACCCAGATTCGTGTTGCCGCTGGCGATTCGCTGCCGTTTTCTCAAGACCAGGTTCAATTGAAGGGTGCATCGATCGAATGTCGAATCAATGCCGAAGATCCCACTCGCGGTTTTCAACCTTGCCCAGGGTTAATTAAGCGCCTGTTCGTTCCGGGCGGTCTGGGCGTTCGGTTCGACTCGCATGTCCAAGCCGGTTATGTGGTTCCACCTTACTACGATTCTATGATCGGGAAATTGATCGTCCACAAGCCGACGCGCGACGAGGCGATTGCCTGCATGTTGCGAGCCCTTACCGAACTGGACATAGATGGCATTTCCACAACGGCTCAGTTCCAAAAGCGAGTTCTACAGCACCCCGATTTTAAAGCCGGAACGATCGATACCAAGTGGGTCGAACGCGAACTATTGCCCGGTTGATTCTGTTTGATAAGTCGACTTGCTACGGGAGAGGATTTGAAAATGCCAATAGCTCCACTTCTACCTAGCTCGCCGGGCAAATTGCCGCTGGCCAACTATAAGACGCTAAGCAATGAACAGTTGTCCGAGCGCATTGAAGCGGCTCGTACCCAGCTTGGCGAGAGCCTTCTCATTTTGGGGCATCATTACCAGCAAGACGAGGTGATACGCCATGCGGACTTGCGGGGCGATAGCTACCAGCTTAGTCAGTTGGCGGCTTCCAGCAGCCAGTGTCGAACGATCATCTTCTGCGGCGTTCATTTTATGGCCGAGACGGCTGACATACTGGCCAATCGTCCCGAAAAACTAGCCGAGCGAAACGGATTGAGAGTAAAAGTGATCCTGCCCGACATGGCGGCGGGCTGCTCGATGGCCGACATGGCCGCCATTAGACAGGTCGAAGAGGCTTGGCAACAACTCGGTGAAGTTGTCGATACACGCCGCATGATCCCCGTCACCTACATCAATTCAGCCGCCAGCCTGAAAGCATTCTGCGGTAAGCATGGCGGCATTGTATGTACCAGCAGCAATGCGGCAGCCGTTATTCAGTGGGCCTTTGGGCGCGGCGACCGAGTCTTTTTTTTTCCCGATCAACACCTGGGACGCAATACCGCGCTGAAGATGGGAATTTCTAACGCTCAGATGCCCGTCTGGGACCCCTACAGCGAAGATCTTGGCGGCAACACCCAGCAACAGATAACTGACAGTCGCGTCGTGTTATGGAAAGGACACTGCAGCGTCCATCAGATGTTTCGGCCCGAGCATGTCCATCAATTCCGACAGCGTATTCCTGGTATCAAGATTTTGGTACACCCCGAGTGCCCCCAGGAGGTTAACGATTTGGCCGATGTCTCGGGGTCGACCAGCGCCATATTAAGGACAGTACAACAGGCACCCTCCGGGACAAAGTGGGCGATTGGCACCGAACTGCATCTGGTCAATCGCATCAAGCAACAGCACCCCGAACAAGAAATCCATTTCTTATCACCAGTCGTGTGTATGTGCGCGACCATGTACCGAATAGACCTGGCGCATCTAGCCTGGAGCGTTGAAAATTTGATCCAGGGCGACGTTGTCAACTCCATCGAAGTTGACCCCGAAACTGCATCTAACTCACTAATCGCCTTGGAGAGGATGCTGGAGGTCCGGTAGTTAAACAAACCATTGCGATCAAGCTGCTCCCAACACACTCAACCTCACCTCACTCGATAAAGCCCGCCAATCTCGGCAGCAGTTCTTCAAATACCATCCATAGAACATCTGGGGCTGAGATTCTCAACGGAGCTGACGGCGATCGTGCTGGCCCGGTGAGTACTCAAAATCCGTACCCTCGATCAAAGCTTCTAACGTATCGCTGGGTCTCGTTCCTAAAACACCCTGCGATTGACAGCAATGTATGGGCGGGTTTATTGGAAAGTTTAGTCGTACATCGCCTGTAACCTAGGTGCGAGAATATTTTGCTGGTTGCACAAGTCAACTCAGGTCATCATTCCGCTCAAAAGTAGTGGCGGTATTTTCTAAGAACCTTTAATCCAATTCAGACGTTCCAAAAAAGGAAAGTTGGACTGAAAGAGTCGGTAGCCGATTCGATTACGTTAATGAACCCTCTTGATGCTAGTCATTACGGGAGGCGGCACTAAAATCTCCCTGCATTGGTCAACGCAAACAACTCTGCGCCTTCTACGACTCTGCGTTTGCATATTCTTTGTTCGACTACCTGATGGAATATGTATGGCTGGATTGTCCCTTAACGACGGGATGTTGGTGAAGTTTTCTACCAACATTTTGTCCCTACGGGACTTTGGTCACACTTGGTTTCCTTAACTCCTGGTTCCTACTTAGGATCAAGCTTGAGCACGACGAAAGCTGTGTATGACGAATGGCTGCTGCACCTGACGATGTAAAATTTTCTTCTTTTGGTGCCCGTCTACGCCAAGATTCGTCGACGCTTAGCGAATACACTGGACTGCAAATTCTACACTACGATTCCCTCCCTTGCCGTGCGAGCTGCTGATGTCTGACTGGATCTTAAAGATAAGCAGCGTCCATAAGTCTTATGCGGGACGGCCGGCACTTAGCGACGTATCGCTTGACGTCCCACCTGGAGTCGTTGGATTGCTGGGGCCCAATGGATCGGGCAAGAGTACGCTGATCAAGGCGATTCTTGGGCTCGTCAAAATTGACTCTGGGCAAGGTCATGTGTTGGACATGGCATGGCCTGACCAGGTACGCACGCTGCGTGATCGAGTGGGTTACCTGCCCGAGGATGACTGCTACATCCATGGGCTTCAGGGCATTCAGTCGATTCAGATGATGGCCAGGCTGTCGGGGTTGCAACGGCAAGAGGCGCTGCGGCGGGCTCATGAAATGGCAGATTTTAGCGATCTTGGGCAAGAACGTTACCGGACTGTCGAGACCTACTCGACGGGCATGCGACAAAAGCTCAAGTTTGCACAAGCCTTAGTACATGACCCAGTCCTGGTCATCCTGGACGAACCGACCACGGGTCTGGACCCTTCACAGCGAGATAGCTTGCTGGATCGCATTCGCATTCTTGCCAAAGAGAAAAATAAATCGGTCATTCTTTCGACTCATATTTTGCACGACGTGCAGCGGGTTTGTGATTTCGTCATCATACTAGTTCGAGGCCGAGTCTGTTTGGTGGATTCGCTAGCCAACCTTCAGCGACCCGCAACGGCTCAGCTTTTGGTGCATGTAGTCGATGGAGCGGAACAGCTTCGCGCTGCTTTACAAGCACAAGCGATGGATGCTAGGTTGGCCACACCGGAGCAGATTTTGGTCACTGGCGATGATGTCACGGCAAGCAGAATATGGAGCATCAGTCGCGAATGTGGAGTGCTAGTTCAACGCCTAGAACCGGCCCGCAATTCCCTTGAACAAACATTCTTGGATGCAGTGAAGGGATAGGTATGCCGCTTCTGGATATCGGTTATCGTTCTTGGCACGGAAAGCGATCTCCAAAGTGGACTCGCTTTTGGGTGGTCGCCAGCACCGGAGTTGGTTTGGTCTGGCAAGGAACTTGGATGCGACGATTGCTGCTGCTTCTGACGGTCCCTTCGGTGATCGCCGGAGTGATGGTTGCCGTCTTTGAACAAAGCCTATCGGAATATCCGACTCAAGAGGCCATCAGCTTTTTCGAGCAAACGCGTCAAGGTGTCCGAATGGGCCGTATGCTTGAGGACGCCGGGCTGGACCTGCAAGAAGTCAAAGAGGATCCGCAGAAGGCACGGCACTTTGTCTGGTCCTATCTATTATTCTCTCTGTTTCGCTACCCGCAGGCGTTTGGCATGATCTTGCTGGTCGGATTGGTGGCTCCGCGTCTGATCAGCTTTGACATGCGCAGTCGTGCCCACCTTCTCTATTTGTCACGTCCGCTTACGGCGGCTGAATATGTGCTAGGCAAAGCTGGCGTACTGTTCGTTTTGTTGCTTTTAATCGCAACCGTTCCAGCTCTAGCGATCTATGCAGCGGGACTTTTCTTGTCAACCAATACCTGGGCCATTCTGGAGACTTGGGATATTCCGCTACGCATTCTTGCAGCGTCCGTTGTCTTGATTTTACCAACGACAGCTATTGCGCTAGCCCTGTCGTCCATGACACGTGAGAGTCGATATGCTGGGTTTGCTTGGTTTGCCATCTGGTTGTTAGGCTACGTGGCCTATCGAATACTATCGACGGCGGCAACCTATGGAGATGGCATGCCACGACGAGGCCGACGGCATGCGGCAATCCTACCCGATGCGTTTACCAATTGGATGTATTTATCACCCTACGACTTGTTGGGCTATCTCCAACGCAAGGCGTTTGGACTACTGCAAGACGACACGCCTTTGCTGCTGCCGATCACCGTTGTTGCTGTGGTTACGATTTTCGGTTTTGGCTTGTCGTACTACCGCGTTGCAAGGGTGCTCAAGTCATGATCGAACTGCAACACGCGACCCTGCTGTATGGAACCGTCATTGGCGTCAATGATTTTCATCTACAATTGCCAACAGGGGCCTACGCGCTGGTAGGTCCTAACGGGGCTGGGAAATCAACATTGATAGGTTTGCTGACCGGATCGTTACGTCCAACGCTAGGCTGCGTTCGCGTTTTTGGAGAAGACCCGGTCAAGCATCCAAAAGTCTTGCAGCGAATCGGATTGTGTCCAGCCAGTGATCTGCTGATCCAAGGCGCGACAGCCAGTCAGTGGTTGACTTTACAACTGGTGTTAAGCGGATGGCGTCGAAAACAAGCCGGCCAGCGCGTTGATCAATTGCTGCAAGTGGTCGGATTGAAAGAAGCTGCTGATCTGCCGATCCAGAATTACTCGTTGGGCATGCGCCAACGCTGCAAGCTGGCTCAGGCCATTGCCAATGACCCTGATCTGTTGATTCTGGATGAGCCGTTTAATGGACTGGACCCGATAGGCAGGCATCAGATGGGGCAATTGCTAAAAGATTGGACGCAGCAGGGCAAGAGTCTGATCCTTGCCAGCCACGTTCTGCATGAAGTGGAACGCATCACCAACGCATTTCTATTGATCTACGGTGGCCGCCTGTTGGCGTCGGGTACGGCCGGTGAATTGCGGCAACTGCTTGCAGGTTTACCTCAGGAAGTAGTCATCAAGACATCTACCCCCGCTGCACTTGCCAGCCGATTGGCTGGCCAAGATTGGTTGAAACGGCTGCAACGAACAACTTCCACAGATACATTCTTGGTAAGCGTAGATCGACCGCTCGAACTCTATCAGTCGCTTGCTGAATGGGTATCGCAAGGTGAAATCGCGGTGACTCAATTATCAGGCAGCAGTGGCGATATTAGCGCACTGTTTTATTTGCTGGTGTCGCGGCACCGAGGCGAGAGCAAGGTGGAGGCGATACCATGACACAATTCTCAAGTGATTCATCGGCGGGACCCAGCAGCATTCCGCCTGAAGCTCGATCTGATAATTCTATGGCCGATCAGATTAGGGGCAGCAACAGAGGTCGACCTGGTCGCTGGTTTGGTAGCGCAGTCTTGGGAGTCACTTGGTATGAACTGCGCCGCTGGTTGACTCCGATGCGTTGCCTCTTTTGGGCGACTTTGATGATGTTTCCTGTCGTCCTGATCGCGACGATTCTATATCTATTAGATGAGCGGCAACCGGGTCAGGATCATCTCTATTTGGCAGGCTTGTTGTTTTTACTATTGCCCGAGGTTATCACAGTTCTGTGCATGTTGCTGTGGGTTGCACCAATCGTCAACGAGGAACTGGAGAGTCAAACGTGGATCTACGCTCTGGTAAGGCCAGGCGGTCGTGGTGCGGTGCTGCTGGGCAAGTACATCGTTGCCGTGCTTTGGACGGGAACCTGCACAACTTGCTCCACCATAATATGCTTAATACTGGCATGGCACGAACAGATTCAGCAGGTAACGAGCATCGCTGCAACCTTGATAGCCATCAATTGGATCGCGGCAATCGCCTATGGTGCGCTGTTTCTGTTATTAGGCACTCTGTTTCAGCGCCGCGCCATGGTTATTTCTCTTGTTTATGCAATCCTAATCGAAGCGACCTTGGGCTGGCTGCCTGCTGTCATCAATCGTTTTACCGTTTCGTTCCGCTTGAGATCACTTCTGATCGACTGGCTGAATGTCGACCTTGAAGAGTTGATCGACGAGGAACTACCCTTTCTGGTAGAGGTCAACGCAACGAAACACCTAGTAATTTTGGCTACTGCGACTGGAATACTGATTCTCATTTCGCTAAACTACGTGAAGCGCAGCCACATACGCTGGCAAAGCGAAGTTTGATTCGCCCGTCAAAGTTCTAGGACCATTGCCCTAAAAGCTATCTTTATGAAAGCCGTGACATGGTGCGACTTTTCCGACGAAGGGTTCGCGTTCCGCTTGATCTGGTTCCAGCCAATACGCCGCCGACTCTAACACTAAATTGCCTGTTGACCGCTATTGTGCTGATCAGTCCTTTGATGGCTGCACAACCCAACATTGTCTTTATCATGGCTGATGATTTGGGATACACGGATTTAGGCTGCTTTGGCAGTAGGTATTACGAGACGCCCAACATCGACCAATTGGCCAAGGACGGCATCCAGCTGACCAACTACCACCACTGCCAGAATTGTACGCCAACGCGGGGTGCGTTGATGAGCGGCCAACACCCGGCGCGAACCGGGGTTTACACCGTAGGCAGCATCGACCGTTTTAATTGGAAGCAGCGGCCGTTGCGGCCGGTGGACAATGTCACCGAACTACCGTTGGACCGCGATATCATCGCTGCGCAGTTGAAGGCGGCTGGATACATTACTGGAATGTTCGGTAAATGGCATCTTGGGGAGAGAGGAGACTACCACCCAGGGCGTCGTGGGTTTGACCATGCGATCGTCAGCGCCGGCGAGCACTATGATTTCAAGACAAACCCAAGAGTCGATTACCCGGCTGGAACCTATCTGGCAGACTACCTGACCGATCAAGCGGTTGACTTTATCAAACAGCATCACAAAAAACCTTTTTTTCTTTATCTACCTCACTTTGGAGTCCATTCGCCATATCAAGCCAAACCGGAATTGATTCAGAAATTCTCGAAAAAAGAAGGCTCCGGCGGACATGATGACCCAACGTACGCAGCCATGATTGCTTCCGTTGATGAAAGTGTTGGTCGAGTACTTCAGACGCTATCCGACTTAGAGCTTACCGACAATACAATCGTGTTCTTCACTAGCGACAACGGTGGAGTTGGCGGCTATCAACGTGAGGGTCTGGAGGAGAAAAACAACGTCACAGATAATTCTCCGCTGCGAAGTGGCAAGGGTAGTTTGTATGAAGGTGGCATTCGCGTTCCGATGATCGTTCGTTGGCCTGGCAAAATCGCGGCAGAATCAACCTGTGATGTACCTGCCATTCATGTGGACGTTTTTCCTACTTTACTCGAACTCTCCGGAGCCCCTGCACCGCGACAGCCTCTGGACGGGGAAAGCTTGGCCTCAGTCCTTCGTGATCCAACCAACTCGCTCAAGAGAGACGCAATTTTTCAACACTTCCCAGGCTACTTAGGTGCAGGCAAAGGCAAATGGCGGACTACACCGGTCAGTTTAATCCAAAGTGGCCGCTGGAAACTGATGCAGTTTTTGGAAGATGGTCGCTTAGAATTGTACGACTTGAGCCAGGACATTGGCGAGACCACTAATCTTGCTGGCAGCCATCCACAGGTCGCTGCGGACCTTCTAAAACGACTGGATCATTGGCGTCAGTCCGTCGGTGCCCCCATGCCCACGCCTAACGTTTTAGCCGCCGACCCGAATTTTTGAACGGATGCTTGCGGATCTCGGGAGTGCTACGCTCCTGCGGAGCCTTCCAGGGCACCGCACAACGATCAAAAGCAATGGTTGGCATGATCGCGGCCCGCAAAAGCTCGGCAGGAGCCTCGCTCTCCCGACCTACGTGTTCGTGAGTCAAAACGAGTTCAATGATGTTTAGAGCGGTGGCTGGTGCCCGTTGCGCTAGAATTCGATTCGGTCACTTATCTACGGACGATCCCGAATTAGAATCAACCGCTGGCTGTGGCTTGCGACTACCGGCGTAAAGTTCGTACTCAAGTAATCGGCAATCAAGCTGAGCGGTGGCGAACTCCATGCGCCTCTTTGTCTTCAGACCGATGTGCTTGGCTAATTGAAGATTGCCTGTAAACACATAACCCCAATAGCCTCCAGCCTTCTGCTTAAAGAAATCTCCAATTCGTTTGTATACCTCTGCAAGCTCGCTGCTATCGCCCATTCTTTCACCGTACTCGGGGTTCACGATGATTACGCCAGGAACTGCAGGCAATTCCGACTGAAAGAAATCGCACACGGAGAAATCGATCAGATGGGCTACACCAGCCTGCTGAGCGTTCTGGCGCGCAATTTTGACAGCCTGTGCATCGATGTCGCTGGCAATAATCTTGCATCCAGGGGATTGTTCGATGGGAACTTCTAGCTCAAGACGCATAGCGCGATAGGACTGCGAGTCGAATCCCAGCAAATGACAAAATGCATACTCATCTCGCAGCAATCCAGGCATGCGCCGCGTGGCGATCAAGGCGGCTTCGATAGCGATCGTGCCTGAACCGCACATGGGATTGACCAGCGGCGTAGCACGATCCCAACGAGTCGACAGTACTGTGGCTGCCGCTAGAGCCTCGACCATCGGAGCTTTGCCTGGCAAGCGGCGATAACCGTGTTTGGCCAGCGTTTCACCGGAAGTATCAAGAAATAGCTCGGCATGATCGCCGCGCCAAAACAGATAAACCACCGCTCCAAACAAGGCAGATCCGCTATCCGGCCGCCTGCCTGTTCGCTGGCGCATCCGATCCACAATGGCATCTTTCACTCGGACATTGGCAAACATGCTGGACTGAATTGTAGAGTGAAGTACATTGCCATGAACGGTGAAGTAGCCATCCGCAGGCAAGATCTCTTCCCATGCATTCTCCTTGATTGCCTGGTAAAGCTGGTCAGGACCTTGGCATCGGAAGCGCCCCAGCGAGTACATGATTTGACTGGCACAACGCAGATGTAAATTCAGTCGCATGCAGTCTTGCAATGTGCCATGCAGCCAAACCCCGGTGTCAAGCAGTTGATCTGCCGTTTTTCCCAGCTCGGCCAACTCCTTCTCCACAGACGGCGCGGCACCGCGCAAGCAGGTCACAAAGATGCGGCTGGGTCGATCAAAATCTAACATGAATGGTTGGTACCTACGTAACAAGAACTCTCAGAAGGGTGGATCAAGATCGCGGCGATTAAACTGCCAGCGTCCAACCATGATAAATACTCCTCCCAAGACCACCAACATTCCCACACCCAAAATCGCAAGAAGAGCGTCAGTCTGGCCCCAGATATCGGTCCAATTGTCTAAGTTACTTTTGGCTGAATGCAAGGTTAATTCTTGAGGCTGGTAAGCGCTGAAGTAGGTCAGCCAGCCAAGCCAAGCCAGCCTGTCAGTGGCCTGACTGATTCCGAAAAGGACCAGTTGCAGAACGTGGATTCCAACAGTCAACCCGATAGTTCGCCATCGAAAGCTGTCGCAACAACTGATAATGGCTGCCAGACCAAAGACCAGAAAGCCGAAAGCTGCCAGATTGATGCTGGCCGGAATAAAAGTGATTGCTTGAACACGTTCGGAAAGAGCAACAGCTATCGGTTCCGGTCGATTTTCCGGCGTCACCAGTGCCCCCAAAATCTGCAGCCCAGGAACTGGACTAGGGGGAGCTTCCAATACGCTGACCGTATGGATGCCACAAGCGACACCGATAAAGTGTGACAGCACGATTCCCCAAAGCCCAACCGTAGCGACCAACACCTGTGTTTTTAGCAGCGTGATTCGGCGTATTGGCTGCGACAGTAACATCTCCATGGTGCCACGAGACAGTTCCCCACTGACGATATCCGATCCACGAGCGATCGACCAAATGACTACGCACAACATCACGATGGGCTCGTCGTAAGTCATTGCAACTCGCCCTTCGTATGATGCCAACTGATCAAAGGGTATGGGACTAAATCGCTCGAATCGTTTGAATCGTTGCAGTATCTCCTGGACCTCGGTGAATTCAAACAAGCCTGTCACCCAAACTCGCACCCAGGCAAAGGCGAACAAAGCTACCACGCAAGCCAGAAAAAGTGGCAAAGCTTCTCGAATCGATTTTTTTAGAAGCATCGTGTTCACAGTCGTCACTCCCCGGCCGCTACCTCGTAAACTGATCTAAGCCCTATCGGCTCGACATGTAGATCCTCGACCGCCTGCTGCGAAAGCCAACCCAATAGTTCCAGAAGTGATTGCTGAGTCTTCACTTCGAATCGCCAGCCACCTGAAGCTAACGAATGCCACTGAAAGTCGTAACCTGTTGGCGTATTGTCTGCTCTGGCAGGCAGTATCCCAGAGATGCGATAATGCCGGCGAAGCGATTGGATCGAACTGATCTGAGCCAATCGGCCACGCGACAACACGGCGACTCGATCTGCCACCTCGTCAACTTCACTGAACACGTGGTTGGAGAACAGCACGCATTTGCCGCTGGTTCGCGCCTCTAAGACCAATTGAATCACTTCATTTCTGGCAGTCGGGTCCAAGTTCGCAGTCGGTTCGTCCAGTATGATCAACGGTGCGTCGACTGCAAAGACTGCGGCCAAAGCCAGCTTCTGCCGCATTCCAGTACTCATCAGTCCAACGCGTCGCGTAAGATCCAGATCCAATCTACCTGCAACCGAAAGTGAACGCTGGTGGCAGGCCGCTGGATGCAGTCCGGCCCAAATCCGCAGCACCTCTTTGCCGCTGAAACTCTGTGGCATTCTCGCATCACCAGGCAGATAGGCTAGAGCCTCGCGTACGTCTGTTGTGTTAAGCGTGACATCGTAGCCCATAATCTGCGCGCGTCCCGAAGTCGGTCGGATCAAACCGACTAGAATCCTAAGCAACGTAGACTTTCCAGCGCCATTGGGACCTAGCAATCCCAACACCTCGCCGGCATTGGCTTCCAAAGTACAATCGCGCAGGCCAACGACAGGGCCATAGGCTTTTGTCAAGTTGTTTGTGATCAGAAGCGTCATCGGTACCACGTGCGTATAAGAAAGTTGACTTGTTTGGGCATCAATCAACTTATCATAGAGTCCATAAACCCCTAATTGTAGAAGATAAACAAGAATTCTGCTAAGGGAGGCGAATATTCCAGGGCAAGTCGAAGTTTGATTCTGTGAAGCGAGTAGCGTACTATTGTCAGGCGAGGTTAACGGATTGTGGTTAAACGTTAAGGAGGTCAAATCTTGCGAGTTCCCGCTGATGGGAGTTTGCTGTCAATGCTGGCGGCAATTTCCGATTTTCGCGGGCGACAGGGACGAAGCCATTCATTAGCCGCATTGCTGGCGGCGATCATTTGTATTCTACTGAGCAGGGCTCGTGGATGCGAAGCCATAGCCCTGTGGCTGCGTGAGCAAGAACCATCGTTTTGGCACGCATTGGGATTCAAAAGGCGTCCACCAACCAAGAACTGCTATCGAAACATCCTATTGGGACTTGATCCCAAGTTGCTAGAGGATGTATTGATCCGTTGGGCAGTACAACGGATGCCAGCAGTAGCCGGAGAAGTTCGCGCGGCCGCCTTACATGGTAAGACATTGTGTGGCACTATGCAGCCTCACGGCCAAAGTATTCACCTACTGTCTTTGCTCGATCAAGCAACCGGTGGCGTGCTTGGACAATTACGCATGCAATCAACAACCAATGGGCATAAAGCGGCCATGAAACTACTCAAGAGCATTACCTTGGAAGGGCGTCTGATAACCGGTGATACCATGTTCTGCCAGAGACATATTTGCCAGCATATTGTTGATTCTGGCGGCAATTTTCTGATTACGGTCAAAGACAATCAACCAGAGCTGAAGGAGACCCTCGAGTCGGAATTCAGGTCTGGGCGCTCCCCCCTAAACAGAGCATCTTCGCCAACTGCAGCTTGATAAGTATCGCGAAATCAACAAAGGTCATGGTCGCCTTGAGATACGCGAAATAGAAGTAAGCTCGCGTCTACAGGGTCACGTCGACTGGCCTGGTTTTAAACGAGCGATTCGTATCAAGCGTACACGCATCGTCAAAGGGGAGCGTAGTGTCGAGTACGCTTATCTAGTTAGTGGGAGAACGGGTTCAATCCTTACAGTGTTTTTCCAATTTTCTCGAAAATAGGTCCCCCACGTACCTGCACTGTCCCCGGAACTTCGTGCACACTCATTAGTGATGCTAGCCTCAACTTGCTCACGAATTTTCGCCAGCTAGAAATACTTGCTGTGACCAACACGAAAATTACAAAAGAAGTTGTACTAAACTTTCGAGCGAAAGTACCCAACTGTGAAGTGCTGTGGGATTAGAGCGGGCCATAAATCACGAATTGTGCCACCCCCGAATAGTGCAAAATAATAAGTGCCACCTACGAATGGCACTGTCAACTTATTGTAAGTCTCATGCTTCAAAGGCGTTATCGCCCAATTCCAATCGTTGGCGGAGCGTTTGGCAGGGTTCGCACATGAGTCGATATCTGTCGCGACGTTTCTTGAGGACTAGAGGCTCAAATCTCCCAGGCCGGCTAGCGACAAGGCACTTGGAAAGCCCCTCAAGCAGACGCTGGCAGTACTGGAGTCGCTGGGCCAATCCTGAGAAATGTGTAGCAGCTCTTGCCAAGCCGCCAATATGAACTGGCAACCGCTTACGAAGCTAATCTGGCGTGGCTGGAGGTCATGCAAGCTGGCTAAGGTTGCAGTGGTGACTCTCACCAAATTGTACGCCAGTGGCCGGTCAATTCGTGCCAATCACCAATGGCACCGATCGCAGCGCCCAGGGTCGATCTTCTTAACTAATGGCAATGAAATGCTCCCCGGCTCGCCCGGGAGAATGTTGCGATTCTCGCTACACGCTCGGGTAGCTCAATACCCAGTTTTCAGGCTGCTGGATTTGCTGACAGCAAATCCAGCAGCCTGAAAACCAAGACTGTGGGTGTCGCCGTGTAGCGAGAAACCTAACGATCCACTGGACAAGCCTAGTGGGATTGTGACTTCTTAGTTTACCGTCCATCCTGACCACAGCAGCCAATCCGCTGAAGCGGCGGATCACTGAGCAGATCGGAACAGCGCCGTAGCGAGTGCTGTATTATTCCGCCAACTGGCAGGTGCTTGAAGTGCGTAAGAGCGGCGCGGTTCAGGCCCAGCAGGTCTGGAGTCGCGTCTATGTGGATGCCCTGATCCTGAGAGATCGCAATGCCGACGGCAACAAGGCCAACGGCCCCAACGGTGACGGGCTTGAGCAACGGCTGTATGTGGCGCAGGACGCCATCTTCAACGTGACGGCATTGATTGGCACGTCCGGTGAGGTGGTCGAGCGGTATTACTACCAAGCCTACGGACTGCCGACAGTACGGAATCCCAGTTTTCAGCCTACCGCCAAGAATTAGGCGTGCCGCCCATGAAAACCAGCCAAGCTGTTGCGGTATTTTGATTCTTGCCGTCATAGGCGAGTTTTACTGTCACAAATGAGTACTTGCCTAGCCTATCTGAAACGTAATTCGGATATACTGGCGTCGCAGTCAGCCGCAGCCGAACCGACCAGCTTGGCAACCAATTTCCGTCTATTTTTGGAGGTCTGAAATATGTTTCGCTTATTGAAGTTCCCCGCATTCGCTCAGTGCTGCCTTTCGTTGTCGCTAGTTTTTGTATGCGGCACGTGCAGCATTGCTGAAGATGCTCCATCGTCGTTGCGTGCGGCAAGCCCTGTTTTTGATTCACAGTCGCTCAAAGATATCGACCAAACCATGCAGTCGTTTGTGGACCAAGGTAAATTGGCTGGCGTACTCACCTTGATTGCTCGCTGTGGGCAAGTGATCCAAGTTGGCACCTATGGCCAAGCGGACCTGGAAGCCGACAAACCGATGCGTCGCGACTCGCTGTTTCGCATCTATTCCATGACAAAGCCCATCACGACTGCGGCACTGCTGATTCTTTACCAGGAAGGTAAGTTTGAGTTAGATGATCCAGTCGCAAGATATCTTCCGCAGTTTGCCGATGTGCAAGTCTATTCAGGCACGCAGGGTGGGCAAGTCCAGACCGTCCCGGCTTCGCGATCCATGACGATTCGCGACCTGATGCGGCATACCGCAGGCCTTGCATACGGATTGTTTCCTGCCTCTCCTGTAGACGCGATGTACATGAAGGAGAAGCTTCTTGATCGCGATCGACGGCTGGATCAAATGATCGATAAACTGGTGACGTTGCCCTTGGCGGCTCATCCCGGGGAGAAGTGGATCTATAGCATCTCGGTCGATGTTCAGGGACGCCTTATCGAAGTGCTTTCAGGGCAGGCCCTAGATGAGTTCTTTAGGACCCGAATTTTCCAGCCCCTGGGCATGTCAGACACTTTCTTTACCGTACCTGAAGATAAACTGTCTCGTTTGACGGCCAACTACGGACTGAAAGATGGCAAGCTGACTGCCATTGATGCGCCTAACAGGAGCGAATTCGCTAAGCCTGCCGCATTTTTCTCTGGAGGCGGTGGGCTGGTATCAACGGCAGATGACTACTTGCGATTCGCTCAGATGTTGCTGGGTGGCGGTGAACTGGATGGAGTGCGCATTCTGCAACCAGAAATCGTTGAATTGATGACAAGGAATCATTTGACCGAGTCGCTTGTACCCATTCGTGTTGGTCTTAATAAAATGGAGGGCATGGGATTCGGTCTAGGGGTAGCGGTGCGAGTGAAGGTCAATGACGACGAACCTGAGTCGACTTTGGGCGAATATGGTTGGGCAGGGGCCGCCAGCACTCAGTTTTGGGTTACGCCAGACCAGCAGTTGATATGCATCGCCATGACACAATTGATGCCTGCCAAATTTGACTACGCACTTGCTCTGCGGCAACAGGTTCTCAATGCAATGGCGGAACCAGTTGGCAACTGAAGTTGTATTAGCTATTCCGGCTGAAAGACACGCGAGAAATATCCGGCGACTGTGCCGGATATTTCTTCTCTGGCGGTGGGTTCAATGCCCGCCAGCGCCTGAGCCAGCTTCTTCTTGAAATCGATTTCCATGAGCCGCTGAATCTGAATCCGCTGGGCCTGAGGAGACCCCGCTCCGTGCATGGACTCGGTCAGGTATCCAACCGCATTGCGCCCAAGCGTCATATTCTCAATCAGCCTCAGGATTCGCATGCGGTTCTCTGTACTGACCTCGGCACGTCCTTGCAAATATTTTTCTAGTAGTGGGCCGGTTGATTCCGACTTCCAATCTCGATGGGAAGGCATCGTGACCAGCAATCCACCAGCCAAGTCTTGGGCCAGCCGTCCAATTTCGTAAGGCAGCTTGGTCACATGATGTTTGCAAACATTGGCCAGCATCTCGTCACTGATGAACACACCAGAAGGCAACGCCTGAGACTGATAGGACGCGGCGACGCCGGTCGCATAAATCGTCTCGTTCAAGTGAGTCATTTCTACAAGCTTGTCCTTGATGTGCGAAGCTTGTTGAACTCCGTTGTAGTCAGCGACCGTAGCTGCCGCGCCGATCAAGACATCGCCCACGCCGCTTTTGCATACATAACTTCGGCGGTGATAACAGGTGAATCGATCCACCAGCGTGGATGCGTATTCGACCTGTCCATCCATAAATACCAAATCCCATGGAATGAAGACATCTTCAAAGATGATCATGGCTTCTTGACCGCTAAACTGCAAATTCCCTACATCAAACCCATCTTCCATCGCACGTGTGTCGCATGACTGCCGGCCATAGATATAGGTCATGCCGCAAGCATCCACAGGAATGGCTCCAACAATCGCATAATCTTTGTCATCCTTTCCCAATCGCATGGTGGGCATGACAATCAACCAGTGAGAATTCACGCAGCCGGTTTGGTGCGCTTTGGCTCCGGTAATGTAGACTCCTTGTTCGGTGCGTCGAGTCACATGGACGAACAGATCAGGATCGGCCTGGGCGCAGGGTGGCTTGCTTCGGTCGCCTTTGACATCTGTCATCGCACCACCGATCACCAGATTCGATTTCTGCATCGATACTACAAAACGCAAAAATCGCTCATGAAACTCTGTGCCGTACTTTTGGTCGATATCGTAGGTTACCGAATGCAAGGCGTTCAGCGCGTCCATACCAACACAACGCTGAAAGCAGGTCCCCGTGTTTTGTCCTAGTTTGCGCTGCATCTTATTCTGCATCACCAAATCTTCGCGGTTTGAAGCGATATGCAGAAAGCGATTGACCTGTTGGCCGGTCATTGCGGATGTCGTTTCGGCCAGTTCGGGTTCACGCACCGCCAAATCGTAAGTCTCGGCCACCGCATTGATCGATGGACGGATAATAG
Organism: Aureliella sp.; assembly: GCA_044234105.1. Taxonomy (GTDB): domain Bacteria; phylum Planctomycetota; class Planctomycetia; order Pirellulales; family Pirellulaceae; genus Aureliella. Next base: position 5,837 of record JBIIJD010000057.1, on the reverse strand, counting down.
GGTGCTCTACCGGTTCGGCAACCAACTGGCCCTGCAAGAACACTCTAAGATTGCGTCCTCTCAGACTTTCGATGTATTCCTGTCCAGATACGATCCGTTGAGGGTGGGTTACGAGATTCGATTGTAGTGGATTGGCTTCCATTGAGTACCTCACTGAGTGTTGAAGTGGAACCGATTCGATGTCGCATTATTTGGCAGGCCTTTACTGGCCAAGTCTAGTGATTGCTGCCAGATAGATTCAGCCCGACCACTCCTGCAATGATCAGCGCCAAACTAATTAGCTTCATGGCAGTGGTCGGTTCGCGAAAGTAAGCCATGCCAATGACGGCAATCAGTGCTGTGCCAACTCCTGACCATACCGCGTAGGCTACACTCACCTCGATTTGCTTCAGAGCCCAAGTCAATGCCGACAAACTGGCTGCGTAGAAGAGAAAAAGTGCTATGGTATAGCCCAGCTTGTTGAAGCCGTCTGAAAGTTTCATGCAGGTAGTTCCCGAAACCTCAAGGACAATAGCGGCGACCAACGCGATCCAGTGCATGAAAAGTTCTCCCGGCCTGTTATTAAGAAATTTCAATAGAGTTCCGCTCGCCCTTGTGACTCTTAATTCAAAGCTGGCGAAAGATCGCATTTTTGACACTTCATGTATGCTTCGAGCCTGGCGAGACTTCGGGTTTACCCCAGCCAGATGATACTCGCACCCCCACCTTTGGTGAAGTTGTTTACTTAACTTGCCTGGTGACTAAACTGTAAAATAGCCCGAATTGGTTCTACCATACCACCTGAAAACGACTATTAAACCACTCTTGAGGGTGGATTTATGAGATAATCAAGTTAGTATGGGTAGGTATTGAAGTTGATGGCGTCTACTTCTATGGGTTGGTCTGATGCAACCAAATGGGTGGCCAATCCGAACGAAAAATCTAAAGAAGAGTCTTTAAAATGGCAATTTCGTTAGTTGTGGCTGATGATCATCAGGTGGTGCGAATTGGCGTAAGGAATCTGTTGACAGGAAGCGGTTTTGAAGTCACTGGCGAGGCGGCTACGGGCGAGGAGCTGATGCAGATCTTGGCTAATCAGTTGCCCGAAGTTGTACTGTTGGATGTACGAATGCCGGGAGGTGACGGGCTGCATTATTTGGGGCGAATCAAGATTGCTCATCCCACTTTGCCGGTCGTATTGTACTCCACCTATGACAATCCGACATACGTGGCCCGCGCGGTTGCATTGGGAGCGTCGGGGTATGTGCTAAAGAGTGAACCGCGCGACCGACTTGTCGCAGCTCTACAGACGGCATTGCGAGGTGAGTTGGCTTGGTCGCGAGAGGAGCTGCGCCGAGTCACCGGCGCGCTGGCTACACCGCGTGTCGTGTCTGACGTGGAAGTTCCGCTGACTCAGCGGGAGAGCGAGGTCTTGGAACAATTGGCCAACGGCCTAACTAACAAGGAAATCGCTTTAGCGCTGGGGATCAGTTACGAGACGGTCAAGGAGCACGTTCAGCACATTCTCCGAAAGATCGGCGTATCGGATCGAACTCAAGCCGCTGTTTGGGCGGTTCGCAAAGGATTGATTTGATCTACGATTTGTGGTCCAATACTGCGGCATGCTGAAACACCGCTGTGTTAGTGGCTGGACGAACGTAGATCCATTCGACAGGCTTTCAGCAAAATTTCAATCCGCGTTACTGGAGAGATCTGTCATGCCCGTCCCTGGTTCAAACACTGCGAAATTCTGCCTTCTTCTTTCGTTGGTCACCACTTTTCAGCTTGCGACGCTTAGCGCACAGGAACTCTTGTCAAAGGCTAATGCGCTCTTTGATGCAGGCGACCTGAAAAGCCTTCTTCAGTCTGCCGAGCTTTACGCACAGCAGTTCAAGGCGGACCCGAAGAGCTATGAAGCGGCCTGGAAGGCTTCTCGTTCCTATCGTCAATATGCCAATGATGCCAAAGAGGCGGAAGTTGAAGGCTGGAAGGAAATCTGCAAGCAGAATGGCCAATTGGGCATGAGCTTTGGTGAAAAGGCGGTTGCGCTGAATCCGAAAGGCGTGGAAGGCTATTTTTGGTATGGCTGTTCGGTTGGCAATTACTCGGACGGAGTAAGCGTAGTGACGGCTCTGCGCGAGGGTCTGAAAGGCAAGACGCAAGAGAACTTGGAAAAGGCTTACGAACTTGATAAGACCTACAAAGATGGTGGACCTATCAAGGCGATCGGGCGATTCTGGTTTGTACTGCCTTGGCCTTTGACCGATAAAGTGAAGGCCCACACCTACTTGCAGGAGTTTCAGAAGCTCTATCCCGAAGATCCAGAGGGACAGGTGTTCTTTGCAGAGGTGCTTATCGACCGAAAGGAGAAGGCTGAAGCCAAGAAGCTTTTAGAGAAGGCTGCCGCTTCGGACCAGGAATATCACGCCTCGCTAGCTAAGAAGTTGTTGAAAGACCTTTAGAAGCTTGTTACTTGCTATACTGTGTCCACTCCTGATATAGCGTTACTAGGATGCGATGCATTGCGTCTAGGTAGTGCGCCGCTTCGCTTGTATCCATGGTCAATGGAGGGCTGATGCGAATCACCTTGCCGGATAACGGACCAAGCAAATGAATGGCGTCGCCTTGATCGGTGCCTCGATAGCAGGCTTCCACTACGGACACGGCAACCTGTTCAGCAGTGAACCCGCCCGCGCCCTGGCATTCTATTCCCCATACGCAACCTTCACCACGAACATACTGGATCAAGCCGGTTGACTTGAGCTTTAGTAGTCCAGCTTGGATCACTTGTGATAGCTGCTGGCCTTGCCCGAGCACATCCGCGGATTCGAATTCATCCAACGTTGCAAGAACGGCTGCACATCCCAGTGGATTGGCGCTCCACGTATCTGAACCTTCTCCGTATCGAAGTGATGCCATGACGTCGCTGCGTCCCACTGCGGCACTTACTGGGATTCCGTTTCCTAAACCCTTTCCAAGGCAAACAATATCGGGCTGGATTCCATAGTGAGTGTATGCGTACATGGGGCCCGTGCGACCAAAATTGGCTTGAATTTCATCTAGAACAAACAAAATGCCGTGCTGTCGACAAAACGACTCTAGCAATTGGAGATATTCGGGCTGCGGATGAAACGAACCTCCGCCACCCAAGTACGGTTCGGTAATCAAACAAGCGATCTGTCCACTTAGTTCATTGACCAGTGACTCCAGTTCTTGACGATAGGATGACAAGTCGATCGGCTGCTCGCGACGTTGCACGTCGATACACTCCGCCCTTGGGAAACCAATGAAGCGAACACGCGGGTCGCGATCTGGATCTGATTCACTACCTGTGACAGCTCCGGATAGTCCTTTCTTGCCGTGAAATCCCCCGCGCGTTGCCAAGATGTACTTACGATTTTTATCAAAAGCCAAGCAGGCCCACAGAGCCTTTTGAACAGCTTCGCTTCCGCTGGCCGCCCACAGCACTTGCTGCATTCTGTGGCCACCGGGCTGGCTACGCATGTTGGCCAGCAAGCGTTCACAGGCCATCACTTCGATCTCAGTCGCCGCGTTGTAAGCCGTCAGCGTTACCGCAGGGTGATAATCATTTACACCGGCTTTCGCTAAGGTGGGCAGAGAATCCAGTTGCATGTATCGGAGAAGTCGATGCCACCACCGAACCGGATTGTGACCAAGGTTGGCAACTAGTACTCCAGATGAAAAATCAGCCAGCTTGCGACCCTCGGGAGTCCAGTGGTAGCTGCCTGCACTTCGCGTGAAAATGGCCTGAGAAGGCGTGAAAGTTCTTTGCGCAATGGGCTCGGTCGCAAGGACACGCCGACGCCATTGATTCGACGGTTTCTCGCCAGGGTGTTCAATCGAAGATTTCATGGTAGAGTTCCCAGCCACAGTTTGCGTGTCGCTTGAGGTCTGTGCGGACATAATTCTCTTTCGATTAACAAGTGTCTTATCAACCCAAATACCGGAGCAAGTTCTACGGAAAACTTCAATCCCATTAGTCCGCGACCACAATTCAATCTATACTTTTCCTGCATAAATAACGTGGGAGACACCACCGGGCTGGTGCAAAACTAGCCCACCCTGTGGGCCATTTACCTGAACGACACAATTTTCTTGTCCGGTCGACGCGTGCTGAAGAATTGCTTCGAGCGATTGCACGGCGGCGACCACCTGTCGATCTGCGGTCAAATCATTGTAATTCAACTGGCGCATGACCTGTAATCGGTCTGTTTCACTGATGGGACAAAGGCCAAATTGCACGTAGGCCACTTCGCGCACAAATCGTTCCAGAACTTCAATCCCGTAGCCTCGCTGAGCACGACCGCCAAAGGGCTCCTGGAATGTGCCATTATAATGGTTGTTAAGCGTGGTCTTCATTTGCAACGGCGTCAGGCCCTCGATCGTGCATTCTACTCCACGCTTGCGACTGTGCCCGTTCCAAACTCCATTGTCGAATCGAAATTGTACTTCCTGTTCCACGTAGCCTGGAAAATTGTCAGGGGTTACCCAACTGGTGTGAATGTCAAAAGCCGCACTGCGATCATCATCGTACTGGTAGATCAATCGTAACTGAGTCGAATCCCAGGTCGAACCATTTGCAGGTCCAACTAATCCGCGCTGCCCTGAACAAGACACGCTTTGCAATTTTCCGCCGAACGTAAAGTCGATCAGCTTGATGTAATGGACCGCCACATAGGTTGCCGGGTTGCGACCCGTGATCCATTCACTGAATTGTCCAGTCGATATTGACTTGGGCTCCAGTAGCGAACAGTATCCGTGGTTGACATGTTGCAAGACACCATCGACAACAAGCGTTCGGAGTTTCTTGTGATCTGGGTCCAGCAGTTTGTGATAGACGACTTTGCACAGCTTTTGATGTTGCTGAGCAGCTTGGATCAGTTGATCCAGTTGTTGCAGAGTCAGCACCGATGGTTTCTCGATCAACAAATGCTTGCCAGCCTGGAGAGCGGCCATAGCCGACTCGAAGTGACGATGGTCGGGCGTGGCGACGCACACAAAATCAACATCCCAGTCCAGCAGTTGGCTAACTGCGTCAGTGCCTGAGAAATTTGCAAAATCGCCGATCAGGTCTCCAGCCGTCTTTCGATAGGCCTCCGCTCGTTGTCCGGTCCGCGAAGCAACGGCTGCTAATTCGACTTCACACAGCCCAAATCGTCGATCGTAGAGGCCGTCGCGCCTCACCTGCTCGAAGAACGGTCGATACGTTTCGTCAAAGATCATGCCGACACCTACCATCCCAGCTCGCAACCGCTGACCTGGCCGCGACAAGTCGCCGCCTTGGTTTATTTGAGTCATTTTATAGTTCCACAACTGGCAGAGGATAAATGCTGAGTAAGTCCGGCGTACCGATCACCCAAGATTGCGATCGATCCGACCATAATTATTGCATAAACACGCCACTTGATATAGGCTTCCTTGTCGACCAAAGGTGGCTGGTCAGTTAGACTAATACAAGCCGCTATCAACTGCTAGGCACACTGTTTGTTCCGTGTTGAATCATGAATCGCACGTAAAGTCTTTAAACGGCTTTGACTTTTTCTGCTCACCTATTTCCAGGGTTCCTTTGTGAGTCGTCCGCATATCCTAAGATTGCGCAACAGTCTCAGCGCAGTAAGCGGTAACCGCGTGTTCCGACCAACAACGGATGGTAAAGTATTGTCACGTGTTCTGAGGGCTGTTTGCTTGTCGACATTAGGGATTCGATCATTACTGACATGTTGCTACGCGATGGATCCGGATAATGCAACTTTGAGTTACGATCGAGAGATTCGGCCCATTTTGGCCGAGTACTGTTTTGCCTGCCACGGTTTTGATAGCTCGGCCCGGCAAGGTGA
>JBIIJD010000105.1:0-11300 GCA_044234105.1 Aureliella sp. | reverse complement strand
GATAGTCTGAACGTCCGGTGGCCATCACTGCTACATGGCCAGCTACCAGCTCCGGCATGATTTCGGGAATCGGATTGGCCATAGCAAATACGATGGGGTCACTGGACATCCGCTGGACATCCTGCAAATCAATGACTTTAGGAACTGAAAGTCCAAAGAAGACGTCAGCTCCTTGGAGTACTTCGCGAATCGTCCCTCGCTGTTTTTCCGGATTGGTGTTCTCGGCAAACCAGTGTTTGATCCAGTTCATGTTTTCAGTGCGCCCCTGGTACAGAGCGCCCGTAGTATCGCAACCGATCAAATTTTTGACACCGGCGCTCATGACAATCTTGGAACAGGCCACACCGGCCGCGCCAATTCCGTTAACAACAACTTTGATCTGGTCGATCTTCTTGCCGACTACTTGCAACGCGTTGTGCAGAGCCGCCAGGACTACCACGGCGGTACCATGCTGGTCGTCGTGAAAGACGGGGATATCCAGTTCAGCCTTCAAGCGATCTTCGATTTCGAAACAGCGAGGTGCTGAAATATCTTCCAAGTTGATGCCACCGAAACCGACCGCAATATTCTTAACCGTGCGAATGATTTCTTCAGAATCTTTTGTGTCCAGACAGATAGGAAAAGCGTCGATGCCGGCAAATTCCTTAAAAAGCTGAGCCTTACCCTCCATCACGGGCATCGCAGCTCCGGGCCCTATGTCGCCCAAGCCCAGTACTGCCGTACCGTCAGTTACGACAGCCACCGTATTTTTCTTGATCGTCAAACTAAACAGCTTTTCAGGATCCTGATGAATGGCTTGACAGACCCGTGCTACGCCCGGAGTGTATGCCATGGAAAGATCCGATCGTGTCTTCAATGGTACTTTGGAAACGACCTGAATCTTGCCACCGATGTGAATCAAAAATGTACGATCGCTAACATGCACGACCTCGACGCCATCTACCTTCTTTACTGCATTGACGATTTCCTGGTCGTGTGATTCACTGGCCGCATTGACTGTAATGTCCCGGACCAAAGAATCTTTGCCTACGCTGACGATGTCGATTCCTTCGATGTCTCCTCCGGCCTGTCCAATGGCCGTGGTGACCTCGCCCAGTTTGCCAGGGCGATTGCGAATCTTCACGCGTAGTGTCAAACTGAAACTGGCATTGGGCGACGCTGAGGGAGCCATGGCAAATTTCGCTACGAAAAAAGGAGTTGATGGAGCGACTTAGAAGAAAAATCGCTCAATATAGACGCTGGCTAACAGTATACCACTTTTTAGCGGGTCGGACGCATGCCCCATGGGGACGGTTTCATCATTTGATTGCAGGGTTTGCATAGATTGTATAAACTGCGAGATCTTTACCCGCCATTTAGGAATAAACCATGAGAACTAAATTTACTTGGATTGTCTGGCTGGCGTTTTGCGTAACGTTTAACCATGGCTTGAAAGCCCAACAGTCGCTTTCATTGGTGATAATCTTCACGGGACTTTCCAGCCCACTTGTCGCTGGATCATGGTTTTACGTCAGGCGGAGAAAGGGGCTTGCTGGGGCTACCCTTTCATCCAGACTATGCTATGAGTCGACGATATTACGTCTATTAAACGGACAGCGCAGGGGGTTATCAAATTCCGGCTAACAACCCTTGGGTTGGTCAGACGGGTGTTCGGCAAGAGGTATGGGCATATGGCCTTCGCAACCCATGGCGATGCAGCTTTGATCTAGCTACCGGGGATTTTTATGTTGCCGATTTTGGTCAAGATGCGCGTGAGGAGATTCACTTTCAATACGACGGTAGTCTAGGCGGCGAAAACTATGGATGGAGACTGCGCGAAGGAACGATCCAAACTCCTGGCAGCGTGGGTGGGCCCAAGCCACCTGGCAACGTGGATCCAATCTACGACTACAACCATGGAAGCGCTCTGTTTCAGGGTAGTAGCGTGACGGGAGGATATGTCTACCGCGGCCCCATACCCGGATTGCAATGGCATTACTTCTTTAAAGATTTTATTTCGAGAAGGCTATTCTCGTTGCGATTTGATCAGTCGCCAACCACTAGCTTTGACGGCTCGAATCATAACTCGTTGGTCGACTGGACCAGCAGTGTACAGCTTGATGTCGGCAGCCTGGGCGGCATCTCTTCATTTGGCGAAGATTCAATTGGAAATCTCTACTTGATCAATCTGGGTGGTAATATCTACCGGTTTCAATCCGGCAATATTCCAGAACCGGTGTCTGTCCTGGCTAGCTTTGTCTACCACGCTGGATGGAGCGGTACTGCTACGCCTCAATGGGACGCTATCGATCAAGTTAAAACGTTAGCTCAACCGGGCCCCTCACCGACACTACTTGAGCTGAATCACTTAACAAACACTATTCATGGCATCAACGGCGTTGTGTTCGACATCGATCAGTTGGACAATCCCGGACAAGCGATATGGCAATGCACACAGAGTCCACAAGGAGCGTTCAATCAAGCTGAACACCCAATTTCCAACTGGGAAGACGCACCTTCGCCAACGGTTACAGTGTTCGCCGGACAAGGGACCGCAGGTTCTGATCGATTCTTGTTGCAGTGGCCAAACAACTCGATTGCCAATCGCTGGTTGTCGATCAAGTTGACAGTCGGCAATTTTACGACGACACGAGTATTAGGTCATTTGCGAGGCGAGACAACCTTTGCAGAAGGTGGTGTGTTTATCGTTCTGGTTGGTGACATATTGGAAATTCGTTCTGCCTTGGCTACTCACGTAAATGCCAGCAGTTTGTATGATCTGGATAAGAGCGGCGTAGTGTTGGTAGCAGACATTCTTGCTGCTCGGAGTAATCTTAGCACGACACTACGCCAGATAACCTTACCGGCCCAGCCATAAACTTGAGTTATAGCCTATCCCAAAACTGTTCGCCCCCCTCACCCTGCCCGCTCCCCCGCAAAGCCGTTGGAGAGGGTTCTTGAATAGGCACTTATTCTCGCTAGCGGACCATTGGCTTCGGCACACTTAGCGCACTCTTCTTCTGAAGCTAATCACCTCTTCACGTTTTAATCGCACTATCTTTGCGCTTGGTGGCTATAGTTACGGTCAGTTGGCAAAGCAAGCCCACAACAAGCCCACAAGGTGCTCAAACTCGATCGTCCGAGACCTAGTGGCTAGATCAGCGACACATGCTAGGTTCATCAACACTTCAGGAGACGTGATGTTGAATACGACAACCAATCAACTACGGGAACCAACTTTTACGCCCACCGACCGCCTGACCAATGTTCGAGTCAAGCATCCCAGATCGATATTTGTCAGCGATGTTCATTTGGGTTGTAAGTACGGAAAAACCGTCGAGTTTCTCGAATTTCTGAATCGATATCAGCCTGAGTACCTTTATCTGGTAGGAGACATACTGGACGGTTGGAGATTGGCAAGAAATTGGTATTGGGTTGACAGTTATAGTCAAATTATTCATCGCCTCAATCAACTGGCCGACTCAGGTACCAAGATATTCTACACCCCAGGCAATCACGATGATTTTCTGAGACGATTTCTATCGGTGACTTCTCTTTTCGGGAAAGTTCAGGTTGCTGATCAATTCGTTCATACTACTGCTGATGATCGACAATTGGTGATCATTCACGGAGACCAATTTGATCGCGTTGTCAGCAAACACCGAGCCATCAGTGGACTGGGTGACCGAGCGTACGATGCTTCGATGCTGCTAAACCGTTGGTTTAATCGAGTCTGGTGTCCTCTGGGAGGTGATCCCATTTACGCTAGCAAATATCTTAAGCAGCAAGTTAAGCGGCTTACCAACCGGTTAAGCAATTTTGAGGACACTGTGATCAACTACGCCAAGAGTCTTGGTTGCTCCGGGATCGTTTGTGGACACATTCATCGCCCAGACATCAAAATCGACAGTTCGGGCATAGTCTACTACAACACAGGAGACTGGGTAGAAAACACTTCAGCCATCATTGAATCGGAAGATGGACAATTGGCCATGATCAATTCACCTTTCCTTCCTTAGTCGAAAAACGAAAACATGATTACCGAATGGATTAGCGGTCACGTCTTCAAATTGGTTCATCGCAAGAATTTGGTCTACAATTGCTGCTGGGAAGATCCTCGTTTGGATCGCGTGGCACTGAATCTAAGACCGACAGATTCCATTGCGATGATTACTTCTGCAGGCTGTAACGCATTGGACTACGCGTTGGATGGCCCAGAACAGATTCATGCAGTGGATGTCAATTTCCGTCAAAACGCCTTGCTTGAGCTGAAACTTGCAGCCATTCGCGCATTGCAGTTTGACGATTTCTTTGACATCTTTGGCCGAGGCCGATCCAGCAAATTTCGTTACATCTACCAAACCGCGTTACGCAGTCAATTGGGTCAGGTGTCGCGAGATTACTGGGATCAACGCACCAACTACTTCACCGGTCAGGGGCGTTGGAGCAGTTTCTATTACCGTGGCACTTCGGGGCTGTTTGCCAGAGCGCTTAAGACATATCTTGGTCGTAAGCCTAATGTTCGTGAAGCTCTAGACCAAATGTTCGCGGCTTCAACGGTCCAAGAACAATCGCAGGTCTACTTTGCGATTCGTGGAGCGGTGTGGAGTCGTTTGGTGCGATGGTTGCTTGGGCGTGATTCAGCTCTTGCCATGCTTGGCGTTCCACGTCCGCAACGATTGCACCTGGAACGAAACTATCCTGGCGGCATCGTGAAATTCATCGAAGACTGTATCGAAACTGTGTTCACGAAGCTTCTACTGAAAGATAACTACTTCTGGAGGTTGTACGTTTACGGGGAGTACTCGCCGACCTGTTGTCCGGAATACCTCAAGGTAGACAATTTCTACGAACTGAAGGATGGTCCAGTAGAGGCGATTCGAACTTATACATCGACCATGACGCAGTTTTTGCGAATTCACGACGAGCCGATTTCAAGGTTGGTGCTGCTGGATCACATGGATTGGTTAAATACTCCTACCCGCCGACCATTGCTAGAGGCGGAATGGCAAGCCATCGTTGACCGAGCCGCAGATGGCACTCGCATCATTTGGCGCAGTGCAGGAATAGACGGGCGTTTTGTCGATTCGCTGATGCTTGAAACTGATGGATGCCGGCGAAAGCTGTCTGAATTGCTGAGTTATCAGACCGAACTAGCATCGCAGTTACATGTGCAAGATCGAGTCCATACCTATGGCAGTTTTTGTATTGCCGACCTGGTCGCCTGATTGCCAATCGGTCTTCTAGGTTGTTGAAAGGCGGTTTGACTAGTGTCCTTGGCTTCAGATCTACGAGTTGCCTACCGGTTACTGTTCTCGCCAATTAAGGGCAGCAGCCATCGCGAACGGCTGGATAGTTTCTATCGACAACAAGCTGACGACTATGACCATTTTCGTGATCGTCTCTTGCACGGTCGCCGTGAACTCTATCAATCCCTTCCAATCCCTCATGGTGGACATTGGATCGAAATGGGAGGCGGTACCGGCCACAATTTAGAGTATCTGCAACAGCGTATCGAACTATTGGACCGTATCAGCCTAGTGGATCTATCCAATTCGCTTCTGGAACAAGCCAAGCAACGACTGCGTAAGAATGGTTGGCGAAATGTACAAACGATCGAAGCCGACGCGACAACGGTAGATCTACCGTCAGCCGATGTGGTGACATTTTCTTATTCGCTCACGATGATTCCTGATTGGTTTACAGCCATTGATCACGCTATTCGACTTCTGAAGCCCAATGGTCTGCTGGCCGTCGTCGACTTCTACGTGGCTCGAAAATACCCAGAAGCCGGCTTCCAACAGCACGGATGGCTAAAACGGAATTTCTGGCCAGTTTGGTTCGCAAGTGACAATGTCTTTTTGAGCCAAGATCATCTGCCTTATCTTGCCAACAATTTAGAAATTGTTGGCAAGAACGAATGCCTTGGGAAGATGCCCTATCTTCCGGGACTAAGAGTCCCCTACTACACGTTTGTCGGAAGAAAGATCGGCTGCTAAATCGAATATCATTACCAATCCTCTCCAATTGATAGCCATAGCTGTTCGAGCCCCGTGGTGGGCCGGCGAAGGGACAAAAGGTTTTTGTGGATATGGGCTTGTTCAAACTCGATAAACAGCCGAGCTAAATACCCATTTTCATCGGCCACGCTAGTCACATCCTGCCAATTGTGTGAACAACAATGGATAGCAGGATCGAAGTCAGACCTAGTTGTCACCTGAAAGATCGCCTTCGCCAATCGTCTTGAATCCCTTGGCATTAAGTACCTCTAATGCCAACTCGGTGTTGTCGACCATGATGGCTACCGCGCCTTGTGATCCGCGCGGTAAAATCAGTGGATAGGCTTGAACAATGTTGATCTCTGCCGATAGCAATGCCGCACAGATTTGCAGCAATGGCTGCGAGTTATCGGGCAGCTCGACGCCTATCAAATCGCTTTCGATAATCGCCAATCCGGCACGCTCAAGAATTTCCCGACCGCGTTCGGGCTGGCTGAGCAAGAATCTTGCAAACGAACACTCTGCCGAATCGTTGAGTGACAATGCAACGATGCGGATGCCGGTTCCTTCGAATCGCCTTACAACTTCTAAAAGCTGCCCCACCCGATTTTCAAGAAACACAGTAAACTGACGAATCGTCGGATAATCTCGACCTCGTGCGGTGAGATACTCAGTGCTGGAACCCGCTCCGCTACTCATTGTTTTTATTCCTCTGCGATACTCGGCAACTACAGACCGCCTACCATCGCCCTACCCGACCGATGGGTATATGGCAAAAGCCCAATTGCCGATGGAGCCTATTTATAACCCATTTCGGGTCTATTGACAAATACGGCCAATCTGTATCCTAGCCATCGTCAATCCATCGCTTTTTGACCGGTCAAAACCGAATTCAATCAGCAGTCCATCGGTGCCAAAGCAATACTCAACCTCTTGAGGAGAAAAAGGCTGTGCAACACTCCATCGATATTCGCGTTCAGTACCATGAAACAGACGGACAAGGGCGTGTGCATCATGCTCAATACTTGTGTTACTTGGAGCGTGGACGAGTTGAATTTTTGCGAAGCGTTGGCTACAGCTACCGAGATTTCGAGGAAGGTGGGCTAATGCTAGTTGTCAGTCAGTTGCAGATCCGATACCTGGGAGCGGCTTGCTTCGACGACCTGCTCCGCCTGACGACTACCTTTCAGCGAGCCCGAGGAGTGCGCATTGAGCACAGCTATCAACTTTCCAGAATCGACGAGACTGGTGGAATAGTCGAGAGGATCGTAGAGGCTGAAACGACCGTCGCCTGCATCGACCGTCAAGGAAAGGTCGCCCGATTACCCAGTTTTTTGCGTCAGTTTGGCAGCAGCTCACAATCTTCTTGATCAATGCCCGCCAGAATAACCGTTCCCGCAATTTGTAGGGTGGGACAAGCGGGGCCGATGAAAGCTGGTATTCAACTTGGCAGCTTGTCGATTTTGAACAGGCCCATTTCCATTAGAATCCATTGGCCCCTCGCCGGCCCACCAAGGGACGTGAAAAGTTACGGCTAGGGCCCACCACCGGCCTGTTGCAACCTAATAGCAGCTTGTTCGGCCTGTTGCAGGACTCGCAACATATTGCCACTCATGATTTTGTCGATGGACTGGGCGGTGTAGCCACGGTCAAGCAGCAATTGAGTGATAACTGGGTAACAGGACACGTCTTCCAAGCCTTTGGGCAACATGGGGACACCATCAAAGTCGCTTCCGATTCCCACGTGATCGACACCAGCCACTTTTACTGCATGATCGATGTGCTCTACCACATGGTATACCGTCCCCGGTTGAAGCGGGTTTTCCGCTCGGTAGCGAGCGCGCTCCTTGGCAATCGCCTCGGCATCTTCCGCATACTGTTGCTCCCAGACTTTCTCCAGTTCCAACATCCGACTGGTGATGCTTGCCGACTCGGGAACGATAAATCCAGAGAAAAAATTGATCATCACGATGCCACCGTTCTTTGGCAACTGCCTGAGAATCTGGTCTGGCACATTGCGAACATGATCCGCTACCGTTCGACTGGATGAATGCGAAAAAATCACAGGTGCCTGACAGATATCCAGCGTAGCTTGCATCGTCTCTGGAGCAGCATGGGACAGATCGACAAGCATGCCCAAGCGATTCATCTCCAGTACAACCGCCTTGCCAAATTCGCTCAGCCCCTTGGTGCCCGTTTGATCGATACAAGCGGCCGCCCAGTCCAGCGACCGGTTGTGAGTCAAAGTCATGTAACGCGCACCAAGATCAAATAACCGGCGAAGTTTCTCCAACGAGTTTTCGATTGAATGTCCACCCTCGACTCCAATCATCGATGCGATCTTGCCCGCTTTGCGAATTCGGACGACGTCCGCGTGGGTTCTTGCAAGCTCGAAAGTCTCTGGATACTTCTGCATCATCGCGTGTACGATATCAATTTGTTCCAAGGTCATCTGATGCGCTTGCCCATTGCGGTCTGCGCTGGCAGGCACGTAAACTGACCAGAATTGCGCACCAACCCCACCTTCGCGCAGCCGCCCAATATCGGTATGCAGTTGCGGTTGAGGCTGAGATATGTCAATTTTTTCTAACGATCGAGAGCCCTTGCTGCGTATTTCCCATGGCAAGTCGTTGTGGCCGTCAAATACATAGGTAGCCTGATGAATTAGCATTGCCTGCTGGCTGACAACGATTGGCAGCACATCCCTTACACCGCTCTCTTGGGCGTGAGCTACACCAATTATCAGTAAGTAGATGTATGTCAGGACTGCGCTGACTTGATATCCAACTTTCACTTTAGCTCTTCGCATGGTTATCTCCCCAGAACCAAAAAATGTATCATAACACGATCTGACAGAGGCTGCCTGGCAAATAGCGACCTTTTCGGAAAGGTTGCGATGTTATAAAACGTTTATGCAATCGACCGTCCATCCTTAGGCTCCAGCCCCAAAATCAGGAATTCGCCATGACACCTCAGCGCCCCAATCGTAACGAAGCTCGATCCAAGATTGTTGCCACGATTGGGCCCGCCTGCCGATCTACAGAATCACTGGCTGAACTGGTACAGCATGGCGTAGACATTTTTCGGATCAATGCGGCGCATGGAACTCAAGCCGACTTTGCCGAAATTTTGGAAATGATCCGACAAGCCAGGCAAATTACCGGCTTTCAAGTCGCCACGTTGCTGGACCTCTCTGGCCCCAAGATTCGTCTAGGACAACTGGCTCAAGATCCACTGGAGGTTGCTCCAGACCAGGTCCTGACGTTTGTACGAGGGGGGCAAGTTTCACAGCCCTATCAGATGTGCAGTAATTACGAACGTCTGGTAGATGACGTGACTGTGGGGGATTCGATCATGTTGGCCGACGGTATCATCGCTCTGCAGGTGACAAGCAAGAGCGCAGATAGCTTCGATTGCAAAGTGCTGACGGCGGGCACGATTCGCAGTCGTCAAGGAATCAACCTGCCCGGATCGACGCTGAGCGTTAGTGCTATGTTGCCGCAAGATGTACAAAACGCGATTTGGGCCGCCGAAAATGAAATCGACTTTCTGAGTCTTAGCTTTGTGCGCAGCCCTCAAGACGTCCTGTCGCTTAAGAACTTGGTCACTTCACTGAACTCCAAAGCCCTTGTCATCGCCAAGATCGAAAAACGCGAAGCATTGAAACACTTGGAAGAGATTGTCGATGCCGCCGATGGCATTATGGTTGCTCGGGGCGACCTGGGCGTGGAGATCGACGTGTCTGAAACCCCCGTGGCACAAAAACGGATCATTGAAGTCTGCCGCGCCAAGTTAAAACCCGTGATTGTGGCGACTCAAATGCTGGAGAGCATGCACGAAAACAGAAGGCCCACTCGCGCTGAAGCCAGCGACGTTGCCAACGCCATCTTGGACGGAGCCGATGCTTGCATGCTGAGCGGCGAAACGGCAATAGGCAAGTATCCGGTCCAGGCAGTCGATATGATGAATCGAATCATGTTACACACCGAACAAATGTTGAAAGGGCGTTCCCATTCGCTTCCGAACTGTGGCACTCGAATCGAACAGTCTGACCCGGTGACCATTTCCGTCATTTACCGTGCTACGGATATCGCAGACGATATTGGGGCCAAATTAGTGGTGGTGGCTACCAAGAGCGGCAATACCGCCTGGGTTCGAGCAAAACAGCGCAGCTATACTCACACTTTGGGCGTCAGCGATAATCTGGCCACCTTGCGTCGCATGTGCCTGTTCTGGGGTATCATGCCTCTTTATGTTCAGACAATGACCAATCCGCGAACGCTGATCGAGCAGGTGATCCACTGGGGAAAGAGTTCCAGTTTCTTGTCCAGCGGTGATCGAGTGGTTTTTGTTAGTAGCGCAGAAATGATGGACAAGGCTCACAACCTGCTTGTGGTCTACGAAGTTTAACCCTCAAACTGCATACCGCGCTAATTTTTGTCGCCAATGCGCCAACAAAAAAGGACCCGCTGTGAAGTTGCTGGGCTAGATTCCCGGCAAGCAACCTCAAGCGGGTCCTCTTATCATGAAAACCGCTCTATTTGGGCTAGTTTAGCCCCGCATTGTCTACCTTGTGAAGGCAGACTGCGCGCTAAGATCATGGCTGACATTTTGAGGTCAGGCTTTGTCAATCAACTAATCTTCGGGATGTTCAATTTCGTGGAGAAAATCTTGAGGATTGGCGCCCTGCAGTGGCCGATGCAGGACGCCAGGGCACCTCAATCTCACGTCGCCGAAAGCTTCAGTGTCGTCATCTCCGAAGCTATCAGCAACTCCATTTTCTGAGATCCAGGAGGATCTTGGTGGCGACCTAGCTCCGCAACGGGCCTTGGTGGCTTGCCACTAATCTCCTTTCCACTGCAGATCGCGTGCCAAAGATGAAGCAAGGACACTTGACGCTAGAAATGGTAATTGTAGTGTTAAAATGCAGTGTCTGGGATGGAGGGGTTGCTGTTTTCAAGGGGTTGTCGATAGATCTGCTTTGTAAATATTACAATTTTGAACGGTTTTTACCAAAGATCAGCAGCCTCTTCAGAGTAGTCCCGATAAGAATCGACGAAATTGGCTTGGTAAGCTCAAATTAGAGATCCTCAGAATTCGTCGTTGGTACCGCCAATTCCAGCGCGGGATCTGAATTCCGATAGGCAACTGGAAAGAACGTAATGCTGGCCACTCAGACTCAAACCACACCACACACGAACGCCTATTCGCTGATGTCCCCTCGCTTCTGGCATGGTATGCGAGCGGTTGTTTGGTGGCGCTTGGTGGCTCGCAATCATTTCCGCATTGCACCGCACCGAGCCCATTTGGCTTTGGGCGTGT
>JBIIJD010000056.1:0-35703 GCA_044234105.1 Aureliella sp. | reverse complement strand
CGCGTGCGAATCGTCAAAGAGAAGATCGCTGACTATACCGATCCACCGCGTTTTATTCCTTTGATTGGAATGGCCAGCCTACATCACGCTCACTACAAGTGTACGGTCTACTTCAGCGAACGAACGATTAACGGTTGGCCCGTGCCCTACACCTTGGAAAACGAAGAAGCCGTTGAGGTCCTTTACATCGACCACAACCACTTCCACATGTGTGGCAATCCGGAACTGGGCACACTGGGCTCGACCGGGCCCCAGTAGCTAAGAAGGCTAAAATGCGAACATCCGTACATCACTGAATGCCTCACCCGGCACATCAGTCCAAAATGCCCAGAGCTAATCACTCTGGGCATTTTGCTATTCCAAGTTGTCCGACTAGAATGATTCCACGAATTTCGGACCATGCCTTAGTGGAATTCACACTTTACTTTCCTGCTAACCGGATACTTTTCACGCTAATCGCTCAAATGCCTTGTGCTGTTATTACTGGTAGTTCTTCAGGCATCGGACTGGCAACCGCTCGCAGGTTGGTTCAGCAGGGCTATTCGATCGTACTGCACGGCCACACCAACGTTCGTGGCTTGCAAGCAGCCGCGATAGAACTTAAACCGGTTTTGGTTAGCGGTCAGTCGATTCGCTGCATCACAGCGGACATCGCTTGCAGGCACGCTTGCAGACAAATGGTTCAAACCTGCTTTTCCTGGCACCCAAAGATCGATCTGTGGTTCAACAATGCCGGCGCAGATGTGCTGACTGGCGATGGTAGTTTGTCGAGCTTTGACAGCAAACTGGAACAGCTTTGGCACGTGGACGTGGCTGGCACCATTCGCCTAAGTCGTCTGGTGGCTGACCGGATGCAATCGGCAGGTGCTTCTGTTGGCTTGCCCGGTATCATCAATACGAGCTGGGATCAGGCCGCTTTGGGAATGGAAGGTGATGCCGGGCAGTTGTTCTGTACGGCTAAAGCAGCAATCAGCGCTTTCACGACCGCTCTTTCGCTTTCTGTTTCACCACTGGTTCGAGTCAACACCATAGCGCCAGGTTGGATTCAAACAGCTTGGGGGCATCAGCAGACCGGCGGACGTTGGAACCAGCGCGCCATCAACGAGTCTCAACTGAAGCGATGGGGAACTCCTGAAGACGTGGCTGAAGCCGTCTGTTGGCTGGCCAGTCCCGCAGCGAGTTTTGTTAACGGGCAGACAATTGCTGTCAACGGTGGACGCAGGTACTACGTCGATCCGAGCCCTTAA
Source organism: Aureliella sp. (assembly GCA_044234105.1). Lineage (GTDB taxonomy): Bacteria > Planctomycetota > Planctomycetia > Pirellulales > Pirellulaceae > Aureliella. Next base: position 34,456 of record JBIIJD010000056.1, on the reverse strand, counting down.
GATTGCTAGCACCAGCGCGGTCGCCTTGACATTCCAGTCTCAGGTTTGTTAGTCAGTATTGTCTGAAACACCTGTGCGGTCGCCATGTATTTTTCCAAACCTATTTTGCGGCGGTTACTTACAGCAACCATCGTTGGCCTTTTGCCAGTGATGGCTGGTTGTCGCACGCTTGCTCCGATCTATGTTTGGCGTCCACCCCAAGTGGCCACCACCACACATGCTCGCGTTGCATTGGCTCCGGTAGTTGCCGCTCCAGAACTTTCCGCGGCTATCGAATCGGCCATGTTAGCTCAGCGCCCTGCGGCACGTGCCGATCTAGCCGTGCTGACTCCTGTGCAGCTTCAGCAGGCAGCCCCTGTTCGACTCGCTACAACCACTGGCCTAGCCAGCGATTTAGCAGCTCTGGAAGCGGCCAAATGTGCAGGTGCGGATATTCTTCTTTTTGGCCAGGTCCATTCTTGTAACATTGATTGGTCTCAAGATGCCGCCGGAGCTGCCAAACTGGCCGGCGTCGATCCGGGTCAAAATTTGCTCGAACGACTGGGGCTGCAGAGCAAGAAGGATGCGGGCTATCACATCATGCTGTACTGGAATGTCCTGGACGTACGCACCGGAAAGTCGCTCGGTTCCCAACAGTTCAAGCTGCATTCACGCGATTTGACCACTCGGTATCCAGACCTGAATTCAATGGCGGAGCAACCCGGTCTGCAATTGATCACAGGTTCGGCAAGAGAGAGCTGGAAAGCGGTTGCACCCTACGTGGTTAAGGAGGAAGTGCTACTGGCCAAACCTGTGTTCCAGCCCGGATCATGGCGAGTCTTACGAGGTGTGCGTGCGGCCAAACATGGCAACTGGCAAATGGCCGAATATCACTGGCAAAAGGCGGCGGCGTGGCAATGGTTGCCAACACCTGCCGCTCATCACAATCTGGCAATCGCTCACGCAGCACGCGAAGATTTTTCCGGCGCCAAACGGCAATTGCAACACGCCACCGGACCGCTCAGCCTGCGACTGCCGGCCGAGACCTTGGTTTGGCTGGATGACAACCATCGCAAGTATCACCAGTCGCACCGGTTGGACAAGCCCGCAGAAGGCTGGGCATTCCCCGATTATGTTCCTCCCACCCAACAACTTTCTGTCCAACAAGTCAATGAAAATGACCTGCCCTGGTGGAGCGGGTTGCCGTTCTCGCCGGTTGTCAATCCTTAGGCAATGACATAACCACTCGATTTGTTACGGGCTTCATAGAACTGTATTGGCGAGCGAAGACCACAACACCATCCCGACACGCCAGTTTTACCCTTTTGGCGGAAGGCGTGGCCACGAAGGGTGGGACAAGCGAGCCGTTGGGGCCAAAAACTATGGCACGAGAAAGAACTTTCACGAAGCTATCAGACCCTTGATTCCCCAAAGTGCGGCTCGCGCCGGCCCACCATGGGAGTTAATCAGTTGCGCATGGTGTCTTGTTGACCGAGTACCGCTGCATCGCGAAGAATTCACAAAGTTCCGGTTACTGGAATTAGATCGTCCAAGACAGCTCGTCTAGCTGCACCATCCTCGGTCTGTTGGACGTAGCTACGGGTTTATCAACACGCCTTACAGGTAGCCTTCGCTACTTGGCTTGGCGAGCCGGTTCGGAATTTTCTGAAACTGGCAGCGATGATTCTAGCTGCTGAGATCCCACGTGATAGTTGTGACACTGAGTACAGCTTTGTGAAGCACCTCCAGCCTGATGGCAGGCACTGCATTGCGATTTCTCTATGGCCACAAACTCCTGAGCGAAACACTGGCTGCAACTGGCCACAAATTTCTTTTGGTCTCGGTTAGAATCCTGGCGATAGCTCTGCAGCTTCGCCGCGTAGCTTTCTAAGCGCTCCGGATTCAACTGATGACAATGTCGGCAGTCGGCGGTGCTGGCCAAGGTCAAATGCGGACGATGGTCAAATTTGGTGAAGTGCTTCAGCCCATCGTCCTGCCAACTCTTCCAATAGTCAACGTCTGCGATATTCACCGCGTTCTCATGAGGCAAGTGACATTCACGACAGGCTCGTGCAACGTCAGAACCAGGCGAAAACTCGGGTAGAAAGGCCCCGGCAGCTTCACTGTGCGTTGACACTTGGTCAACGGCGGCTTGATCAGTCTGTAGAAGCGCTGCAAACTGTATCCAGGCCCCAACCACCGGGTCTGCATGTCCGCGTGGCATGTACTTCAGGCTGTAGAGCTGCGAATCGAGATACCAACCACCACCAGCAAGTTGCGTAGCCGCAGTCATCTTTACGGTCTTAGGCCGGTCAGACTGAGCATTATGCAATAACTGGTCCATTTGCAACTCTTCGGTCGCTTGCTGGCTAGTCAGATCATTATCTTCGCTCAGCAGTAGATCGTTCTCCAGCGCTGATTCCTGCGGTCGCCCTGCGGCTGTTTGTTGCGGAGCAATAACTGGGTCGGCAGGCGTTTGAGCAGGCACCTGAACAGGCGTTTGATTAGGCGGCGTGTCATACTTCAAGCCCTTGGTTGAGGAACTGCGCAACAAGTCATCAGCAGACTCGGCCTGACTGGAGTCATCATCGTCAAGCAGAAGGTCTTGTGTGGCAACTAGTCGGGCAGGAACCTGCTTGTCGTTAACCTGCACGATGGCTTTTTCGTTACCAAACCACTGGCTTTCGACTTGCTTGAAAAGGTCGACCGGCAAGCCGGAGAGCATCGCGGTGATCAATTGACGTTCTTGAATTTGCAGCTCACGGCCAAGCTTCTTTACAGCCACACTTTCCAGTCGACTCTGCCAGGCCGCCTGCCCTTGGTAGGCGGTATCTTGAAATAGCTGCCGCATCGCTAGCGCGATCGTACGTGCTGCGGCTACCTGAGCCGGGTTATCGCTTTGCACTCGACTTAGATCACTGTTAGGAAAACTCTGTAACGCCTCAGACGCTAACGGGTCGGCACTCAGCAGCAATCGCATTGGAAATGTTAAGGGACCATCGAAGCCGTATCGAGCGCCTGCTGGCCATTGAACTAAGCTCGGATGCGTATTCGCAGCGTCGGACATATTCAGACTGGGCAATTGCAGAATTGCCCAACCGCCTGCCGTGGCGGCTCGTAGGGGCTGATCGTGACAACTTTGACACGCCCGCTCGAAGCTAACTGTTCGACTGATGCCCGATCCACCTTCTTGGTCGACATCGTGACAAGATCGACACTCAAAACTGGCGTTCTTCTGTGCAAAGTGCTTTTGTTGGTGAGCTACGTGATCAAAAGCGATCCGACGTCTATCGCTACTGGGAAACTGCGTGAACTCGGGATGTCCGTGGCTAAAACTGGAAAACTGGGCCTGATGGCAACTCTGGCAGCGCTGATCGCTGATTGCTTGCAGATCGTGACCGTGGCCATGATGCTCCTGATGACATTGAGCACATTTAGTACCCTGAGTATGCGATACAAAAGTCCATTTCTGACTCTCTACCGCCCCACCGCTGTCCTGATTAGGAAACTGCCAAGGCATCAGATCATGAGGATTGCCCGCTAGAGCGTCAGGCATGTGAGACTGATGACAGCTTTGGCACAGTTGTTCTTGGGTACTCGCAGCGGCCCCATGAGCACTGGGGTGACATGCCGCGCAGCGATCTGTTCCCAGATTGCCGACCAAGATTTGTGCATGACTTGAGGTGAGTTTTCCTGGGGCAAAAAATTCTTGGCTTGGCAACAGGGTCATGCACAAGAGCAGCGATCCGGCGGTTAACAAAGCGCAGTTCATGGCCAACGTATTGCGCGAATGCCAAGGATTTTTTACAGGCGTGCAGGGCAGGGCATCCTGTCGGTCTTCCTGACAACCAGTGTTCTTCAGTTGACTAACCTCACAATGACCAGCCCCCGCGCAAACCTTGGAACAGGTGGAATCGCCGCATTTGGCAACCCACTGATCCTGGCAACACTTTCCCCAAGCGGATGGACCCAAAGTACACGACTTGCCGATCTGTGCCAGTCCGCACAGATATGCGGCTGACGGATTGGGACGGGGGTGAGACACATCGCCTGAGGCCGATTCTTCATTGTTCTCTGGTTCATTCATAGCAGCTTTCCTGAAAATCCAAGGACCAAAGCCACGTGAACCGCAATCAAAATAACCAACGACCAGGTCAGGGCGACATGTACTTTGAAAAGCCACCGTAGTCGTGACTGCAATGCCAATTGATAGTCCAGATCATCTTTCGACTGAACCATCGTCGAAAGCTGGTGCCGACAATCCAATCCACTGCTTGCCAGATAGCGGTCCAGGTCGGCTAGTTCCAACAGCAATTGACGGCGGCGGCCTCCAGTTGGCAACAGACGATAGAGCCAACTTCGTTGGGTCTGAAAATAGGGCAACAGACGACGCTGATAGTACTCGGATAAAGTCGCTCCTTCGCCCAACTTGGTAGAACCGAGCGCCACGCGATGCGCCTGTTCAGCGACGGCGTATTGAAGCGCAGGTATCTGTTCCAGAGCATGCTCTTGCCTAAGCGCCGACAACCGTAAGGGCGTTAGGCGACTGAGTACCCCCAAAGCAAAGCCGCTGACTGCGACAAAAATAAAACAACTGGCCAAACACAACTCGAAGGGACCTCGAACTGGCCAACGGATGTGCATCAAGAATACTAGCGATGTAAAAGTTCCGGCATACACGTGCCACTGCAGCCACGCGGCCACCGGACCGACGCGATAGGTCACCATCCGCTTGCGAATGCTAAGCAGATACAAACTGCTGGTTGCCAACAACAGCACGATGCCAGTAAAAGTTGATTCGTCGCCCAATCGGCGACTGATCCAGTCCACCGCCAAAGCGGTCAGCGCGACGGCGGCCATTGTGACTGCTAGTAGGCGCATTCTTTTTCGTGTCAACATTAGGCGGCTCGCTTGTCGATGTGTTGACTGAGTTGTTGTATGTTGGATAGATCGATGCGTACCAGTGCATCGTGGGGACAGGCCGTTTGACAACTAGGCTCAGTACCGACCGATGCGCACAAGTCGCACTTGGACGCAGCCAAAATGGGCTGGCCTGTCACCTGATCCACTCGCGCTCGACCGCGACCATCTTTGGTGGCTACCATGCGAATATTGCTGTATGGACAACTCTCCGCACATGACTTGCAACCGATGCAGGTGCTGGCGGTGATATCCACCAACCCGCTGTCAACGTCCCGATGGATCGCACCGGTTGGGCAGCCGATCATGCAGACAGGGTCCTCGCAGTGCATGCAGGCTTGGGCAAACATCCATGGCCCGTACTGAGGGCCTTGGCGTACAAAAACCGGCGTCCCGCCATGCGTGGTCGCACAGGCGCGAACACAATCGTCGCATCGAGTGCAGCGGTTCAAATCGATCAACATGGCTTCGCGCCCATTCATTAAGCGCTCTTCAACCAAGAATTCCAATAACCCCGTATCCATCCCATCACCACTGGGCGATAAGGGAGCATCCAGCACGGGTTGCCCGTACTCGTAACGCGGTGTTTCAATCGGCGGCGGCAGATCATCGCGGCGCACAAAGGGAAGTACGTGCTTGAGCACTAATTGCTTGGGAATACTCAGTACATCCAAGTATCCGATCGCGCGCAACGTTTCTTGGTAGGGCAGGGGAGGGGACTGTTGGCCTTGCTGAGCGTTGTGAGTCAATTCAGCCAGTCCGAACATTTGACCTTTCCCTAGATAGGCTAACGTGCGATGCCCGGCTCCCTGACGTCGGCTCAACCTGGCAAAGCCGCTACGAACGATCCATAGAGCGCCTGCGTATTGCCCCTCTTCTGCTACCAACGGTTCCGAGGCAATTCGTTTTGCTGGCGGAAGCCCCGATTGCTTGCGGTACTTGGCGTACCATTCCAGGTCACCAAACTGTTCCATCTTGGTATTGGCTACGACATGATCTAAGTGCTCTTCAGGCACAAAACGAAACAGCGGGATCTCCCTAAGACTACTCTTCAGCACCTGAACACGATAACGTTCGTCAAGGATTTGTCGGAAGGCAGGATCTTGCTTGAGTAGTCGCAGCCCCTGCCAGCGGATCTCCAGCACTAGAGTCTCTGATTCGGCCATCGCCGAAAACTCTCGCGGCGTTCGAGTGACTGCGGCCATTTCACCAAACAGTTCGCCAGGCCCCACGCTTGCGGTCTGGTGCGTCGACAATACTCCTGGGATGTCCTGAAGAAACATACGCGGTGCATGACTTCTTCCAGGCTGATCGGGGCGAACCGCCAACTGCACAGGCACCTCCTGACGTCCACTGGCATCCAGCCGACGCGTCTGCGAACGGCTTCGCTGGCGAGCGCGACGATCCGAATTCGGATCAGGCCGATTTCTAGAAAAACCTAATAGACTTAACCAACTGGAGCGACGTTGTCGGTGCTGCCTGCGGCGCGAAATTTCCTCCTCGGTCAGTAGCCGTGTTAGAAATATTCGAATCTGACCATCTAGCACTAGAAATGCAGATCCTCCATACTGTCCCTCGCGAAAAACTAGATCTCCAGCGGCAAGTGGCAACAAGCGGCAATCGTTTCTCAAAATTTCTGTCAGAGGGGCATGATCCGAAAATCGGCTCGCGTCCATAGCGACCATCGGAGAAAGCTTCAGTAGCCACTGAACCTTCGAACTGTCCATACTAGCATCCAGCGGATGATCCCATCGCTCGGGACGCACGGTCTGAATAGCCTCTGTTTTCATCGATTGAATTTCCTGAAAGCAATCCCTACGTTGTGCGAAACTTCATTCAAAACCTATTTGGCTACTGGCGTACCCGCTCCGTTTTCGGCTTTGGGAGGCTCTTCAGGCTGCTGATGAGATGCCGTCTTGACCGGGGCCTCCGCAACTATCGACTCGAAGGTCCGACCCGAAAGGTATTGCTCCAAATTGTCATTTTTCTTCAGTCCTGGAGTCGCTTGGGTGGGAACAATCTGTGAGCCGGCAAATTCAGTACCGCTGCGAACAGAACCGCGCTGAAAGGGACCGACGCCCATAACCCAAGTCGATCGCGAGTCGCTGTTGGACTGCGCCACGCCACTTTGCCAGTACGGCAAACGACTGTCCTTGTAGTAAGCAAAAACGGCTATCTTGTTGGCACCCATCTTGTCTTCGCGTCGCGCAAGCGAAAGCTCAGGTATCGGTGGCAATAGCGTGGTTCCAGAGACCGCCGTTGCCGCAGTGGATATGGCATTGCTGGCAGGTACGCCATAGATCAAATCATGGCCATCGATGCCTAACGCCCCAACACGCGGCTCTGCAATGATTTCAGCGTCTTCGCGAGAATCTACCAGCAGCACGCCAGCAGCAAACATTTGTTGACGTAGGGAGCTAATCAAATAGTTCGTGTCGATTGCTATGGGCTGCGGAATAGGTGAAACTGTTGTGATTGGCTTGTTGAGATAAGTCGAATCCAGAAAGACTTTCTTGTAGCTTAGCGGGCTAAAGTCCAATTTGGAGACTGTCGCATCCACCGCATTGCTCATCAGCAACTGTTCAGTAGCCGTACTCTGCTTGGTGCTGCCACAGCCCATGCACGCGCACAGGGCCACACAACCACTCAGCATTCCAGCTCGCCCGTGGTTTCTGACCCAAAACTCGATTGCCCCAAGTAGTTCCGCCATCTCCAATACCAAACCCGTTCTCACGTTGAAACAAACATCCGACATATCCCATTAACGAATTAACCACCGTCAGGGCAATAGAAATCGACGATAAGCAGATCAAGGAGATCAAGAGATCCACCGGGGAGTCTTTTGCTAGCACGGCAGCGAGCTGGAAATCAGAAATCGGCAATTCAGCCTAAGAAAGATGGATAGACCAGGAGGCTTGGGAGCTATTGCACGTTGACACTTCATATGACAGTTGACTATCCCCGGCAGCCCATACATCAGCGCGGGTTTTCGTACACTTAGGAGCCCCAAGCGTCAGCGCTGGTTTTGCATTATTGGGGGTATGAATGACGGCAAGCAATTCGCTAACGCTTCGAAGTCAGTGCTTTCGGGCGCTAACGTTTCCGGCTCTTATTTCCCGACGATGATGATCTATAGACACACAACTTGCAGTTATTCAGCCGCCCTCGAAAGCGCTGGATTGAGCTTTACTAAATCCTATGGACCACCCAGACTACAACGCATATACTCGATAAAGCTATAGTCCTTGCGAAAGTTGTGTGTCCCCTGGCCCAGGCAGAGAATGCTGTGGTAGTCGTGCGCCACCGCAGGCAAAGGACCGACTTCGCCAACCCAATGCGTTCGGCCAAACAATAAAAGGCGGTTACTTCTGAGCCGCTGGTTCTTCTAATCGGACCATCAACCATTGCTGGGTCTGCCCATCAGCAAAATGCACTAGCGATGGCGCGGTATCCTTCGTCAAACTGGAGATACCTGTTTCCATAATCGGTCGGCTCTGACCGGCCACGGTCCAAGCAGATCGCTGTGACGCCTTGTCAACCATCCCTTCGATATCCTGAGTCTTCCCCGTGGCCGAATTATTAAGCGTACCGCGGATGACACCTTCTTTGCTGATGGCCATCTGCAAGAACAATGAGGGTGGCGGGCCGGATGACTGGCCGTCCGGAGACAACGCGAATACCCCCAACGGCAGCCAATCTGCGTTAACCGGAGCGACTTCGGGAGCACTAGCAACGATCGTTTCAGCTTGCTGCGTATACTCTTCTGCGGATGCAACCGGCTGTTCACCTTGATACACCGTATCGCCCTCGTAATAGACCGAATCACCATAGTTGTACGCCACCGGTTCACTAGCGCCGTAGCCAACCCAGCCTGCGACTGCGCCCCAAGTGGCCCAGCGGTATGGCCGAGTGATTCGCATCGCGGCCCAGTTAGGATAATCTGACCAGAAGTCAAGGCGAGGATAGTTGTCCTGGACTTGGTTACGCAATTCGTCGGCGCGCTGCACACGATTGTCTTGCAACTGTTGTCGGTTTTCGACACGCCCAGCTTGGTTGTTCGCTCGGCTATCGGACCGTGCGGCTTGATTACCAGCGCGGTTCTCAGCACGAGCAGTTTGATTGCCAGCTCGGCTCTCTGCAGCAGGAAGCTGACCTGCGGCGGGACGACCAGCAACGCCTCCACCCTGCAAGAACGCTGCCGCAGCACCAGCTCCAGCAGCACCGGATCCGGCGACACCCAAGTTCGCTCCACCAGGACGGCCTGTACCGATGGCCCCAGTCGACGGTCCGAGATTTAGAAAGCCTTGTAGGTCTCCTGCCGATGGACGCCCCCCCGCGACAGGAGCACCAGGACGCGCACCAGAACCTGGCCCGCCAACGCCTGGACGAGCAGCAGCGCCTGGCGCACCAACACCTGGGCGTGCACCGGCACCTGGCGTACCCAAACCAGCTCCCGAACCTGGACGCGTACCAGCGTTTGCCATTCCGCCGCCGCTAAAGCCTGGACTAGGGCGACTCATCGAGGGCGCTGCCGGTCGGCTCATAGAGGGTGAACGACTCATAGCTGGACTGGGACGACTAGCCATGCCGCCGCCTGAGAATCCGCCACCACCGCCTCGAGCCATGCCGCCGCCACCACCTCGACCGCCACCGCGGGCCCACAATTGGCCGGCCGATACCGAACTCAACACCATTACGACCAAAACGTATTGTATTAACTTATTCATGGCAGGAATCCTAATTAGACTTTCTTGGCAAATTGCAACATTAATTCTTAGTTATTTGGACTTCTGCGATGTTGGGAAGCAGCTCGCCGTCCACCGTGCGATTGACGGACTGAAGGGTACAGGTCTTTTCATCAACGTAGGTGATGATGTTAACAGCCGACGATTTGCGTCCATCTGGCAGTACACCTGTTTGCTGGACATGCCAAGTATTGCCCTTCTTGCTCCAAGTCGCCTGGCCGAATCCTCCATCGGAATCAAATACCCACGAACGAATCGACTTCTCTGTTGGATCCCAACCGATGATTTGCATCCCAGCCATATCGATTTGGTCACCCAATTGAACGGTGAAGGATCGAGTCAAAAAGTTATTGTTCCGAGTCCAACTACACTCGGTAGTCACCGTTGCTTGCTCATCCTGATCGACCCAACTGCCAACCATCCATTCGAGGTCCTTCAAGTGCTCATAATGGGAAATAACATCCTTTACATCTTCCTCGGTCACGCGATCCAACAACCACTTTCCATCGATCTTCATATAAACGGCTGAGTACTGTGATTCTTCAGGTTCTTGGTCCGGACGAATCACTTTGGCTGTTCCTTGTTCGACAGCTACGTTAGGCGAGACGAATCCGATGGAAACCGTCGTCGCCTCCAGCTTGGCTCCTTTTGCCTCGGCAAAGATTGCGGCAAATTGCTTTTCGATGGCATCGCGACCAATAACCTCTTCGCCGCTAATGAGATTGGTGTAAACGGCATCCGGAGCCCACAAGTCGGCCACTGCCTTCGCGTCAGCTTTGTTAAACGCAACGACTTAGGCTTCAACCGCCTTGCGAACCGCTGCCTTTTCGACCGATTGTCGATCTCCTTCCGCAGCGTTCACCAATCCTAGGCTGCCGACCATGAAAGTGATGGCAAGTATGAAACTTTTGATTGACACGATGAGTTTTCCTGTAATGAGTTACGGTACTAAAGATCCAGTGGATGTGAATGTTGAACAGGTAACCAAAACCAAAGTACAACGACGAACTCGGTAGTAGTTGCGGGCTAAACGGCCATGAACCGTTGTTCTCCCAACAGAAAGGTCTGATGTTGAGGATAAATGAGCCAATTCTCGTTTGTCCTTGTGGCTAATAGTAATAGTGTATCAAAATTCCGCAAATGGATAACCGCACCGGCAGAATCCTAAACTATCGTATACGAATTACGGCTTACGGGATACCTGCACCCGCTATATCGACGTCAACAACTTCAAAAGTAGCGGTTGGATTTCGATGAATCTCCTCAGGATCATGGGATGCAGAAGTGCAAATGAAAAGCTGCTTTCGCTCCGGCCCACCCAGCATCACAGCATAAGCGTGCGTGTCGACTTTGATGCGATCGGTGATATTTCCTCTTTCACATACTCGGACCACACTGTCTTGGCCTTCTGGATTAGCACACCAGACGCCACCATCGGCATCTAGACAAATGCCGTCTGGTCCAATGGATGAAGGCAATTGCGCCCACACCCGCCGATTGCCAAGTGAACCGTCATCGTTGATGTCAAATGCTGTTAAGCGATTGCCGGTCGTTTCGCCTATAATCAAAGTTCGACCATCAGGGGTAATTACAATACCATTGGGAAAGCAAAGTTCTTTGGCGACAACAGACGCTTTTCCGTCAGTCCCAACAAGCACCAACACGCAAGTATCCACCGGCTTGGCCGTAGGGTCTAAGAAATCGTATCCGATATCCCCGACGTAAAGACGCCCCTGCGCGTCCACAATGCCGTCGCTTAGGCAAAAGACTGTCTTGTCGCTGATGTCCGCCAACAGTTCTAGCGAACCGAATTCGACGCGATAAATCTTGCGAGCGAACGCGTCGCCAACCACGATCGCTCCTTGGGGAGTAAGCCCGAAGCCATTGGGAATGAATGGTAAATCAATCACGGTCTTAACGGCACCCGATAGATCCACCGTCTTGATACGCTTGTCGTGGATGTCGATAAACCACAATTTGTCGTTGTACCAGCGCGGACTCTCGGTGAATTTGAGTCCCGCAGTAGGATCGGTCAGTTTTCTAAGGTTGCTTACCATGGAAGATCTCACTTTCTTAGGCAGCGGCACGATTGACGAAAGCGACTTTTAAGTCCGTGATCGCGCGAGTCACATGCCCTTTACCAGTTAAGTCGTTGCAAAACAGCACCTCACCAGGATGGAATCTTCGAACTTCACCATCGCTCGTTACGACCTCACCTTCGCCCGATAAAATGATGGCGATATATGGTTGAGGCGCGTTATGGGCGGGCACATCGGTACCGGCGGGGACCGAGAATACAAATATGGTTGCAACAGCTCCAAAATCGCTCATTAGCCCTGTCGGGTTTGGCGGGGGTCCAAAGGGAACTTCACGCTCAGCTACGTCCTCGACGCCAAAATGCGTCTCGCCCTGCTTATCAGCATGTATCATTGGGAATTTCATTCATCGTTTCCTTTCGGTTTGTTGTCTAGTCTACTGGGCCTGTTTGTCTCGGCCCGGTTATGTCGCCAACTGGACGCGAACGTCTAGTGGCTGAATATATCTACGGCATTTGACTGGTTGCCTAGAACTCAGGTTCGATCCCTTTAAACTTCGCTACTTGGAATATTGCGTCAAAAGTTGCGGAAGAATCCCAGGGAGCATCCGGTGGTTCGTTTCGAAACTCGCGATAGGCTCGTTCGACGTTCATGTACAGCCTGCCTGGCGCACGCCACTCGCCATAGGGGCCGAATTCGATCTTCTTTGCGGCTTCGAGCGAAGTCAGGCCCTCGTCAAAGCAGGTCTTCGATTCGTCGCGAACGTATTGTAGGTATGCTTTCATTTCCATCGCACCCTCGATACCACACAAAAGACCGTGCCCGGGAACGATCGTCTCGGGATCAAGTTCAATCAGAAGGTCAAGGCATTGGAACCATTTCTCGTAGGATCCCGTCCAGCCCATCGGTGTGCACTGACGGAAGAGCACGTCGCCAGCAAAGACCACTCGTTCTTCTGGCATATGAATGATCGTATCACCCACCTGATGGCAAGGCCCAACATAGATCAGATGGACTTCTTTGTTGTCAAGATTAAGTTCGTAGCGTGCGTCAAACAAGGTAGTCGGCAAGACCAATTCAATACCGTCAAAGTTGTAGTCCTCCAACAATTGTTGCCCAGCCGCCTCGAGTCCGGGATGCAAATTCTTGAGCAGTAGTCGCGTCAAGAATCGGCCTACACCATGCAGCAGTTTTTGACTCTCCTTTGGCTCGGCGACTTGCTTCATTCGCTCTGGCACCGATCGATGAGCAATAATCTCTGCACCTTCGAACAATTGGTTGCCCCAAACATGGTCGGCGTCTTCATGGGTATTGATGACACGATCAGGCATGGCCGGCCAAACCTGGCTAAACATCTCGATCATTCGGCTGGCATGGGCCAAGTCGGATTGAGTATCAATGACCACACCTCCACCACAATTGATGAGCCCGGAGTTAGCATCGCAGACACGATTTTTCTCGTTGATCACTGCATAGCAGTGATCGCTGACTTGGTGCATCTTCATGAATATAGTCTCCTGTCGTAGTTAGGGATCACGCCGCGAGAATGGGCCGGCATCAGAAACAATCACACCGTTTCGCTTGACATACTCGTCCCATAGCTTCATGAGAGCCGATCGTTTTTCGGGATTGCGTGCAGACATATCATGTAGTTCAGCGGGGTCTTCTTTGAGATTAAACAATTGCCAGTTGCCAGTCCCACCCGCCGCTGGCAGCAGGTACATCAGCTTCCAATCGCCTTGTCGGATCGCTCGATTTCCGAATAGCTCCCATCCCAGCCAATCGGTCTCGGTTCGGGTTTGATTGTTAGTTCCAGAAAGTAGTGGCCACATGGATTTGCCTTGAATCGAAGCGAAGTTGCCGACGGCGAGTTCAGTCGAAAGTGTGACCGCTGCTGATTCCAGAAAGGTCGGCGCGATATCCATGACATGTAACACCGCGTCGGTAACCGTTCCGTTGTGCCGGATACCAGGTCCGCAAACGATTAGCGGCGCTCGAATACCGCCCTCAGCCACAACCCCCTTGAACATCCTCAATGGTACGCTGCCGACCTGGGCCCAAGACGGACCGTACTCGATTGCCGAGTTGGGACGACCCCAGTTTTCGGGGCGATTGTCGAACGTGTTATCAAACCAAGTCTTCGCAGTAGGAGCGAGTTTCGTCACCAGTTCGGCCATATCTTCACCTGCCGCACCATTGTCGGAAATAAAGACAATCAGCGTGTTGTCATACGTGCCTGAATTCTTCAAGTGATCAATCAACCGGCCGATCTGATCGTCCATGTATTCTACCATGGCGGCGTAGATCTCCATCTTGCGACTGGCGAGTCGTCGCTGCTGGCCAGTTAGCGATTCCCATGCAGGAATATTCGGTAACCTTGGAAAGGCCACTGCATGGTCGCTCGAAATCCCGAGCTTCTTTTGTCGTTTCAGTCGCTCTTCTCGGATTACATCATACCCTTGGTCGTATCTTCCTTTGCAGCGGTCCTTCCAGTCTTCGGGGATTGCGAATGGACCATGCGGAGCCTGATAAGCAAGATAGGCAAAGAACGGTTTCTTATCCTGAGCATTCAAGTCGATGCTCTCGATGATGAATTCTGTTAAATCCTTTGACGAGTAATAATCGTCGGGCAGTTTCTCGAGCAGTTGACCGTTGAGTGTGTACGCTACTTTCGGTTCGGAAGGGAGCAGTCCCAGCATATCGGACCAGTGACTCCCTGCACCTTGCAAAAGTGCGAGATCCCGTTCGAATCCTCGTGCCGCTGGCCATTGATCAGGCTTTTCGCCCAAGTGCCATTTACCGGCCATGTATGTGTGGTAGCCAGCTTTCTTCAATCTTGACGCCAACGAAATAACTCGGGAGTTCAGGTAGCCTTCATAACCAGGTTTGTCGCGCTGCGTCGGACCAATCCACTCCGACATGTTACCGATCCCGGCAATATGGCTATCGGTTCCGCTCAACAACATCGCTCGCGTTGGTGAGCAGCTTGGAGCCACATAAAAATTGCTCGCTCGCAAACCACGAGCAGCTAGAACATCTATGCTCGGTGTGTTGATTTCACCTCCAAAGCATCCGAGATCAGAAAAGCCCATATCGTCGGCTACGATCAATATGATGTTTGGAGGTACCTTTGGTGGATCGGCTGCGGTTAAGTTAGCTACATTGAATGAAATGAGAGCTGGCAGAATCAAAAAATAACAAGCTGGCCAACGGTTCAGCACGACTAAACTCCTGGACTTTTCGCCTATTGGTCGTTTTGGCAACACTCCTTACAATCTTTGAATAAGTTGATCATCGCGTCTATCGAAATTCCGCAAACCATGACCACTTCTCAACAGAAATTCTCGTTAGACGCCAATTCAGAGCCAAACGCTGTCACGATGACGGAATTAATTGATCCAACTTCGGTCGGGCAATCCATCGGTGTGATCGATCAGGATGTTGTCAAGTTGAGTCTCAACCCCTTCAGAGGTAGACGGATCGAGGTCCGTTTGGGGGAGTGCCACGTGATTTTCCACTCGACGAATCTTTCGGTTCTCACTCGCACCAGTTTGCAATCCGGGTTCGTCGCATATACCACATTTGGTACGAGCGCAGTTGGCACAGTCAACGGTATGCAGATTGGACCAGAAAAGATGCTGGTAACCGTCTCGGGGCGCGAGTTAGAGTTCATTGTGGCCGCAGGCTATGAGAGTATCGCTCTTGTGATACCGCGTGAGCGGATTTGCGATCATGCAATCCGTCGGCATCGCGAGGATGATATTCGCATACCTGAGGACTTCGATTTGCTGACCTTAAGTTTAGAAAATGCCCGAGAGCTTTACGATTGGGGGCACCGTCTGGTCAAATTTGCCAGCAGGCACCCTGAACTGTTCAACAATATGCAAGCTCAGTCAGCCGCCGAGGTCGAATTGCTGGAATTGCTACTAGCGAGTCTTGGTTCGGCGAACTATGTTGAGCCTTCGGCTCATGATCTGAGACTGCAAAAGCACAGTAAGGTCCTGCAACTGGCAGAAGACTTCGCGATTGCGCACATTGCCGAGAGGATTCATGTGAGCGACTTGTGCTTTGCCGCTGGAGTAAGCGAGCGAGCCTTGCAATATGCTTTCAGGGAACTCCTTGGGATGACTCCGATGACCTATTTGACCCAACTAAGGTTACATCGAGTTAGGCAGTCATTACGAGCGGCAAATCATGCCTCGACGACGGTCGCAAAAGAAGCTCTTCGTTGGGGATTTTGGCATTTCGGCGACTTCACTCGATCTTACAAGGAATGCTTTGACGAATTGCCATCGGACACGTTACGAAAAAACTTTGACTCATGTGAAGTGCCTCAGCCAGAAGTGTAAATGTCGTACTGACACCTACTGCACTCACAACTGGAATTTAGGTGCTTTTTCTTTTCAGCAAAGAAGGCTAACTTTTGTATCAACTTAATATCCGACACAGAAAGGCCATTTACATAAAAAGTATAAAATAAGCCAAGAGCTCGTAAGAATTTCTTGACCACAAGGGCATGTTGTGGCACTGGCTTGCCGAGTGAAACCATGACTTGAGCCCTAGATTCAATCGAGTTCAAGATCCACATCCGACTACAACTAAGCTTGACCATCATTTCCAGAATCGGCAATCCAGACTTAGGTAGTCCGACAGGCCGAGAAGTGCAGAAACTCTAGCACGCTTACTTCCGTTATGAAAGTTGACTGTTCCAAGCAACCCTTTGCAGGCTTCTTTAATCCGTGCTCATCAGCGAAAATCTGTGGCTAACTACCTGCATCTCAGTGAGTATCCATCAGCCACGGATGAATACTGATCGCACGGATCGAATGCAGCCTGAATGGGAAGACAAAAGGCACTAGGATTTGATGATGAATGAGTTGCAGGGTGCGGATCTTTTGCCATCGGGAATTCGGGCAAATCCCACTACGGCGAACGATACTCCACCCTGAATTGTTTTTGGGACACAGCATGCGATCAGAAACTGCGAAGCTTGTTGGCTGCGGCAATCAACCAATCTGCGGCTTGGTCGATCTCTTGAGAAGTATTCAACCTACCGATTCCAAACCTGAGACTGCTGCGGGCCTGGTCCTCAGTTAGTCCTATGGCTTGCAGCACATGACTGGGCTCGGGATCAGCGCTAGTGCATGCGCTTCCGCTGCTGACCGCCAAATCGGGCATCAGCAACATCAGGCTCTGTCCTTCCAGCGGATAGAAACAGCAGTTCAAATTCCCACCCAATCTGACTTCCGGTCGCAATGGCGGACCATTAAGCATCAATTCCGGAATCTCTTTAAGCCTCTGATAAAGCTGCTCGCGCAGATCTCCGATCTGGATTTGATCCTGGACCAAGTTGGCCAGGCTATTTGATAAGGCAACTTGCATGCCAATAATACCCGCAGTATTCAACGTGCCGGAACGCAAGTTGTGCTGCTGCCCTCCGCCTACGATTTGGCCCTGTAGTCGAACCGTCCGATCGCGACGCCGAACATACAGACCGCCAACTCCCTTGGGGCCATAAAACTTGTGAGCGGAAAAACTCAACAGATCAACGTCCAGTTCATCTACGTCAACCGGCAAGCGCCCAAGAGCCTGAGACGCATCCGTATGCAAATAACAACCCGCTTGACGGCAGATCGCCGCGATTTGAGCCACAGGCTGCAACGAGCCAATCTCGTTATTGGCCAGCATGATACTGACTAGCGCGGTTTGGTCGTCGACCATCTGCGAGAGACGCTCCAAATCTACGACACCTGGCAACTCGGAATCCTGATTCTGAACCGGCAACAACTGTACGTCAAATCCCTGCTGACGCAGTCGACCCAGCGGCCCGAGAACCGCCTTGTGCTCGGTAACTAGGCTGACCACCTTTCGACGCCGCTGACGTGGATGATGCATCACGCCCAGCAGTGCCAAATTATTGCTTTCCGTGGCCCCACTGGTGATCACCAATTCGTCTTCGGCTGCACCAATTGACCGTGCAATTTCAGCGATGGCGCTATCGACCATCCGAGCCACATCGCGACCAGCTTGATGAGTCACACTGCCTGAATTGGCATAGTGTGTCCCCCAAAGAGGCATCATGGCCTCCAAGGCACGTGGGTCCAGTGGTGTTGTGGCTTGATTATCCAGATAGATCATGACAAGCTAAAACAGATTGGCCAAACACAATTGACTCCAACTTTCCAAACGCTCCCACTGAGACTTCAAGCTTTGCACGGAGACAAACCCACCGTCGGTAAGCTCCGATTCTCGGGCCCTGGCCGCTGGCTGATCCAATGTTAGCCGATGGACCACTCCCAAGTGAACGCGGCCAACCGCATTGGTATCATCGTAGATAAACCCGACCAGTTCCTCTTGATAAGGGCTGTCAATAATCATCTCTTCGGTCAACTCTCGCATCATACCGCTACGATACAGATCTTCGCTGGCCGCATCCTCACGTGAGATATGCCCACCGATGCCGACACTGCACAGCGCATGCAGCCGCTTTTCGCCTTGGCCTTTACCGCGAGTGTATTGAAAAACGTGCGGTTGGCCCGCCACATGACACTGCAATACCACGTAGGGTATCAGTTGCTTGAAACTAGGATCCTCTTCCACGGTGCTGCGCGGCCGAAACTGCATGAACTCAGGCGCCAATAACGACTGAAACGATCGGTTGCAAAAAGGCTTGAAGCCACTGAACGCTCCCAAATCCAACAGCCGGGCCTCCGGAATTACCAGAACTTCTTCTTCTTCGCTCATCATCACTCTCCTGAGTCTTACACGATCAACATACAATCGCCATAACTGTAAAAGCGATACTTTTGCTCGATGGCCTGATGGTAGGCATCCATCACCAAGTCTCTGCCTGCGAAAGCGCACACCAGTGCCAGTAATGTGCTCTTTGGCAAATGAAAATTTGTCATCAACGCATCAATGGCCAGAAACTGATAGGGTGGGCGAATAAAAATATTAGTTTGACCGCTCCAGGCTTGATACGGTCTGCCGGTTGCCTGTGCAGCGCTCTCCAGGACGCGGACGGATGTTGTCCCCACCGCAACGACACGTCCCTGCTGGCTTCGGCACTTTCGCAATTTTTCTGCCGTCGTTTCGGGCAGCTCAGCCCACTCGCTGTGCATCGAGTGTTCGCTCAGTCTCGCCGCAGAAACCGGCCTAAAGGTACCCAATCCTACATGCAAAACAACCGAAGCGGTCGAGACGCCTTTCTGTTGAAGGTGCCGAATCAGATCCGTTGTAAAATGCAGGCCCGCAGTTGGAGCAGCCAATGAACCGGGTTGCTTGGCGTAGACGGTTTGATAACTTTCCGCATCTCGATCGACCATCTGTCCATTGCGAATATAAGGTGGCAGCGGCACACGCCCAAATCGCTCGAACAGCTCTTCCAGTGACAACTGTTGATCGACCGGACGCACCGCCAAATGGCCGCTTTCTAATTTGGCAAGTACCACCAAGGCAGGTTGCTCCCGCCCCTCGCGATCCTGTAGCGACAGCGTCTCACCCACCGCTAATCTGCCTCGCGTCTTGCTGAGTATCTCCCATACCCCCTGATCGCCCGACTGAAGGAATAATCCTTCCCAGCGTCCGCCAGTCGAGGTACGCGATCCAACCAGGCGAGCAGGAACGACGCGAGAAGTATTCAGTACCAAGGCATCACCCGGCTGAATCAAATCGGGTAAATCTCTGACATAAAGATGACTGATTTCTTTCTGCCGACGATCAATCAACATCAGTCTAGCGTCGATGCGGTGTTCAGCAGGATGCTGGGCAATTAGTTGACGCGGCAAATGATAGTCATAGGATTGCACTAGATCGGCATCCCACTGGGTCTGATTCATTAGTCTTGGCTCCAACTTGATCGGTAACTTGCCACAACGCTAGCTTCATAAAGATAACTTCGTCAGCTAAAATGACCAGTTCCCCTGAATGCCTATCGTCTATCACGCAACCAACGCGGACTGAATGCGAATCGCACTGACCATTACCGAACTGGACCCAGGTGGGGCTGAGCGGACGATGGTCCAATTGGCTCGATATCTGAAACGACGCTCGCATTGTGTTGAGGTTTTTGCACTGGGAGAAACCAGCGGCAAAACTCTTGGAGTTTCACCAGAGCGAACCTGCCTACATGAAAAATTGCTGCAAGCCGAGATTCCTTGGCACTGCGGACACGCACAAGGCGCTGTCAGTCTCCCTCGCGCCGTTGTATGGCTAAAAAGAAAACTGGCCGAATTTAGACCCGATCTGATCCAATCAATGCTTTTTCATGCCAATGTCGTGACGGCCCTGGCCAATCGCTGGTTGGATTTGCCGCACGTCGGTGGCGCTCGCGTTGCTCAGCCACAGTGGTGGCGCAGGCGCATGCAGCAATGGGCCACCAACAATCACATGGAAAAACTGGTCTGTGTCAGTCATAGTCTTGCCCAGGACTGTACAACTCGAGAACGGATTCGAGCCGATAAAATTGTGGTCATTCCCAATGGCATATCCGTTCCCGCAGGCGAATCCAATCCGATTCATCAGAAGCCTCAGTTCCTTTTGCAATACCTGCCTGGTGTTGATACCACGTTTTTTATTTTTGTTGGCCGGCTTTCGAAACAGAAAGGAATCGATCTTTTACTAAGGCGGATCGACCAACTTCTGCAACCACTCCCGCAGCACCATTTGGTTATCTTGGGTGATGGACCATTGCAGAATCAGGTACGTTCCTTGATCGATCATTCTGCTTGCGGCAATCGGATTCACACGGTAGGCTGGCATCCCAATCCTTTGGACTGGATCAGGCATGCACAAGCCGTTCTAGTTCCCAGCATTTACGAAGGCATGCCGAACGTAATCTTGGAAGCCATGAGTGTCGCCCGCCCTGTGGTCGCATTGGATGTGGAGGGTGTTTCTGAGTTGTTGGGTGAATCACCGCAACAGATCGCTGCGGCTGGCAACCTAACGCAGTTCATCGAATTGGCTATCGCCCTGGGAAAGAACCCATCCCGAGGCAATGCCTTAGGGCAAGCGAATCTTGACAGAGCGCGCCGCGAACATCGCCTGGAGGACAAGTTAGCGCTTTACGAGCAACTTTACAGAAAGATTCTCATGGCCGATCACGGAAATTCCATGTTGACCTGAACTGCGCGGCGCTGAATTTAGCTTGCGTTTTCTGCTGGTCGCGGCATGCTAGAGACCACTTGATCGATCAATCCATAACTGACCGCTTCGTCAGCAGACATGAATCGATCTCGATCCGTATCCCGCTCGATGGCTTCCATATTTTGGCCCGTGTGTTTGATCAGAATCTCGTTCAGCTTGTGCTTGATACGCTTAAATTCTGTGGCATGGATCAGAATCTCTTCGGCCGTACCCTGCATCCCGGCCAAAGGTTGGTGGATCATGATGCGAGCATTGGGCAAAGCGTATCGTTTGTTCTTAGCACCTGCCGCCAACAGTACAGCTCCCATGGACGCGGCTTGTCCAATGCAGTACGTGGCAACATCACAGGATACAAATTGCATTGTATCGTAAATCGCCATACCTGCTGAAACGCTGCCGCCAGGTGAGTTGATATACAAATGGATGTCGCTTTTTGGATCATCCGACTGCAAGAACAGCATTTGAGCGACCAAAGCGTTGGCCACTTCGTCGTTAACTTGAGTTCCCAAAAAGATGATGCGATCCTTCAGCAGCCGGCTGTACACATCGTACACACGTTCTTCGCGACCACTTTTCTCAATCACATAAGGAATATTGGGCATTGGGACACCTGCATCAGAAAACAAATGGTTAAGGCAGCTAGGCAGACAGTAAGGGGTCGACAATCGGCAGGGTTCTTACGAACCAAGTCTGGTATGGCTACCTAACTATTATTGCCGTTCTCACTAGACTCGACTGGTGGTTTGGTCAAAATCTCGTCCACCAAACCATACTCTTTGGCTTGCTGGGCGGTCAAGAAAAAGTCGCGATCGGAATCATGAGCGATCTGTTCGGCGGTTTTCCCGCACGACTCGGCTAAGATCTCATTAAGCAGCGAACGGTAACGCAGGATCTCATTGGCCTGAATTTCAATGTCGGACACCTGCCCCGAGACACCACCGGCCGGCTGGTGAATCATGACGCGTGAGTGAGTCAAACAATATCTCTTGCCCTTGGTGCCGCCAGCCAGAAGTACCGCCGCACCACTAGCAGCTTGACCAACACAATAAGTAGCCACCGAACAGGACAAGATCTTCATCGTGTCAAGTATCGCCAGAGTGGCGATCACGTCGCCACCAGGGCTGTTCAGATAGAAGTGAATGTCTTTTCGACGATTTTCGCTCTGCAAATAAAGCAGCTTCATGACTACTTCATTGGCATTGCCCGTATGGATTTCACCTTGCAAGAAAACAATTCTGTTTTCCAGCAACAGATCGCCTAGAGTCAACTGCCGCTGCCGCTGATAGCTGGTAGCCGCGTATGAATCCGATATCTGACTCAACTGAGGATCTTTAAACAACGTGTACTCCTTTTCGTCGTATTGAATTTTCTTTTCTACTCGGACTTATCGGCTTCGGGTAGTTTGGCCGCCCCTGGCACTACTGGAGGTTCATTGTCGTGCTTGGCATCTGGAATGTCGGCAATATCACCAGAGATCGTAAAGTCAATGTCCGATTCATTGCGCTTCTGAGTAAAGAAGTCATCATCTTTGATATCTGTCAACTTGGCTGCCGCAGCAATTTTCTCGATGACCATTCGCTCGACAATCTGGTTGCGAACCGCATCCATCTGACCCGTTTTCTCTAGGCGAGCACGAACTTTACGAACCGTTGAATCGCTTTGTTCGGCAATCAACTCAAGCTCTTTGTCATAGTCTTGGGGGCTTGGTTCAAGCTGCATGTCTTCAGCGATTTTCTCTAGTACAAAATGCTCCCTCAACGCAGCAATGGTCGATTCCCTGGCATTGCGACGCGCTATGTTCACGTAGCTGGTGATCTGGTCTTGCGGGAACCCGCTACGCTGAAGCTCAAGTACCAAACGCTGCATTTCGCGATTCGTCTGACTACGAATCAGGGATTCAGGCAGCTCCCAATTGGCACCGGCCGTCAGGATCGCCACAATTTGCTTTCGCAAAGCCTGCTGCTGGTGATAACTAAACTGCTTTTCCAGTTCCTTTCGTACAAAACCACGCAGCTCTTCGGCAGTCTCGAACCCAAGAGATTCCAACGTTTGGGCACCAACGTCTTCGATGGTAATTCTTCGGATCTCGACGATCTCAAAATTCGCTTCGACTTCTTTGCCTCGAAGCGTCTCATTGGCCGCCGAATCAGAAATCTTGACTGTGGTAGAGAACTGATCTCCTTCGACCTTACCTGAAATCAACTTGCCAAATCCATCGATCTGAGCGTCGCCGAAAGACAGCTTAGGCCGCACCCGAACCGACTCCTCGTCGAAGCTGGCGACCTGCTTGCCGTCCAAAGTGAAAGTCGCGTTCAAAACGACTTGATCTTCCAGTTCACATCCACCATCAACTGCTTCACCCGAAGTGAATCGGCTGAGTGTCTGAGTCAACTGCTGATCCACTCGCTTGTCGTCGATTTCGCAAACCGGTCGCTCCAGAGCCAACCCTTCCCATTTGGGAGTATCAAACTCTGGACGAACTTCAATACGAAACTCATAAACAAAATCGCCACTTTCTGGCAAATCGACAGATTCGTACTCAAAGTCCGGCTCACCAATGGCCGAGAAATAGTCACCGCCGGTGACTTGTTGCAGACTGTCCATCACCAAAGAACTTTTCACCTGCTCGGCGACCTGCTCCTTGAAGCGACTTTCCACCAACTTGCGAGGTGCCTTGCCAGCACGAAAGCCAGGCAACTCCGCCTTAGGCGAAATTTCGTCGAATGTCTGCTTGTAATAACGATCTACTTCAGCGCGCGGGACCGTGACCACCACATGCCGCTCGCAAGTCGATTTGACCTCTACCTTGACATCAACCTTCAGTTCAGGCTTTTCGTTTTCCGCAACCGCGACGTCTGTTTCCGTGCTAGTCATGACTTTATCTTTCCAATCCAGCCGTCATCAACGGCCAATTTGATCCAGCCTACCCGCGTTAAGCAACGCGCCAGGTGCCTACCAATAAAATATCCTACAGCTTCAAGATCCCCGCATGGCCAGGTCCAACTGCTGCCAATGGAAAAACGGCACAACCGGTAAGAGCGGGCGATGGGATTCGAACCCACGACAACAACGTTGGCAACGTTGTGCTCTACCAACTGAGCTACGCCCGCGACTTCAACTCGAACATCAGGCCCAGGGGCCTAACCACCGAGTCGTGGTCAATTTCCAGTCTGCCGTTACTATTCCATATTCACGATTTTGAACAGGAAACAATTCTGCTATAAACTTGATTAGCCATGTAAGCCAATCTTTGCAGAACCCGATTCCCCAGTCTGATGAACAGTAAATATGCTCCCCAGTTCACCAAAGTGGCCAAATTATAAAGCCCGGCCTGCTGTACGCAAGGCAGGTTTGCTGAACTACGGCTCTTCATGCGACCATTTTCCCATTTTCAGGCCTGAACCTTGACAAATCCTATGATTGAGTACCGTTCTCTCACTACGTCTTATCCAAGGAAAAAGCCTGCTGTCCGAGGCAAGCGTCCTGTGGTTTCCATAATTCTTAGCTTAACCAATCAACTCACCTCCCAGTTCGGGCAACTAACCGCTGGAATCCTAATAAATCCTTCAGCCTCAGATGGACAGATCGGCCCCAGGAACAGTTACGATCGGTTGGCACGGCGACTCTATACGGCCATTGCTTGCGCTCTAGCCTGGATGTTTTTTCCACTGACCCCGGCTATTGCTGGTCTTACAGCCTCGGAAGTGGTGGTTGTTGTCAACGGCGACTCCCTAGACTCCCGGACCATTGCTAACCACTACGTAAAATTGCGTTCGATTCCGGATGTGAACGTCATCGTCTTGGGAGATATCCCATCTTCAGAGACGATCACGGTAGATGAATTTCGAGAAAAAATCCTAAAACCGTTACTCAACCAAATCAACCAACGCGGTCTGGCTAGCCACGTTCAGTGCATCGCCTACTCGGCAGATTTTCCGACTGCGATCAATATTGACAAGGACCTGACCAAGTTAAAGGAAAAGCTGGAGATACTAACGCCAATCGGTTCGATTACCAGTTTGACCTATACATATGAATTGACGGCTGCTGGCAATCCGAGTTATGCCATGCCTGAAATCAATTTCTACTCCCGGCAGTCCATGAAGCGTTATTTCACCTATCCTGGGAGCGCTGAATCCGAGGAAGAATGGGTCTCGATTCAAAAGCTCAGCTCTAGGCGCCGACACAACGAAGCCTACAAGCAGTTGTTGGAACTGATCAAAAAAATGCCCAACCAATATCCGCTCAGGTATCTGGCGGCAGCCGAAGCCTGCTTGGCGTTAGAACCCGAAGCATCGGTACAACTGCTGGAATCTGCCATCCAAGCCGGCTGGAGTTCCGGCGGCTACCTGAAAAGCGATGATCGGTTCAAGAAATTGCGAGATCGCGATGACTTCCAATTGCTGGAGATTCTACTAGACAACGACAGCGGAAAGTGGCAACCCACGATCGGTTTCAACAACCGCGCACGGTGGGCTCCTAACGGAGTGCGTATGCTTGGACCAGCCAGACCAGACCATCCTGGCTCGCGTTATCTATTAAGCGTCATGCTGGCCGTCACTCGCGGTGGTGGCACAACGGTAAAACAGGCGATCGACGCATTGACCCGCGCGGCTCAGGCAGATTTTACGCATCCCGACGGCACTTTTTACTATTCAGACACCGCCGACGTCCGAAGCGAAACACGAAAGCCGTTTCGCGACGAAGCAATCGCCGAGCTTAAACGACTCGGCTTTAAAGCGGAAATCATCAAGACCCCCTTACCCATGAGGACAAAATCCATCTTGGGAATCCAGTTTGGAACGCCAAAATTCAGTTGGCTGCCCACTGCCAGCCAGATGGTTCCGGGGGCCATCGCCGACAACCTAACCAGCTTCGGCGGTGTGATGACCACTCCCAATAGTCAAACAACATTCAGTGAGCTGATACGCGCTGGCGCGGCCGGTAGTTGCGGAACGGTTACCGAGCCATTCGCCCTTGCCTTTAAGTTCCCTTCGCCATTCTTGTATGTTCACTATGCTCAAGGCGCCTCGCTGGCCGAAGCCTTCTATCAAAGCGTCAACGGTCCCTATCAATTGCTGATCGTGGGCGATCCACTTTGCCAGCCGTTTTCTAGCGCTCCCAACCACCCGATCGATACCAGCCTGCGACAACTGCAGCCCGGCGAAACGCTCAGCATTGCGCCCAGCCTAGCCGGTGTGAAGTATGGCGACTGGCTGGCCATGCCAAAACCCGCAAGCCAGCGCAAGACCGCTTTGGCCACCAGCAGATTAGTTCTGCAACTAGACGGTTCTGGCCCACAGGGCGGCGCGGTTCAGCCCAAAGTCAATCTGGCCCTGAAAGATGTTCCGCCGGGATACCATGAGGTGCAAGTCCTTCAAATCGCCGACGATCCGCTGAACCAGCGCTCGATGACTACGATTCCAGTTTGGATTGGGCCTGCCGACAGCATCCAGCTTGCGGTAGACAGCTCAGGAACATCCTCTTCGTCAGAATCTGCAACTCCCAAGCAGGATCAACCCAAGCGGTTCTCAATCAAATCTGGCCCTATCAGCGTTTCGATCAAGGCTTCAGAGGGCAGCAACGAATTGACCGTACTACATCGGGCCGAAACGGTTGCACAGGCCGATCCGACTGCGAAAAACTCGACAAGTTTAACTGTCGACCCTGAGAAACTAGGATTGGGTCCAGTTCGATTGCAGGCTAGGGCCAAGACCGCGGATGGAGTAACGATTGCAAGCCAACCCGTTTGGATTGAAGTGACCCCCTAGATCAGCGGCCCGCCATCATAGCATTTGTGTACTACCTATGGTGAACCGCTAAATCTAGTTCCGGCCTGCGACAAGCTGATGTTTTGCATTAGAATGTCGCCCTGAATCGACGCAGCCTGCACGAGCCAATCGCTCTGCCATTATGCCGTTGATTATTTTCATGATGATGATCGTTTTTTGGGATAGGAATTCCTAGTCATGTCCAGTGGTGATCCACGCCCGCGACGGCGTCGGCGCGATGAGCAGTCCAGCCCCAGCGCGAATATTTTAGACCGTCAGCCACCCTGCGACGTGTCCGCAGAAATGGCCGTGCTGGGCGGCATATTGCTCAAACCGGACATCTGTGATGAGCTGGCCCTAATTCTTCACAGCGAAGACTTTTACGATGATGCCAATCGCAAACTATTTGCGCACATGTCGGACATGGCAGAGCGAGGTCAACGCATCGACATCACGCTTCTGGTCAATCGCCTGAAAAGCGCTGAAGACTATGAATCCATAGGAGGCAGCGCCTATTTGGCCCGATTGGCCAACAGCGTGCCCAATGCGGCCCACGCTGTTTACTACGCAGAAATCGTACGACAGAAGTCGACTCTTCGTCGTCTGATCGACACTGGGACCAATATCCTTAAGGACGCCTACGACGAAGCGACCGACCCCAAGGAGTTGCTTGAGCGTGCCGAGCGGCAAGTGCTGAGCATTCAGGAGACTCGCACCAGCCAGACAGCCGAGAGCATGAAATCTTTGCTGGAAAAAGCGATGGAGCGGATCGACGCCAGAATGAAAGGCGAGCATGTCATCGGTGGCGTAGACAGCCACTTCAGCGGTTACGACGAACAGTGCGGCGGCTTTCATAACGGCGAACTGCTGATCCTGGCCGCGCGCCCCAGTATGGGCAAGACCGCTTTAGCGCTCAACATGGCCGAAAACGTTGCGCTGCTAAGCCGAAAACCGGTCCTGTTTGTCAGTCTGGAAATGACTGGGGTCGAACTGGCCGATCGATTGCTGTGTTCAGTAGCCCGAGTTAACGGGCACAAGCTGCGAACTGGAAATCTGAGCCAGGAGGAGCGCCAACGTCTAGTGCGCAAGGCCTTGGAAATCAGCAACTGCCCGCTATTTGTAGATGACTCGCCAGGCCGAACCGTGGGCGAAATTTCTGCTGTCGCTCGACGCATCAAGAAACGTGAGAAAAGCCTGGGGCTGATCGTGATCGATTACTTGCAACTGATCGAACCAGACAACCCCAAAGACCCTCGGCAAGAACAGGTAGCCAAGATCGCGCGACGCCTCAAGGGAATGGCTCGCTCGGAAGAAGTGCCCGTCTTGTGCCTTTCGCAGCTAAACCGCCAAGCAGAAGAAGGCAAGGACCACCGCCCCAGAATGAGCCAACTGAGAGAATCGGGAGCCATCGAACAAGATGCCGACGTGGTCATGTTCGTTCACCGCGAGGAGTATTACCATCGCGGTGACGAATCGCTGCAATATGCAGGTCAGGCCGAGCTGATCATTGCCAAACAGCGTAACGGCCCCGTCGGTGAAATCGAGCTGACTTGGGAAAAAGACTTCACGCGATTCAGCGACCGCGCTCCCCAAAGACACTCGGAATTCGATAGCTACCCCCAGATTCAGACCCCTGGCGGCTTCTAGCTCTGGTTAATTGGCCAACTTGTGATCAGTAATGATCGTGGCGGCACCAGGTGTCAGCTTACGTAACTTCTCTACCACGACCGAGTTATCCCCCTTTTTGACTCGCGCAAGCAGCTTGGCGATCTTTTTGGAGCGATGTCGACGGCGACGTAGTTCTCGAGTTCTTTCGGTTCCCATCTGATTTTTATCCTTTTCCGAGCTAATGCAGACGTTGAGATTACCACCACCCCCAAAGAGCGGCTGAATTGCCTAAGCCTAGTAATCCCAACGCGTGTCGTCAATGTCCATCGGAGCGGTCTTCCGGTCCTATTTCGTCTGGACACACCCTGTAGCTGGAATCGGTTTTGAATATACTGTGTCAGGTTTTCAAAAACACCGGTTCCAACTGGCCCAATTCGAGGAACAACTGACGTGAACGATCAACCCATTGCCGTCGTGCTGGCTGCTGGACGTGGAACTCGCATGAAAAGCGACCTACCCAAGGTGCTTTTCCCCGTCCTTCAGCGTCCCATGATCCACTGGGTACTCGACACACTCAGCCGTGCAGGAATCAGCAAGCAAATCGTTGTGGTCGGCTATCGCGAAGCGGATGTTCGACACGAACTGCGCGAGCGCCCTGATGTCCAGTTTGCCTTGCAGTCGCAGCAGTTGGGCACAGGACACGCCGTTGACCAGTGCCGATCACTGCTTTCGCAGCACACCGGTCCCGTTTTAGTAGTGGCCGGCGATTCACCGTTGATTCAGGCCGACTCAATAGCCGATCTATTGCAGAAATTCTCGTCTGGTCAGTACGCCTGCTTGATGGGGACCTTAATCAAAAAGGACCCCACCGGACTTGGACGCATCGTCCGGTCACCTGATGGGAGATTTGCTAGGATTGTTGAACAGAAAGACGCTTCCCCCCAGGAACAAGCTATTTGCGAAGTGAACATGAGTACCTATATGTTCAGCGGCCCCGACCTGCTTTGGGCTCTCTCCCAGTTGGACAACTCCAATTCGCAAGGCGAGTACTACCTGACCGATTGCCCGGAAATTCTATTGAAGGCAGGCAAGCCAGTGGACGCCTTGCCGGTTCTGAAGCCATGTGAGTCGCTGAGCATCAACACGGTCGACGAACTGGGGCTTGTCGAATCAAAGATGATCGAAATGGGCTATTCGGCTGTGGCCATGTAGCCTTGAAAACCAGAAGTATTTCACTGCACGCTAACGCCAACTAGCGACAGCCATCCAACCCTAATTTCTTTCCATCATGCGTGAACTAAAGATATTGAGCGGCCAAGCCAATCCCCAACTGGCTCACGACATCTGCGAAGCGCTACACCTGCAGCTTGGTTCGGTGTCACTTGGCAAATTCCCTGATGGCGAAAATTTCTGCAAGATCAATGACGACGTTCGCGGCAGGGACGTATTTTTGATTCAGCCCACCTGCCCGCCGGTGAACGACAACTTATTGGAACTGCTGATCATGATCGACAGTTGCAAACGAGCCAGCGCGGCCCGAGTGACAGCGGTCATTCCCTACTATGGTTACGCCAGACAGGACCGCAAGGACGAAGGGCGAGTCCCGATCACAGCCAAGCTAGTAGCCAACATGATCACGCGAGCCGGTGCGGATCGTGTACTGACGATGGATTTGCACGCCCCACAGATTCAAGGATTTTTTGACGTCCCCGTAGATCACTTGTATGCTGCCCCTGTGCTCAATGGTCACTTTGAAAAAATGGGCTACTCGCCAGATGATCTGGTAGTTGTCAGCCCCGATGAAGGAAGCATCAAGCGGGCCATTGGACATTCCAAGCGCCTTGGCGGACGACTGGCCATCGTTGACAAACGGCGTGATAGCGCCGTTGCCACCGTTCAGAAAAATATCATTGGCGGCCCGGTCGAAGGCAAGATATGCATTATGTTTGACGACATGATCAGCACCGCTGGATCAATTTGCGGTGCCGCCGACTTGGTCAACAAAGCTGGAGCACGGGAAATTCACTTAGCAGCAACTCACGGTATCCTTTGTGGCAATGCCATCGAGCGACTTAGGAACGCTCCCATCAAATCCCTAGTCATCACCAACTCGATTCCGCTACCACCCGAAAAGAAGTTGGAATGCACACAAGTCATATCGGTAGCACCGCTGCTGGCAGAAGCCATACGCAGAATCCACCATCATAAATCCATCAGCGAACTATTTCGTCCACCCGCCCAAGAGACGATCTAGTAGGAAAGCTCAATCAGCCATCAGCCTACCGAAACAGCAAATACCAGGGCAGAAAGTTAGTTGGAATTGAAGACTGGCTCGGCTTGTCGGCTCGCGAATTGTGCAGCTACTCATCTTCCGTAGGTTTGTCTTTTCGGAACACCGCCACGATATCCTCAACGGGCACGACGTACAGTTGGTTATCCGGTTCGAAGTCGACGGGAATCGCGTTTTTGGGGTGGAAAAGGATCTTATCGTACTGCCTGAGCGGGATATCTTCATCGTGCTCGACCACTCGACTAATGGTCACGATCCGCCCTGTAATCGTGGGTATTTCGGCGGCATCTGGCAGGGCAATCCCCCCCTTTGTCTGACGTTTGGGCTCGTCTTTCAGGACCAAGACTCGCGCACCGATAGGCTCGATATACTGCAGCGGACTGCCCTTTGACTTTGCCATGATCGCCTCGGCGTTGGAAAACAGGTCGGATTTAGTACGAACGCTAGAAAAATAGCTCAGAACCACTCCACCGACAAGGTACCCAGCTCCCTGCCAAGGGCTTATGGACGCTTCCGAGGGGAGCATACCGAAGAAACCCAGGGCCAACAGATTGGTTTGCTCTTGAAAGAGTTGGATGTTTTGCGATACTTGGCGTTTCTAGCAGTGGACCCACCGGGGATAACCGCAACGGCTTGTTGAGGTCCCATAGCATCCATCAACCCCTTGTTCGAGCGGCAGTTGCTCGACAGTCATGGCAGTAATTAGTGTATGAGCAGCGAAACGATAACAGTCTCCAGACGCAGTGACATTGGCTCCAACGCATCCAAACGGCTGCGAGCCAAAGGCCAAGTTCCAGCCATTTTGTATGGCCACGGGGAACAGAATGTTAATTTGACCGTAAAGGCGGATACGATCCGTTCGGTGATCAACCACGGAACCAAGCTCCTGTCTTTGACTGGCGACATCACCGATATGGCCGTTCTGCGACAGGTTCAGTGGGATACCTATGGAATCGATGTGCTTCACGTGGATTTTCACCGAGTTTCCGCGACCGAAGCGGTCGAGGTGACTCTGCCAGTGAAGCTGCACGGCGAAGCCCCTGGTACTGGCGAAGGTGGTCAACTGGTGTTCCAGACTCATGAGCTAACCATTGAATGTCCAGCTTCTTCGATTCCCGATTACATCGAGGTTTCGATCGCCGGTTTGCATTTGGGGCAGTCCATCCACGCTGGGGAAGTCAAGTTACCTGAGGGTAGCACGATGGTAACCAGCCATTCGGTAATTGTGGTTCAGTGTGTCAAACATGTTGAAGTGGCCGATGATGCTGCTGCCGCTGGAGGTGCCGAACCGGAACTGATTCGCAAGGAGAAGCCTGCTAGAGAGGCCGAGTAAGGCTGGCTTTGATGGTTGAGTGGTCGGGCCGTCTTGGCTGTTGCTGCTGGAGATGAGGTCGGGTGCAGAAGACGCTGGTAGGGCTAGGAAATCCTGGCGCAAAGTATGATGGCACTCGGCACAATATCGGGTTTGCAGTGCTAGATGCCTTGCACCGAAAGCACTCAGGCGGCACGGTTCGCCAAACGATGAATGGGCTAGTGGGCTCGATTGAATTTGGACAGACCAAGCTGACGCTGGTCTGGCCACAGACTTTTATGAACAATAGTGGCCGCTGCGTAAGGCAGGTGGTCAGTTTTTATAAGACAGATTTGGAAAACGACCTGCTGGTCATTTGTGATGACCTTAGTTTGCCGCTGGGAAAACTAAGAATCCGAACAAAGGGCTCGGCCGGCGGACAAAAGGGGTTGGCAGATATCCTGAGGGAACTTGGCAGTCAGGCGATACCGCGACTGCGAATTGGCATTGATGCCTGCCCGGACAAATGGGATGCCGCCGATTATGTGCTAGGCCGCTTTCGCGAAAGTGAACGTCCAGCGATTGAAGTAGCGATCCAGCAGGCATGCCAAGCGGTTGAAGCTTGGTGCCTACACGGGATTGACTATTGCATGAATCAGTTCAACCGGCAGGAATGACTCCGGATTGATACAAGATAAAAAACCACGACAGAACATTGGACTAACCTAATTTTTTCGGGAGTTCGGAACTTTGACTACTCAGTGTTACGACTGTTTTTTCCTGTTTGACAGCAACAAATTTAATCGGGACCCCGGCGGCGTTGCCGCAAAGACTCACAAGTTGATCGAGGATCTAGGCGGCGAGATTCTGGCCAGCCGTCTCTGGGAGGAGCGCAAGTTGGCTTTTCTGGTCAACGGGCAGTCCAAGGGAACCTATTGGATCAGCTATTTCAACATAGATTCATCCAAGTTGACTGATTTCAATCGGGCATGCAAGCTGGACGAAAACATCCTTCGACATTTGGTAATTAAAGTTGACCCTCGCCTGGTCGAGACGCTGGTCAACCACACCTTGGGCAAGTCGACTGGCCCTGTGGGGGCGACCATTACGGAGGATATCGCCGTTGATGAGCCTGACACTGTAGAAGACGAGTAGCGGTAGCCGATTTACCAGGTCGCTCAAATCCCTTATAGTTTACGCAAGATACCAGCAAGCCGAGCCAATACTTGTCCGTATACAGGTGTCGACCTGACTGGAGAAACCGCGTTAACGAACAGGAGAATCAGCATGGCAAGTTACAATCGCGTCATTTTGATGGGCAACTTGACTCGAGACATTCAATTGCGTTATACCCCTGGTGGTACCGCAGTGACCGAAATCGGGCTAGCTGTCAACGAACGACGGAAGAATCAAAACGGGGAATGGATCGACGAAACAACCTTTGTGGATGTAACATTTTGGGGACGGACCGCTGAGGTTGCTGCCGAGTACTTAACCAAGGGCTCTCCGGTATTCATCGAAGGCCGACTGAAACTGGACTCATGGGAAAAAGATGGCCAGAAACATTACAAGCTGAGAGTAGTCTGCGACCGGATGCAACTATTGAGTTCCGGTGGTGGCGTTGGGACGCGACAAGCTGGCTCGCAACCGGCTCGCGAAGAGTACGCCGCTAGCCCTGCACACCAAGAACAACACCATGCAGAACACTCCCACGGTCCAACCGACGATATTCCTTTTTAATCAGTGTTGCTCAAACAGCGTGTATTGAGCAGAGTACCATTCACTTAGTTTAAATTGCATGGGTTCCACAGAACTCCTGAAAGTGTGAGAGAAGCGATGTCTGCAGTGAAGAATCGGGCGAAACGACAATCCTTTAAGCGATTGCCCAAAGGAGCCAACGGTGGAATTGAATTGTTGTTAGTCCACAATGTGGACCACGTTGGCCGTCAAGGCGAAGTGGTTGAAGTTCGCACCGGATACGCCAACAATTACCTGCTTCCGCAGGGATTGGCGATTGTCGCTACCGAGCACCACAAGCGAATGGTCGAGAAGCATAAGGCCAAGTTGAAGGAAATCGAAAAGGCTCGGCTGGGCAAATTGCAGGCTTTGGCTGAACGAGTCGGTCAGCAATCGATCACCATCGAAGCCAATGCAAACGACGAAGGTCATTTGTACGGTAGCGTTGGCGCGGCTGAAATCGTTAGCGCTTTGAAGGCTGTGGATTTGTTGATCACCGATGACCAGGTTCGACTCCATGGCCCACTGAAAGAACTGGGACTATACACCGTCAAGATTCACCTGCATCAGGACATCGAGGCCGATTTGAAGGTGTGGGTCGTCCCCACAGCCGGCTGACCACTGACTGGGTTGAAAAGCCCATCAAGACGAAACTTGGCGACTACATTTGGGAATGATCTTCTGGGGCTGTGGCGGAACTGGCAGACGCGCTAGATTTAGGTTCTAGTACCGCAAGGTGTGCAGGTTCGATTCCTGTCAGCCCTATTTCATCCTAAATCAAGGACTTGCAGCAAACGGCTGTAAGTCCTTTTTTGGTACAGCCCATGGTATTCCGAATGTTTGCAAGCGATATTCAAAAACTGTCCCAATTTTTGATATTTTTGACAACAAGACTTGTCGAAAACTAGGTGAGATGCGTATAAAATAGAAAAGCA
>JBIIJD010000166.1:0-2940 GCA_044234105.1 Aureliella sp. | reverse complement strand
GATCAAGTCTAGGTAACCGATTCTCCAAGCACTCTGCCCGTCGGTGCTTCGCTGAAGCACGACCGCTTTTTGTGGCTCAGGCGGTTGCGGAATGGATCATCCCCAGCGCGCTTAGGACGAACCGTCATTTTCGATTTACCAGCCAGGCGAATGACACGCCTTCCTGTGGCTCCACGCCGCAAGAATCGGCCGGGCTGCGTGTGTTCAAAAGCGGGTGCGCCCCTCTTTGAAATTTCGCACTCCCCAGAATAACTTGAATCCGGAGTTCTCTCTGCTACAAAGCGTGGTTATCAAAGTTACTATCAGATAAGGCACCGCAAAGTATCAACTTAGCCAATCGGCCAGCGATTGGAGGAAAGTGCTGGGTAGAACAGTGTTACGCTGCCTTGTGAGAGTAGCTGTCGAACAATTCCTCAATAACTTGAAAATCTCAGGGTATACGACCAACTTCGGCAGCGATTCGGTTAGATCCCGATTTTCCAGGGATTTCAAAATCGGTATTTCTGACCAAGATCGATTTTAGGGTTTGGCCAAGGAAAGGCGGACAATACCCACACCATCTGGCCTGTGTTGTGGACAATACGCAATAGCAGGAGTAAGATCAGCGATAGTTCGGTTTCCCACAAAATAATTGCCGGTACGTGGGCCAGATGTGGTGATGGCTTTCTACTGCCAGTTTCCAACCCAATGTACGAGGAGATGAAGATGAATCGATTACGAAGTTTGGTGTTTGCGGCTGGCCTGCTCTGCTCAGGTTTCGCATCTTCTGTCGTGCATGCTGGCGTCTTGATGGATGACGTCAACGGCACTGCCACGCCCGGTTTCTTTGTTTTTGGCCCTGGACTTACGCAAATTGGTTGGGTCTATACGCCTGCTACTCCGTACAACCTTGATAGGATTGAGACAACATTTCGAGCGGTACCCAATGGCAGTGCCTTCACGCGTTTGGTTACACTGTCGCTCTGGGATGAACTTCCGGGATCAGGGGGCGTTACGCACCATCGTTGCCTCCGTTGACAAGCAACATCGGCATCGCAGCCGAACCTACGTATCGCGATGGGTCCCACAGCTTTACCCATTTGGCTTGGTGTTCCTGTGACATCTTTGCGAAGTCGCCCAGCCACGCACTATTTTCGTGTAGGAACCCGCATCCGTAGACGGGAACGGCAGCCTGAAATCGATTGTCCAGTCCGGCCACGATGCAAGTCAGATAGCCTCCCCAACTGATCCCCGTGATCGCTGTGCGTTCCGAGTCAACTTCTGGAAATGATCGGATCAGCGAATGGGCTCGAATCACATTTGCCACCGCGTGGTACGACCATTGTTCAGTTTCGCTTTGTTCGATCGTCGCGAACTTCATGTCGTGTCCTTGCCCCGGCCCACCGTCCGGCAGTCGCTGTTTGTTGGGACCGCACCCCGCCAGATCCATGGCGATGGCGGCGTAGCCTCGCTCTGCCCATAGCCGTGCCCATTGCGGGAATGCTGTTCCGCCACCACCGTGAACCAATACGATCGCCGGAAACGATTTTTGTGTTGGCGTTCTACCAGCGATCGTGTCGGGCGTCGCGTAGTAGGCAAAGACGCGAGTCGGTTTGCCATTAAAGGTCTCGCTCGTGTAGTACAACGATCGAACTTTATCCCCTGTATCCCATGCGAACTCTGGCGTCTTGCTTAGCTCTTTTAAATCCCACGGGATGGAATCTGGCAACGAGGCGGCGGGACGAATCGGTCGAGGCTCGTCAGCTGTCGCAGCGTAAGAGCTGATACAGAAAATCAACCACAACCAACACCACGGTAAACTCAAAAAGCAATTTTTCATTTGACTACGAATTTCCAATACACCAATCGCGAGATTCCAGGGAACGAGATTCAAAACTTGGTTCATTTGACGGTTTTACTCGCACCCAACAACTGTTTGCGAGTCATCATATCAGCCCGTGGGGTGAAATAAATCATCCGCCCATTCGAACCTGTAAAAAGCTCAGCTTCAATAGACTACGTAACCGGCTTCCATCGCGATCGAGATTCCGCTCCTTCCAAGCGATTTTCACATGCGAATTGCTGTGCAAAGTGCTCGTTCCAGTATTTTGACCACACGCCATCTGCATCGAAATGGCAACAAATTCTACCAACCATCAAACCGCCAAAATGCTGGAGCGCAGTTTTTGCACAGGGCGGGACTAACCCTTTCCCAGTAAAGTGTGATGCTCTCGAAAACTCGCTGAAAAGCATCTTTCGCCAGAGAACTAGAGTCGCCTGTCAGATGCTCTTCAAGCTCGTCCAGCTCGGCTATGATGGCGTCGGCGTCGAAACTCATGGGCTCCATATCGTCATCGCTATCGAGCTGGGCCTGAAGCTCATCGCGTTGGATTCGCCACTGAGCCAGCAGCCGCCAATTTGTCGGAACGCAGTTTTTGCATTGGGCGCGGATCGAACCTCGAAGGCGACCCAATTTCAAACGGGCCACTCAGCTTAG
Organism: Aureliella sp.; assembly: GCA_044234105.1. Lineage (GTDB taxonomy): Bacteria > Planctomycetota > Planctomycetia > Pirellulales > Pirellulaceae > Aureliella. The sequence goes on along the minus strand of JBIIJD010000166.1, from coordinate 464 downwards.
AGATCTTTCAAGAAAACCTGACTTGAGATGCAAGTCGAATTCGAGAGCGCTGCAACTCCAACCACAGCCTGGGATTGGCCTTGCAGCATCGAAGACTCCTTGCTACAAGCCTAACAAAAGTCCAAAAGTGGATGCACTCTCAAGATATTAACATCATCTAGTATCAAACTGATAGGAGCCATGAAATGGCGAAGTCGAAAGCAAGGAGAAAAGTTGATTTGACAGTAGCACAGAAGATCACTAGTGTAGCCTCACTTGCTATGCCAGCGCCACTCCAAAGAGTGCTCCGAAACCGAATCGCCGCCCTTCTTTTCTTATTAATGGTGCCGGTCTTTTTGGCAACAGGACTGGCAACCGTCTCATGGGAGAATGGGATGCCAAAATTCTCGATCAACAAGGAAAAAACCGAAAAAGCTAAGGAGATGGCTGTTCAAAAGATTCACGAGTTTCGTGATGAACAGTTT
>JBIIJD010000165.1:0-2974 GCA_044234105.1 Aureliella sp. | reverse complement strand
CAAGAAGTTGCGACCTGGAAATCGCTTTGGCCACTGAGAGATCAGGCTGGTCACTACCGGCTTATCATTCCAATTACCACTTTCGTACAATTGACGAAACTTCAGGAATTTGTTGAGCGGGAAATCGACTGGCGGATTGGGAATGTCACGAATCTGCAAATAGTAGGTGATCGCTTTTTCCACCTCTAAGGCCGTATCATCGATCATCACCGCAGGATAGTGATTGAACAGGTTGGCCCATTGAACCCAGGCCTGATCATAACTGTCCAGGGCTTCTTTCAGCTTGCCAAGATCCATCAATTTGGCAGCTTCGTAAATGTTGGTACGGGCCGCCAGCGCGGCATCATCCTGTTCGGCCACACAGCGAGCCTCCCAGTAGGGATAGTTTACTTGATCACGATAGCGCCCGATGTGATCGATCCTGGTCGCCAGCAGATTAAGTTGCCCGGCCATTTCAAGAGCCTTTACTTTTTTCTCTTCGGGAATGTCCAGCAGCAATTCACTGACAGGAATCTTCAGCATCAGTCGCGCGGACTCTGCCAAGCGAAGTTCCACTGGGCTTAGAGACTCCTGGCTTTTGTCCAGGGCAGCAATTTGCTCAGGCGTAAGTTGGTCGCGTCGGGCTTGCAAAGCCTTGGTGTAACCTTCGCCACAGAACTGGTGAAACTCGTTCTCCAGTTCCTGCAATCTGGCTTGCGCAATATCCATCTCGGTTAGAAAAATCGTCGTTCCGTAACTTGTCTTGATTAGTCGCTGTCCGTATGTGTTCCACTGAGTGCCAGCCAAGCGCCAGGCCGTCCGGGCTTCTTCGCCCAAGTATCCTTCCAATTGAATGGCATCCGCATGCTTGTACTGCCACTGAGGAGCCTTGACATAAAACATAAGCGGACTTCGCGCAGGATTGGAACCAGCATCAACCATATCGTACGATCGCTGATACCATAAAGCTCCACAGCGCCAATTATCCGGCTTGCTGTCAGGCCCCAGCGCCGAAGGTTGTAAGAAGCTTAGATTGCAGCGGTTTTCAATTTCGTTGTGAAAATTTCTATCGTTTCTAAATAGCTCGCGGAATTGCACGCGTTCGTCGGACATTCCCATCTTGTTTCCAAATGCCCATCCCAATTCAAACGGCATCTCAGTACGCTTCTTGTTGTACTTGGAGCCATCGATCAAGAAATCGATCCCCTTCTTGACCCATTCATAGCGCTGGCGGTAGTCATCAAATTCGACAGACACATTCCACGCTAAATTATGAGCCTGAAATTCCCAAACTTTGACATAATGAGGTTGTAGAATACGAAGTTGATTGACAGTGGCCGACAGTCGATCAAAGTACTTTTCCCGTTTGTAGTGCTCGGCCCTTTGCCACAAGATAGTTGCAGCTACACCTCGCAGTCCCAGCGTAGCCAAACGCGCGGACTCGCTGGCAGGATCCAGTTCACCCACGTCACTATGATTGAGATCATAATTGGTGCGAATCGCCGCCAAGCTTCCGCCCTCTTGAATGGCGGAGCCATCTTTGTCGCGAACTGATGGATGCCCTAGAAAATAGAGCGGTATCAAAAGCGCAACCATTATGCTGATGTAGATGAGTCGTCGACGGAGCACTAAAGTGTTCATGCGGCGGCAAGCTCCCTGGTTTTGAGAAGGAAATATCCGATCAGGCTGGTTAGCAAAAAGTAGGCAAAGACAATTGTCAAATGCCTGAGCACAAGACTGCCCGGAATGTTGTAGCCATAAGCCACAAACTCCGAGGTGTTAAATTGTCCGAAGCTGGGGATAGCTTGGAATACCGCTCCAACGCTATACAGTAGAGCCATGTCGGCATACTGAATCGTCTTCTCCAGCGCTTCATTGCCCAGATCCAATTCGATTGTGGCCGCAGTGTGCATCGGAATTCGAATCATCGATTCAATTGGACCACCACCAGGCGTGGCTCCAGAAGCCACGTCCAGAGCTAATGAGCCAAAGAAGCCAAGAATCAGGCTGGCCATAGTAGCCACCATAGCTACGGGACCGCTCAGGAAAGTACTGAACATCACACCCAAGCTGATCACGATAATCATCTGTAACCAGATCCCCAGGAATCCCTTGAACAAATTCCAGCCAAACAGACTGTCTCCGGCACGCAGATAAAGGTCGGCGGTCGACATGCCAAAGTACTGGCCGCGATCCGTACAACGCACCACCACTTGCCACTCTCCACGACCGCACAAATCGTCCCATAGGTTGATATTTTGAGGCTGGCCATCTTTACTGCCAGGTACGATCCTGGGGAATTCCTGTCGGTCGACAGCAAATTCCTGGATGATAAACGGCTTGCGTTCCGTTTCTACTTTTGTTTCTTCATTTCGCAAGAAGACTTCTCCACGCACGCCGGTTACGACATCGCCCTTCAGAGTGCGAAAGGCTTGAAGCGACATTTCGATCGGCAAGAATTCACCATCCTGGAACTGACTGGCGCTTACCGCCGGAAAGGTCCACACGGCTGACATGGGCGAATTGCCTTCGATAAAAGTCTGATATTCCGATTCATAGCCAACGTTTAGCCCCTTTTGCACGACGTTGCCGCTACGATCGGTCATGTGCAGCTTGCCAAAGATAGGAATACGAGCGTTCAACAGCCCCTCGGGCGGACCTACGGTGAAGCTGCCGTCATCCTGACGACGGACCACGTGAGTGTGTCCCTTGACGGTGTCGGTAACCCCCACCGCTTCGCCTTCGATCATCCTAAACTGATGTGCATGCCGTGCGTCGTAAGTGGTCACACCCTCTGCGGCACCTTCGCTTGATTCCACTTCATGTTCGTGCAGGATTCCTCGCTTGATAAATCCGTAGCTTAACAGACCCATGCCAATCAGCAGCATGGTGCCCACGGCAGTAAACCCAAAAATACGGCCCAGAACAATCTCGGTGCTGCGAACCGGCTTGGTGGTGATCGTTTGAATCGTCTTGTTCTTGATGTCCGTTGGCA
>JBIIJD010000164.1:0-3028 GCA_044234105.1 Aureliella sp. | reverse complement strand
TTTTCGCCTGTGATCAGCACGGTAGCTTTTGTATCGGCCACGCTGTCGATCACATCAAATATGTCCAGCATTCTGACGTCATGGCTTAATATTTCTTCCAGACCACTCTTGCGATCAAGCTGTTCCTTGAGCTGTTTATTTTCAAGCGCGATTTTTTGTTGATCGATCGCTCGGCGCAGCGTCGTCAGTAGCTCTTGATCGATGATTGGCTTGGTCAGAAGATCGAATGCCCCTGCAGCGACTGCATCCGCCCCCGCATCGGGGCCACCGTAACCGGTCATCATGACCACGGGTACGTTAGCATGCTGCTTGACAATCCAGCGCAGTAGGTCAAAACCTTCCTCGCGTTCCAGGCAAACATCCACCAGACAAAGATCGAATCGCTCCGACTGAAACTGACTTTGAGCCTGCTTGATGGTCCTGACCGTCCATACGCGATACCCCTGCTCGACTAGCCATTGGCTCATCGATTCTAAGAGCCAGCTATCATCATCCACCAGCAGCAGCTTTTCACCGGGCATCGAATGTACTTTCGTTGGGTTCGTTCTCGTATGCCCTCCTTGGCCCTGTGCTTCCAGACTTACCAAATATCTAGTTCGCAAATGAGTGCATGGCAAACAACACGTTGCTTCTTTGCATCATTTTTATGGCTAATCGTCCTCTTTTTTGTTCAGCTTTCAGCTTTTTAGGCACGTCGCGGACTGCCAATCTCGCCGAAACCCCACCTCAGAGGGAGTCGACTTTTTGGCCGCTTTGATTACCCTTTTGGGGTAGGTTCTGTAAGCTAGAATTAGGGTAGTAACGCCTGTTGCTGGGTTTGACAATCATTTTTGGTACTGGAGATTAGTGGTGAGCATTCGAGTCGTCATTTGCGATGATCACGAGGTGGTTCGTTGCGGGATGCAAGCTCTGGTGGCAGGGACAAACATTGAACTGGTGGGATCCGCAGCCAACTCAGCCGCTACGATGGAGATACTTAAGACCAGTCGACCCCACATCCTTTTGATGGATGTTCGTTTGGGTGACGAGGACGGCTTGAATTTGTTGGATCTGGTTCGAGAGAACTATCCAACGATTTCCACGCTGGTACTATCAACCTACGATAACCCAACCTACGTTGCCCGCGCCATCGCATTAGGAGCCAAGGACTATTTGCTAAAAGAGTCTTCGCGATCCGAAATCATCGATGCCATCCGGCGCACTGCGGCCAACGAGCCTGCTCCTGACACAAGTCTGATGCGGCGAGTCCAGGCGACCATGCAGCGGCGCAGAGAACGTGTTGATTCCAAAGATATTCCACTGACCAATCGCGAGCTACAGGTACTTCGACATATCGCATTGGGCCTAAGTAACAAAGAGATCGGCACGTCGCTGTCGATTAGCGTTGAAACCGTCAAAGAACACGTTCAGAACATTTTGCGAAAACTGGATTCAGCCGATCGCACGGCTGCCGCAGTATGGGCCGTCAAGAGCGGACTGATTAGCGACTAGTCCCACCACCACTGCCCCTGAGCCAATCCATCCACAGCGATTGATGCACGAACTTTAGCGATTTTACCTTCGGCATCGGCTTGAACATTCTCTTGAGTCAGTGCTTTGTGGGCCTGAATGGCTACACCACCGCCAATCGGAGTGATCAGGGTTGATCCCTTCAGGACAGCATTGATCGCAGTATCAACCTGCTTGGGAGGAGGCAGCAGTTCCACGGACAAAGCGTCTTCGTTTGCGAAAACGCCCAAATCCCAATCCGCTTTTTTGTACATATCCTGCTCCTGAATGTAGGCCGCAGCGATCGACAGATCTACCAGATTTCGCAGTTGCGCATAAACGGGCTGGACGCGACAAATCTGATCGAACTTCTTGGTAAAATCCGTGGTAAATCCTCGACTTGCCGGGTTGGCTCGACCGGTGGACTTTCGCTTGCCAGTCGCTTCCACCAGTTCGGCTTCATCCACCAGCTTTACGCTACGACCTCGCATCTGCATGGCCTGTCCATCGTCGCTTACGGCGATCGCCTGATAATCGGGAACAAAATACCAGCGCATCAAAGCGTTGGTCGATGTCATGGAAGCTTGCAGCCGATCAACATAATTTTGCATGGGCACAGGCACCGGCTCCAAGCCAATACCAATCAGTTTCATGCGATAATCGGCTTCAGCCAAAACGTGAGCAAAATGCGTTCCGGCGGGCACACCCTTGAGAGTTACCGTGTTCAGCCCTAAAGCCTGTTGCAAACTGCGCACGATAATCGCAACGTCTGACGAAGAACTGAAGTTACTACCCAACTGCCGCAACGTTTGCTGCATGTGGGCCAAGCCTTCTTCGGTAGGATCGATGGAAACGCTGATCGCCTTGGTCGGTTTACCATTGGGACCAAACGCGCGCAATGCAACAATCACATCGTCTAACTGCAAGCAGGGTTGCTGAGTTTCCACACCAACGATTCTACCTACCGAGTCGCGGCCGAAACCTTCGGCAGGACCAGCCAATACAATGTCCCCTGAATCTGGATAAAAAAATACGTACTGGAGCCGAGTCATTCCGGCCAGAGCAATCATCTCCATGGTAGGACGCTGCCCTTGTGCCAATTGTTCAGAAACCGCCTGCTCCAAACGGTTCAGCGACACCTTTCGCAAGTTGCTTGGCCTTGCCAACTGGGGTGGTAGATTCTGCTTTGCAGCCATCAACTGCTGACGAGTCAGCAAGGGATTGGACCGCTTCATTCTAAGCACACCCGTCGCATCGATTTCGATACCACCAACACCTGTGTTTCCGTTATTGCCGTTATCGCCGTTATTGTTGTTGCCATTGTCCGTCTGAGCACGAACAATGCTCGGCAACAGCATCAACGCCAAGAACACGACCGGCAAACTGCGGAAAATTGCAGCAAACGCACGATGGATGTACATAGAACTTTTTACGCCAAAGAATTCGTGAGATCCAAAAACAATCGAACCTCCAGAATAATTGCTGCAAGCAGGGTCGGCAACCAAAAGGAGACAGTTTATCCTAAGGATTACCCGGGCTT
>JBIIJD010000104.1:0-11784 GCA_044234105.1 Aureliella sp. | reverse complement strand
CGCATAGCAAGCGTTACCGGGATTTGTTCCCGAGCGACCGTCAATATCAAGAATCCTTGATTTTGGAGGTTCGCTATGTCTCGAATGAAGGCCCCTTTACCCTCTTTGCGGTATCACATTTCTGGTCAATCCGTTGTCACAATTGACGGAAAAAACTTCTATCTTGGACCGCATAATCAGGCGATTACGCTTGCCCGATATGCTGTTTTGATCCAGGCTTACCAGGACAATGGTAATCGACTTCCTGATGGGATCACTACTCAGGAAGTTCAGGCAATTGCTGATGGCAAATTCGGGCTTCTCGTAACCCAAAATCAAGTCGACGTTCAAACTACTGTAAAGCATGTTACCGCCTGCTTTCGCCTGCACATTGCCGAGCGATATGCAAACAACCCTAAAGAAACCCATCGGCTAGGGATGGTATGCGATGCGCTCGAGTTGAACGACGGCGACTTGAACGCCGACCAGTACGGGCCTTTGGCACTACAGCGCCAAAGGCAAAGATTCGTTGACACTGGGAAAACTTCCAGGCCATACGTCAACAGGTTGACTAATGCCATAGTGCGGATTTTCAAACATGCAGTTAGCCAAGAGCTGGTTGCTCCAGAAGTATGGCAGCGACTAAATAGCGTTGAACCCTTGAGAGCAGGCCAGACAAAGGCCAAAGAACGCCCGCCTGTCAGGCCAGTGGACATTGAGGTGGTTCGATCGGGTCGCTGATGCCAAGTTGCGATTTTACTTCACGGCGAAGTTCAGGAGACTTCGGTACAGTCGGGCCACGCGAGCCACCAGTGCCAGCCTGTTGGTCGGTGCAGCGGCGACCCGGAACCGCGACAACCCCGGGAGCCGGGCCGGACCAGGGCCTTAGCCTTTTGCTGGAACCCCGGCGGGACAGACGCCCATTCTCGATCGAGCAACGCCAACAGCGACTGCTTGCCGGGCAGGCAATCCACGAACTCTACCGGCTCGCCCTTCAGGACGCCACGGTCGACCAATTGATCGAGTCGCTCGATAGCCGGAGCCCGTTTGGACAGTATGCCGCCAGTGAGCTTCGGTACCGGACAGGCAGGTCGGCCATGGTGGCACTCGATAATCTGTCGGCCGCTAGATTTCTGGATTCATTAGAGTAGATGCCGGACCTCCGTCGTGCTAGATATTTCACATGTGACTCCAGGCCTAACGGAACTTAGCCAAGTCTCCTGTTGGGCCTGGATCGCCGACCTTGCAATGCCGAACTTTGTTCAATAAATCAATTGATCGATTACTTGCTCCAAGTAGCACACGAGCCTCCGTTTGACGTTGGCTAGTTTCCGTCAAGACATCATTCCCGGTTGGTCTCAAGTGTTCCATTGCCTGATCCCCAGCAACCCGGACCGACAAGATCGACAGCACAACGAGATGGCGTAACCAGTGAGCCAATGTTGCATACCTCGCGTCAGGTTGGGAATCGCCTTCCCAAAGAATCGTACTTCTAAGTTGCCGCTAACTGCTCACCCAACCATTTAGTGACAGCTTCCGCTTCCGCTCGACCATCAAGATTCCTCACCAACGTCAGCTCAGAACCTTCAGAAGTATCGCCCCCTGCAGCGATCGATCGCTTGTCAACGACGACCCGATACCACTCGCCGTTCTCTTTGAGCGCTTGTAGTTGAGGTGTAAAGATTGGCTTCTCGCTTTCGTCGACAACTAGCGATTTGCGTAAACCTCTCCATCCGGTTTCGAACCGCAGTCCACTTCCGCTCTTCTCGATCAGAGTCCTCCAGAGCAAGCTATCAAGCAACGAATACATGACCACCAGGAACAACAACCCCGGAATCACCGATACGAAGAATGCTGCATAGAGATCTTGAATGAACCTGAAGCAACCCAGGACTACGGCCAAGAAAACCATTGCCGTAAATGCCATCGACAAACCGCTAATCAGATTCCACTGTTCAAAAACCAGTCGCTGGTCACCATTCGGTTCAACTTCTCGCTTCAGTCCCACTCGATTAAGAACTGTGTCGACATTGACCTCTAACCGGAATGGCGCCACCAATTCATTGTCGAACTCAAAGTCAGGGCGGCGCTCCGGTGTCTGAAATATCGGAACATTGAACACGGAACCGCCAAACCCAACTTTATTCTTTTCTTTGACGACCAAGTTCCATCTCGCAATCCCCTGACTCGAGTTGTCGTGCACGCTCGTCGGAAGGCAATCAAAGGGAATCGCGAAACTGAATGGTATAAGTGTTCGATTAGGCGCATCAGGCGGTAGCGTCTTGTCGATCGAGATGGTCGAACTCCAGACGGTTTCCGTTCGAGTTTCGGAGCCTTGCGTTCTTTCACCGCTCGATGACCAGCCTTTCTTGCGATACGACTGAGTGAATTCGCATTTCAGGCACAGGTCAAATGCAGTGCCCGCAGGGAACGCCTCCTGAAGGATAGCCACGCCGGAAAACGGGCCTCCAATCACTCCAGGCAGGTCAGCCATTCGTAGCTCGGCAGTGTTCCACTTTCGATTGAGCCAAAACACTCGGGCGAACAGCATAATCGCAACTCCGAAGATGCCGCATAACACCAAGAAGGGAGTTTTCTGAATGGCGAAACAGAATGGAACAATGATTCCCAAATAGACCATGACCAGCCAGACAATTGCCCAGAAGGTGCCTTTGTTGTTCAATCGAATGTGTCGGTCAGCCCACATCGGATTCGCCATCCAGGGCTCACTCGGATCGTGTGTGGTTGGTTTGATAACACCCAACAACACTTGCACGACTGCAAATACCCCGAGCGCGGGAAGTATCTCGGCAGTGACCGGCAAGATTTTCCAGCAAACATCTGCGACGGACGCGTCTCCGTTGAGCCACGCCTTGATCGCAGTGATCATGGGATCGATGTTCGCGATCCCATGAAACAAAAAGTACAGACAGCATAACTGAAGCAGACGCAAAACTACGCGGACAATGAATCTTGTTGTCGAGCTCATGTTATCGCCGTACGAAGCACTCCAGGGAAAAGGCATCAGAGTGTATCTGAAAAACGGTCATTGGGAAACACTTCGCGAGGGTTAGGCTTGGTTTTCGGTTTCAGCTTTTCTCGCCCCGCATATGACGAATTTAGAGTCAAATGATTAAGGAAGCGGCTCTCGCCACTGAATGCCCCGCCAGTGCATTCTCTAGACCGCAGGGGTTGCTTGGGTCGCCAGTACGAAGGAATTGTCCTTCGCTGCAGCGGTGGATTCGACCGATCACTGATCGAGAGAACGAAAAGCATAGCCAAAAGTGATTGCGCGGGGCAGCGCTTGGCGGCCTGTGAAAGGCTGCGTTCGAGACACACGACGAACCGCATTTCCCTTCAGGCATTGAGTGACATGGCAGCCAGGTCAGGCAGAACTACCAATAAGGAGTCCAGCCACGAGCCTGCGGGCCATGCCGGTGATTCCAGACCGGGCAGCGAGTCAGCTCCAGAATGTTGCCAGATCGGCTTGACTGATTGCCGGAACCAGCGTGCGATCGGCCCGCTTGATGCCAGGTTCTGGCTGGATTCAGGAATCTGACGAAGGATTCGAAAGTTTTGCCCCCTACGTTCACCGGTTAGCTGAATAATACTGCTTACTGGCCACCGTACCTGACCGGTTTTTGCTCGCCGGATCGAATCTGCATACTGGAACCTGATAGTATTGTGTTCCCGAGTTCCTACTGGGTCCTAACCGGCCATCCGGCAACCGGTTAGGAGCCAGGAACCATTGCGGCCAACCGGTTCCCGCTACCGGGTTGCGGGTTTGATTCAGCCCGAAAATCTGCTGACCGGAGGCAAGTTGGCATATCTTGTGCTGTTCAACCGGAGGCCTGGTTTTGATCAACGATCCGGCACCGGGCTCCCTGTTGACGCCATCGCCCAAATTTTGCGGTTCTTAAAGAGACTACGGTTGTTTGGGAAATTCACTTAGATTACGAGTGCAAGTACCGTTGCACTGAGCGCGAGGAATCTCTGCTCAGAGTAGTAGCCTGTGAATCTGATTATCTTGACGATGAGTGGGTTCTAGGGTAGGCTCTCGGCCATTCATCGATCAGTTTTGTTAATAGGATGGTTATCGCTGTGAGCCAAGTAAATCGCCTGGACTGTAACGACGCTCTATTGGTTGTGGTTGATGTTCAGGGTAAGCTAGCGCGGATGATGGCGGATTCGGAATCGGTGATTCGGCAGGTTCAGATCTTGATTCAAGGCTGCCGAATCCTTGAGTTGCCGATTGTTTGGGCTGAACAGTTGCCTGATAAGTTAGGTGCAACGCTGCCCCAGGTAGCAGAGTGCTTAAGCGGATTGCAGCCTATCGCCAAATCTAGCTTTGGCTGCTGTGGGGATGCTGACATCTATTCTGCAATCCGCGCGTCGGGAAGAAAGCAAGTCATTCTATGTGGAATCGAAGCGCATGTGTGCGTCTGGCAGACGGCTGCTGTGCTACTAAACGATGGTTATCAAGTGTACTTGGCGGCAGACGCTGTATCGTCCCGTGCTGCCTTGAATCGCGAAATCGCATTTCGCCGAATGGTTGCCTCGGGTGTACATCTAACTTGTGTGGAAATGTCACTGTTCGAATTGATGCTCGATGCCAAACATCCCAAGTTTCGAGATGTCACTCGGCTTCTAAAATGAAACCTGCCCGCCCTGGGTCAGAATTCCTCATCCTGCTCGTACTCGAAATTTTCGACATTACTGGCCGCTCGCCACCACGTTAGTGCCTCGTTCCAAGGCTAAGCGTGTTCACGGTTAGACAGAAAGGAAAGCGAGGAATGATCTCGCACGAACCAGCTCGCGAAGTCGTGGGCTGACCTTTTCCCAGTAGAGCGTGATGCTCTCGAAGACTCGCTGGAAGTCTGCTTTGGCCAGAGAACTGGAGTCGCCGTCAGATGCTCTTCAAGTTCGCCTAGCTCGGCTATGATGGCGTCGTCGTCAAAGCTCATGGGGACCGTGTCCTCATGGCTATCGAGCTGGGCCTGAAGCTCATCGCGTTGCTTTCGCTAATAGGCTAGCAGCGCACTGGCGTCCACATAGACGGGACTCCAGACCTGTTGGAACTGAAGTGCTCAAACGAGAAAATGTAGTTCGAGTCGGGCTGATCCTAGTTTGGTTTGGCTTCTCGCTATGCAATAGCCATCGAGAGAGAAAAATCCCACTTGGCTTATCCAGTGGATGGTTAGGTTTCTCGCTACACGGCAGCATCCAACATCTTGGTTTTCTGCCTGCTGGATTTGCTGTCAGCAAATCCAGCAGGCAGAAAACTGAGACTCGAGCTATCCGGGCGTGTAGCCAGAAGCGTAACGATCTCCCGGGCAAGCCGGGGAGCATTCGAATCCCATCAGGCTTGTAGACTTTCCAGAGCAGCCCCACCACTGGCCAAGTCGGTTCTCTTGTCATACGCTAGTGCTGCATAGCCTTTGTAGGCGAACAGCCAAGCGTAGGGCATCATCGATTTGCGACTTGTCGCTCCAGAACCGTGAACCAGTACAACCCCAGGTGTGTTTTCCTTGAAGCGAGGGTAAACCAAAGTTCCGCGAATGATTCCAGCGTCGCTGTGAAACTCAATATCTTCTGCAATAATCGAATACCAAACCCAACCGGCATAGCCGAAGAGGATTAGCAGCAAACAGGCTAGAGTAATACCAAGCTTTTTGGCAAGTTTCTTGAGACTCATTGACGACACCCTCGAATGTGAAACACTCAGCTATATTCGCAAGACAAGTCTCATTTATTGGCTTTTTTCTAAGACTCGCTCATAACAGCCTATTATATCGGTTCATCGAGCATTACTTACGCATCGTGGCTGGGTGTACTACTCGGATGGCTGTGTGCCTGGCACCAGAGTGGTCAGCCAACATTTAAGCCCCTGTTCAAGAAGCCTAGCGGCAAATTGATTGATTCAGACTGTGCTTCTGATATACTGCGTGCCGGTGGGCCGCAACCGAGTGGAATCCGCATACATGCTGCGTCCAATTAGTCCTGTAGTTCCGCTCCGTCGGCTCAGTTCAATGCACAACCGATATGAACACACAACTGGCCAATAAATCAACGATCGACGATATCCGTGCACGTTTTGACAACGACGTCGACCGATTTTCGTCGCTGGAGACTGGTCAAGCGGCAACCATCGACGCCCCCTTGGCCATGACGCTCATTACTAATGCGGCTGTTTCGTGCACGAGGAGCATTCGCCGAGTTCTTGACATCGGCTGTGGTGCTGGCAATAACACTCTTCGACTTCACCAAGCCGCAGGACATGACTTCGATGTCGATTTACTCGACTTGAGTTCCCCAATGCTCGAACGCGCTGCGGATCGTGTCCGGATGGTTAATTCAGGCTCCGTACGGCTGGTGCAGGCGGATTTTCGGTCTGCCGACCTTCCCGAATCCAGCTACGACGTGATTCTAGCGGCGGCGGTTTTGCACCACCTGCGTGATGACGATGATTGGTCGCAAGCGTTTCACAAACTGTACCGCTTGCTTGTGCCCGGTGGCAGTGTTTGGATCACCGATCTGGTATTTCACGAACAAAGCGAAATTCAAGAGATGATGTGGGATCGTTACGGTCAGTACCTGATCTCGATCGGCGACGCCGGCTACCGCGATAAGGTGTTTGCGTACATTGATCGTGAAGATTCACCACGGCCCGTGACATACCAGCTCGATTTACTACGCTCGGTTGGCTTTGACACAGTTGACTTGTTGCATAAGAACTCCTGTTTCGCCGCATTCGGCGCGGTTAAACGCGGACAACAAATAAAAGCCTAATTGTTGCGTCTCCACTGAAGTGAAGATGGAAGTGTGTGTGGTTATTATTGAAGGAGTAGAGTTGGCACCAGAGTGGTCAGCCAGTACTTAAACCTCGACGCAGCAGTTTGATTGATTCAGATTATGCATTTGATATACTGACGTGCCGGCGAGCCGAACCCGAATGGAACCCGCAGACTGGTTGCAACCAATCAGTAGTGTAGTTCGACTCCGTCGGCTCAGTTCAACCCGGGAGGTAACCGACAACAGAGTTCTACCCAATCACCAATGTATTTGTATCCAAAGTCCCGCTTCCGCCAGATATTCAACTGAAAGACGAAATGCGCAAAAATCAAAAGTCATCTGCATTTACGATGGTTGAACTTCTAGTGGTGATTGCGATTATTGGTATCCTCGCCGGCCTGCTTCTTCCCGCTGTTCAGGCTGCTCGCTCAGCTGCACGAAGGATAAGTTGTACTAACAACCTTAAGCAATTTGGGTTAACGCTAAACAACTATGAGGCCGCGATAGGGCGGTTGCCGTCGGGATATGTTTACAAGCGCGGTGCGCAAGGAAATCACGCTGGTGCAGGTTGGGGCGCATTGAGCCTTCCATATCTGGAATTGACTACTTTATATTCCAATATCAACTTCAATGTCCCAATGTTTGATCCGCTTAACGCCGCAGCTCGCGAGACGCATCTACCTGTTTTCTTATGTCCTGAAGACGCGAACTCAGCGAATGGCTTTGTGGAAATGGGTGATGAGAAGTACGCGATGTCTAGTTACGTCGCTTCATTTGGACCACCTGATCTTGACGAAACCCAGGAAAAGCGTGACGGATTGTTTAGCCGCAATAGCGGTACTCGCTTTGCCGAAGTCCGGGACGGTCTGTCCAATACCCTTCCATGCGGTGAGAGGCAAAATGGTCCGTTTCGAAAAGGCGGAGTTCATGGACCTCACTTCTCCTATGAAACGACTTGGTCGGGTGCAATTCGCGAAATCACAGACCCTTCAGACGATCATGGGCATATGGTGCTGTTCCAAACCGGCCACACACCCAATAGCCCGTATTCTGATGATCGAGACGTATCTGCGCCACATGTAGGTTATGCAAACTTCCTATTTGCAGATGGTTCAGTGCGGCTGATAGTTGAGTCCATTGATCTTGATGTTTACCAAGGTATGTCAACGCGAGCAGGTGGCGAGATTCCAGTACCTGAATAAGTTTGACACTGGTTTTCGCATCAAATAGATTTGCAAATTTGATATCTGATCAATCTGTCGTGAGGCTGGCCATCATGTGAAGGTTTCGAAGTAGGGTCGCCAAAAGATTGAGGTTGGCAGTGGGCGTGGTTGGGGGCGAAGGGGATTTGGCACTAGAGTGGTCAGCGAGCATAGAAGCTCCTATTCAAGAATCCGGTGGCCTACTCGAACGGAGTAATGAGCCACTTGGATAATGTTGACATACCTCGGATAAGTACTCAGAACCAGTTATCAAAACTCCAAGACCGTGATAATAAGAAATTTTGCATCTAGGGTACAACCCATCAGAATTCTCAATTGCATCGGCTTTCTCGTGCTCATGACGTCCGTCGTCGCACAAGAATCGAAAGATACCAAACAGACCGAAGATTGGGTCTACATCCAAAACGCTGACTTACGAGTTGGACTCCTATGCTCCCACGGCGGTGCGATACCACATCTTTCGTGGCGAACATCTGACTTCAACACTCTCAACCACTATGATCACGGTCGACTCATTCAACAGTCTTACTACGGTGACGAAGACGAATCACTTTGGGTAGACAAGCCGTGGCGATACAATCCCGTGCAAGGCGGTGACTATAAGGGCAAAGCCGCAAAAATTGTCGATTTCGAATCCACGGAAACATCCGCTTACGTCAAAACAACTCCGCGACATTGGGCTTCGGGGAAATTGGTCAACGAATGCACGATGGAGCAGTGGGTGGAGTTGGAAGGCCCAGTTCTCCGAGTTCGGTACAAATTCACTTACAACGGCGACACTTCTCATAAAGCCCATCACCAAGAAACACCCGCAGTATTTGTTTCTCTCAAGCTATCCACCCTTGTCACTTACACCGGCGAGACACCCTGGACTACAGCGCCGTTAACGCGAATAACACCAGGGTGGCCCAATGAATACATCACTCTTTCAGAAGGCTGGGCTGCGTACGTTGACGAAGATGGAAGAGGAATTGGCATTTACGTTCCCGGCACATCTGAAGCGACATGCTATCGGTTTAAGGGTGGTGCCGGTTCAGGCTGCTCCTATATTGCGCCATTGCGAACTTTCGCTTTGACTCCAGATTTGTCGTTCTCTTACACCGCGTTTTTCACACTTGGCGACACTGACACGATTCGAGGGCGATTTGCGATGCTCCATAGAATTGACGCAAAGAGCATCCTAAATTAAAGCTTAGACGTTGCGTTTCCAATGGAGTGAAGTTGGCAGCGGGTGTGGTTGAGGGCGAGGGATGAAAGTTGGCACTAGAGAAGTCAGTCAGCGTGAGTTTATTCTATAGATGGAAGCGATTTTTTATTTTTATTCTCGGGTTAGCAACCGTTTACTTGGTGGGAGTGTGGGCGCTGCTTGACCCGGAAGGACCATCTGCCGAGCCTGTTGAAGTCTTGATATCAGGCGATCTTAATCGAGCCAATATATTTCCTGGCAAGCAATGGGAACGGGTTGCAAACCCAGCCGAAGTTGGATTTGACCCGGTTAAGCTGAGACAAGCCCGTTCGCTTTGTCCTTCCACAGGTGCAGCGGCGGTAGTGGTTGAGCGCAATTTCAATGACTATGATCTTGCAGCAGGCTTCAGAGAAGAACTCGACTTCCAGGCCGATGTCATCATTATTGCACTAGGCGAAAATGCAGTATCACTCAATACAGACGAATTAAGATCACAGTTTCATGCTGCATTCACTAACTTGCTTGACATTTTTAAGAAGCAAGGGCAGCCTGCGATTTTTGTCCGAGGAACATTCTGGTTAGACGAAGACAAGAACTCCATCATGAGAAAGGCATGTGAAGAATCGGGTGGATTTTTTGTCGATAATAGTAAGCTTGGCAACGACGAAGCTAATTTCGCCCGTTCGGAACGTCAGATAGATCATTCAGGCGTAGCCGGCCACCCAGGCGACAAAGGGATGCAAGCCATTGCTGATTCCATCTGGATCGAAATCGAAAAGCAAGCCAAACTAGATGACATCCGTGGCGATCCATGATCAGCTTGATTTGGGTGTAGTGAGCACTGGAAAGCATCCAGAAGCGGCTGTGAATACTTCAGGGTCGGTACGGGAAGACAGGGTGTAAACGTCGCTCCCATTGGCTCTCGAGTTGATTGCCATGCCGGTTGTCTGCAGCTTCTATGGTAGGCATTGTCTGCAGTTACTTCAGTAATACCAGTAACATGACTAATGGCGTCTTGGCCTTGATGGAGTGCTTGAGGTTGGCCGGCATGTGGACCCACGTTCCGGCTTGTGCATCCTGAACATCATCGCCCAGGCCGACGCTCGCCTCGCCTTTGACAAAGAACAGCAGTGCCGGTTTCGCCGCTGTGTGTTCTGAGAGTTCCTGATTCTGGCCAAAGCCGAAGGCGACAGCCTTGATCTTTTCGTCTTGGAAGATTGTGCGGCTCAGGATGCCGTCCGCGGGCGGTTCAGCTTCTTTGACAAGGTCCAGAATGTGGGTGTAGGAAGTCATGTTTGTTCCTCTGTTCTAACTTTAATATGCATCGTCCGTCTCTCCTGACCCCTGAAGAACTCGGCATCCCGGTATGACGTGCGTGTAACTGACATTGTAGACGGTTTCTTGTTGGATATTCGACTCGTCTAGCGGGAGATACAAAAAGCACTGCGCCAAAGCCTGATCCCATACATACCAGAAAGACCGCTCCCGATAGAATAGATTGAAGACTAACACCCGTCCTGGGCCAGGAGTCCTTCTCCGATCAACCGCAACAAAAAAGGGAAAAACCAAATGGCAACTTTCATCACCAACATCAAGTTCTCACAGCAGGGCATCAAGGATATCGACCACACGACCAAACGGGCAGCGATTTTCAAGTCTGAAGCGAAGAAGATGGGCGTCAAGGTCAAGGACATCTACTGGATCCAGGGCGACCACGATGGCCTTTTAATCCTGGAAGCCCCAGATGATGAAACCGCCACCGCAGCCATTTTGCGTTTGGGAGCTATGGGCAACGTCCACACGACAACTTGCCGAGCCTTCACCGCAGCCGAGATGGACAAGATTGTCGCCAAGGTGCATGGAGGCTAGCTAATGCTGAGAATCTGGCAAGATATCTAAAAAGCAGAATAAACCGATGAAGGCCAATCTTTTCGACCAAGTGCCATCGAACCTGCCGGAAGTGCTTTTCAACACTTTGCTCGATACAGGCAACGTGCGTATCGAACGCATTGTTTCGCAGGGTCATGCATCTCCCGAGGGATTCTGGTATGACCAAGACGAGCACGAGTGGGTCGTGGTGCTAAGAGGCGCGGCTCGACTGTCGGTCGAAGGAGAAGTCAAAGAACTGAAGCAGGGCGATTTCCTGAACATCCTGGCGCATCAAAAGCATCGCGTTGAATGGACCACCCCTGACGATGTAACGATCTGACTGGCTGTGTTTTACAGAGGGTAAATTAAAGTCACTCCCGAAGATCCTGGCGTGTGTGATACACTTGGGCGGATGCTAGGCAAAGTCTGAGGACGCTAGTTAAAACTTCTACTGCGGCTATGCAGCCGATTTGAGAGAAACTGAAGGTTCGGTGTTCTGCGGAGGGCGTCTCGAGGGTAGGTTTCGAATGGCATACACCGATCCAACGACTATGGGCGCCAATGTTTGAAACCATGTAGTCGCAAACGGGAAGCCCAGTCCCATGCTCAGCTTCCCAGTCCCCGGTACTGACACTGCTGGTGTCCAGTTTATGTTGGCTGCACCGCACAGCAAGGCAATCAGCCCACATCCGGCTAGCCCCCACCAAATACTTTGGTTTGATCGACTAACGGAGC
>JBIIJD010000103.1:0-11909 GCA_044234105.1 Aureliella sp. | reverse complement strand
TGTTTTAGCAAATTCGCGCAGCATGGTAAAATTTTCTAGCTGCAGGTTTAACAGATGCCCCCCCGCAACCTGGTGACATATATCGCGTGAGTAGAAAGCAGTGCGCGAGTTGTAACCGCCCCAGTAACAAGGGATATAAACCACATTGCCCGAACCTGCCCCTTTTTCCCAGCGGTCGACCACGCCGGATTTGCCGGTTTGAACATGCGATAAAGCCATGTCAACTGCCCAGTTGAAAGCCTGTTCGAGCTTTTTGTTGGAGGTTTGAATCTGGATGATCGTTGTATCTTGGGCGCCAGCAGATAAATAGCCTTTAGTGAAAATTAGCAGGATGATAAGGAAAAATCTACTCATTTATTGTGGTGTCTTTGATTAATTCTTTTGCTGATAGGAAAATTGACTCCGACTGAGGCTACCAAGGGAGACTCGCTTGGTCAAGGTTTGGGTGATTTCAATGGAAGGCTGCCGAGCAGAGAATGCGCGTTGATGCAGGGGAAATGGGCGTAGAGCCTACCGAAGGTGCGCAGCGTCCTCGTACCGATCCGGGCCGGAATCAATTAGTTGTTCTCCAGGAAGGTGTCGATGTCGACGTACATCAACTCCAGCGACCCGTCGGCATTGATCGAGTGGCTGGAGTAGCAACTGATATATGACGAAACGTCAGTGCCCAGCTATGATCATGTCGCTCCGGTCACGCCCTTCTGAGCGAGCTGGCGTAGTGGCGGCTGATGTCAGATTGACCACTTAGGTGGGTGGGGTTCGTCGGAAACAAGCAACAGGTTGACCGCGTGCCGGTTGTCCACCTAGCGCAAGTCAATCTAATTGTCTGCGTCCGTGACTAGCCACTTATCATTGCGAAGTTCTGAACTGACAATGCCTTATCTTCCCTTAACCGGGATGCGACGCGACTTTGCTTCTTCGGTTTTGGGAAGAGTGATTTGCAAGACGCCGTTTTGATAGTTGGCTTCGATTTTGTCTTCCTGAACTGCGCAGGGAAGTGTGAACGAGCGGGAGAAGCACCCCACACGTCGTTCGATGCGATGGGCAAGTTCGTTCTTCGTCACCTTCTCTTCCTTGCGTTCGCCGGCAATGGTTAGTTGATTGCCCGACACTTGAACGTCGATCTCTTTTGAATCAATTCCAGGCAGATCCATTCGGACTTGCAAGTTTGAGTCGGTTTCCGTGACATCCAAAGGAGGGCTGACTAGTCCCACTTGTGCCAGTAGGCTTCCATGGCCATCCTCGATTAGGTTGTTGAAGAATCCTTCAAGATCGCTGCGTAGTGAAGTCAAAGGACTGCGACGGCGTATTGTAACGTTTCCGTTTGGCATAGGTGCTGTCATTGTTGTGGTCATCTCAATATTCCCTTTGGTTAGTTGCGAAAACTGCTAGTCGCGAACACTCGTCGATTAGCATGATCAAATTATTGCGATCGCTGGCCCCATGAATATCGAGGGATGTCGCTGAAATGGGCTGGCGGAATACGCCATCGCCAGATTAAGCGACGAAGGGTACACTCAATATAAACCAGAGAGCCCAAAAGGTTGTTGCATTTATGGGTCAAGAAGTTTGATGAAAATCATTGCGATCAAAATGCTAACCGGAAGCACTGGGCGATTCGCTGCGATCGTTATGGGAGTGACCTTTGCGGCATTGTTGATTGCACAGCAAGCCTCGATCTTCTGCGGGCTGATCCGCATGACCAGCAATCAAGCGCGCGACATTACCGATGCGCCAATTTGGGTCATGGACCCGAGTGTTCAGTTCATCGACGACGTTAAGCCAATGTCCGCGTCTATGGTACAGCGGGTTCGCGGCGTTTCGGGAGTACTTTGGTCCGTACCTATGTCTAAGGGCATCGTGCGAGCAAGATTGCCCGACGGACGCTACCAACAAGCGATCTTGATCGGATTAGATGATGCGAGTTACGTTGGTGGTCCGGCAGCTTTCAATGTAATCTCTGGATCGCTCGACGCATTGGGAGATCCCGATGCGGTAATGGTTGATAAACGTGGGGCTGAGCAGATTTGGCCTGGAGTACCCGACCCAACCGGATTTGAGTTCGAAATGAACGATGTGCGCGCGAAAGTCGTGGGGGTCTTCAACGCCTCGAGAACCTTTCAAACCTTTCCCGTGATCATCTCTCGTTTCTCTCGTTCATTGAATTATCAGGCACCGGATCGCAAGACGGTAAGCTTCATTCTCGCTGGCGTCGACACGAAGACGGATGCGGATGCTTGCTGTGAGGCAATTGAAAGTTCGACCGGCTTGATGGCTAAAACTCGCGACCAATTCATCAGGATGACAATCAACTATTATCTGAAACGCACTGGAATCCCCATCAATTTTGGTATCACGGTCATTCTGGGCTTCTTAGTTGGCTTAGCGATTTCAGGTCAAACGTTCTATCTGTTTACGGTCGAGAATCTCCGATATTACGCCACGTTCAAGGCGATTGGAGCCACTGACGGACAGGTTGCTGTCATGGTGGTTCGACAAGCGATTCTGGTGGGTTGTCTTGGCTTGTCACTTGGTCTTGGGTTGGCGACGACATTTGGGATATTTGCTGATTCCACTGCAAAGTTAGCCTTTTATATGCCTTGGCAGGTGGTTGCTATTACCTGTGTGTCGGTCATGCTGATGATCGTGCTGGCCAGTTTGTTAAGCCTGCACAAGCTGGTAAGCCTTGATCCAGCCGAACTGTTTCGGAGCGAAGGCTAATGCGAACCGAAGTGACTAAGACCGATGTTGCTGTTCCTACTGCACTGGTTGAATGCATCGAAGTTACAAAGGACTTTGCTGGAGGCCAAAGCGTTGTTCGTGCCCTACGCGGAATCAACTTATCCATCCGTAGCGGCGAGCTGACGTTGCTGGTTGGACCGAGCGGTTGTGGTAAGACGACCCTACTCAGCGTGATTGCTGGAATTCTGACGCCCACCGGCGGAACCGTGAATACTCTGGGGCAGCAATTAGTCTGGCTTAGCGCCCGGCAGAGGGCGAAGCTCCGCTTAAAGTCGATCGGATTTGTGTTTCAGCAGTTCAATTTGGTTCCGACACTGTCGGTGATCGAAAACGTCGCGCTACCCTTGTTGATCGCAGGAGTCGCCCGTCCAGTCGCACTGGCGGCTGCCAGTCGGGAGCTAGAGTCGGTCGGGCTTAAGCAATACGGTAAGCAGTCGCCTTCTCGACTCTCCGGCGGAGAGCAACAGCGAGTGGCTTTCGCACGGGCCTTAGTTCACCAACCACGGTTGGTCGTCTGCGATGAACCGACCAGTGCGTTGGACGCTGCCACGGGTCACAAGTTGATGCAAACGCTTCGCGAAACGGCCGTACGCCCTGAGCGGGCGGTGGTCGTTGTAACCCACGACCCTCGAGTGGTTGCTTTCGCTGACAGAATCGTCTCAATCGAGGACGGTGTCGTTACCAAAGACGAAAACCAAACCATTTCAAGTTACTAGGCAGTATGAAAATATGAAATCGCATTTATTGCTAATACTGATCGGTTTGTCCTTAGCGTCTATCGGGCTAACAATTGCATACGTTGTAGCCAATCACCAATCTGGGGAACTGAGAGTGCCCTATCACCTGCCAGCTACTTCCCCCATGGTTGAGCGTGTAGCCGGTTCTGGGATTGTAGAGTCAGCCTCGCGAAACATTGGAATCGGCGCATTCACTTCAGGAATTATCGCTGAGGTTCGGGCCTTTCCTGGTCAAAAAGTGAAGGCAGGGGAGGTTTTGTTCCGCATGGACTCGCGTGAAGCCGAGGCGGGAGTAGCCCTTGCAGAAGCGGCCCTTTGGGTCAAACGCCAGCTATTGGACGAAATGAAATCTCTTCCTCGGCCAGAAGACATACCCATTGCTGAGGCCGCTGTGAACTCGGCCATGGCTGAGGTGCAGCAGAGCAAACAAGATCTCGCCAGGGCAAAAGACTTGATCGACAAGAATGCCATCTCCGACCAGGAGTTTGACGCTTCTCAAGAAAAGGATTTGGTGGCTCGCGCCCAACTTGTTTCAGCCGAGGCAGTACTAAAGAAGCTGAAGGCGGGTGCTTGGTCGGCTGAATTGAAAGTCGCCGAGGCTCAAGTAGCAGAGGCCGAGGCAGCAGTAGAGCAGGTGAAGACCTCACTTGCCTTGCAAACAGTGACTGCTCCAATCGATGGTGAAGTTCTACAAGTCAGTGTACGGGCAGGTGAGTTTGTTTCTAGTGCTTCAACCACTCCGTTAATCGTCTTTGGCGATACCAGCCGGTTACATGTCCGTGTTGAAATCGACGAGGTCGACATCCCTAGGTTCCAGAACGCACAAAAGGCAACAGCGTTTCGTCGAGGCGATGCATTAACTTTGATTCCATTGAAGCTGCTATTGATCGAACCCTTTGTAATTCCTAAACAATCGTTGACCGGTGAGATTCGAGAGCGGATTGATACACGGGTTCTACAGGTGGTGTTCAAGGTTGAGGCTAGCGAAAAAACACCTCCACTCTACGTCGGCCAACAGTTGGATGTGTTTGTATCGACGGCGAGAAATCTAGACTCACAACCAAAATAGATCGTCAGCGTCAATTCTTCGCGACGATCTGGTTGATTCCAGCAGCGAATTGTCAAGTTTCTCTCGATGGCAGCAAACTGGTTGTGGCGGAACAATGAATGTGTTGCTCGAGCTCATCGGTCTTCGTGTGAAGTCCGTCGGTAGATACTAACCATTGAATAAAAAATTTTTACGATGCCAGTCACGAACTCTGCGGTTGCTGTTTTCAGTTGCACGCGAAAGCTGAGGAAGTGATTCGTGAGCTTCAGAAAAGTGGAATTGATGTGAAGATGCTATCGATTGTCAGCAAAGATTATCGGTTTATTTGTTCTTCGTTCGGTAAATGCGTCGATCGAATCCAGCGCAGAGTTTGGAAGATTCATGAATTGCCGATGTTGAACAATCCCGAAAGATTTCTCCCCTTTGCATATATCGCGATTGTTGCACACGCAGGAGTGCCCAAGAGAACTGTCGTGTTGGTGGTTAGGTCAATTACACCGCATGCAATTTGCTCGTTCCGCCGCTGACAGCGATTTACATCGAACGGCCGTAGCGTACGAACGAAGGAGGGTCCTTCGAGGTTATCATCTTGAGAGCGAGAAGAAACTGAAATCAGGCCCTCTAGCGAGTTGCTTGATCTGTGCTGCTCCGGCTGCTTTTTTGCGGTGCAATTGGCCTTTGTAGTTCTAGTTTTAGTCCACGATGCGGCTTTACTGGTCATCAATCAACAGGTAAGAGTCGATCACATCTTCCATGAAGCTCTGTTTGTTCTCAAACTCTTGGCTAGCACCCAAGATATCGAAACGACTGAGCGCCTAGATGGCCTGCTACGTTTGTACCGTCGCTTGGCTTGAGTTTGGAACTGACAATTGCGAACATCAACCCGATGACGAGCTATAGGACTGGTAACTACTGCGCTCGCGTTCACAATTTGCTTTTTTTCCTGCCGACAACATAGTTTGGCTTCAATATCGACCTTATTTAGGGCACTGAGAAGCATATTTCCATATGCAAATTGTGGGACTAAGTGCTCGTTCGAGGATTTTGACCACACGAGTGCGGAGGGAAACTCCCGATTGAATTTAACAATTTCCCTCTCTACGCCCTCCGTGCCTCCGCGTGAGAAAAAACTCTCTGGGTTCTGCGCGAACGATGAGCAGGCGAGCGACGGAGCAGCGGTGGTTAAAAGAACTGTCTGGGACATCAACGAGCTTCGCAGTCTTTTCGACTCGTCAATTCCCCCGCCGCCTGCGGCGCACCATCATGCCCAGCGCGGCCAGCCCCATCATGCCCAGCGCCGTCGGCTCCGGTACCAACTTCAGGTTGCCGGTACCCAGAAGGCCGTCGACGCCGAAATCGGCGAAGGGGAGCGAGCGACCGCTCAGGCCGTGGCCGATGCTGCCCAGCAGGAAGCCGTTCATCGTGGTTCCGGGCGCAATGGCGTGGTCGAGATCGACCGTCCAGAATAGGATGGCGGTGTCGAACTGTCCCTTGCCGAACAGGTCGTCGAAGCGCACGCCGTCGTCGTTGGTGGTGAGGGGGGACCAGTCGCCGGGACCGGGGGCGGGTTCCCATTCACCGGCGGGGCCGCCGCTCGGGTCGTTGACGTTGGGGGCTGTCCAGACGTTGTTGTCCCACTGATGCCGAGTGACGGTGGCCGACTGCCAGCCGTTGGGCAGGCCGCCGCCGTATTCCGCCTGCGCCAGCCCTAGGATAGGAGAATCGACCGAACCGGCCGGCACGCCGATCGCCCAGGCGGTGATCGAGTGGGCCGTTGGGTTGTCCACCTGGATGTTCCCCTGGTCTTAGAGCGGGTTATCGAACGGACCGTTTCGCAGCGTGTCCGGCACCATCCAGTGCACGCCCGCCCCGGTCGCCCCCACCACCGGCGGTCCGGGATTGATCGGTGCCACACCGACGGGGGTCCACACCGACGGGGGTCAGCTTACGATAGGTGAAGCACCAGAGATTCGGCGGCCCTGCCTGGCCATCGGGCGGATAAACCAGCCGCCAGACCGTCACTTCATCCCCTGCCGCCCCCCGAGCCGGCTGACCAGGCAACACAAACGCCAAAAACAATGCGGCCAAAACAACTTTCGTCATGTCGAACTCCTTTTAAATCCAATGCGGTTAACAAAACAACCAGAACATCAAGGGGAGTGAGTGATCGGTTCGCGGGCCGGCCTGCTTCCTCCGCTTCCGGCCGCCCAGGGCCAGTGTCATCGTGCCCAGCCCGATCAAGCTGCTGATAGCTGCTGCTCCGAAAACATCCGGCTAATGCTGCCGGTGCGGACAGACGTTGAGCGTTCCGTCAGTTTAGGCCGGGGTGTACAGGGTTGCAAGTCGGCCTTGGTGTTTCGTCTTACCCAGCCTTTCGCTCCGCCAGCGTTACCTCGTATCCGCATTGTCGATATCGAAACCATCGATATCACCGGCAGCGGCGACAATATTCTGGCACTTGATCAAGCGGAGGTTCTCAACCTATCAAGTAACAGCAACACCTTGACCGTCATTGGTAACAGTGGTGATCGAGTCAACTTCGATACGGAATGGGGCAGACATTCCGACTTGGGCGGTTTCCAAGTCTTCACCAAGGGAGCGGCAACACTTCGAGTGTCCATCGGTGTTCCTGTAGTTTTAGTACCTTAGATAGATCTATCCAATCTGGGGTCGCTCGGCACAATCATTTTCGGTGCCGATGCAGACGATGGCAGCGGCATTTCAGTCAGCGACGCAGGCGATATCAATGGAGATGGCTTCGGCGATTTTGTGATCGGGGCAAGCGGAGGCGATGCGTCGGCTAACGCCAAGTTGGCTGCTGACGATAGTTATGTGATCTTTGGCGCTGCTTCGCTACCCACGACGGTCGATTTAGCCAATTTGGGTTCGGACGGCGCCCTTCTCTTAGACGCAGGGGGTAGTCAGTATTGGCCTCGGCTGGATTCTTCAGGACGATGACGGCATTTTCCGGGTGCTGACTCATGGTCAAGCCACCTTGAAATTGCAGACAGTGACACCAACGATCGTCAGTAGATTTGTCAACCATGTTGGCTACACCGGTTCAGGCTCGTCGATCGACACAGGCAAGGTGCTTGCCAAAGAGGAAGCTTCCTCTCAACAGCTAGGCTTTAACAATCTGATCAATACTACTCGCGGTATCAACGGACTGGCATTCGACATTGCCAACCTGCCTGGCTCGGTAACGGCCAGCGATTTTATTTTCCAGATGAGCCCCTTGGAAGTCTTTAACGAAGCCGCCAATCCGGTCAGCGGCTGGCAGTTGGCACCAGCCCCCAGCAGTGTGACGGTACAACCTGGCCTGCCCGGCCGAGTCTTGATCACTTGGCCCGACAATGCCATCGCTAATCGCTGGCTGCGAGTGACCGTCAAGGCCAATCCCAACACGGGACTGGCGGCACCCGAAGTCTATTACCTGGGCCACCTACAGGGCGAGTCGACCGGGCCATCCGGCGGTAAGTTTACAGTGTTGGTCGCAGATATCTTGGCGATTCGAGCTGCCCTAACACAGAGCACAACGGCAAGCAGCATCGTAGACCTTGACAAAAGCGGAGTCGTATTGGTGGCCGAAATCCTGGCTGCCAGAAGTCAGTTGTCCAAGGAGTTAACGCAAATCACGATCCCAGCTTCCAGCGGTGGAGGCGGCGGTGGCTTTGTTGAGGAAGACGGATTGATGGGCAGCGCGAAAGACTCAAGCCAAGCCCCCACTCCCACTGAAAGTCTATGGCTACTCAGCAATCCATCATTGCAGGCCGCAGCCTACGCAGCATCCGTGGACAGCGCCCTGGACGATTTGTACTGGACCACCCAGCGCCGTCGTGGAAGAAGATCTTAGGGTGTCGTGAAGCGGTTTATGCGGCGATTGGTCCATGTCTAGTCGGCTGGAGAATCGGCTGCTTTCGTGCGTAAGGACGAACCGTCAGGCCAATCATAATCATGGCTCTCCGGTCACGCCCTCCTGTGCAGAAAAACAGGCTGGGGGGCCTGCGGAGAAATGTGCAAGGTTATTCTGTCTTCTGTTCGAGCTGGACCCCGCCTACTCAGGCAACGCGATCGATGTACCAAACGAAGTTGACGCGTCTCAGGGGATGACCTACGTCGACAATGACACTTTCCTGGCGGGTTTCGAACCCCTCCCGAAGCGGTTCGGCTCGTAGACGCTGTGCTCCAGTAAATATTTGGCCCTGATCTACATGCGTTTTCTGCTTGGCAGGCCTCCATTTAACTCACCATAACCAGAAATCAAAATTCCTATCAGTCCCTGTGCACCAGTGTTGCATGGCAGTAAAGTTTAAAGGATGATGTATGAACGTATCGATTGCCGGCACAGTCGAAACGCCCCACCCCACAGATCCTACCTATGAAAGTTTGCCATGGTTGCCGCTAACGGAAGCAGTGCGGTTTGGACTTGGATGCGTTCTGAAGTGATCGCCTACCGCAAAGCCATCCTTGCCGCTGTTCTAATTCTCATCACATGTTTGTCAGCGACTGGGCAAGATGCCGCTGCACAGCCAGCAGCCCCAGTGCCGCTGTCGGTTCGCATCGATCGGTTGCTCGTGCCTGAAATAGAACAACTGGCTGCAACAGAAGCGGAAGCGGGGCAGTCGTTGCGTAGGCTTTCGCTTGACCTTAGAGGCGTTGTACCAACTCTCGAGGAGCTGGATGCGTTTGAGGCGGATACGTCTGCAGATCGTTGGTCGATTTGGGTCGACAAATTCTTAGCTGATCCTTTATGTGACGAGCATTTGGTCAATTTCTTTGATCGCACTTTGATGTTGCGCCGCGCCTACACGCAAGTCGATCGGGCAGCTTGGATAAACTATCTTCGTGAGCAAGTCGCAGCCGACGCGGCGATTGACACCTTGACGAAGCAGTTACTGTATTCGCCGTGGTGGAATCTCGATCAACGGAACGCGCAAAGGTTCTTTCTAGATCGAGGCGGTGACCCGAATCTCATTACTCGCGACCTTGGCCGTGTCTTACTTGGGCGCGATATGCAATGTGCCCAATGTCACGATCATCCGCTAGTGGATGACTACAAGCAGATTGACTATCACGGTTTGCTGGCTTATGTCTCGACCAGTGGTCTGACGGAAGTTACCTACAAAGACGCTGAGGGCAAAGATCAAAAAGCTCAGTTGTACGTTGAACGAGCAGCCGGTGACGCTCCATTTGAATCTGTCTTCGACAAAGGTGTGCCTTTTCGAAGCGGACCGCGACTGATTGAACAAGCAGAGCAGTTTGAAGAATATCAAATGCCTGACGCACGCTATGTGGCAGAAGCGCCGGCGGGTTCTCTTGCAGGACCTGCAGTGCCACCCAAAGTCAGCCGTCGCCAAGCTCTTGCGGACCAGCTTGCCACTCGGTCCAATCGCGCTTTCGTTGCGAACTGGGCAAATCGATTTTGGTCACTGGCGTTTGGTCAAGGTTTGGTGCAACCTCTTGATATGCATCATCCCAACAACCCACCCAGCCATCCACAGCTATTTGCGCTGATTACAGACGGCATGCTTGAGTCCGATATGCGCCCTCGATCCTTCTTGAAGCAGTTGACTTTGTCGCAAGCCTATCGTCGCGGTGGGCAGACGCGACTCGATGCGCTCGTGGCAACTTCGGCATTCAATAATACAGATTCGCAGTTGGCCTCCGTTCGAGCAACTGCGACATCGAAACTCGCAGACGAAAAATCGCGTGAGGCAAAATTGGTCGAAGCGGAATCTGCAACTTTAAAAGCTTATGAAAGTGCTCGGGAAGCGTGGCTGGCTGTGCAAGGTGAGCGAGCCAAAATTCGAGCTGAGATGGATGCCGCTGAAGCAGTAATGTTGGCGTCGAAGAAGAAGTCAACCGACGCAGCGGTTCTGCTTGCTGCCGCGGAAAAGCGTCAAGCTGACACCGCATCGCGTATCGGGTTGCTTGAC
This sequence comes from Aureliella sp., assembly GCA_044234105.1. Classification (GTDB taxonomy): domain Bacteria; phylum Planctomycetota; class Planctomycetia; order Pirellulales; family Pirellulaceae; genus Aureliella. Next base: position 1,446 of record JBIIJD010000103.1, on the reverse strand, counting down.
GAGTCCGCAGCCAAATTACAGCAAGCCGCAAATCTCACGGGCGGCGAAGATGTTGAGCTCAAACAAGCCATTGCCGTCGCCAAACAGCGTGCCGATGTCGCCCGGGGGACTTTGCCTGAAGTCGAAAAGGCGGTTGCGGATACGAAAGCTGCCGCTGACGCAACAGCGCCCGAATTGGCCGCGACAACTGGCAAGGTCCAAGAAATTGTCGCAAAATTGCAACCGATTCATCAGGCGTTGCTTGCTACCGACACCGCGATGGTTGCCAGTCGCGCGCAATGGTCTGAAGCGTGCAAGGCTCTCAAAGTCAATAGAAATGCGATGCTGCAGCACGAAAATGTAATCGCGTGGTTGGACGGTCTGGAGGATAGTGCGCGGTTGGCGGGCGAGTTGGCCCCAGCAAATCAAGCAGTTGCAGCGATTGAAGCGGAAATACTAGGTGTCAACGAGTTGATTGCGGCGGCGCAAAGCCAACTTTTCGCCGCTCAGGCGGCAGAACAAACGGCTGCATCCGAAGTGACCAAAGCGACCGAGGTACTGGCGCGTCACGTTGCCGATATCGCTCAACTGCAGCAGTCGCTTGAAGCGCTGGCGGCGTCGGCCAAATTATTATCGACGACTGAGCCGTTGGCGGCCGCTCAGACAACGATTACAACTGAGTTGGAGGCCCGTCGGAATCAAATGGGGGCGATGCAAACTACCCTCGATGCTGCCAAGCAGGCTGTAGTTGCGGCGGGAGCGTCTGCCGCTGCCCGAGCGCAGGAGTTCACAAATCTTAAATCGAATCGAAAAGCTATCGATGACCGTATCGCCGCCGCTCGAGCGACTGTAGCGGCAAAGGACGCAGCGGTTTCGGCAGCCAAAACTGCCGTGAACGAAAAATGGGTGGCAATCAACGGCGATGCTTCGCGCCAACTAGCGACGGCCACTTTGCAAGCTTTGTCACCTGAGCAAATGTGCTGGAGCACCTTGCGCGTTACGGGCGTATTGGACGCTTACATTCGCAGCGAAGCTGCTGAGCTTGAAAAGCAATCCCCTTTGGCCGCTGATGCTGATACTGCCACCAAAGCAGCCCGGCATCGGCAAGCGGTACGAGGTGCGTATGACAAACTGCGTGGCAATGCGGACGTCTACGTCTCACTTTACGCCTCGGGGCCTGATAAGACAGAAGATGATTTTTTCGCTTCGGCTGACCAAGCGCTTTACACGGCTAATGCAGGCAGCGTTTTTGCTTGGGCTGGTCCGGGCAACAACAATGTGACCCAGCAAGCGATCGCGTTGACTGACAACGCTGAAATTGCACGAATCATATACTGGTCGTTGTTAGCGCGGCAACCGTCAGCAGAAGAAATCAAGCTGGTCAATGATCAACTTGTTACTTCTGGCGATGGTCGCAACACGGTGATACAGGAAATGGTTTGGGGGCTTCTTGCAAGCGCTGAGTTC
>JBIIJD010000102.1:0-11912 GCA_044234105.1 Aureliella sp. | reverse complement strand
CGACATCAGGCAGGCTGACAATAGCAAGTAGCAGCTCTTCATGTTCGTTGATCGTGTCATCGATCGATCCCTCGTATCAACTCAGGGCTCCTAGAAGGTGAGTGTCAGCCCATGCCCACCCGGCGATACGCTTTTTGCACGGCATTCAGTTCCGGCGATTGCCGTCTACTGAAACACGATGCGAAGCGGGCTGATTCCCTTCGACATAAGAGGTTTATCGTTGTTAAGGTACGCAAAACTTGCGGGTATTTACGATTTTGCAGCGTGGATTTGAGTGATTTAACAGATCGGCAATTGCTGCTATTGGATGCCTTTGCCTGCATCAAGCTCCGCAAGCAGTTAGCTGAGTGAAATGGATAGAATGAAAAAGGCCCGGCAAGTGGGTCAGACTTGTCGGGCCGTTGACGCCCAGATGGGCGGTAATGCAATTTGGATTGTTCGTCAGATCGTCGTCGAACGAGGATGCGGGTTATTTACTGGTGAAGTCCAGATACCACAGACCGTCATCCCACTGAAGGCTAACCTTTCGCCATCCCAAGGGTACTTGAGGATAGGGATAAAAGGGACCGATGTAGGGCCATGCTGACGGGCTGTACTGCTTTGGATAGGTTACCGCTGCATAGTTGGGGTAGGCTGCGTAGCTGGGCCACGCGTAGTTCGGCAGGTTGGGTTGGTCGTAGCGAGGAGCGCTCATGCCCACTTCGGCCCCGTGGTGCATAGGGGCTGGGCCTCCGGAAACACCTCCTACAACTTGCTGGTGGCTAGCAAAATTACTTGGAGCAAACGGTTGCGGAGTTCGCACGGCGGAACGTCCCATGTTTGGCATGCTGGCCCCCTGTGGCACAGGGTGTGGCGTTGGTGGAACTGGCATGGGAGCCAGCGAAGACATCGGCGGCTCAGGCACGTTGGTGGAAACGGGGCGAACCAGCGAACCTTGCTTAACGGTGATTTCGTCGATCACTCGAGCTACACCGCGAGTTCGACGAGCCACGTCCAGGACCATCGATTTCTGGTCTTCGTTGGAAACACTGCCACGAATCCAGACATCGCCTTTGATCGTGCTGATATCCAGGTCAAATCCTCGAAGGGTGCCTGCAGCTTTGGCCTGGGCCAAGGAATCGTATATCGAATCGGTGACCCGCATGTCTTGGGAATTTGCAGGTTCCGTCACTTCCACGTTGGAGGCGGGTTGAACCATGGCCGCAGTTTTTGCAGTTCGGATGCGAACATCATTGACAACATTATCTTCTCCGACTGCGCGAGCTGCAGCGTTCGAGACAATGGACCTCTGCTGACGACTCTTGACGTCGCCCGAAAGATAGACGATACCTTCGTCTACCTTGACTTTGATATCAAATCCTTCCAGATGGCCAGCCTGCTTGTATTGCTCCAGCTCGCCCAATACGGCCTTGGCGATATCGCGATCGCCGGCCAGAGCCCAACCGGGCACTCCGGCTGTGATCGAAGCGATCATCGCGCTTAAGAGAAATCGTCGCATCGGAATCCCCTCCTCGTCTTAAATCGGGTGTCTCAAACAGGTGTCTGCGGTGCAAGTTGCGGTGGTCAACCGAAGTCGACGCTCTTGGGTCGCAGCGTAATTGCGGGTAAGTTGTTGGCCTGTCGACCCTCTGGATTTTCGTTGCGAAAGGCCAACGCCTGGTCCAGTCGGATCTAGCCCTTGGGATGGGACGAACCGATGAGAAAGTGGTGCATCGAAAAGCGGCGGTTTGGTGGCAGCACGCTTTGGCGCACCGCGAATCCGGCTAGGTTATCAACCTGCGGAACACCGACTCGCTACAAAAGATTGCCCCCCTTTGTGCATAGTCGTTGCTTGCCGCCCATTAGGTGTGACCCCATCCAGACGGAAAGCTCATCCGAGGTTAAATTTCGGCACGCCAATCGACCAACTGGTAACGTTTTTTACAATTTTGACGGGCTATGCGAAAAAAACAGCTATGCTAACCAAGTAACACGTTCCCAAAGTTCCGGTCAGGTAAAGAGGCTAAACTTTAACGCCTAACCACCTAGGGATTAGGGTTTAGCCAAACGCCGAAGCCAGCCGACGATGGCCAGCAGCACAGAGCTTGCAATGAGTAGGGCTGCGGCTATAGCACCCAGCTTGGGCCGAATCGCGTACAGGAGTAAGACGATTACGATGGCTGCTAGCATCGTACCTCGGACTCGCTGCCAGCCCAGTCGTTCAAGCTGTGGCGCTGCCAACCAGGCCAGAATCACAACGACGGCTACCTTCCACAACGTGCCGGAAAGAAATTGTGCGCTGCCTGCGTCCAAATTGCTTTGCAGGCTAACAACCAAACCAGCCAACATCATGATGGTGGCAATCGCAAGCAGCAGGATGCGCTGCCATCGAGTCGAACTGCCAGATGGTTGTCCAGTCGGCTTTCGCATGACTAAAGCTGCCCCAAATTTTCCAGCCACCGAACCATAGCCGCAAAAGGCACAGTGTTCCACTGGCTCAGGTCTAAATTGGGGCTCGTTAACCGGTTGGCAACGTAGCCCATGCGATTGAGTTGATCGGTTAGATTCTCGAGCTTCTTTTCGCCGACAAACAAAAAGTCCAGCGTTTGCATAGGAGCGCTGGGCTGTCTAGGCTGAAAGGACCGTAGTTGCGTGCCTAGAGTCCAAACCGCGGCCACCCGTTGGTTGTCCATCATGCCTGACATCAGCGCTAATCTACCTCCAACTCCCATGCCGCCAACTACCGTGCGAAAGCGATCGATCGAATACTCTTGGTCCAATCTGGCCAGCAATCGCTGAGTTAGCTCAACTTCGTCAGGTGTCCACTGTTGGGGATCCGCAGAACTGGCGAAGACAACCAGCCAGCCATATTGCTTGGAAAACTCTCCCCACTGGCCTAGCAAGCGATCAGGTGATAGCTCTCCTGGTTCAGGATAAACCAGCAAGCATCCAAGTTCGCGAGTCTTCGCAGTCGGCGGTACGATGGCTTGGATTTTGTTAGGGATGTCAGCCAGCTTCAGCTCAGTAATTTCCGCAGCGGCATCTGCAACGGGTTGCCCAGCAGCATCAGGATGTACGATTGGCGGCGGATCTACCTCTGTAAGCTGCGAGGGCCATACTTCGGGTTGAATGGCAACTGGCACGCTTGCCTGCTCTCCCGGCCTAATCACACTCAGTGGTAGAGGAGTGTCCAGTTCGCTTACAGAAATCAGTTGAGCCAGATCCATTTTAGAATGCAGCTTTTGACCCTTGCACTCTGTCAAAGTGCTACCAGGTTCAATGCCTGCGCGAGCCGCTGGGGACTTGTCGGTAACGGACAAGACACGCAGACCTTGCTCCACAAGCTCCAGACGCAGACCCAGATAGCGGCGTCTGTAGACGGGAACTTCAGCAATCAACTGCACCGACAAGTCTACCGGTTTCTTGTCGCGTAGTACGGTGAAAGACAAAGTCTGACCCGCGTCCACCTGGGCTAGCGCTTCCCGCAAGTCAGCCAGCAAGCGAATCGGCTTGCCGAGCGCCGTAGTGACGATATCGCCTCGTAGCACTCCGGCTCGGGCCGCAGGAGAACCCGGTGCAGCCCCGGACAGCACGACGGGTCCGGCCATCTCGTTCTGGCTAGTGGCGACCACTCCTAATCTGCCTGGGCGAATGTCTTGCCCCTGCTTCATCGTCGGTAGTCTGGTCAAAATATCTGTCAAAGGAATTGCAAAGCCGATCCCTGAATCGTAAAGCATCGAACCATCGCCTTCCAACATTTCGCCCGCAGCTACCGGCGCCAGGATACCGATGACTCTACCCTGCAGATCCACCAGCGGTCCGCCGTAATTGATCGGAGATACTTTAGCGTCTGTTTGAACCGCGCGGCCATAGGCTCGACCCAAAGCGCTGATGATGCCGTAAGACTGAGTTACCGACTGAGGGTCATAAGTCTTTCCAATTGCAGCGCACCACTGGCCGACTTGCCACTGGCCTGCGTCGCTGGCTGTGGCCGCAGCCAAGGCTGCCGGTGGGTCGATCTTCAAAATCGCCACCTCGCGCGCGTAATCTCGCGCGGCTATTCTGGCTGGCAAGCGGCTTCCGTCGGTTAATGCGACCAAGATGGATGCAGGCTGTTGGCGCAGTCCGTATAGCGATGTAACGATCCAACCTTCTGGGTCAATGATAGTCCCTGTAACGGGGCCAAGAGCCGCAGACTGATCATCGATTTGATCCAGGCCACCAAAAGTTTCAATCTGCACGACTGCAGGTGCCACTTGGGCCACCGCTTGTTGCAGGGCGTTCTGTTCAGCTTGCAGCAGCGAGGTACTTAAGCCAGACTGCGCCCGCGACGGAGGAGCAAAAAGCAACAAGGCAAAGGCAACCTGCACAACCAACCCAATATAGGTGAAACGGAAAAGTGTCATCATGGACCTACGGTTACCTCTTTCAGTTCATTGCCTCGCTGGATCATCAGTAGGATGCGATCAGCGCGGTCGATGTGTTTGAGTTCTTCCAGAAGGGCCGCTTGCGAGACGATGCGTTGTGAGTTCAGAAACAGGATCAGGTCGTCAATCTGCAGGCCGGCCAAAGCCGCTCGCGATTGAGGTTCCACCAAATCGATGTACGCCGGCGTTCGGCTCAGCACATTGGGAATTAGCCCCAGGCCAATTTCGGCCAGCGTAAGTGGTCGATCCGCAGGGCGACGGCCAGCCAGCGACTTAGCAATCGTTTTTCCCTCCAATATGCTGGCAACGGACGATTTGATTTGAGCAACAGGCAGGGCATAGTTGATCCAAATATTCGCGTTGGTATCGCGCAATTCCTTGCCTAGAATGCCAAGCAATTGTCCATTCAGATTGATCAAGGCTCCACCTGCCGCTCCAGGATTGTTGGTCATTGCGTCAATGATCATGGCAGGACCTTGATAGACCGAGTTGAAATTACCGCGCCGTGCCTTCAATTCAGTGATGGTCATCACCACACCTTTTTGAGTACTTGAACGTTCCCCGCCAGCCGCAATTCCAAAAAGATTGCTAATGGCTAGGACTCTTTCGCCAACAGAAGGCAGCGCACTATCGGCCAGGGAAAAGAATTCTGCCGACGGTTGATCGGTTTTCAAAACAGCGATCTCCAAATTGGGATCAATGCCCTGTACTTCAGCCATCAATCGACGTCCGTCGCTGGTCACTACCACGATTTGGGCAACATCCAGCACGGTGCTCCAGACAGTCAGAATGTGCCCTTCGCTACTGATGAAGAAACCACTTTGGTAGGCGTCCAGCCCCATCCCGCCAGCACCATACAGCTTCACACAGCGATTTTCACTTGGGACGATAGTCGAGTGTAAACTGCCGACGTCGAGAGTTTGACCGTGCGCTGTGGCGAGGGTAAGCGGCAGAGGCAGCAACCATACAATTGCACAAGTCAAAAGTCGACTTTTCTGAGCAGCAGATAGACTCATGGCGATGAATCCTTCGTTGCAGCGTCTGGTGGTGAAGTGGGGCGACTGTCGAATTGCTCCAATTCAACCATCATCACGATATCAGTGCCGTATTGTAAACGGATTCGCGCGGGGAAAGACCCAAGAAACACCGAATTCGTGGTGCCGTCCGCAGGCGATGCCGGTCGATAGGCGTCCAGATAGACTTCGGCAGGATCGTTGCCTTCATCACCAAAGACTTCGATCAACGAGAACTGTTGACTGCCCGCATCCCAGTGAAAACGCACTTTGGCATCGTACCATAAGACTTCCAGTACCTCATGCCAACTTTGATCTGCAAGGCGCTGTGAAGATCCTTGATAGACAGGCAAAGTTCCCAAGTAGACCGTCTGCCCAATTTTCTCAGGACCTAGGGACAGCAGTTGATGTAGAGCCCGCATAGCGACAGCCAGTCCAGCCAGGTTTCGTCCAGCGATGGCATCTGAGATGTCCCCCTGATGTTCAAGGCGACGTGATCCGACGGAACCAGATGCCGCATCGTGACCAATCGTTAATGAAACATCGGTCGATTCGCCGACCAACTGACCGCTCAAGTGCCAGATGTCTTGAGTCGATACGCTGCCCAACTGGCTGATGGCTTGCCACAACTGTTGACGTTTGCTCCGATTGAAATAGTAATTAGCAAAGCCCGGCCGTTGTTCCAACATCGAATTGACCAGCAGGTGATTGGGCTTGGCCCATCGCAGCTCTTCGCCGAGATCCTCTGTTGGGTCCGAAGCTGGCTCTGACTCTGGCTCGGAAGCGGGGGGCTCGGATTTTGGCTCGGGAAGTTTATTGTCAGGAGGTTTAGGAGCGTCGCCAAGTCCGATACGGACGATTTCATTCAATTGCGCCGCAGTGTGTACACCGTTTAGTCGAACTAAGAAAGTTTCCAACTTGCCGCTTCGACGAATTTGGATCGGAACCCTCAAGTCCCTGGGAAGCGTTCCTAGAATGTTTTTGAAGCTGTTGGTGCTGCGGATTTCGCGATCGGCCAGACTGATCACTTCATCTCCATATCGAAGACCACGGCGGTAGGCATCGCTGTTAGTCAGGATATTGCTAACGACTACGCGACCATTATCATCGGTTGACACCGTGGCCCCCAGCGTTGCATGGTCCAGTAATCGTCCGCTGTGCAGCATGCTCAGAAAGGTGCGAATTTGATTGATGCTGATGGCATACCCCACGCCTACGTTCACTCGGCCACGTTTTTGAAACGAGCATCTGCCGTTGATGCCGATCACTTGGCCTTGCATATTGAACAGCGGGCCGCCTGAGTTGCCGGGATTGACGGCGGCATCTGTTTGGATGCAATCTGCGTACTCAAGAATCGTTCCGGCGGGATATTGATAACGGCCAGTACCGCTGATGATGCCCAAGCTGATCGAAGGTTGACGGTTGACGGCCAAGGCGAAGGGATTGCCTGCTGAAAAGCACCACTGACCAACCTGAACCTGATCACTGTCTCCCAATGGAGCTGTAGGAAAGTCATTTCGGCCCAGGAGTTGGATTAGCGATACATCGCCAACTGCGTCCACTCCCACGATCACAGCATCGTACATGCGACCATCGTTCAGGCCGCAACGCATGTGATCCCCGCAAGCGCTGGAAACATGGTAATTGGTTAGTGCAAAGCCGTCAGGACTGATCAGAACTCCGCTGCCCCCGCCCCCGCCGTCCAAACCAAAGATCGAGACAGTTGATGCCGATGCCTGCCGCATCACCTGGATGCGCTGTGTCTGGGCCAATTCGACCTGCGGATCAAGTAAGGTTGCTTGAGCTGCGCATGGCTGGGCAAGCAATTGCACTAGGCAAGCAAACATCGCCGCGATGCCAAGTAACTGGATGGTTCGTAGACTGGAATGCCGCATGAAAGTTCCGTCAGATGCAAAGTCGTTTTGCTGAGTATGAAATCCAAAGTTCCAGCACTATTTTAGCAGCCGCAATTCTTGCCACACCACCACATCACCCACCGGGTATTCAACCAGTGGCTTGACGCTGATGTGAATTCGCTGATCCGATTCAACCGGCACATCCAGTTCCACTCGCTCGGCGGGTTGGGTCAATTCTGCGTTCCAGATGGTCTTGTCTTCTAGCTTGACCTGAACTTGGCATGCCGAGAAGCGGGAGCCGCTGGGGGCTAGGTAAACGGTGCCCGTGAGCCGGCTGTAATCGGTAGGGACACGGTATGTGATGGTACCGCCACCTTGGAATCTCAAACTGGTCCCGGAGCTGCCGGGAAGTTTTATTGGTTGCGCACCAAAAAGCTGATCATCCCCCGGAATCGCGACAGCCAGACTGACAGTGGAAAGTCGTTGACGATCCAGTGCTGCCAAATCGGCGACATACTGAGTGCTGCCCAGCGACCAATCTATTGAGTGGATTGCCGATAGTGGCAGGCTGATAGTGGTTCCTCCGGCCAGCACTAGATCTAACCGCTGATTATCACTAGAACTGGTCAGTTGAGCCGCACTCCAAAAGTTGCCCCAAACATCTCTCACTGAAGCCTTTGTGGACGCGATCGACGCTGGCGGACTGTGGAACCTTAAGCCGGCCAGTTTAGAACGTGGCGCGCTGATCTGCTGGCCACCGAACTCAAATTCGATTTTTTCGTCGGTTATCGCTCCGATGATTCCTTCGATCTTGTCCAGCGACTCAGCCGATCGAACCAGTACCAGAGTGTCGCCAGCAATACGGGATTGTGTGATCGATTGCCACTGAGCCTTCTGAACATCGTTCAGTGCCTGAAGCTGAATTGCTTGGATGGCGGCGGCTGGCAACTGGATTGTCAAGTCCGAGGCAAGTTGAAGCTGGATAGACTGAGCGTCGCCCGAGACGGCAAGCGGCCCGAAATGGCTGCCATCGTAAAGCGAAACCGTGATCGAGGCTGGATTGTCAGACACCAACGCATGCTGGATAAACTGGACCGACTGTAGGTCTTTGGGGGCGACCAATTCTGTCTGACCACCCAGATCGACCCTAAGCCCTTCAGAGGACAATCCAACCCAACTTGCCTGGGCAGACGGCTGTTTTTTAGTGGTACGTAGTTCGATAGGCAAGTCAGCCGCAGGGGGCAGGAAAGCAACGAGCAGCAACCAAATCAGCTCGAACATCAATAAACCTTTCCTTGTACAACCGGGCCGTCCGCAAGCCACCGCGAACTAGAGTTCAATTTTTGAGTCTTTCTAATAGCCAGAGTCTATCCATTATAAGGCCGAACGGCAGCCAGCCTACCGGCAGTCGGGGCCAATATCAAAAAAGATAATTAGCACCATATCAAAGAACATAATCAGTACCCTAGATGCCCTAATTGTCAAAAAATTGGGTCGGGCGTGTTGCAGAAATCTGGATAGATGCTTGAATATAGTGACTTTATCCCAACGCCGTCTGGCAACAGAAGCGGTTCCAATCAGTCTAGTTCCCAACAAGAGCGGTCAAGGCTTTTCTTAGGGATCAACTGCCAGGATTTTGGGATCATGTGAACAAAGAACCGGAGAGGTGGCTGAGTGGTCGAAAGCAGTTCATTGCTAATGAACCGACCGGGTCAAACCGGTCCGCAGGTTCGAATCCTGTCCTCTCCGCTTGATTTTATTGGGATTCTTTGAGAAGAATCATCATCTAGACGTCTAAGCCTACTGCGAGCCAAACTTGTTCACCGGCCGTATCTGGGCAATGTTCGGGGGCTGCAAAAGTAGCAGGCACATTCCATGTGCCGTCCGTTTCGTCCTCTTCATCTGACCTTTGTTAGTTTACGGAATTAACGAACGATGTTGCAACGGCACATGGAATGTGCCTGCGACTTTGGAAGAGTGCTCGTTGGAGCATTGCGATTTTGGAAAATACCAAGACCACTCAGGGCTGCGCTCTGAGTGGTCTTTGCTTTCTGCACTTATCGATTCTATGACGCCACGGGTTCGCCACTTGTTGCAACCGCCAACGGCGCCTCTTCAACCACCCGCACTCCTTGCCACAGGCCTCCCTATAAGAAGGGAGGCGGCGGCGGCGGCGGTGGAGGAGGTGGAGGTGGAGGAGGTGGAGGAGGTGGAGGAGGAGGAGGTGGAGGAGGTGGAGGAGGTGGTGGAGGTGGAGGTGGTGGTGGTGGTGGTGGTTCTGGGACTGCTCGCGATTGCACGATGGGGGCTCGCTCGGTCAACAAGGTGGTCGAAGAATTCAGAGCCAGTCCGCCGGTCAGACCGCTCAGTCCCCAACGGTTGCCATCTGCGGGTACCGTGACGTTGACAGTGACTGCAGCCGTCGATTCCAAAATTGGATCGGGACTTACCGTGACCGTTGCACCCGAGACGCCATACCGAGCCAATACGGTATCCACATGAGACTGGGCTTCTGCTGTGTTTGAACCTGGTACGATGACCATGTGACAGGCTTCATACGATGCCTGATCGGCTACGTGCCGAACAATAGATATTCTCGCGAGTTCGATCGATCCCAAAATGAAGATGAATAAAATTGAAGCAACCAGCGAGAACTCAACCGTAGTTGCGCCAAGTCGCGAAACAAGAAATCTTGAAGTACAAAATCTAGTGTATTGAGTAGCCATAATTATTCTCAGGAATTCTCGACTACTTGGTCAGTAGGCTAGGCAGACCACGAGCAATAGCTTGAAACGCATTGATCAAATCGGCAGGGCTAGCGGCGTGAAAGTGGCGTCCGCCTCCGGTGGCGGCGACTGACTGCATCAGCCCTTGATCTGCTTCCATGGCAAAGGTGACGGTATAAATGACGATCCCATCGGCGGCTGCAGTCGCGGCCGGACCCGTGGGATATGTTCCCGTATTGTGAATGCCGTCCGTCATGACGACGATGACTTTAACTGCATGTTGACGGGCCATGGGGCTGCTAAAAAGTGCACCCAGCCCTTCGTTGATACCACCCCCAATGTTCGTCCCACCTGAACAAAAGCTGTCGGTATAGGGTTGCAGGGCAGCCAGGATACTGGAGTAGTTATCGGTTAGGCTAACGTCAGTTCCCGCTGCGTGATGATACGTCGATAGTGAAACTAGTTCAGAGATCGGTGAACTACTCACTTCGCCTAGGAACACATCCACCGCAGCCACCAAGTTGCGCCAGCGGCAAATTGGAGGTGCCGGATCACAAAATTCCCAGTCAGGCGGTGCCGAGTAGGGCAAGACGAATGGAACGGCGGCTTCATCGGCAGCGTATGCCATGGATCCAGAACGGTCCAGAACCAAAGCGATATCAACTTCTACCGCCGTCGAAATGGCAGTTTGATTCAAATCAAAAGAGCTTCGTCCCAGAATCCCAGGTAAGATAAGTGGTATCGAATTGTCTGCGGCTGAAGAATCGCGTTTTCCGATAATTTGGACCGAGTTCTTGATCTGCGAACCGCTGTCAAATGCATATCTAGACGTTAACCCGGCCCGTGTGGATTGTCCAAAAGTAAAATCAGAACTACTAAGCGTTAGATTCTCGCCGGCAACCGAATTCAATTCGGCGATTTGTTGACCTTTGAGTATAGCCTGTGACTGACTGCGGCTGACAGTGAATTCTCGCCCACTCGCTCGCGTTGCTGCATCCACAGCGGTATACAACTCGGTGCGGCACAAGTCCATATAGCAATAATTGATGGCGATCGCTGAAAGAAGCAGCATCACTGGCAATAGAATCGCAATCAGGACCAAGACTGCTCCGCGCCTTGATGCTGCCGTAACCTGTCTCACATGATATTGCTTGTGTCGCATGGCGATCTAGGTTCCTTTGGATTGTCTGACTCTAGCGTTCGATCATCATTTGCATTTGGCCAGTCAAAGTGCGCCCTGTAAACAAAAACGGGGCGAATAAGCTGTTGTCCGAACAGGCAGCAGTGACAGTGACTTGCACGATCGACCCGTAAGGCTGTTGATCGAAATTCGATGGCTGAACAGAAATACTTCCCGAACTGATGCGTCGATCGTCCAGCACCTGCTGACAAGCCGCTTGCACATTGCCCGAGTCGGAACCAGGCACTAGCGCCACTCGGGCACCTTCGTAAGCTGAAATCCTTAAGCCTTGCTGCAGGAAGATCATTGAGCAAACTTCGATGGTGCCAAGGACGATCAGTACCAGAATGGGCAAGGTGATAGCCAATTCTGAAACCGCTACGGCGCGTCGTGAGCGCTGATGTCGAGTACTATTCTTGCGGGCGCGGGACATCGATTCACCTGAATAATCCAGCCAATATGGGCTGCACCGCTATAAGCAGCGCGGTATTGCGTTCAAGCAGGCAACAAGCCTAATTGTGCCGTGAACCATAGTTCGCGGTCCGAGCAAATGGGCTGCCGGTGCGGAAAAACAGAGAGCGACAGCAGGATTTCAGGCAGAAAGTAGGGCAAACGGACAATAAAAAAATACCAGCGAACCAACTAGTATTGATATCAATGGCTGTAGCAGCGGCATAGTGGTCTTGCAACTGTCCAAGAGCAAACGGCCGCTGCTACATCCGTTGATGTCA
>JBIIJD010000163.1:0-3101 GCA_044234105.1 Aureliella sp. | reverse complement strand
GATCTCCCGTAATTTGGTGTCGCATCCGTCTCTTATTCTCGACAACTCAACAACGAAAGTAAACTATGAACGACATCGCCCAGCAGGTGCAGCAACAAGCCGAGCAGTTCCGCAACCGCTACCGTGCGGTGCGTGAGGAGATAGGTAAGACCATTGTCGGACACGACGAAATTGTCCATGGGGTACTGACCAGCCTTTTCGTCGGTGGACACTGCTTGCTGGAAGGGGTGCCCGGTCTAGGCAAGACCATGTTGGTTCGCGTGCTTTCCGAAACGCTCAGCCTGAATTTCAATCGCATTCAGTTCACTCCAGACCTGATGCCTGCTGATATTCTTGGGACCAACATGATCGTGGAAAATAATCAGGGCGCTAAGTCGTTCCAGTTTCAACGCGGACCGATCTTTACTCAAATTTGCCTGGCAGACGAAATCAATCGCGCCACTCCAAAAACTCAATCAGCTTTACTCGAGACGATGCAAGAGGGCACGGTCACTGTGGCTGGTGTGCGATATGTCTTGGATAAGCCGTTCTTTGTGTTAGCTACACAAAACCCGATTGAACAGGAGGGCACCTATCCACTACCTGAAGCTCAATTAGACCGCTTCCTCTTCAAGCTGGTGGTCGGCTATAGTTCTCGCGAGGAACTCAATACAATCGTCGAGCGCACGACTCGCGGCACAATGGTTCAAACTCAAAAGATCATGGATGGCGACGAGATCATGCGGTGGCAAGCTCTGGTGCGTGAGGTGATCTTAGCCAAACACGTACAAGATTACATCGTTCGTCTGATACTGGCCACACACCCCGAAGGGCAACTCGCTCAGCCCATTACCAATCAATTCGTGCGGTGGGGCAGCAGTCCGCGCGGCGCTCAATCGCTCGCCTTGGCCAGCAAGGTTCGAGCTCTTCTGGATGGACGATTGAATGTGAGCTTCGAGGACATTCGCCGAACGTTTTTGCCATGCCTAAGACACCGAGTGCTACTGAATTTTGAAGCACAGGCTGAAGGCGTGGACGTCGATCAAGTTTTGCTTGAAATCTTGGAGAAAGTTCCAGAAAAATCTGAATCTTGAGCAGGAGACTGGGAACCATAAGCGATGCGTTTACCGTCTGGATCTTTTGTTAAGCCGCAAGCAGAGCTACCCCAACGTAAAGACTCTAATGATCGACTTGGACAATGGTCCTGAATTTTCAAGCTCACGTCGACCGTTCATGAAGCGATTGATAGAGTTTGCCATAAGCCAAGAGATTGCAATAGAGCTAGTCTACTATCCGCAGCGGAAACTCGAGCTAATCGTTGACGCTAGCTTTCCAACGGATATACTGCTTGCTGCCTGAGCTGCTTGGAAACTCCGTGTCCGGGTTAATCGTTTCGTCCAGTTCAATCTAATCGTCCTTTCCTGGGAGCCCACGATGAACGTGCTGAAGTCGCTGATTGGTAGTGTGGTTGGTGCTGCACTGGCAACTATGATCCATCATTTCGCTCGACCTTCGGCTTCTGAGCCGATACTGTGGTTCCCGATCGTCACAGGAATTTTGACTGGTCTTGCTGGCGGCGTTCTGGGCGGTAAAAATAGAGGCAATGGTGGACGATTGGCTTCCGGCGTCTTGTCCGCTTTGGTTGCGGGTGGAGCGATCTTTGGCGGCGATGTGGTGACTTCGTTGACGGCCAAGCCCGGCGATTATGGGCCGATCACGCCCGAGCAGTTAACGGCCCAGCCGGCCACAAGTCCAGAAGTCGCTAGCACAACGAACGAGTCGTCCGATGCTGCTAGCGACGCGACCGCTTCGTCCGATACAACTACTGAAATACCTGTCGAAGTGGTCGACCCAGCCAACGTGCCCAGCGACACTCAGGATATCGCGGGGCAATTGGCCGAACGAAGCGGCGAAGCTCCTGGAAGTCAGCCAGGCCAAATGTATGCAGAGCAATCTGGGCAGCCTGCCGAAGCATCGCTTCTGGATAAACTACTGCCGTTTATCTTCCCCGGATTGGGCATCTTACTAGCCTATCAGTTCGCTCGCGGCTTTCGCGACTCGTCCCAACAAGGCTGACGCAACGACATCAGCAGGAAGCTCCGCTAGATGCAACCAAACGATCGATCTGCGACATGGCAGTGGTCAGTCAGTGGACTACTTCTGCTGGCCACGATGATCAACTACATGGATCGCCAGACACTTTCGAATCTGGCGGTTCGTATCTCTGAGCAATTCAAGTTGAGCAACGAGCAGTACGGGGACCTTGAGTTCCTGTTTGGCATCGCCTTTGCCTGCGGATCGTTGTTCTTCGGCTACTTGGCGGATCGCGTATCGGTTCGCTGGCTGTACCCATCGGTTTTGGTCGCGTGGTCAGCGGTTGGCTTCATGACTGGCATGTCGCGCGGCTACTGCGAACTGATGGTTTGCCGAGGTTTTCTAGGATTCTTTGAAGCGGGGCATTGGCCCTGCGCCTTGATTGTGACTCAGGCGGTGTTGTCACGTAAGGACCGAGTGATGGGCAATAGCCTGCTACAGAGCGGTGCATCCATCGGAGCGGTAATTACACCACTGTTGATTCGAGGGTTAGTCAGTGGCAACGACCAGCCCGACGCATGGCGTTTGCCCTTTTACGTGATCGGAGTGATCGGCGTTTTTTGGGCTGTCCTGTGGCTGGTGCTAATACGACCTGGAGACCTTAAAACAGCCGATACCAGTGGAGCTTCAGCGGGTCAGCAAAACTGGGCTTGGCTACTACAGATCGGCATGGACCGGAGGTTTTGGGCTTTGGCTGCTATGGTCGTTTGCATTAACACTTCGTGGCAATTGATCCGCGCATGGCTGCCGAAATTCATGCAGCAAGGGCGTGATTATTCGGAAGCCCAAGCGCTCTATTTCAACTCGGCCTATTTCGTAGCTACCGACGTGGGCTGTATTCTTGCAGGTATGGCTGCCTTGTGGCTTTGTCGTCGAGGCATGAGTGTACACTCGAGCCGAGTGCTGGTCTATTTGGGCTGTTCACTGCTGGCAGCGATGACCACAGCGGCAGCTTTTTTGCCTCAGGGCTGGGCATTGATGTTCGTACTGCTGTTGGTGGGTGCGGGAGCCCTGGGTGTCTTTCCGTG